>CAZRRN010000165.1:0-1535 GCA_964602475.1 uncultured Lachnospiraceae bacterium | reverse complement strand
TTAAAATCAAAATCGGAACAGCCCAGTTCAAATTGTTATTTCCTGATATTCTGTGAAAATATGCAAGGAAAAACAGCGCAGTCAATGACAGCAGCTTATCAGCCAAAGGATCAAATACTTTTCCGAAATCAGTAATTTGATTATTATGTCTCGCAATATATCCATCAAGAACATCAGTTGCACTTGCAACAAAAAATATTATTGCTGCTGCAAGAAACATCTCGTTTACAAGACAGACCCCCATAACGGGAACCATTATAAGCCTTATTAAAGTTAATACATTAGGAACATTAAAAATCAAAGCAAACTCCTTACGTGCTGTATTATAATGACAGAATCTTACTTGTCTTTATCATATCCTCGTCAATTGTCTTTTTCATAGACAATGCTTCTTTAATATCAATATCAACAATATCATTACCTTTACTTGCAATAATTCTGTTCGTAATACACTTCTCCAAAATTTCAGTAGCCTTGCAAGCCATCAGACTCGCAGTTACTCTGTCTCTGATAGAGGGGCTTCCACCTCTTTGCAGGTGTCCCAATATAGTAGCTGTGGTAGCTATACCAGTAATATTATGTATATCCTCCGCAATCTTCATCGTTCCGCCGACGCCCTCAGCAATAATAACAATATAATGGTGCTTGCCTCTGTTTCTGCATCCGAGAATTGGCTGAATAATATCTGTATCCATGTCAAAATTCTTCTCCGGAAGCAAGCAAACCTCAGCACCATCTGCAATAGCGCAGTTTAAAGCTATGTATCCGGCATCTCTGCCCATAACCTCAACAAGGCTGCACTTTTCATGAGAGAAGGCTGTATCCTTAATCTTATCAATCGCGTCTTTAACAGTATTACAAGCCGTATCAAAACCGATTGTATAGTCTGTACAGCCAATATCATTATCAATTGTAGCCGGAATGCCTATCACATTAACACCCTGAGCTGCCAAATCTCTTGCGCCTCTAAAGGAACCGTCACCGCCGATAACAACAATAGCATCAAACTTCCAGACATCAACCATTTTTGCTGCTCTAGCAACTCCCTCGGCAGTAGCGAAATCTTTACTTCTGGCAGTTTGTAAAATCGTACCGCCTCTGCTCATAATATCCGAAACCGAACGAAGATTCATCTCATATACGTCACCGTTTAATAAACCCTCATACCCTTTTCTGATACCCCAAACCGAAAAACCTCTGTATATACCTGAACGTACAACCGCTCTCAATGCCGCATTCATTCCCGGTGCGTCACCGCCGGATGTAAGAACTCCGATTCTTTTAATTTCACTCATGATTTATCCCTCCGTTACTGTAATATGATAACATTATTTTTTATATCCGTAAACAAATGTTTGTGTAAAATTCTTAATAATTTCCGGTCTGTCGTCAATGAAACCGCTGTAAAGCTCATTTCCGTCCGAGTCCCTTAATATTATCTTTTTCTTGCCGGCAAAATACTGTATAAAAGCCTTTGCATTCTCAAGTATATCACTGTTTATATTTTTTTCAATAACAGCACTTCCTGCATCTTC
>CAZRRN010000164.1:0-1573 GCA_964602475.1 uncultured Lachnospiraceae bacterium | reverse complement strand
TGTTGTTACTGTATTTATTGTTGTATTTTCTGCAACCGGATATGCATGATGTTTCTCCATGAAAAGTTCAGGACGTGCTAGGCGGAATCGGTAGATACTCTGCTTAACGTCGCCTACCATAAATACATTGTGCTGGCCCGAAGTTTCTTTGCTGATACTTCTGATCAGATATTCCTGCACCAAGTTAGAATCCTGGTATTCATCCACCAGAATCTCTGCATAGTAATCTCTGTATTCTAAGGCTGTCCGACTCGGAATAGTTTTCCCATCCTCTGTCTCAAGCAATATTTCAAGTGCCATATGCTCCATATCGTTAAAGTCGATGATATTCTTATCCCGCTTTGCATCAGAATAGGCATCCATAAATGAACATGTCAGATCAATCAATGCCGATACCGGTCGTTCACATGCCTGCATATCGATGAGCATCTGTTCCGGTGCCTCATAGAAATACTGGTCTCCCAGTTTATCTAACAGTTTCTTATAACGGTCGCGAATATTCTTGACCATCGCTTTCTTATCCGGATCAGTTCCATCGCCCGCCTTCACTCTGCCAAGTTTCGTATACTCCAGCGTCTGAAGGATACGTCCGTATTCACGATATGTCCCGCATGCTGCAAGGTCATTCAATAAATCCAAATCAGCCATGATTGTTGGCTCGTAAGCTCCCGGTCCATCTGCCTCCTGGCAAATCGAAATAGCGACAGCATAAGCAGACTTACAGCCTTCAAGCCACTGCTTCGGAAACGGATCGCTCATTGCAAAGTTATATAAGTTCGTAATGAGGTCTTCTACGGCACTGTCACTCTTTTTCGCCCCATAACATTCAATCATATAAAGAAAATCTGCATCTGCCTGCTCATAAGCTTCTTCCAAAACCTGTTCCATCACATCTGCTTTCAGAAGTTTACACTCGCCTTCATCAGCAACACGAAAACCGGGATCAAGGTCAATCTCAGGAAAATGATTCCTAATGACATTCAGACAGAAGCCATGGATGGTTGTAATCGGCGCCTGATGAATTAATAACGATTGTTTTTGTAAGTGAGCATTCATAGGCTGCTCTTTTAAACGCAGTTCAATTGCAGCACCGATACGTTCTTTCATCTCTGCGGCCGCTGCCTCTGTGAAGGTCATCACAAGCAGTTGGTCTATATTGACCGGAGCCGTCTCATCCAGTACCCGTCGGATAATGCGCTCAACAAGTACAGCAGTCTTGCCTGATCCAGCCGCTGCCGATACCAACATATCCTTATTTCTCGTCGTTATGACACTTAATTGTTCCTCGGTAAAATTCATTCCCACTTCTCCATATGATCTATTACTGATTGTTCCGTTTTACATTGTTCTTCATGTCTTCCAGCACTTGATCCGCTTCTTGTTTCTGTCCCTTGCGTTTCTGATAACCGGGCATACGCTCGTCAAATCCGCATATGGAATGATACTGGCAATAGGTACAGGCTGACGTTTTATCATCTTCGTAGGGATTCAATTCGATTCTGCCAGCGAGAATTTCTGTTCCCATTTCTTTGATTTTTCGGTTGACATAACTTGAAATCGTATGGAACTGTTC
>CAZRRN010000163.1:0-1578 GCA_964602475.1 uncultured Lachnospiraceae bacterium | reverse complement strand
AAAAAAGACTAAATTTGTGCACAATTTATACTAATATGCAATAAAAAGTAGACAAATATGCAAGATTGTGATATGATGAATGTGGTGATGCGAAATGAAAAAATACACATTCACAACAGAACATGCAACTGAAATAGAAGCAGCACGGCGTGCGAATAAAGATAAGCAAATCGAGGCACGGCTTAAAGTGCTGGCACTTCGGGCGGACGGGAAGTCATTAAGTGAGATATCAGAGATAACAGGGTATCATCGTTCCCACGTCAGCGGGCTGATCAGACAGTATTTCGAGGAAGGAATCACGCCAATTACACAGAAGCATTACGGTGGGAATCATCGAAATATGAGCGAAGCAGAGGAAACGGCATTTTTGGAAGCCTACAGCCAACAGGCAAAGCAGGGGCATTTGCTTGACGTGCGGGAACTGGCTGCGGCTTACGAAGAAAAGGTGGGCCATCCAATTGGGAACTCACAGATATACCGCTTATTGCATCGGCATAACTGGCGAAAAGTGATGCCGCGGAGCAAACATCCCAATAAGGCAAGCGAAGAGGTCATTGAGGCCTCAAAAAAATTAAAACCAGAGAGGAAGAACTAAAAGTTATCCACAGTTCCAAGCAAATCCGGCTAATGTTTCAGGATGAGGCCGGTTTTGGCCGTATCAACAAACCCAAATACTGCTGGTGTGAAAGCGGGATCCGTCCCAGCGTGCCATGTCATCATATTCGAGAGTATCGCTATACCTATGGAGCGGTTGAGCCAGTAACAGGTAATTCGTTTTTCCTAATTCTGCCCAATAGTGATACGGTTTGCATGAACGTTTTCCTGGAAGAGCTCAGTAAAGAATATGCTGAGGATATCATTCTAATGGTTTGTGACGGAGCTGCATGGCATAAATCGAACTCTTTGATTATCCCGGAGAACGTAGAGTTATTTTATCTGCCTCCTGCCACACCGGAAATGAATCCCATCGAACAAATATGGAAAGAAATCCGTAAACGCGGTTTCAGAAACGAAATATTTCCCACACTGGAAAAAGTAGTGGATCGTCTTTGCGAAACCATCCGTTCCCTCACCAAAGCTGATGTCACAAGCATTACTGGTAGGCAATGGATTATATCTTGTTTTTAATGCATATTAGTATAAATATGCAAACCAAAAAACAACAATTGATGCTTTATGTGCGCTGTACATAGTTTTGGAATACTGGGCAGCATATAATTTTGTCTTGAGAAATGAAGATAAAAATTCTTATAATATGCTGCAAGTGAAGTCCAAAAACTTGATGATTACCGGTTGGAATCCTTTTTACGAATACTTTATGGGCAATGATTTCTTTGCATCCGAAAAATGCCGTGCATATTTTAATGTTGAGCAGGGGGCAGTAGTATGAGTTATTTTAATATGGTTTGTGATAGTTGTGGTAGAGAAGTGTATGGCTGTAACATTGTCAATGGTATGAAGTTCTGTGCGAAGTGTTATCAAGAAACTTTTGGAGAAACAGATAAAGATAAACAAATTGCAGAACTCCAAAAGCAATTAAAAGAAAAAGAGAAATACACATACACTGGCAAGGAAGTT
>CAZRRN010000162.1:0-1587 GCA_964602475.1 uncultured Lachnospiraceae bacterium | reverse complement strand
ATATGAAAATGGTGCTTTTGGAACGATATGGGATGCAAATATATTCCATTTTATCGAACACAGAGAAAATATCGTGGATAAAATTTTAACTCTCCATTGCATGCAGGGTTATGATATAATTAAGGGCGGATTTATTATGGCTCATGTTACACAACCTGAGAATGATGACGAAGGCAGGTTTAATTTCATGACAAGACAATTAGAAATTAATGCCGAGCATTCACCTCCTGCTACAACAAAAAATAAAACAAAGTCATGGAAATCCGAAACTGTATTTAAGAATGGAATTGACTATGCAAAATATTGTGCCGACAATGTTATGGGGCAATGTTGTGCAGAAGATGGCACTCAGATGTTTAAATTGACAATAGGGAATTTCCTTAATGAAATAAGCTCCGATAAGGAACTGGAAATTTCTCCAGAAACAGGATTGATTGGCATTCCTTCAAGAGTCCCTAAAGGGGTTTCTTTTAAATGCTTACTTGACCCTAGATTAAAGCATATGAGACCAGAACAACAGATAAGAATCACACATACAGAAACAAGAATGACTCCTCAGATATTTGGACAAGGAACCCCGCCTTTATTTTCTAATGATGGTCGATACAGATTAATTTCTGTTACACATACAGGAGATACAAGAGGGCAAGATTGGTATTCGGAATGTGAAGCATGGGTGAATCCAGACATGCAAGCATTGGCAGGAACAGGTGCGATGACGGTGAATGTAAGGTAATTATTATGTGGTCGTTACAAGAAAGAATAGGAAGTCAGCAAGATTTTTATTACGAATTGATTAAGAAAATCAATTTTGATTTACGTTGCGCTGCTCCCGCAATTATTAAAGAGTTTGATTCTGCAACACAAACTGTTACTGCCCAATTAGTTATCAAGGAAAGAATTATTTCTAATGGAATTGCAGAATCAAAAAAGATTCCTGTTCTATATAAAGTTCCTATCTATATGCCAAGGGCAGGCAACTTTATTATTACGTTACCTATTGCAGTTGGGGATGAATGCCTTGTTGTCTTTGCTGATACTAATTTTGATGCATGGCAACAAAACGGTGGCGAAGAAAATGAACAAATGACGCAAAGAAGACATAATCTAACTGATGCCATTGCTTTATGTGGGATATGGAGCCAGAAAAGATTAATTGATGATTATTCCCCAACCGATTTAGAAATTAGAAGTTTGGACAATACGATTTCATTAACAGTGTCGAAATCAGGAATAACTTTAACATCGCCATCAACAACTATAGATTCCCCTGACACCTATGTCACAGGTAATTTTTCCACAGAGTCAGGAGCAACAGGAAGCTTTTTAAGTTATGATGGGAAATTAGTTACGGTCACCAACGGAATTGTTACGGAGATTGTGGGATGACGACAGTAAATAAACTCATTGATAATATAGACGCTACAATTGATGAATGCTCCGATTTGGCTTCTCTGGAAGCATATGAAAAAAGAGTGACTCAATCTTTCACAGATCAGCTTGCAGGGTTACAGGCACAAATTACTTCTTTGTCTGCAATGACAAACCCTGCAACGTTAATTGCCAAGTTGGTGCAAGACGCTGTTA
>CAZRRN010000161.1:0-1594 GCA_964602475.1 uncultured Lachnospiraceae bacterium | reverse complement strand
TTCAGTTTTGCCCTGCAAAACATCAAATGCAGGCTTCACATTCATCAAAAACCCAATTCGTTTTTCCGGCATGGATTGCATTATCAAGCCGGAGAACAAGCTGAATTTACTGTTTCAGAACAGACACTCTTGCGTTGATTAGCTCTTTCAACGATTCCTTCATATCCTTTGGAATGAAGGAATCATCACACATTTTGATGAACTCGGATGTCAGGGAGATCAATCGTTCTATCATTTTTTCTGCCGATGATTTGGTTATACCGCACCCATCCGCAAAGACAAGAAAATCTTTTCGGCGGATATTTGTCTTCTTACCGTTCATCGGCAGGGCGAATTGCTCTTTGTCTTCCGGCATGATGACGTTCACCGGAAGCAGATCATAGGCGGGAGAAAGATGATACTTTCCCGAGCCAGTTTCTGTTTCAATCAGAGAGAAATTCTTCAGATGCATATCGGAATTGCCGACGATAAACGAAAACACAAGGCGATAAAACAGCTCTGTTATATCCAGACCGGAAGCGGAAGAATACTGCTTGATGACCTTTCCACAGCGCTCGTATGAGCCCTTGTATTTATCCTGTGTCAGCCGCAAATCCAACTGACAGAAGTCCTCCATGGCAAGCATTTGGGTTCTTGATTTGTCTGCAAATACACGGTCAATTCTCTTTGTGATGTACGCATATGAATCTCCGCTTTTCACCAAAGCGTGAGGTACGGTTGCAATTCCTGCTTTATCCGCCATACACATAACAAGTTGCTCCGCCTCCGGCAGCGCACGGAATTCCTTGACCTGCGGCTTCAGAATATATCCTGTCGGATAGTTTACAACCGTCAGTCTCGGGTGCGTTTCTTTTGAAAGGTGCAGCGAAAGCTTCTTCTGAACACCAGGAACGGTATATCCTTTATTGGTGCTTTCCTCGGCAAGCGTTTCTAAAGTCAAATCTGTTATCTCGATTTCCGGGATGACTGTCGTTGTGAAGAAACGTTTGATACAAGCCTTGTGCCAGCCGATATTTTCGCCGTTGTCTTTAAGCGGCTTTCCACAGCATAAGCAGTTCATATTCGTTCCTCCCTTATGCTGACGCTTCCGATAGCGTCCTTGCAAGCAACCAGAAGCAGCGCAAATCTGTCCTTGGAATCAATCTTCCAGTTGCGGCTGACAACATCCAGAAGCCATCCCTCGGGGATCAGTCCGTCGAAAAAAGAAAACAGCGTTTTGGATGTATAGGATTCTTCCCGTGTCGGCAGAGTTAATGAAACCGGATGTGCATCGCCACTTGATAGATACTCCTTGTCATAAGAAAAAGAGTATCCCTCGTCGGTTTCGCAAAGCTCTCCGGCATAGACGTTATACACATAAACGAATGCTCTTCTGAATGTACTTGTCATTTCTGTTCCTTTCTGCCCGGAACGGCTTCCATATCGAACATCGCCAAAGCAACATTGACTTTATCCAGACGCACGGTTTCTTTTCCTTGCTCCAGTTCACGCACAAAGCGAAGCCCAAGTCCCGACCTCATTGCAAATTCTTCCTGCGTCAGCCCGGCAGCTTTTCTGTTTGTTTTAATAAATTCGGCAATTTGATTCATATTCA
>CAZRRN010000160.1:0-1608 GCA_964602475.1 uncultured Lachnospiraceae bacterium | reverse complement strand
CCTGCACTATTGCACTTCTTAATGCAGGTCCTCCGGGAAGCCCCTTTGAATAAGCGCAAAATCGCTTTCTCATCTCTCTGCAGGCAGAAACTTCACCTATGTCTTCAATTAAAACACTAAGCTCTTCCATCCCGGCCTTGATTCGTTCGGAGGCGTCGATCTCCTGGTATGTTCCTGTCGTTAACAATGAAACGGTCTGCCTGAAAATAAAGGGATTTCCCATAGCTCCCCGTGCAAACATTACCGCATCGCATCCTGTTTCTTCGAGCATGGCCTTTGCATCCTCGGGGCTGAATACATCTCCTGATCCGAAAACCGGAATTTTGCCCTTCAGGAGACTTGCTAAGTCTGAGAGAATGGACCAGTCGGCCTTTCCTTCGTAGCCTTGTGCACGGGTGCGGGCATGGATCGTAACCGCCTTTGCTCCCGCTTCATAGGCTGCAAGCGCCGCTTCCTTCCATGTCAGGTTTTGTGCATCCCAGCCGGAACGGATTTTTACGGTGACGGGTATTGACGGGCAGGCCTTAACTACAGACCGGGTAATGTCGTACAGGTGTTCAGGATTTTTTGTTAGAGCAGACCCCGCCCCTGACTTAATAATCTTAGGTACAGGACAGCCTGCATTAATGTCTATAAGAGAGGGTGAATGCTTTTGTACGATAATGAGGGCTGCTTCTTCCATAGCATGTGTGTCGCCGCCAAAAAGCTGGACTGCAAACAGTGTTTCGTTTTCGGCACGGAGCAGTAATTGCTGTGTTTTTCCTGATCCTCTATACAGCGCCTCTGAAGAAACCATCTCTGTATAACACAAAGAAGCTCCTCCCTTAATGCATATTGAGCGGAAGGCTCTATCCGAGTAACCGGCAACCGGTGCTAAAAACAGATTTCCGGGAATGAGGAGGTCCCCTATTGCTACGGGGTGGTAATAGGAACTCATACGGTGTCGTTATTCCGGCAGCCTGAAAAATTTGCAGCTGTTTTTCCATAACTGTGCGCTGATCTCTTCAAGTTCAATGTCCAGAAGGTCCGATAAAAATCTGACTGTTGACGGTGTATATGAAGGCATGTTTCGCTTTCCTCTGAATTCTGCAGGGACCATAAATGGACTTTCAGATTCGACAAGAATTCTGTCGAGAGGTACATTTAAAACGGTTTCATGAAGGTTTCGTGCGTTGCGGTATGTCAAATTTCCTGCAAAGGAGAAAAAGATATTTAGATCAAGAGCTTTTTTTGCATAATCAGCATCTTCAGAATAACAATGAAGAACAGCCCCTGCAGAAGGAATACGCTCGCTTAATATATCGAGAACATCTTTGCCTGCATCACGGTTATGGATAATAACCGGAACGTTCATCTTTTGAGCAATTTCTAATTGTGTTATAAACAGCTCTATTTGAGAACGCTTATCGCCGAATTTACGGAAATAATCCAGACCTGTCTCCCCTAGAGCAATGACATTGGGAAGTTTTAATCCGTTTTCAATAGTTTGAATCCAGTCTTTACCCGGATTAGTAACTTCTGACGGAGCTACACCAACGGCGTGGTACACTCCGGGAACCGACTTGAGATTTGCGTATACCTGTGTAAAGTCATGTAAACTATTGCAAA
>CAZRRN010000159.1:0-1627 GCA_964602475.1 uncultured Lachnospiraceae bacterium | reverse complement strand
TGTGTACGGTATCAAGCAGATGACCATGGAACTGTTGTTTATGAGACTCTTGTATGAGGATTGGGATGAGAAGAAATACCGCATTTTAGAGAATTCACAGGCTGACCTAAGTGGCAGTGTACGGGGAACCCTTGGATGGTTTGAGGAATTGAAGGATTATTGTCTTAGCATGGAGAGGGAAGCTATATTAGCGGATACGGTTTATTTGAATCCCAAACAGTTTGTGGAGGGGATCAGGGACGGCGTGGCAGGGGTATTTGACGAAACCATCGGTAAACAGGTCTGCTCCGGGGATCTGATTGAGATTCTATCCGGTGATTCAATTGCGGATTATGTCAGACAAACACCCGGTATGTCCATCCAGAGCAAGATCAATATGCTCAATGAACGTCTTCTGATCAAAATAAAAGATGAATTTCTGAAAAATGGCATCCGTTATACGGAGAAAGAGCGAAAGGCAATTCTGAAGGCTTACCGGGGAAGATTCGGAAAGCGGATCTGGAAACGTCCTGTTTTCGATATGTATCGGGATTTCCTGATGCTTCAACAAGAAAAAGGATACCGGATAAAGATTCCGGATCGGGAATTTGACGTGTACGATCTGGCTGCACTGGCGTATCTGTATAAAAGAGTGAAGGAGACTGAGGTCATCAGTGAAGCTCATCATATCGTTATTGATGAAGCCCAGGATTTTGGGATGATGGCATATGCAGTTCTTGATTTCTGTATCAAAGACTGCACCTATACGGTGATGGGGGATGTATCCCAGAATATTCACTTCGGCTATGGACTAAATGACTGGGAGGAACTGAGAACACTTCTGTTAACCGATGAAATGGACAGCTTCGGGGTGCTGAAAAAGAGCTATCGAAACACAGTAGAGATTTCTGAATTTGCATTGAAAATCCTGCATCACGGGAGCTTTGCGGCTTATCCGGCAGAGCCGATCATCCGTCATGGGGAGCCGGTGAGCGTAAAGCAGGTTCCTTCCGATGAGACACTGATAAGAGAGGCAGCTTCCGTTTGTGCTAAGTGGCAGAAAAAGGGACTTAGTACAATCGCAGTGGTATGCCGCAGTGAGCAGTGTGCCAGGAAAGCCGCACAGGAGCTTGGAAAATGGATTCCTGTTGCGGAGAGTAGTCTGGAGAGAGCAGTCTTTTCGGATGGAATTATGGTATTGCCGGTGGCTTATACCAAAGGTCTTGAATTTGATGCGGTACTGATTCTGAATCCGGACAGAAATGATTATCCGGTGGATGACGGACATGCAAAGCTTTTGTATGTAGCAGCTACCAGAGCTCTTCATGAGCTGTGTGTGCTGCATACGGGAAATCTGACAGGGCTGATTGCGGATCCTGTGCCGGAGCGGAAATCGGAAGGACAGATCGAAATGCCTGCTGTCAGTGAAAAGCCGGATAAGCAAAAGGCAGAGCAGAAAGAACAGGCTGGGGTGCTTAAGACTGTAGCGCGCAGGAAGGTTTCGGCAGTTTTGCGCACGCCAAAGCCGATCAAGGAACCGCCCAAAACCGTGCTCCTTACCGGAGTGAAGCCAATCTGCATCAAGCATTCCGGGCAGGAAGAGCGAACAGGTAAGTCAGGTATGTGCTGTGGAGACATGCCTTCAAAC
>CAZRRN010000158.1:0-1628 GCA_964602475.1 uncultured Lachnospiraceae bacterium | reverse complement strand
GTAACACCGGCAGATGAGACACCCGTAACACCGGCAGATGAGACACCTGTAACACCGGCAGATGAGACACCCGTAACACCGGCAGATGTGACGCAAGTAACGCCGACAGAAGCTTTGAAGACCGAAGACATTGAAGACAATTCAATCCCTCAGTCCGTTCCGGAAGAAGCTGTTGCTGTAACTGTCGATCAAGAAACAAAAGAAGAAACAGTAGAAGAAATCCAGAAAGAAATTGTTGAAGAAATAAATGATCTTGATATTCCTGAAGCAGTACCGGAAGTTATACCTGAAGTTCCTGAAGAAGTCGTGATTACGGAAGTAACCGTTGAAGAAGTAATCGAGGAAGAAATTATTCCCGAGGCGGATGCACTTCCGGAAACCGGAACGACACCAAGTGTTTTGTTCTACATTTTCGGAGGCGCACTTCTGGTTATGGGATTTTCGGTACTTGGCCGAAAAAGAGAAGTAGAGGAGTAATTCAGCTTATTTCCGAAAAGTAGCCAACATATAAAAAGAGGCTGCTCTGAGAGTAAAACTTTCAGGGCAGCCTCTTTTTATATGGTAATATGCTTGACAGAAATTCGTTCCGCAAATATAATTACACATAATATAGAGCAAGATAAAGAACCTGCGGCAGCTTGTTGCAATCAATTAACTCACATGAAGGGAATCCTTATGAATACAGAAGTTAAATTAGCAGGAATCACACTGAAAAACCCGGTCATGACAGCTTCTGGTACCTTTGGATCCGGAATGGAGTACAGTGAATTTGTGGATTTGAATGCACTTGGGGCAGTAGTAACGAAAGGGGTATCTGCCGTCCCATGGGAAGGTAATCCGACTCCGCGTATAGCAGAGACTGACAGTGGAATGCTGAATGCAGTTGGTTTACAGAATCCCGGTGCTGAATTATTCTTACAGAGAGACCTTCCTTTCTTGAAACAATTTGACACGAAGATTATTGTGAATGTCTGCGGTAAGACAGCGCAGGAGTACAGAAAAGCGGTAGAGCTGTTATCAGAAAGCGCTGCGGATCTGCTGGAAATCAATATTTCCTGCCCAAATGTAAAAGAAGGCGGTATTGCATTCGGACAGAGTGCACGTTCTGTTGAGGAGATTACTTCACAACTGAAAAAGTGTTCAAGGAAGCCTCTGATGATTAAGCTGAGTCCAAATGTTACTGACATTACAGAAACTGCAAAAGCAGCGGAAGCCGGAGGAGCAGATGCGGTATCGCTGATTAATACACTGACCGGCATGAAAATCGACATTCAAAAAAGAAATTTTGTTCTGGCAAATAAAACAGGCGGGCTGTCAGGACCGGCAATTCGTCCGGTTGCGTTGCGCATGGTATATCAGACTGCTCAGGCAGTTAAAATACCAATTGTTGGAATGGGAGGAATTACCTGTGGTGAGGATGCGCTTGAGTTTTTAATGGCTGGAGCCACAGCGGTTGCCGTCGGTTCAGCGAATTTTCATGATCCGTATGCCACAATTAAGACGATTGTCGGAATAGAAAGCTATATGAAAAAAAACGCAGTGGAAGACATTCATGAATTAATCGGATGTGTATTATAATACTGAGAAAAGAGGAAGACGATGGACAGATATAAAGAGAAATTTATAGA
>CAZRRN010000157.1:0-1634 GCA_964602475.1 uncultured Lachnospiraceae bacterium | reverse complement strand
TTAACTTCTTTTTAGAGGGAGTTATTGAAACATCAAATGACGCAAGAAAAACACTCATTGCAATACAAAAACTCTTTGCTGAAGATTTTATTAAACTTAATTCACTTGGAAGAGCTACAGAATCTGCAAAATTAGTCTTTGAACAATTTGAACAAAAACCAATCCTTACAGTCGCCGAAATAGTGAAAGTAACAAGCTTAACAAAACCAACTGTTATGAGTTCATTAAACAGATTAATTCCCGCAAACGAACCCTCAGGTTCCGGGATATTATTCGTCACCCGCTCAAATTTTTTATCTCGGATTACACGGTTCCGGCGGTGGTATCTGCAATTCTGGCAGCAGGAGTTTTTCTCTTCTGGCTCTCAGGCGGACTTACGCGGATATTTCCTGCATTTACCAACGAAGTGTTTGTATGTCTTCTTGCCATTGCTGCAATGATTCCTCTTATGGCAGCGTATGAGATTCGCCGGAGATATGTCAGCAGTGTGGAAAAACAGATGCCGGAACTTCTGCGGGAAATTGCTGATATGCGTGATATCGGCATGACACTGCAGGGTGCAATTGCCCTTATCTCCGGCAATAAAACCGGTGTGCTTTCATCCGAAGTTAAGATTGTCGCAAAAGAACTTGAATACGGATCACAGCTTTCCGGCGCTCTGGTCCGCATGGAAGAGCGTATCGGTCTGGTTACGGTTAAGCGGGCCATTTCCCTGCTGGTAAAAGCGAGTGAAGTTACCGATTATATCCGTGAGATTCTGACAATCGCCATTGCTGATCTGGAACATTATATTAAGATGAAAAGTAAACGGCTGAATGTCTCGTTTGTCTACCTTGCGGTAATTTACCTTTCATTCGGCATTTACCTCTATTCAGCGTATCAGATGAATGTAGCTTTTATTTCCAGTTTCTCCGCATACAATCTGACCTTTGACATTACGGCAAATAAAGCAGATATGTTTCATCTGGGAATGATTCTGGCATTTTTCTCCGGCATCATGGCCGGGCAGATGTCATCGAACAGTATCCTGTGCGGTCTGAAACATTCAGTCATTCTTCTCATAGCAACGATTGTAACGTTTATCTATCTTATCTGAGGCATTATGCAGTTTAAATATACAAAAAATAAAAAAGATGATGCGGCGGTGTCAGTTGTCGGCGAGATGCTTCTTCTGGCACTGGTTCTTATTCTGGTCTCTTTGTTTGCCGCATCGGCATTTGATTTGCTGCCCGGCGAACGGGTTGATGTGGTTGATGTTTCCCTGTCGTATAATACGACAGAGCAGTATCTGTATTTCTGGCATAAGGGCGGTGACTGGATTGACGGATCAAAGCTTTCTGCCGCCCTGACAACAGCGGAGGGAAAAAAGTATACGCTGCCGGTGATGTATCTGACCGATTATCAGAATGAAACGAAACTGGTGTTTGATCTTGGCGGGAGGTATGTGGTGAAGATTCCGGCAGAAGTTATCGGCACGGGGACGGCTAGTATCCGTCTGACCACGGAGAGCAGTGTGATTTATGCAAAGGAGATGAGTATATGATTGAAAAAAAGAAGGATGACGGGGTGTCGGCGGTGATTGCAATGATGCTTATTCTGGCAATTCTTGCGACCTGTATTGCCGTGTATACTTC
>CAZRRN010000156.1:0-1644 GCA_964602475.1 uncultured Lachnospiraceae bacterium | reverse complement strand
TAATGCCATATTTTTCTCCCCCGGTAATTGTAACCAAACCAGCAACAGTATCAGAAATTATTTTTGGAAAATTAAGCTCTAACCCGGAATGAATTTACGTATTATATCAATTTACCGAAAGGCCTAATTTTTCTATCATTTTCTGAGTCTGGCCGGTTATTTCGTTCAGATACCAGGAGTCGTTGATTTTCACTTTTTTCAGGTCGGTGAGCATCTGAACATAGTCATTCACGGAGTATCGCTTTAGCAGGTTCTTCTTTTTTAACTCGATATACAAGTGCTGGTACCATTGCAGTGTGATGTGATTGACAAACATCCACCCCTGAAGGGTCTGCTCATTTTGCATATACGTGTGGTCAGCCTCAAGGACATTCTTCATTCCATCAAACAGCACTTCGATCGACATCCGGGATTTATACATTTCGTATACATCAACGGCCGGCTTTCTTTTGAAGCTGGTCAGCAGCGCTAATGTACCAAAGGTATTCCGCTTTTTGTGGTAATCATTCAGGTTATGCGTTTCCGGGTGCGTTTCAATCCGATGAAGGTAATCTTTCTCTTCCTTTACTTTCAGTGTTTCATCCAGGTAAAGAAACAAAGAAAGATCGCTGTAAGAATATTTCTGATACCAGACAAACCGTTTCTCATGCTCAAAGTACATGGCTTCTTCCTTGAATTCATTGTTGGCAAGAAGGTCATAATCGATAATATTGTTATCGCGTTTGAGCGGCAGGATGTATTGCAACCCTTCCTGCTCCAGAAGCCCGATGTTCTTCTTTGAGAAAAAGCCTTTGTCGGCTACGATGACAGCATCCTGCAAACCGGCTTCCAACAGGCAGTTCTTGAACGCTCTCACTTCACGGACGTTTCCCGGGAGCACCCGGTAATAAACCGGCATCTGTGTCCTGGCGGAATAAATGTAAAACAGGTTGACCTGTGGGTCAAAATCCAATTGGCTGTTATACCCTTTGCGCGAAAGCGTGATGAGGTTGGAGTTTGAGAAGATATGCGTCGAGTCCATCAGCAGATAGTCGTCCCGTTTAATAAATGCTTTCATGTACCTTAGCATCTGTTCGTGCTTGCCACCGATGGTCTTCAACACCAGACTGGCCGTTTTCTCATTAAAGGGTGGACCTCCGGTAAGCTCCTGCAGAAAACTTTGGGATAACCGGAAGGGTATATTCTTGAGCGGACAATGGTAAACAAACCGGCAATAAGCAATTGCCAGAATGGCTTTCCATTGTTTTGGAAAAACATCCTGAAGCACGCTGGTGTACCTGGAAAACGCCCTGGTAACAAGCAGAGTGACGCCATATTCCCTGCAATGCGGCCGTGTTTCCAAAACCGGCTCAAGGGCTTGTTCAAGTTTCCGTTTTCCGGATGGAATGAATCCCTGCTCGGTGATCCGGCCAAGGATCTTGCCGGTGATCTTTCGGGGCTTCTTACGCTCCTTATCGTAAACCGTCCTGTACTCATAGAGATAGTAGTTTCCTCTGATCAGACGGAGCTCGGTGCCGGGTCTTTTGTGGATAGTCGCCCACTGTGGATGTGAAAGTTTCTCTGTTGTCATATAATACGTGATCACGTATTACAAAGAAACAATATAAATTCAGTGGTGTCAAGGGTTTTTTATTACTTTTATCA
>CAZRRN010000155.1:0-1652 GCA_964602475.1 uncultured Lachnospiraceae bacterium | reverse complement strand
AATATTTTATTTGCTGGCTTCATTGTAGACATCCCCCTCGTGTTCTTTGTACACTCTAACATCTGCAAATGTCTCTTTCAATAACATATTTCACGGTTATGCTGACATATAAAATAACATACAAATAGTCCGGATTCTATAACGCAAACAAAGCTGACAGTGCTTTTATACCGCTGTCAGCTTACATATAATATATCTATACACACTTATTTAATTGCTTTAATTGTTATCGTTTTGACTGTCAGCAATACTCAAAGACGCTTTTGAAACAACTCGCCAATCAGCAAATCTATGATCTGTTTGATAGTATATCGTTCCTTTGTTTGTACAACAATAACAAAAACAGCAATTATACTGACGTATTTTCCGTCATCTTTACTTTACTTAAGTTAAACACTAAATGTCATCTTTTATAATCTATAAATCATTTTCTTTTAAGTAATTTTTGTTATAATTTTAGCTAAATCTGCAATGCAAGAATTTCAGCTTAATAAAATGCTACAGCTACTGTATATTACGAAATACTCCTATATGAAAGGATAATGATCATGAGTATCATTACTACTGCAATTTCCTTGAGAGACCCTTACGTTCTGGTTTATGAACAGACTTATTATTTGTATGGTACCAGGGTTGAGACCTGTTGGGGACCAGCCAACGGTTTTGACGTATATATCAGCAATAATCTGACCGACTGGGATGGTCCGTTTGAAGTCTTCCACAACAGCGGAGACTTCTGGGCAGACCGGAATTACTGGGCTCCAGAGGTGTATCGATACCGAAATTCCTTTTATATGTTTGCTAGCTTTAAAAATGAAACGCGTTCCCGGGGAACTCAGATTTTATATTCTGCTTCCCCTCTTGGTCCGTTTGTTCCGATATCGGATGGTCCGGTTACGCCGGCAGACTGGGAATGTCTTGACGGGACCTTTTTTTTGGATGACAACCATACTCCTTATCTTGTGTTTTGTCATGAGTGGTCACAAATTCAGAACGGTACGATTTGCGCCGTTGAGCTTCTCCCTGATCTGACCGGAACCAACGGCAATCCTTTCGTACTCTTTGATGCAAAAAGTGCTGGCTGGACAACAGAAATTCTTGGGAAGAACTGTTATGTTACCGATGGTCCGTTCCTATACCGGATGAAGAACAACTCTCTTGTTCTTTTATGGGCAAGTCACGGAGCCTGCGGTTACGCAGAAGCAACTGCAAGAAGCTCAAACGGCACACTGCATGGCGTTTGGAAGCAGTGTGATAAATTACTGTTCATCGGAGGAGGTCACGGAATGATTTTTGAAGGTTTCGATAAAACGATCTATCTTGCTCTTCATGCTCCGGATACAACACCGCTCGAACGTGTTGTCTTCCTTCCTGTCCGGGAAAACAGTGTTTCTCTCGAGCTTTGTAATTAATTATTCCACCGACTTTACAAAGTACTGCTCTAACAGTGAACAATACTGAAACACTATATATGCAGAGTAATATTGGTGTAGCTTATGTACCTCCGAAGCTTACATATATAACTGTTGTGCTGACATATGCTGTCATTTCCTTGTCACTTTCTTTCTCATATGTTATAATGAAATGAACAAGAAGGCATAAAGTAAGGAGGAAACCATTTTGGAGGTACATGTTGTCGGATATAATCATTT
>CAZRRN010000154.1:0-1656 GCA_964602475.1 uncultured Lachnospiraceae bacterium | reverse complement strand
GTCATGGTTGTGGAAATAACTGTCATTAATCTATGTTGATGCTGGATGGGATGAAGGATGGATATTAATGAACTAGTAAAGCAAATACCTTTTTGGAATAATCTTGTGGATGAAGAGAAAACACAGCTGTTAAGTGGTGTTGTTTTACGCGTGTATAATAAAGATTCCTATATTTATGGAACAACCGATGCATGTCTTGGAATGATTTATGTACAAAAAGGGTCTATACGAGTTTATATCACAAATGAAGAAGGACGAGAGATTACATTGTTTCATATCGGAAGCGGAGAATGTTGCATTATGTCAGCTTCCTGCGTGATTACAGGAATATCGTTGGATGTTCAGCTACTAGCGGAAGAAGAGACTGAGATTTTGGCAATTCATTCCGGCATGATTCAAAAACTGATGGATAGCAATATTTATGTGAGATGTTTTGCCTATGAACTTGCGACGAAAAGATTCTCTGACGTGGTATGGGTGATGCAGGAAATATTGTTTGCAGGATTTGATGTGAGAATGGCAAGATTTTTACTGTCTGTTTATGAAAAAACCGGAGAAAAGAAGATTCAAATGACACAGGAAGCCATTGCAAAAGAAGTCAATTCAGCAAGAGAGGTAGTGGCGAGAATGTTGAAACAATTTGCATCAGATGAGCTAATAGAGCTTAACAGAGGTGCGATTCTTATAAAAGATTTTGAAGGATTGAAAAAAATTATTGAATAATGAGACTCAGTCACAGAAAAGAGAACTCCTAATCTATATAATGAAGTTAGAAATCAGGAATGATTGCTAATACTTATGAAATCAGGAGGGCGAATAAATGGCTGAATTAAAAATAACAAGAGAAAATTTTGAAAATGAAGTGATGAAATCCAATATCCCGGTACTGATTGATTTTTGGGCACCTTGGTGTGGTCCATGCCGGATGATGGGACCAATTATTGAACAGCTGGCAGAGGAGTACGAAGGAAAAGCAAAAGTCGGTAAAGTAAATGTGGATGAGGAGGGTGAATTATCACAGGCGTTTGGAGTGATGAGCATTCCAACCATTGTACTCGTTAAAGATGGAAAGGTTGTAAGACAAGCTGTCGGTGCAAGACCAAAGGCAGAAGTGGAGGCAATGTTACAATGAGTATTTTCGGATTTTTAAAACAAGCAGATATCAATGCAGGAGTTCAGGAATTTCTGAAAACAGAAAAAGCAGTGTTATTAGATGTTAGAACAAAGGAAGAATATGAATCCGGACATATTGAGAATAGTGAGAATATTCCTCTTCAACAGATAGAGGAGGTTCTTGCAAAAATAACGGATAAGAGTACACCTTTGTTTGTATATTGCCAAAGTGGGGCAAGAAGCAGCAGTGCTACATCTGCATTGAAACAGATGGGATATTTAAATATTACCAATATTGGAGGTATTAGTTCTTACAGAGGAAAGGTTGTGAAAGGATGAAGGTTGTAATTGTGGGTGGAGTTGCAGGTGGTGCAACAGCAGCAACCAGACTTAGAAGATTAGATGAACATGCACAGATAACCGTTTTTGAACGCTCCGGATACATTTCATATGCAAATTGTGGACTGCCTTATTATATTGGCGGTGTAATTGAGGATAAGGAGGAACTGACACTTCAAACACCGGAAAGCATAGGAAAAAGAT
>CAZRRN010000153.1:0-1702 GCA_964602475.1 uncultured Lachnospiraceae bacterium | reverse complement strand
ACGCAAGCTATTTCACGGCATCTCAACCCGCAAAGGATTGAGATGCCGTTATTTTGTGCGCCTGGCGGCGCACGTTTCTAATGGGTGAAAGTCCCTAATCCGCCCGACAGTGGGAAGGATACAGCCAAAGTCAAGGGTGTCCACTGGGAGGTGGAATCTGAAGGAAGACGGCGGCAAAACTCTGGTCCGACGAACAGAAACCACATATAGGCTATGAATGAGGGTAAGACTGCAAATCAAGCCAAAGCCCAAAAACTGTACGGAATCAAACATAGTAAATGTGGCGTGATATATGGAGTGAAAGAAACGTGTGGTACCCAGGGAGGTCTCATCAGTGAATGGAAACAGAGTATGAAATTCATAGTAACAACGTATGGTCTTATGAACAAAAAGGTTCAGCACTTTCTACAGCTATGCTTGCAATCTGTTCCTACGTACCGTATGTCCTAATGAGCATTTTTGCTGGAGCATTAAGCGATAAATGGAACAAGAAATATATTATGCTGATAAGTGACTGCTTTGCCGCTCTTTGTACATTTGCTGTTCTCATTCTTATGAAAACCGGGCATCTGATGATATGGCATCTGTATTTTATCAATGCTCTTAATGGCCTGATGAACACAGTACAGCGCCCTGCTTCCGATGTTGCTACAAGTCTGCTCACTCCCAAAAAGCATTATCAGAAAATAAGTGGAATGCTGTCCTTGTCAAGTTCCCTTATTAATGTTCTAACACCAGTAATTGCATCTGCTATGCTTGCTTTCGGAGGCATTGATGCAGTTATTATTTTCGATCTTTTAACTTTTGCTGCAGCGTTCACTGCACTTGCTTTTTTTATAAAAATACCTCAAATAAATCGTGATAAAAATGCAACAAAGGAATCAGTTTTTTCTTCTGCCAAAAGCGGGCTAAAATACCTTAAAAACAACAGAGGAATACTGGACTTGATTTTATTCCTGGCGGCAATAAACTTTACTGCTTCAATATATAATGCCGCTTTACCTGCTATGCTTCTTTCAAGAGAAAACGGGGGAGAAACTGTTCTGGGTATGGTTAATACATGTGTGGGGCTTGCGACACTGGCAGGAAGTCTTATACTGTCATTTATGCCTGAACCCAAAAGCCGTGTAAGAGTAATATGCAATTCACTACTGTTTTCAATGAGCACTGAAAATCTCTTGCTTTCTCTGGGAAGAAGTGCTCCTGTGTGGTGCATTGCTTCAGTTCTGGGATGGATTTTTATCCCTGTTATGGCAGGCAATATGGATGTGATCCTTCGCACAAATATTCCTGTTAAAATGCAGGGGCGTGTTTATTCGGCACGAAATACACTGCAATTTTTCACAATACCTGTCGGATATTTTTTAGGCGGAATACTTGTTGATAAAGTGTTTGAACCATTTATGGCCGCTCAGTCTTCACACAGTTTCTTTAACGTTTTATTCGGAACCGGAAAAGGTTCAGGGGCAGCAATGCTGTTCCTAATAATTGATGCTGTCGGTGTTATTACATGTATTATTTTTAGATATGACAAAAACATATGGACATTGGAAAACAAAGAAAATCCACAAGAAATCCAATGAATCCATACAGGAATCTTATAGAATGTCCTGATTTCCTTGATTGCACATACTAAAACAGGATGATTTTAAATTATAATATTTGTAATTTAAAAAAGCAATGTGAAATTTTTGTAAAATTT
>CAZRRN010000152.1:0-1714 GCA_964602475.1 uncultured Lachnospiraceae bacterium | reverse complement strand
CATCCGGCAGTTCTTCCTTAAACTTGTAGTAAGAATTCTGATTATAATAACACTTATTATAACAACATTCCGTAGACATGATAAAAAATGCCGCAACCTCGTTGTCACTCTTCAGTTCCTCAGCAAGAAACCACAGCGGCATCGAATATGTTTCACGACATACAAATAATATTCTTTTTCCCTTTAGATGATTCATCTGCATCAATCAGTTCCCCTTTTTCTCCTGTTGATATGTGCTTGCCCAATCGACTCCCGTCTGATAGGAACCATGCTGTTTTAAGAAGCGTTCTCTTCGTACTATTGTCACTTTTGCAAACAACCACGGAAAGTAAACACACAATAGCATCTTGACTTTAACACTTTTTGATACCCTCGGATTTTTCCGAACACTCTTGGCATGTGCACGTACATAATCTACATATTTTTGGTCCTTCTTCTTGTCATAGGTATGAAACAGGATATTGTTTTGCAAGACGCTCATATTCTCATATACCAGAAAATACTCCACCGCCTCTTGTAATTGTGGATACTTTGTACCAATATAGTCACACATCTCATAATCATTTTTCAGTGACAGCACAAGATTATCAGCCACTCTTGAGCAACTGTCTTCGCTGACTCTAAAATAGTATTTTGATGCGGTATTATATACAATTGTCTCAGCTCTGTCCAGCAGTCGATATCCTATCTTGCGGTCTTCCACACGTTCTCCCTCCGGAAAACGAATACCGTCAAATACTTCTTTCTTATACAATTTATCCCAAAGGTGCAGGAAAAAGCCCTTTTGGTATAAAATCTGTTCAAATGCTTCCTGTCCGTTCAGAACGTATTCCACATTCTCTTTTGTTCCCTCGTTTCCACTCGGATACGCATGGTATTTACCGATAATTGATATGTCTGCATCATGACGCTGCATAGCCTTCATCATAACTTCGAACATGTCAGGATCAATCCAGTCATCTCCATCAACAAATCCAATGTAGTCACCCGTCACTGCATTCAAGCCAAAATTTCTTGCAACAGCAATACCTCTTGACGGCTCCGAGTATATTACAATTCTTAGATCCTTTTTGGCATATGCCGCACCGATTTCTTCACATGCTGTATCACCTGTACCCAACACCAAAACAATTTCAAGATTTTGATAACTTTGGTTGATAATCGATTCCAAACATTGTGCTAAAAATCGTTCTACCTTGTATGCATTTACTATGACACTAATCTTCGGTTGTTCCATTTGCTTACTCCTTTACACTTTTGAGAACAAGTCTATTCTGCCAGGACTTTCTTGATTGCTTCCAAATATCCATAACGTCTGCTTTCATCCGGTTCAAGCATTGCTCCCTCGCCCCACTCATTCCAGGCGTTTATATAAACATGATTTAACTTTTTATGTTCTATTTTCTGTTTGATGATACGCAGACATTCTTCAAACTTCTCCGGAGAAGTGCCTCGATAGACCAATCCCTTGTAGCTACGCCGTGGTGTGTTATCCCAATCCGGAATTAATCCCGGAAATTCATTTTCTGCTGAATAATCCCGTGCCGCAATTTTATCCAATATCCAATCTGCAGGGATGCTTCGTTCCAGAACTTTCTCCTTTTTGAATTTGTTTAATCTTAATTTAACAAACACAGATGCATTGTAATAAAGTTTCTTATAAGCATTAAAATCATGCTTCAAAGTATAACCCGGCTCAAAATAGTAGTATCCG
>CAZRRN010000151.1:0-1721 GCA_964602475.1 uncultured Lachnospiraceae bacterium | reverse complement strand
CAAAATGAAATCGCCTCAAGTACCGCTTCGTTTCCATATTTGGCTGTCATAGCACGTATAATTAAAAACTGATCCCTGGCATATCTGGACTTATCGGTGCGTATGGCCCGAAGAAAGGTTTCGGCTCGTCCCTTAAGCGTTTCATTCAGTTCATTCTGAAGGATATCCAGTTTAGACCCGCGGTCTCTCTGATGATTCTTGTTTTGAACAAGCACCCCTCTGCCGTTTGAAATACGATGTTCGCAGATGGGCTCACCGAAGGTTGTGCTTATGTACAGGATTCCGTCCCTCGGCTCTATACTCACTTCCGGCTGTTTTGAATATGTTCCAAGCGGAACGGAATAGCGGTTGCTGTCAAACAGAATTGTATTATCCTTTCGGACGGTTCTGCAAATGGCCGACTTCTCCTCTTCCGTATTCTGAAGCAGGGGACGCAGATATTCACGCTCAAGTGCAAAAACCTCTTCTGGTATGCGTTTTGTGGTTCCGTGGATTTTCGTATTTGCGGTCCGCTCAAGCCAGTCAAGGCAGCAGCTGTTCAGTATATCGTCATCAACATAAAAGCGGTTTTCTAAAAAGTTGCCCTTTACATACTTTACAACGTTCTCTATCTTGCCCTTGCTTTCGGGATCGGCTCCCCGGCACAGATATATGTCCATTTTGCATTCTTCACGGAATTTCTGGAATTCATATGTGTAGATAATATCTCCGGCATTCTCCGACACGCATACGATACTGTCCTGGTCAAACACCATTTCCCGGGGCATCCCGCCCATATATCTGAAACAATGCCGGCAGGCACGGACTAAATCCACCGATGTATATGGCCGGCTCTGAAGCTCCACATATTTCCGTCTCGAATGTGCCAGCACGAAACCAACTGCGTATACTGTGGTTTTACCTCCGTCTGTATTTTTCATTGTCTTCTGACCGAAGTCAACCTGCATCTGCAGTCCCATGGGCAATTCCGGGACAGCCTCGTATTCTCTTGGATTAGGATGTTTTTTCAGATTGTATTCTTCACGCAGTTTTTTTACGTAACGTGAAACAGTTCTCTCGCTGAAGGCTTCGCCGTAATGCTCCTTCAGCCAGTCACATACCTGCGCGGCACTGAGTGTCGGAAAATCACTCAGCCAGATGACTATCTGGTCATGATGTTTATCAAGCGTCCTCTCCCGGCAGATTTGTGTTTGCTGTCTTTCATATTCCTCAACAGACATATCCCAATAGCGCTCTACCGTACGCCGGTTGATTCCTAACTGTTTCGCCACCGAGCCCCTTCTGAAGCCCTTTTCTTTTAATTGATGTATTGCACTGAACACTTTATACTCCTTCATCTCTTGCCGCCCCCGATTGATATTGGTCTCATTATATCAAATCAAGGTCGCGGCTTGGTATTCTCTGGCGTGTTTTTGTGCACTTTGTGGCGAATTTCTGTGTAGTTCTATTGGCGCGTTTTTGTATACTTTATTTTACCACTTACAACCGTTAAAAATAACTTGTTCACTGACGAGTAAAGAGGAATGCTTTCCAAGCTCGGAATCGTTCATGCCTCTATAAATCAGTAGAACATTCGCTCTGAACCGAAGCGTTTCATTCTATATCAATAATAAGCCCATTCTTAATGAGTTGGTTACGGATAAACTCCTGTACATACATCTGAATATCGTAAATATAATAACCTTCCAAATCAATATCTGAATCCAACTTCGGCTTACCCG
>CAZRRN010000150.1:0-1751 GCA_964602475.1 uncultured Lachnospiraceae bacterium | reverse complement strand
TTCGTTTCTCTGATGAGAAACTCCAACACACTCAACAGGCTAAAGCCCATAATTATAAAGCCCGATTGTTCCATATAAGAACAGTCGGGCTTTCTTTCACCTGTATATTAAATATTAACTCATATTATCAAAAACCGAAGTCATTGTTCCTGAGCTGTATCTGAGTATCTGGGTCGCGTCCTTCTGGTCAACTAAATCATCACTTGTAACTTTTCCGACAGCAAGACGATATTCTGTATTTGCGTCACTCTTATCAAAAATCGAAGAAAGCGAACCGGAACTGTATCTCAATATTTGTGTCGCATCCTTCTGATCGGTAACCCCATCATGATTTACATCGCCGTACAGCCAAATTTCGATGTCCTGCGTAACATCCACAGTTCCGACATTAACCGTATATTCTCTCGGACAATGTTTCGTTTTGCTTACTCTGATAATATAAGAACCTTCATCAACATCAGTTAATTTATATGTGGGATTCTCACCTGAAGCATTAAGCGATTTGATAACGCTTCCGCTTTTCAAAAGCTCCACCTTTGTATTCACAGCACTGTCCCCACTGCATATTATTGAACCGCTGATCTGCGCCTTTGGCTTCGGCGTAGGCGTAGGAGATGGTGTGGGTGTGGGAGCCTGAGTAGGTGTTGCTGTAGGTGTAGCCGTAGGCTTGGGAGTAGCGGCAGCCTTAACATAAATTGCTACGCCGCTTCCATTTACAGAATCTGTATTTGAATTTGTACCGGTTGCAGCAATTGTATATGCCAATAAATTCCCCGAAGTACAGTTTTTCAAAGCCTTAAATGACACTGTAACTCTTATTACCGAATCCTGCGTTACCGGGAAATTTCCATTATCCTCCAACATTGTAATCACACAAAGTGAGTCGGAGCCTGTACCTGTAATCACTCTTCCCGATGCCCACCAATTACATGACGAACTTCCGGAAGTGCTGTTTATTGTATCTGCACTCGATGTAATGGAAAGCGTAGCTCCGGTTCCTGTAGTCACCGGTTCAAGTACTGTGCTGTCATACCAAATTTCCAAATCTAAGCCGACTAAACCGCCTGTCGCTGTTATATCATCTACATAAAAAGGAATAGAAATTGTATCACCCGCATTAAATGCAGAGGCTGTAATCGATGATAATTTATATGCCCCTCCGGTCGGAAGATCAGGACTGTCAACAGCATTTGAATGCGGCATAATCAGATTTGACAATACAATAGTCAAAACTATCGCTATAGATAAAATCTTTTTCTTCATATATTAAGCTCCTCTTTTTCGTATACATCACTTACGCTTTTAAGTTTACACATCGCATAAACAAAAGTCAATGGAAAAATAAAAGCAGTCCCCCAAGGGGGACACTTCATAAGGAAGTTGTCTCCCTTTAGGCTTTGTAATCAGCCAGTATGATTGAGATTGTAGGAAAATCAATATATTTGGAGGATTACATAATGGATAAGTACATTTATGATGAAAACAACGGGCTTTGGTACGAGCTGCAAGGAGATTATTATATTCCCTGTCTTACCTTACCTGCCGAAAAAGAAAGACCTATCGGTATTTGGGGACAGCGACACAGACGCTATCTAAAACAAAACCATCGTGTTCTGTATATGAATTTGCTGACATCCGACAGGTTAAACTCTTATCTTGCCGATATTGACGAGCAGGCAGAAGAAATGTTCTCTCGGCTGGTAAAACAGATGGCGGAGAAGCAAGGTATCACGGAGCAGATGAAAGAAGAA
>CAZRRN010000149.1:0-1752 GCA_964602475.1 uncultured Lachnospiraceae bacterium | reverse complement strand
TCTGATTGCTGCCCATGGCGGAAAGCAGGGCGGTTACTATCTTGCGAGACCGGCCGCGACAATAACCTTGCTGGATATCATGAAGGCAACGGAGAGAACGATAAAATGTACGCGCTGCCTCGATAACAATCAATTCTGCAATTATTCCAATGCAGAGAGCTGTCCGGTAAGAGAAGTATATCAGGAGCTTCAGAACATGACAGAACAATTGCTGGACAGCGTGACAATCGAAGATCTCAGAAAACAGCTTCTTCAAAAAAAATGTGCTCCCGTAAGGAGCAGGGATTCGACCCTTCGATTTGCTGAAGACTCAGAAAGGATGGAATTGTATGGATAATGGAAAACGTAAGAGCCTGACATACCGCATAATCAGCATTGCTCTTCTGATCATCCTGATTCCGGTTATTCTGGTTAATCTGATTATGATAATAAAAACCTATGCCAGACCAGACCATTTACCTGACGTTTTCGGAATTAAACCAGCCATTGTTCTTTCCGGATCCATGAGTCCACTCTTTGAAACAAACGCACTTATCTTCGTTAAGGAAATAGATACCGATGAACTGACAGAAGGCGATGTAATCTGTTTTCTTCAGGGTGGTACAGCAATCACTCATCGCATAGAAAAAATTATCCTGCTTGACGGAGAACAATGCTACATAACAAAAGGAGATGCCAACAACACTGTAGATCAGCTGACAGTATCTTCTGCACAAATCGAAGGACGCTACATCGGTCGGATTGCCGGAATCGGTAAAATTGTATTGTTTATGCTGAGCACCTTGGGTATGTTTCTCTTTATCGCAGTAACGTTAATAATATACATTGTGTTTGACTTAATTAGTAAAAACAAAGAATCCCGGAAAGAAAAAGTAAGAACATCGGAACTCGAAAAGGAACTTGAACGTCTGCGAGCAGAGCAGAGAATTGTTAAAGCTGCGGAATAAGACAAAACCGAAAGAACCTTTCACACATCCGGAAATAATCGCATTTTCGGAAACCAACAAATAAGGAGGAAAACACTATGAAGACACGTACGCTCAGAAACATGGGAATGATGGCACTCGTATTGACACTGATCACAAGCTGTCTTTTAGGCGGCACCCTCGCAAAGTACACAAGCACAGTAACCGGAACCTCAACGGCAACCGTTGCAACATGGGGTTGGGAAATCAACGACACCGCTCTTGCATCCGGAACCACCTCTTATACCTTCAACCTGTTTTCAACCGTGAAAGAAGCAGATACTACAACCGCAGAAGCGGACGTTGCTTCAGGTAAGATTGCCCCCGGCACCGGCGGTTCATTCGCTGTAAAGATTGACAATATCTCTGATGTCGATGCAACCTATGCCATTGATTTTAGTCTTACAAATGCAAACAATATCCCCTTGGAGTTCTCGTTAGACGGTACAACGTGGAAGACCAGCATCAATGATATCGACATTTCCGCAACTAATATCTCCAAGACAAATGGAACCGCAACCAAGACTGTATACTGGCGCTGGGTATATGAAACTGTAGGTGGAGATGCCGCTGATACAGCACTTGGCTTTGCCGGAACCGCAACTGCTACAGTTACCGCAGCAGCAACCTTTACTCAGGCTGATTAATCCAAAGTACAGAACCAGTTTGAAATAATAATTAACGGGAGGAGGGCAGCAGCTGCCCTCTTTCCGAACAAGTAAATCCGCAGAGGATAGTGTCAAATGATCTATGAAAAAATCGAGTCAAAAAAATAAGGCTCAAATGA
>CAZRRN010000148.1:0-1769 GCA_964602475.1 uncultured Lachnospiraceae bacterium | reverse complement strand
GTACACATACGGGCAACCTTGGCAGCTTCATAGCAGCTTCCGTTTTCGATTGCATGGGAAACTGCCGGGACATGCGAAGGAGTATTATCATATGGTGGACACCTGTGCCGGGGAATTTGCAGCGACAACTCCGTATTTTTATGGAGTCTATGACCGACCGGAGAGCGGGATTGAAGACGAAGCAGAAGCATTTGTCCGTCGGAGCAGGAAGCCGAGAGTCATCGTAATCGGTTCGGGACCAATCCGAATCGGACAGGGAATCGAGTTTGATTATGCCTGTGTACACTGTGTTCTGGCACTGAAGAAGCTTGGCTACGAGGTCATTATAATCAATAACAATCCGGAGACTGTTTCTACTGATTTTGACACCGGAGACAGGCTGTATTTTGAACCGTTATATATTGAGGATGTCATGAACATTGTTGAACGGGAAAAACCGTTTGGTGTAGTGGTGGCGTTCGGTGGTCAGACAGCAATAAAGCTGACAGCAAGGCTTGCAGAAAATGGGGTCAATATCATCGGCAGCAGTGCAGACAGCATTGATATGGCAGAGGACAGGGCAAGATTTGATGCTTTACTGGAACGAGAAGGGATTAAGCGGCCGAAGGGTGTGACTGTAATGACGGCAGAGGAAGCGCTGGCAGCAGCAAAGCTTTTGACCTATCCGGTTCTGATGCGGCCTTCCTATGTCCTTGGCGGACAGAATATGATTATTGCCTGCAATGATCAGGATATTCAGGAATATATGGAGATCATACTGCGGCACAGACAGGATAATCCGGTACTGATTGATAAATATCTGAACGGGGTTGAAATCGAGGTGGATGCAATCTGTGACGGAGAGGACATTTTGATTCCAGGGATTATGGAGCATGTGGAACGAACCGGTGTTCATTCGGGAGACAGTATTGCGGTTTATCCGGGTCCTCATATCGACGACGAGCTGCGGGAGCTGATCTGTACTACAAGCAGAAAGCTGTGTCTCGGACTAAAAGCAAAGGGACTTTTGAATCTCCAGTATATTATTATGAACCGGGAGCTGTATGTGATTGAAGTAAATCCGCGTGCATCAAGAACTGTACCGTATTTAAGCAAAGTGACCGGAGTACCGATGTGTGACCTCGCAACGAGGGTCAGTCTCGGAGAAAAGCTCAACACCCTTGGCTACGGAACCGGTCTTTATCCGATTTCGCCCTACACGGCAGTTAAGGTACCGGTATTCTCCTTTGAGAAGCTGACGGATGTTGATACTGCGCTCGGACCTGAAATGAAATCAACCGGAGAGGTGCTCGGAATCGGAAGAAGCTTCCGGGAAGCGCTGTACAAAGGGCTGATTGCATCCGGCTGTACAATGGAAAAATCCGGAGGAGTTCTGATTACCGTCCGTGGAAATGACAAGCATGAGGTTGTTGATATTGCAAAGAAGTTTGCAAAGGAAGGATTTCTTTTATATGCGACACCGGGAACAGCAGAGGTCTTACGACGTTATGGTCTGAAGGTGATAACGGCTGCCAAAATTCATGAAGCAAGAGAAGGCGAGCAAAATACCATGGAGCTTCTCGATAAAAAGCTGGTCAATTATGTGATTTCGACTTCGGCAAAGGGCAGAGATCCGCTTCGTGACAGTGTAAAGCTTCGTCGTCGTGCCAGCAGACTTGGAATTCCGTGTCTGACCTCACTTGATACGGCAAATGCACTGGTGGACAGTCTGATGAGCAGCTATACACTGGAGAACTCCGAAATTGTGGATATCAACCATCTTGACAGTG
>CAZRRN010000147.1:0-1782 GCA_964602475.1 uncultured Lachnospiraceae bacterium | reverse complement strand
TTTCTGTGTATTTTCCGGATGCGGTAAAGACGGATTAAAAGGCAAAAAAGTAGTGTGTATTCATCCTTTTGCAGAAAGTATTATGGCGCAATATGAGAAACGAGAGCAATTATTTCCGGGTTTAGAGATTCTTCCGGAATTTGAGCTTCGTTGTGTGAAAGCAGTGCAGACGTTATTTGGACAGGAAGATAAGAGATTCGCTTCATGGTTTGATGCCCTGGACTATATGGTAGAAGAAGCGATGAAGGAAGAGTTTGATGTTGCGCTGATTGCCTGTGGTGCATATGGATTGCCATTGGCAGCACGATTAAAACAGAAAGGCAAACAGGCGATACATGTTGGTGGTGCGTTACAGCTATTATTTGGTATTCGAGGCAGCAGGTGGGATGATTTTGAGGAGTTGAATACAGTATATAATGATGCCTGGCAGTATCCATTAGCCTGCGATCAGCTGACGACCGGAAATGATAATGTTGAGAATGGATGTTATTGGTAATGGAGCAAAAGAAAGAACAGAAGAAAGTATTAATTGCAAATGGATGCTTTTATCTTGGAGTTCTCTGTGAACTCCTTGTTTCTGTATCCGGCTATGCGTACGGAGGATATAAGGAACCTTGGATTATTATCCTGGGAATGCTGTTATTCTCTGTAAAAATTCTTCTGACTATGCATTTGAGACAGGACTGGCCGGTGTTCCTTGGCTGTGCGGTATTTGGACTTCTCTGTTTCTGCTTTCAAGGTTCGGCGTTAGTGTTAAGGATTGCACTGATTTTATTAGCCGGAAGAGATCAACAGGCGAAAAAAGTGATGAAACTCTTTTTCTTTGGAACATTGGCAATAATGATTATAACAGCGGTTTTATCGGTGTTGGGACTCCATAATACGATGAGTCTGACGCAGGTATTTCGAAATGAACCAGAGACCAGATACTGTTTTGGATTTTTTCATCCGAATGGATTTTCCTTTTTCTGGATGAAAGTACTTGCTCTTGGATTTTATTGTTACTATGATCGCTTAAAGTGGTGGGGATATTTCATCATCTGCAGTTTGGGCTTTGGCTTGTTTTTGCTCGCAAACTCCAAGACGGGAATTGCAGGGTGTATCTTATTGATGATGGGTACAATTGTAATCCGCTATTGTCATAAGACGTGGGTGAATCAATTGATTTATTATGCCGGAGGAATTTTGATGGCATCAGAGATTGCCCTGGTACTTATTACGATGTATTTTTTTGAAGCACAACCGGGAACAACAGCAGGTGTCGGAATCTGGAATGTCTTTAATATTTTGACCACCGGCCGTTTCTATTTTATTCATAAAACAGCAATGGAAGTCCCGCTTCCATGGTTTGGATATCAGGGATTTATGGAAGCCACGGAGGTTGGTTTTGTGAATGCCCTTTATAATCAGGGAATTCTCTTCTTTGGTATTTACCTTGTGATTTTAGTATGGATTTACCGTAAAATGTATCAGAAGAAGGATTCTATGGGAATGCTGTTGATTGTTGTATTTACCTTTTATTCACTGGGAGAAGCCTTTCTTCCGTATGTTAATAAAAATGTAGTATTAATGCTATGCATCGGAGTGATTCCGGCATTAACATTGAAAAGAAGTAAAGATAAGGCGGTGGCAGAACATGAATGAAATGCGAAAGATTAAGATCAATTATGTGGATTTCTGGCCGGGATTGGACAAGAAAGATAACTTTTTCTATAATATTCTGGTTCACTATTATGACGTGGAAATCAGTGATTCTCCGGATTATGTTTTCTGCAGTTGCTT
>CAZRRN010000146.1:0-1782 GCA_964602475.1 uncultured Lachnospiraceae bacterium | reverse complement strand
TTTTGCAAGTACTTTTTGGACAAAGTTGCAAAACATTTTTGGACATTGTTTGTTGTGCTAAACTAAAGTTGTAACACCAGTGGCTTATAAGATATAATCATCTGAGAAAGAAAGAGGAAAATATCATGCCACACAATTACGAACCAGAATTCAGAAAGAAAATCGTTCGGCTTCATATAGAGCAGGGGCGAACCTACAAAAGCATCACAGATGAATACGGTGTATCGAAAGCCAGCATTTCAAAGTGGTGTGGCGAATTTAGTGAAGAATGCCAGTCCAAAGCCCAATCCACACCAGATGCTCCAAATGAATTAGAATTAATGAAAGAGAATCAACGTCTACGTAAAGAGTTGGAAGAAGCTAAAAAAGAAGCGCTCTTCCTAAAAAAAGCAGCGGCATTCTTCGCAAAGGAAATCGATTAGAGGCTTATCGATTCATCCAAACTTATCACAACCTATTTGGTATTCGCTGGTTACTGCGTAAATTTGAGATTTCACCAAACGCTTACTACAACTTCCTAAAAAACCGGAAGGCGGATTATTGTACCCAAAAGCAGAAAGTATTAGATGAAATCACCGAAATTTATCATGAACATAACGGTGTGGATGGCTACAGGAGTATGAAGGTTTATCTGGAACGTAAAGGTCATACTCTCAGTAATCTGACCATCCATAAATATATGAATGTTGAACTTGGACTTTATTCTGTTGTCCGCAAAAAACGACCAGATTACAGAAAAGGGATCTCACACCAAGTATTCGATAATCTTCTGGAGCAAAAGTTTTCTGCTAATGCAATCAATGAAAAATGGTGTACCGACTTTACTTATCTTTTTCTAACAGATGGAAGCAAGCGTTACAATTGTTCGATTTTGGATCTTTATGACCGTAGTGTTGTTGCCAGTATTACAGACAAGAATATCACAGCTGAGCTCGCAATACGTACATTAAAGAAGGCATTGGAATCCCAGAAAAATATATCGCCTAATTTGATTCTGCATTCCGATCAGGGAAGCCAGTATACATCCAAGGATTTCATCGAATTCTGTGCTTCTTCAGGAGTTGCTCAGAGTATGAGCAAAGCAGGGTATCCATATGATAATGCACCTATGGAACGCTACTACAACACGCTGAAAAGCGAGCTGATTTATCTGCACTATTATCATAACGATGAGGAGTTAAATGCCTCGATTGAAGAATTTGCATATGTGACCTACAATCATGTTCGTCCACACTCTTATAATGGATATAAGACACCGTTTGAGGCAAGATATGCAACAGTAAAATAAATCTGATTTTATTAGCCACAACTGTTACAAAAAAGCTTGACCACAACAGATCATTCTACAATTGGCATCGTGATTACGACGGACGGTTCCTTTTCTGAAATAGACAGAAGTCATTACATACCTGCGGAAACGCAGACCATTCAGGAACTGAAACGTCAAAACAAACCCTTTATTGTGCTGGTCAATACGGAACGTCCTTATGGTGATGAGGCACACCGTGTTGCTGAGGAAATTGCGGAGAAGCATCAGGTTACCGCAATACCGGTGAACTGTGAACAATTGAAGAAGGAAGATATCAACAGACTGATGGATAAGCTGCTATATGAATTTCCGCTGTCGGCGGTGGAATTTTATATGCCAAAGTGGATGGAATTATTGCCGGATGAGCATATTGTCAAGACGGAGCTGGTAGCATGCATCAAGGAGTTGATGCAGAATCTGAATGTTGTTCGGGAGGTCACAAAGCAGCGGCTGGAGCTTCCAAGCGAGTATAT
>CAZRRN010000145.1:0-1802 GCA_964602475.1 uncultured Lachnospiraceae bacterium | reverse complement strand
ATCAGATTCATTAAAATCTGTCCGAAAAAGTGTCTTAAATTATGAGACCATTATACTGGAAAGCAGTTCGGTTTTAACGACAATTACAGGGAATACAGAGACGCTGTTCCGGAATATGCAGGTGATAGAACAGGGTGCATCAGAACAGTCCAAGGATGCGATTGATGTTTCCAGAATGACGGACAGCCTTCAGAATAGTTTCATGGAACTCAAAGACCGCAGTGACAAAATGAAAGAGGCAGCGGAGAATTCTAAGAAAATCGGAGTGACAGGAAGCACCTGCATCGAAAATCTTCAGACACAGACCAACCTTACACTTGAGAATATCAATGGGACGAGTGAAGCAATATCAACACTATCGGAAAAATCAGATAATATTAAATCAATATTAAAAACAATCAACAGTATTTCACAACAGACGATGATTCTCTCACTGAATGCTTCTATCGAAGCTTCTAGAGCCGGAGAAAGCGGAAAAGGGTTTGCGGTAGTAGCAAAAGAAATCCGCAGTCTTGCTGACAGCTCTTCGGAAGCCACCGCGAATATCGCGCAGATTATCGGTGAAATCAGTGAGAATATAACCGGTGCAGTCAACAGCGTAGATGAAATTCAAAAGGAATTCAGTGATCAGATTGGCGCAGTCAAAGAAGCCTATGAGTCATTCAGCGGAATCCGTGCGGTATCCGACAGCATTTCGGAGTTTATCGGGCAGGCCTATGAGCTTGTTGCAGAAATGCAGGAGTTAAGCAGCAGAATTACCGAACACATTTCTGATATTACCGAGATATCTTCAAAGACTGCTGACGGAGCGAAGCTTGCTAATGACAGCTTGAGTGAGCAGAAAAAGCTGGTTCTGAATTTCTCGGAAGAAATAGACAAATTGGCCAAGACATCAAGGCAGCTGAGTGAACAGATGTCAAAATTTAAGGTTCAGTGAGAGTAAGTCAAAGATATGGCATGGAATGGAGCAGGGGGACTGCTCCATTCTTATATCTCTACAGGTTTGTGAACGGAACATTAACCGGAATGAATATATGCCGGAAAAGAAAGCTATACATGGGGGAAAGATATGATAATCAATATGAATGAAGTATTTGACTTTGTTAAACAAAAGCTTTCAGGGTATGACGTCAAAAGGGGATCAGAATGTCACAAGATTCAATACTCAAGATTTGAGCATACCATGCGGGTATACCGATGGATGCAGGAATTATATCAGGCCTGTGACCGGAAAGATAAAATTGATTATGATGCGCTTTGCATCGCCACTGCTTTTCATGATGTTGGGTATGCAAAAATGCAGGAGGACAATTCAAAAGAGATAAACCATGCAGAAGAGGGAGCAAAAATATGTCGAGCTTTTCTTGACAGTTATGAATTTCCCGAATGCGAAAAAGTATTAATCTGCAGTCTTATTGAACAGCATTCCGATAAAACGAGGATCAATGATGATATAGCGGAAGAACTGATTCTTCTGATGGAGGCTGATCTTCTGGATGATACAGGCGCACAGGGAATTGTTCTTGACATATGGATGGAGGCAAACCGGCAGAATATTTCGTTTCAGTCCATTGCAGAGCACATTCGCAGGTTTTCTGTACGGCAGGTTGAAAAAAACCCAATGAGGACAGATAAAGGAAAAGAGCTGTGGGAACGTAAACGGAAGCTTGTGTATGATTTTTACCGGGAGTACTGCAATGATATTTCTGTGGAGACAGAATAACTAAGATACAATTAAAGTTTTCAATTGTTAGTGTATAATTATTGTTGGCAAAATAAATAGGGAAGAAGGATAAACCCTC
>CAZRRN010000144.1:0-1810 GCA_964602475.1 uncultured Lachnospiraceae bacterium | reverse complement strand
GACAGGATTGTCAAAACCGGTGGCTTCCAAAGAACTTATTGAGTTTAGAGAGAATGCAGAGACAGGTATTACTGCTGCAGGACGAGGTACTAGTAAGGTGTACATCAAACGAGTATAACAATTCCTTCTTTTATCCAGTTAATGTTTATGCTTGAAAATCTTTACGTTGGAAAAGTCGGCCGTATTGAAACGATTCACACATAGCACAAAAAACAGGGCACACATCGCGCCAATAAACAGAATACTCATATAAGGCATAATTATAAATCCATGAATATCAAAAGCAATCCCAGCTTTTACCAATTCTGCTGAAGGCATACCTGACATGTGCAAGGTAATGAACCGGAATGCTGCTGTTGCGTAAGTTAACGGATTCAGATAAACAATAGGCAACAGAATGTCCGGCAACGCCATCGTAGGAATATATGCTCCAGACAGAAAAGTCAGCGGAAACGAGAAAATCATGATAAGTAACTGAAAATTGCTTGAGTCTTTCGCCAAGGTGGCCAAATAGAGACCCAGTGCACTAAAGGTCAATCCCACTAAAAACATAAGTGCTATCATGGCTATTGCGGACAGAAAGCTTATGCTCAACCCCATAAATACACCAATAACCACAATGATTAAACCCTGTATCACGGAAACTACCATGGCCGAAAGTACATGTCCGATGGCAATTTGCCAACGGGCAATGGGTGCCACCAGAATTTCTTTCATTACCCCCGAAGTAATATCTTCCAGAATGTTCATTGAATTGTTGAGTGCCGATTGAAACACCGTCATAATGATAATACCGGAAATAAGGTAGTTCATGGGGTGATCCAGCCCCGGAGCCGATGATTTCATTATAAACGAAAAGATAAAAAGGAATAAACCTGACATAAAGAGATTCATAAATAGCCTCATTCGATCTCTTAGCAGTTTAAGCAGGTTGCGTAACAATATCGCTTTAATGGGTCGTATCATTCTCTTATTTCCTTTCCTGTAATGGCAATAAACACGTCGTTCAGAGTTCCTTTATTAATTTCTATATCTTCTATTGATTCTCTAAACGTATTGCAGATGTCCAATACATCTGCTGTGCTGGTGGCATAAACAGTCACCAGATCGTTGTCGGTACTGTGTTTTATGGAACGTTCCTTCAGATGTTGTATCAGATTGGCTGCATCCGATGTTTTAATCTTTATCGTGGTGCTCGTATATCTTTTTTTTAGGTTGGCGGGTGTATCATGCGCTATAATTCTTCCTCCATCAATGATGGCCACCTGATTACATATTTCGGCTTCGTCCATGTAGTGTGTGGTCAGGAAAATGGTGATGTTTTTTTGTTTCTGGAGTTTGTGGATATAATCCCATACATTTGCACGGGTTTGCGGGTCTAAACCTGTGGTGGGTTCGTCCAGAAACAAAACTTTGGGAAAGTGCACCAGTCCCCGGGCTATTTCGGCTCTTCTTTTCATTCCACCCGAAAGACTGTCAACCGGCGATTTCTTTCTGCTTTTAATATCCACCAGATCAAGTACAAAGTCAATCCGCTCTTTCACATCTGCTTTTGGTACATTGTAGAAATCACAATGCAGCTTCAGATTTTCTTCCACGGTGAGCTTTCCATCCATGGTCGATTCCTGAAAAACAATTCCGATATCGTTTCTCACCTTATCTTTCTGAAGCGTCACGTCATTTCCATTTATTTTTAACTCCCCTTCTGTCTTATCCAGCATAGTGCACAAGGTGTTAATGGTGGTACTTTTACCTGCTCCATTCGGACCCAGGAAAGCAAAGATCGTTCCCTGTTCCACATCGAACGATA
>CAZRRN010000143.1:0-1815 GCA_964602475.1 uncultured Lachnospiraceae bacterium | reverse complement strand
GTAACTGTTCAGAACCCCTGATAGGCTCCATGTGATTTTTGTGAAAAACAGAGAAAATGAAAATTCTGTTTTCACTCCATTTACTTCTTGTTGGTGGATAACCAACCGATAATCTTTCAATCATTTCCACTATTGTGGATTACCGCTTTTTAATCAGCATAATTGTACTTCAAATCTGATTTTTATCGGTTTTTGAATAGATTTAGCAACACCAGAACCTTGAAATAGTGGTCTTATCCACAGTCATTTTGACGAATGGATAAATCCGGACAATTCGCTTTTTTACTGACTTTTTGCTAAAATAGAGTTAACAAATTTTACTGAAAGAAGGTGGTCTCATTGACAGCAGAAGAAATGAATGTGCAGTTGCTGCAGCAAATCCAGTCTCTTAATGATACAATTGCATTTTTGAACAATACGCTGGATGCACAGACCGCTCTCATTACTCAGCTCAATCGGACCATTCAGGAACTGAAGGAACAAATCAACAAAAATTCACAGAACAGTTCCAAGCCGCCTTCAAGTGATGGCTTCAAAAAGCCTTCACCAAAGAGCTTACGCAAACCTTCCGGTAAGAAAGCCGGTGGTCAGGAAGGGCATCCGGGAACACACCTTGCTGTTATTGCAAAGCCGGATGATTTCATCGGACATATGCCGTCTGCATGTGAAGGATGCCCTCATTGCAAGATGTGTAAAGGAACAGCCTGTGTTGCCGAGAGACGCCATGTCATTGATGCTGTTGTTACTGTTAATGTGACAGAACACCAGTTACTTGAAATCCCTATCTGTATGCTCCATGGAGATAACAGAAAAGGCTCTTTCCCAACTGACATCAAAGCAACGGTACAGTATGGGGAAAATCTTCAAGCATTGTCTGTAGCATTAAACACAGTTGGTGCGGTTAGTGTAAAGAGAACCCATGAGATCCTCTCGGGTGTATTTAATATCCCGATTTCAACTGGAACCATAAGTAACATGGTGAAACGCTCTGCGGATGCAGTATCTGAAACGGTAAATCGGATAAAGCAGAAAGTTATCAATTCAGGTCTGGGACATTTCGATGAAACTGGAACCCGGGTAGATAAAAAGCTCTGGTGGGTTCATGATGCGTCAAACTGCGAATTTACTTATCTTGATATCAGCCCCAAACGCGGATATCTTGGTATGGAACAATGCGGTGTACTGCCACTGTTCCGTGGTATTGCCATGCATGACTGCTGGGCATCCTATTGGAGTTACACTGATATACAGCATGCAGTCTGCTGTGCCCACCTGATACGGGAACTGACAGGTATTGTTGAAAACCATCCCGAACAGAAATGGGCATCTGCATTTATCGACCTTCTGTTGGATATGAAGAAGGTCAAAGATAAAGCGATAGAGGCTGGAAAAGAGTCTCTAAGCTACTATCATTATCATAAATTTGATAAGCAGTATAAGGAGCTTATCAAACAGGCCAGAGAAGAGAATCCACTGCCGATTACCACAGAGAAAAAACGTGGAAGGAAGAAAAAGGGAAAGATTCTTGCACTGGTGGAGCGGCTTGACAATTACAAGGCATCAGTCTGCCTGTTTATCCATAACTTCATGGTTCCATTTGATAACAACCAGGCGGAACGTGATATCAGGATGATCAAAGTCAAGACCAAGGTCTCTGGATGTTTTCGGAGCGAAGACGGAGCCAGAGATTATCTAAAAATCATGTCATATGTTGGCACTGCTCATAAGCAGGGACACAACGCATATGACGCAATCAGAAATGCTATTTCAGGATGTCCTGAGTTCATTTTCGAATAGGGGGTTCTGAATAGTTAC
>CAZRRN010000142.1:0-1821 GCA_964602475.1 uncultured Lachnospiraceae bacterium | reverse complement strand
TCAGCCACCTTAATTGCATCCTGCAAAATATTAAGGTACATTCCCTTGTATTTAATCAGATGATCACTTGGAAGAACCAGCATTATTGCATCGCCGTATTTTTTTCTGATATGAACTGCACCCAATCCAATACACGGTGCTGTATTCCTTCCAATTGGTTCACACAGAATATTCTCCTCCGGGATCTCCGGCAACTGTTCACGAACCAGTTTCTTATAATCTTTATTGGTTGCAATAAAGATATCTTCTATCGCTACCATGGGAAGGATTCGATCGACTGTTTGCTGAATCATAGTCCTTCCGTCTCCGGTCAGACATAAAAACTGCTTGGGATTGTTCTTTCGGCTTCTCGGCCAGAATCGTTCTCCTTTGCCGCCTGCCATAATAAGTGCTGTAACTTTCAAACTTAGCCTCCTACTCCACGGAATACTCCCCGTGCTATTCATTTTTTTCTTTCAAACCCACACTCTTATGCATTATATCACCACACTAAAATACTTGTCAAAAAAATCGGGTTTTCATCCCCTGAAAAACTGTGATATAATATGACTGCCGGACGAAGTCCGCATAGCTCTTGAACAGGAACTTCGTTCATGCAATCCTGTTTTCGATCTTTATTTGAATAAATAGCAAAGGAGAACATATTGTGATTTCTATTGTAATTCCTACTTATAACGAAAAAGATAACATTCTTCCGCTTCTTTCCAGAATAAAAGAAGCTCTCCCTGGCATTCCACACGAGATCATCTTCGTGGATGACAGTACCGATAATACCCCGCAGGTGATTACAGATGCCGCTGCTACGGATTCTCGTGTAGTACTGCATCACCGTGATACTGAAAGAGGTCTTGCAACTGCAGTTGTCAAAGGCTTTACTCTGGCCAAAGGGGATTATGTTGCTGTTATGGATGCAGATTTACAGCATCCACCCGAAGTATTGCTTGATATGTATGCAGCCATGAAAGCCAATGCAGATATGGCTATTCCGAGTCGTTTTATCCCGGGTGGCAGCGATGGCGGACTTAATCTTTACCGTAAATTTGTATCCGGCACTGCCAGATATATTGGCAAGATTCTTCTTCCCTGTCTGCGTAAAGTATCCGATCCCACCAGTGGTCTCTTTATGATCAAGCGTGAACTGCTTAAGGATGCCAGTCTCAATCCAATTGGCTGGAAGATAATGATTGAAGTATTAGCGATGTGTCAGGTTAAAAATGTACTGGAAACCCCTTACGTCTTTCATGATCGTGAAGCTGGAGAATCAAAGCTTTCCACCAAGGTTACGATTCAGTATCTAAAGCAGGTGTTCCATTTGATGAAAGCTGCCGCCAATCGTGGACGCGGCATGAAGATTATTCGGTGGAGTCCCGAAAAGCTTGCTGAAAAGAAAAAAGCAGCAACAGATAATTCTTGAGTGCAAAAAAGGTACGCATAGCGTACCTTTTTTATTGCCTATATCCAAATACATTTTAACCTTTGATCCATTGTGCCCACTTCTTACGATAATCTTCCGGACTCATTTCCTCATTTTTCTGAAACATAGCATGGAACTGCTCTGAACTGGCAAATCCTGCTTGTGTAATAATCTCATCTATCGGTTTAATTGTAAAACGAAGAAGCTCTTTTGCTTTATTAAATTTACGATTTTCCACATAGTCTTCTACGGTAATACCGTATCGATGACTAAAAGCAGTATTAATCCGTCCGAATTCTTTACCAAACATCGAAGAAAGCGCCTGTGGCAGATTCTTCTCTGCAAAATGTGTGTTCAGGTATTCCCTGATTGCTTCATAATCCGCTACCGACAATGCCGCATCCGTG
>CAZRRN010000141.1:0-1863 GCA_964602475.1 uncultured Lachnospiraceae bacterium | reverse complement strand
ATCGTCCTCCTTACAAACTTAATATCTACCTAATGTAAAAAGACGCTTCAACAAGACATACTACTGCCCTGTGGAAACGCCTTTGTTCTTAAAATATCATAACAAGGTTCGTCTGCCTTGTCAACGACTGTCTTAACAGCTATTACCGTACCAGACGATAATAAGTCCTTGTCGTAAACTTATAACTTATGCAATAAATCATTGTAAATCCAGCAATTGTTGCAAGAGTAATCACAACAATCTGTGTCGTGTGGAACAAGCTCAGTGCATAGAGCAAACAGATTGTAAGCGGTAATCCAGCAAATGTATGACAGACAGCGGCTAATAAGGGAAGAAAGAACACCAATCGTATCTGCTTATCGATTGTCTGGCGAACATCATCATCCGACATACCGACCTGTTTCATGATATGAAAGCTGTCTTGATCCTCAAGGCCCTCTGATATCTGCTTATAGTACATAATCAGGAGAAGACAGATGGTAAACACCAGTCCAAAGAAAACTCCAATAAACAAAAGGCCTCCATCCATTGCCTTCACCTGCCCCGTCCAGTCACAAATATCTCTCTGACTTTCATATCCTTCATAATTAACTATTTCACTATGGAGCTTTGTAATAAAGGCTTTTTCTGCCTCTTGTGCACCATTCATATCAAATCGTACTCCTGTAAACGCCCTTCCTCCAAAGCTGTTCTGGATGCTATTCCAGTCCTTCATGATGATATAGTAGTCGCGCATGGCATAGCTATGAGGCTCTTTATACTCAAGACGAAATTCCTTCAGTTCTTCTTTTACCTTGTATGCTCGATCGTTCAGAATAATATCTTGATATCCATAGTCCTCCGCTTCTGCGAAAATCAGGACCTCATCCTCTTCTAATGTCTCTTGTTTTCCCTCAATACGATTGTACTCATCCAGTGACATGATACGAACCACAGTAGAACTTCTCTTTGCTGTTTCCTCGTGATATGCAGGGAATTGATTCTCCTCCGCTTCCGCTTCAAAGTAGCAATAGGAATTCTCGATCCAGTTGGTGATGACCACTCCATTTTCCTGTGCATATCGCTCTGCTTTGCTTTTGAAATCATCAATATCTTCCTGATGTCCATAATAGAAGGTATCGTGAACATCAAATTTATTCTGGAAGCGAATAGCATCCTTTTCGCCAATGGTAAGCGCAATCGTACAGATTAAGGTAATAATTACCATTGTGCTAAAGATACAGATATTAGACAGACTGGCAGCACTTCGCTTCATTCGGTAAAGCATTCCTGATATCGTTACAAAATTGCTTTTTTTGTAATAAAATCCTTTTCTTTTACGAAGGCCTCTCAGAAATACGATAGAGCCTGATGTAAACAGGAAATATGTTCCTAAAACCACAAAGAATACGGCAAGAAAGAAAGCAGGAAAAATCCACATACTCATTTTCGTCGTAATAGCCAGATAATAACCTGCTGCCAAAAAGCCCACTCCTGCAATGGTGTATGGCCACAGACGTTTGGGTTCCCTTTCTCCCTTTCTACCACTTCGCAGAAGCTCCGTTGGGTTCGTCATAGTAACCTGACAAAGGTTATAGAGCAGATTCAGTATAGACACAAATCCAAAGAAGGAAAGAGTTATGATAAAATTACCGGCTGTCATAGTAAATCCCGTATCTTTTGGCATATTCGACATACGAAGCAGAATCCAAAATACAAGTCTCGAAAAAACAATCGCGACCAAGAGTCCAACACCGGATGAGATCACATAAATACAGCAGGTCTCTAAAAACATCATAAGACCAATGTGTTTCTTTTCCAGTCCCAGTACGGTATAGAGACCCAACTCCTTTTTCCTTCTTTTGATTAAAAAGCTGTTGGTAT
>CAZRRN010000140.1:0-1869 GCA_964602475.1 uncultured Lachnospiraceae bacterium | reverse complement strand
TTCATAATTTTTAATAAATAACTTTACAATTCCCTGAACCATTGTATTCTCCCTGTTCCAGAATGCCCCTAAGGTCATCTAAAAGGGTGTGTACTAAACAGCTTCGTGAAATGTTCTGGAGATAACATCCGCCTGCTGTTCCGGTGTCAGCTTAATAAAATTAACCGCATAACCGGATACACGAATTGTCAGCTGTGGATATTTCTCCGGATGCTTCTGTGCATCCAACAAAGTATCACGATTCAATACATTAATATTTAGATGATGTCCACCTTTTGTTGCATATCCATCTAATAAAGATACTAAATTATCAACCTGCGCTTTATTTTCTTTCATAATCAAGACCTCCTTTATGTTTTGATTCTTTGTTGTTTTGTTATGGTCTTATTATAGAAAATATTTGCATTTTAATCCGTAACAATTGTTACATAATATGATTTTTTAATATAAAGTTTCTAAAGTATCCCGATCTATAATTTTGATCCTGTCCTTGGAGACCTCAATCAACCCTTCTGCCTGCATATTCATTAACTCTCTTGAGAGCGATGGTCTTGTTGTTCCAATAAAATCAGCAAGATTCTCTCGATTGAGGGATAAAATCACTTCTGCATTCTCATGACTGTTCTCCAGCAGATAGATTGCGATTTTCTCCTTTAGATTGGTCGAGCCCAGTAAATGCAATTTCTTCGTCATATTGCAGTTCTTTGCTGCCAAAATTGTAATCAAATTTCGTGTAATCATTTGGTGATGTCCACATGCCTTCTCACAAAATCCATAAAAAAATTTCCACGGAATATGTAATACTGTAGAGGGTTTCATCGTAACTGCATCATACCAGTAATGTGACATTTCCGCAAACAAAACAGATTCTCCGAAGATCTCATTCTCCGACACATGATAAAGAAGGTTACGACGTCCTGAAGCAAAATCTTTTACCAAAGCAACATCCCCTTCTTCTAACAAAAAAATCATCTGCGGGTGTTCTCCTTGTTGAAAAACATACTCTCCCGCAGACAACTCTCTCCTGCTTGCTTTAGAACAGGCAAGCATTTTCTTTATTTCTTCCGGTTCAATGTCTGAAAACAGATTCACTAAGTCACACCTCTTTACTAATCCTCAAGCAACGGAACATAATATTCCTCTCCGGTCTCCAAACAGATACATCCTAATTGACTTGATCTTCCATTCAGTGCCATACCACAGTCAACATCGATAATCTTATAGCCACGATAATCATCGCTCTTATAAATATATCCCTTACCCTTTTCGTTCATCTGCCCCAATCGTTGTGTGAAAATATGGCCAAACACATAAATGTCCTTTACATAGGCAAATGGTTTTTCAGTCCAGAAAATACTCTTGTTTTTGTCAAACAGACTCTCCCAAACAATCTCTTCTGTCTGTTCCGCAGTAGCCTTCGCAAAGGATAATTCTTTGCCAAATGGTTTCTTGAGCGAATACGAATGCGACAAATGATAGGTCTTGGTGCCGATTTTTATTCTTTTAATCAAATACAATGTTCTCAGATAATCACGAAGCGAATTCTGTACTTCTACAGGCAGACTTAAGAATTCCAGGCAAGTTCCTTCTCCACCATTACAGGGATGAATCCATAATTCAAATGGATTTAAACCATCCGAATTCTTTCTTGCTTCATCAATTCCGTTTTCTCTGTCTCTTAGATAATCAATCGCATTCAAAAGCATAAATTCATGATTACCCATAATCAGTTCTGCATTTTTTTTGGTCATGATATCCTGAATAATCCGAATGCCATCCGGTCCACGGTCAATCACATCTCCGAGGACATAAAGAAAGTCTTTTTTTGAAAAATGGATTTGATCCAGCATCTTCATATATGCATTGTAC
>CAZRRN010000139.1:0-1880 GCA_964602475.1 uncultured Lachnospiraceae bacterium | reverse complement strand
GAACGGAATTCTCGGTTTTTCCGAGATCATGGGCAATGAGTTGCAGGATCCTGAATATGTGGAGATGGCACATCACATTAACAATTCTGGAAAAAGACTCATGAAGACCCTGGATTCAATCATGCAATTATCCCAGCTTGAATCGGGTTTAAAAGCGATCCACCATGAACACATTTCGGTTGCACAATTTCTGGAACCGACTTTGAATGAGTTTCATAACCAGGCACGAAAGAAGGGATTATTTTTTGAAATCCGGAATCTTCCTGATTGTGAAGGATATTTGGATTCCTTTTTCTATATCCAATCCGTATCAAACATCATTGAAAATGCAATAAAATTCACTCATACGGGCGGAATATCACTGGAAGCATCCACCACCCTTCAGGAAGGAAGGCGATTTCTTACCATTCAGATTGAGGATACCGGAATCGGAATATCAACGCATCATCAGAAAATGATCTTTGAAGAATTCAGGCAGGCAAGTGAAGGACAGAACAGAAGTTTTGAAGGAACAGGTCTCGGGCTTACCATTGCAAAAAAAATGATCAACCTTCTGGGAGGTAATATTACAGTGGAAAGCAGTGTCGGAAAAGGTTCCATCTTCTGTGTAAAAGTGCCATTTCCTGAACGCTGCAACGCTGAAGCAGGCAGGTCAAATACCGGGACGGAACAACCTGGTCCGACAGCTCCATTAAAAGAAAAAGACAGCTCTCAGTACAGAATTCTGCTGGTGGAAGACAACGAAGTTAATGCCCAGCTTACCATGGCTTACATCAAAGGGGGTTATTCACTGGATTGGGCAGTAGATGCATCAGAAGCTCTTGAGAAAGTAAATATCGAGAAGTACAGTTTGATCCTGATGGATATCAACCTTGGTCCCGGAATGGACGGGTTACAGGCGACCCGGCTTATCAGGGGTATACCCGGATATGAGAATGTTCCAATTGTGGCCCTAACGGGCTATACGATGTTGGGTGACCGCGAGCAGTTGATACAAGGAGGATGCTCTGAATATCTTGCCAAACCTTTCACAAAAAGTGACATTCTTGATCTGCTAGCTAAACTTTTAAAGTAGGTCACTTGGCCCGTGAAACCTGAATAAATGAAACTTCGATATCACCACCCTGGGGATACAGACTGATCCAGTTATTATCTTCGCGTGACCACAAATCCTGGTCTCTTACGCTGATCAACCTTTCATTGATTTTTCCGTTGGCTGGAATATTCCGAATTACGACTCCCCCGTTGGGTTGTTTGTCTTTACCATATCTCATCAGGACATTGAAGGGCTTGTTTGAGAGATTTTTAATCCGGATATAGACAAAATTATTTTTACGCGCTGCAACATTAACCGGGGTAAAAGGGAATTGACGCGTATTATCAGCCGTAATTGTAACAGGTGTATTTAGGACATCCGAGATTGCGTTTTCGGCAATAGTGCGTTTTATTTTTGCAACCATTTCACGCGGATAGGGTTCCATTGGTAGGAAATTAGCAGCATCGCCATAGGCATCGATCGCTTTATCAAACTCATACGTATTATAATACCTGTCACCGTCGGCGACAGCTTTATCGTACAGTGATTTATTAGCCCGGTAAAGACTGTCGATTCTCGCGTTGATCAAACCTAACCGTTCTTTGGGATAAGGATTTTCAGGGAACATTGCAGAAGCTTTTTGAAAGGTTTCTTTGGCTCTGGAATATTCCTTTTCTGTAAGAAAGGCATCCCCCTCGGTAAGAAGGTTCTCAAACACCTTCTGTTTACCAAGCAGATCCTCGATGGCCTTGTCTGCTGCCGCCATCCGATCCTTGGGGTATTGCTCCCGGGGTTTCAGTTCCGACGCCTTGCGGTATTCCTCACGGGCCTGGTCGTACGTCTT
>CAZRRN010000138.1:0-1887 GCA_964602475.1 uncultured Lachnospiraceae bacterium | reverse complement strand
CATTCTGGTCTTTTTTTAGTTGCTTGCAATAGGTCATTCCATCCAAGTAGAAAATGCCTATTTCTCCGGAACGAAGATTCTGAGATTTCTGTACCCAAACAATTTCATCATCATGGAAACGAGGTTCCATAGAATCACCATTCAATCTGACCCCAAAATCTGCCTTAATTGGCACTTCTTCTCCGACTTCAATCATTTCGAAATTCTCATCATCCATAAAATCACCGGTACCTGCCGAAGTTCCCTGCAGGGAGAGTGGAATCATCCTGCGGAACGGAATAATATCTGCAGGCTTTTTCCTAAACTGTTCAGATAAGAGAAGTAAATTGGCATAATCCATTAGCTTTTCTATTCCGCTATCATTGAGTAGAGTCAGTGGATCACTGGGATTTTCTCCAATAAACTCTCGATAGATATTGTTGATACCTAATACTTTGCATACAGATAGAAACTGTAGCGCATTAGGAATATTGGTATTTTTCTCCCATGTACTGATGGTTGCGTTTTTTACATAGATACCATATTCCTTAAGTGCTTCTGCTAACTCTACCTGGGACATTTTGCATTCTTTTCGGTAGGCAGCAATTGTTTCACCAATTGATAAATTCATAAATTCACCTCTTTGATATGTCTTGTTTTTGTACTACCAATATACAACAGGTTCTGCAACAAATCAAGTAATACTAGAATAATGTACAGTATAATGACGTTGACTTTAAGCGAGGATAGAATTATATTTAACTCAGCAAGAACGCAGAACATTGGTTCGACCATTCTTGAAATAGCATTTTAGCAGGAAGGGAGGGAGCTTAAAAGATGGGAAGAACTATATTACACAGCGATGCGAATTGCTTTTATGCATCAGTGGAGCATTTGCATCATCCGGAACTCAATGGAAAACCGGTAGCAGTGGGAGGAGATCCGGAGGCACGACATGGTATTGTACTGACAGCTGATTACATAGCAAAAAAGAGAGGCGTGAAGACTGGAATGGCACTTTGGCAGGCAAAGCAAGCATGCCCGGAAATCACTTTTCTGCCTCCAAGAATGGATCTTTACTTAAGATTTTCTAATATGGCACATGAAATCTATGCAGATTATACCGATTTGCAGGAGCCATTTGGGATTGACGAATCATGGCTTGACGTGACGAGCAGTGCAACCATAAAGGGTGATGGTTATAAAATCGCTCAGGAAATCAGTAATAGGATGAAATCAGAACTGGGAATTACAGTGAGTATTGGAGTGTCTTTCAATAAAATCTTTGCAAAGCTGGGATCTGATTATAAGAAACCGGATGCAATAACGACCATGTATCAGGATGAATTTCAAACAAAAGCATGGAATCTTCCTGCATCAGATTTATTGTATGTAGGCAGGTCCACGTATCAGAAGCTGATTAGATATGGAATTCATACAATCGGAGATTTGGCAAGAACGGATGAAAAAATATTAGTTTCCATGTTTGGAAAGATGGGAAGTGTACTGTGGGCGTTTGCAAATGGGTATGATGATTCCCCGGTAAAAATCGAAGACACAAGTGCACCCATTAAATCAATTGGGAATAGTACAACAACGCCGCGAGATTTACTTACGGATTTGGATGTGAAAATTATCATCTATATGCTATCTGAAAGCGTTGCAGCAAGACTGCGAAAAAATGGATTCCGCTGCAGAGTGGTTGAAATTAGTGTCAGGGATAATGGTTTGTTTTCTTTCACTAGACAGCATAAAATCACAAATGCTACCAACATTACAGAAGAAATTGCAAAAGAAGCATATCGTATTTTTAAGGAGAATTATAATTGGGAAAAGCCAATTAGAAGTGTGGGAGTAAGGGGAGCTGATCTGGTAAATGATAATTACTGGGAGCAGCTGGATTTATTC
>CAZRRN010000137.1:0-1916 GCA_964602475.1 uncultured Lachnospiraceae bacterium | reverse complement strand
CATACGGCGGTGTCCTGCTCTGAATCTTCGGATTTACCGCATTGCATGTCATCGTTTCCCCAAATTCACGCCAATTGAAATAAAGATCGCCATAATCTTCAATAAATTCTTCTGTTTTTACAAGAGTCGTGGTCAGAGGAATGGAAAATGTGTTCTCCATGATGCTTTTTGAATCCTCATAAAGCATGTCTTCTGGAAACAGATCAAGATTATAGTAGTAATCGTAGATTTTTTCCAATACTTCCTGATCAGAGAGATCCGGGTGTTCCTTTTTCAGTATCCTGTATTCGGAAGGAGAGAATGATGAGCCGAATGCATTCATGGTGAAGTGACCGTCACTGAGGTTCTTTACCGAATCGAAGAGAAGAATGGTACCTTTTTTTGTCGCTTCACGATCAGATGTATTGATGCTGCCAAGCTCGCGGAACTTCGGGATGAACTCTTCATATACTTTGTCCCATTCCCCGTTAGCATCGTCCAGATCCCAGAAAACATAGTTATCGCTGAGTCCTGTCCAGAGTCCTTTGAAAAGGTCCTCCCATGTCCCGCTCAGTGCCATATCCGAAGGCAGAACCGGAGAGTTCTGGGAACAGGAGCACAGTAAAAAGACCAGCATGGTAATTATCAGTAATGTTAGTTTGTGTTTTTTCATTTTCCGCCTCCGAAGTTATACATGATGCCGCACTCCGCGATCAGGGCATTGTTCCTCATCACAGGAGCATAATACTTCTGTCCTTTTCTCATGTCTGTGATCCCCATTCTGTATGAAAGGCGCAGCATTAGGACAACACTGTCAAGCCTGTATTCCAGGCTACTCCTGAAAAGAAGACCGAAAGCAAACCTGCTGTCGTACCGGTCACTGAATTCGTGGTAACCTGAGTAATACCCGAAGTCACCTTTTTCCCCGTCCAGGCTCATAGAAGAGCCCTGTGTTTTCCCTTCCCTGTATGAAGCAGCCCAGAAACCAAAATATCCTCCGGCTCCGAGAGTTGCCGACAGCCTGCCATTCGTGAGTGAGAGGCTTAATGCCAGAGGAAGTTCAATGTAGCTGTTTATGTTTGTTTCATAAGTCTGCATCGTGCCGGATAGCGATGCGGAAATGTAACTGCTTTTAAAGTTCTTCTGCACGAAATCGATTCCTGTTTCAATGCCGATGTTATCATGCACCTGAAACACCATGGGTATACTTATCGAAAACCCATGGCCCGGAGCATAACTCTGACCTGTCTTGTATCCGGTATCGGTACTGATCGACGAGTATACATACCCCGCTGAAAGACCTACATATCTGTCTCCGCCGCTTCTTGAAAAAAGTGGGGCCAGCAGCAGAACCGTGAGAATGACAATTGCTGTAAGTTTCTTCATAGTAAACCTCTGTTTGTTTATATTTCTTTCAGTTGTTTTGCCGTCAGCCTGCATACACAGTAACCGATGATGGTTCCAAGTACAGCACCGAAAATCACGTCTGTCGGATAGTGCACGAAGAAATACAGTCTGCTGAAGCCTATCAGGCCGGCAAATACCAGTGTGAAAATCCCGGTTCTTTTATAATTCATGAACACTGACACTGCTGATGCAAAAGCAAGCATGGAGTGCACTGACGGACAGGAGTAACTGGTAGAGCGTTTTACAATAAGAGGAACAGATGTATCGACATTACAAGGTCGTATTCTTCCTATAAGCTCCTTCAAAACTCCATCACCAATAAAGTATGCAAGAATGTAGCTTACAAGGATACATATTCCACATTTAAGAGTTTTGGGAATTAGGAAAAGTATTAGCCCTAGAATTACCCAAATTTCACCCTTTGCACCCACAAAGTCATTGAAAACAATTACCATTATTCTATCGAGAACCGGATTATGCCAGCTTTGAATTACCTGTAGCATTGCCATTTCCATAATCCAACTCCTGCC
>CAZRRN010000136.1:0-1967 GCA_964602475.1 uncultured Lachnospiraceae bacterium | reverse complement strand
CTGAAGGATTCTTAAACCTGGCATATAAAAAAGAATAACTTACATAGCCTGAAAACCATGAAGAAATCTTTTTTTCAATCATGAGATCCGCACCGGCTGCAAAACCCTGACCGTCGGAACGTGTATACCAGACAAGATTATTACCATCGCGCTCATCTGCGTATATATACATACGGTTAAGGTAGTATTTGTAATACCCTTCAAGGTTTATTCTAAAATCTTTTATGAGAGAAAGCTCGCTTCCAATAACGGAAGTCCAGACTGTATCCGGAACGAGAGAAACGGTGTTAGAACTGTCTTTTTGTATACTCTGGGCTGTCTCCGACAGAGCAGAATACAGTCCGCTTCCTGCACTCACAGAAAACCGCGAAACAAAGCCCTTATCCTGGACCGGCGAATATGTGATGCGGGCACGGGGATTAACATGCGGCAAGGAGCTCATGTCAAAATTTGCTTCTTTATTCCACAAGTAAAAGTGTTCAACACGTAAACCCGCTTCTCCCTCAAGTAATGAGGCATCTGAGCCGAATGCCCATACGGAGAATAACGAGGAATTAAGTATGCTGTTAAGAGGAGTTGAAGACTGCTGCACCAAAATATCTTCCACCGGTATTGGAGGGTCGCCCGCCTCGAACATTTCAAAAGTGGAAAAATAATTTATATCATGGTTTACGTTGTATAGATCCCTATAATATGTTTTATATACTTCTTCTACGCCGACAGAAAGGATACCGGCTGAAGAAAGAGAAATATCAGATAGAACTTTTCCCTGTATCTGCTGAAGTGTTTTTACTTCATTATTGATATTATCAGTCTGTATATGAAAATAAGGATCACTATACACTAAGTTGCCGTCTTCATCCTGACGGGAGAACGATATAGGGCAGCTGTAAAAGTGATCATTCGTTGTTTTATGGTGTATTGCGTAGGAGCCGAGCACATTGAAAAACAGATTTTGAGAAACGAGCCAATTCACATTAAGAGAGCTGTAGCCCTGAATATTGAAGTTCTTACTGTTATCTATACTGGTATAGCGGGGATAAATAACATAATCGTACACCCAATCCGGAATCTGATCTTCGTCGTCAGTATACCATTTGCTTTCTAACGACAGTTCAGATCCGTCAACTGCAAATAATGCCTGTAATGCAAGTGAAAAATCGGGAACAGGAGTGAATTCCCATTTGCCGTACACCGAGTAGATATACGGCATTCTTTTAATGATGTCTGCAACCGGTACTATTCCGTCAGTAAGCTCATGGTCGGTAATTATAAGAGGAACAATCTCTTTGACGAAAAATTTCACTGTTGAAAGATCTGTTGCATGAGCATACAGAAACAGTTTGTTTTTTTCTCCAAGAGGAAGCTCTAATGCAGCATCTGCCGATATGGTTGATATGTTGAACGTTATTTTCCGCTCATCAACATTTTTACTGGTAGTATCGAGCAGCCCCGATGTTCCCTGCCCGAACCGCGCAGAAAATATTCCGGTCGAAAGCTTAGCTGTGTGAATCATGTAGGGACTTAAGATTGATGCCATACCGTCCCAGTAAAATGGCTCCAGAAGATACATTCCGTCAAAGGTAACACCCATTTCCTTAGGGTAGCCGCCGCGGATTGACGGTTCATTGTTCGTTCCAAGCTTGAATCCAACACCCGGAAGAGTAACGACAGAGTTCATAATATCTGCAATAAGACCGATCTGGGCGGTAGTTTCCATTTCTTCGCTTGTTCTGACAATGGCCACACCAGGTTTTTCGCCTGTTTTACCCTGCCGCGCTCCTTCAACTACAAGTTCCTCACCTTCGAGCACGGTATCTAAGCCCATGACGATGACAAGAGGATTTTCTTTCGTGTATGAAACAGAAGGCGACTTTAGCTCAAGTATTGTATCAGCATAGCCGGGAGTTACACAGCGGATGGAAACAGGAAATTGTGCGTCATCAGGGATTTCAACAAGGGCAAAG
>CAZRRN010000135.1:0-1972 GCA_964602475.1 uncultured Lachnospiraceae bacterium | reverse complement strand
CAGAAATATAATTGAATTTTCCTTCATTTCCGATATCATCGATGCACACGCCAAACTCTCCAATATGATGGGCAGCAACGTACTTCTCTGCCTCACCTTCAGGAGCAAGCCCTTTCATTAAGTGTGATGCGTATTTCTGTATCGTCTCATCCCAGAACTTCGGAATCATTTCATATGAAGTTTCACAATCAAATGACCTCTGAAATCCAACAACTTTTATACCTTTTTTGTTCTCTACCTTAAATTGCATACTATCTCCTCCTTGTACTGATATATTGATATTCAGCCTTAGAAATGATTTGATGCTGCCTCGTGACTTTCTGATATCCATAGGAGTGACTCCGTGGTATCTTAGAAACGCCTTGTTAAAGCTCGCAGGTGTTTCGTAGCCGTACTTGAGCGCAATGTCAATCACCGGTGCCGACGAATTGGTTAATTCAACAGCCGCAAGATACATCCTTCTGTTTCGCATATATTCACCGAGAGTATATCCGGTAAGAACCTGAAACCCTCTTTGCAAATACATACATGACACATGTACGTGGTCAGCAACTTCCTCCGGACTCCGGACATCCAAAAGATTGCTTTCCATATAGTCAATTGCATTCTTTACACATGTTAACCACTCCATCTTTCCCTCCAGGGCTTTAGTTCTGCAGCAGGTTACCGGTCTGCCGCAAACCTTTCATCTGCAGCAGTCTTTCATCACTGCATATACAATATATCACTTTGCAAGTTTTAGTTCTTTGCATTTAAAATAAAGATCTGTCTAGTTTTCAGTCCAATAAAAGTCAAGATATTGGTAACCATACAAGCCTAATTTATTAACATCTCTATTATCATACTGTGAAAATTCATAATCGTACTTTTCAAGCAAATTACTTAGTATTTCTCTATCTTCGAGTTCCACTTTTCGTAAAGTTATTTCCATTTATGTAACGCCCGGTACAATTTCAAATAGATCAGCATCGATTGCTGCTATAATAACTTTTGCAACCACAGCAGACAGGTTGATTTTGACAAGCTTTATATTCTTTTTCCCATTTCAAATGCTTTTTCCAGTGCGGAATGTCCATTGATTTCTCCTCCATCACTTACACCACCCGCAAATATAGTGCCTGCAAGCCGAGCTTTCCCATAGCAGGAAACCCAGCCGTTCATTCCGCTGATAGGACCATTCATAGCTGCTTCATCACTGTCAGCTGCCGTCGCAATAAGATAAACATCTCTAAAATGGTAATCAGAAGAATACAGCGGATTTAACCGGTCAAGAAGTGTTTTCATCTGCCCGGAAAGCTCATAGTAATATACAGGCGTAGCAAAAACAACAACATCTGCTCCCTTGACTTGTTCTGCAATTTCGACGGCATCATCTTTTATAACACATTCCTGCGTCTTCTGGCAGGCAAGGCAGCCTTTGCAAAATCCGATTGTTTTGTCCTTCAGGCTGATAATTTCAACCTCATTGCCTGCCTCTTTTGCACCCTTGGTAAAGCTTTCTGCTAATATATCCGAATTACTTTTTACACGCAGGCTTGTGTTAATTACAACTACTTTTTTACTCATGTAAATTTCCTCCTGATTACTTAAGTTAAGTGCAGCTTTTCCGTAAATTATCGCCTTGCTTTTTCATATCATTACTTTTCTTTGAATCGAATATCTATATATTCATCGGTTGCTCTCCGTGCGTAAATCAGAATCGAATAAATTTTGCTCATCTGTAAATGATGAAAAAGTAGCAATAACATCCTTTAGATAAAAATATCTCCATACAGCCATTACTTTAGGATTAGTTTCATTAACTGTTAGAATAACAGGTTGTAATATGTTTTCAATTAGTATGTTGTCCGTAAACATGCTGACTTGTTTGACATTTCCATCGAGGTGTTATTAGCTGTTAGGAGTAATTACAACCATCTATAACAGGATAGATGCTATAATGATGTTAAAGATAAGAATGTAATTATTTTCG
>CAZRRN010000134.1:0-1985 GCA_964602475.1 uncultured Lachnospiraceae bacterium | reverse complement strand
AAGAGGGTTTATCCTTCTTCCCTATTTATTTTGCCAACAATAATTATACACTAACTTTACTTTCACATCATTACCTTACATCCCTATTCTTTGGTTTATCAGATGTTAAGTCTCTGCTATTTTCAAGTTCCTTTGAGTGCTCCCTAAATGATTTCAATTTCGCAGTTACGCTTATACGTTCGTGAATATTATTAGCTCCATCATTCCACTTGCTGACAGCCTTTTGATATGCGTCATATTCCGTTTTAGAAGCCTTTTTAAACGGTAATTACCTTCAGGCATTAACCAGAATCAAACAGCACCCAATGCTTCGCTGAACAGAAGGGTATGCTCATCCGCAGCTTCGCAAGCTTCTTGATGCTGGTGTTTTGGAAACAATCAATACAGATGATTTATTGATTTTTTTGTTCGAGTATCAGCGAAGAGTATCTTCATATATAATAGTGGAAATTATTGTGCCGAGGAGTTGAATCAGATTCGATTACAGGGACTTCGGGGAGAAGACGGATAAGGATAAGTTTATCTTTTGTCTTACTATTGCTCCTGAGTATCGCAGGCAGGGCATAGCATCGCAGCTTCTTGAGTACGTTTGCTGTGATGCGAAGTCTGAAGGCTTCACGGATGTTGAGGTATCTGCGAATAGGGAATTTACAAATGACGGGTTCAGAGGTGATTGTGGTATGTCATGGAACATTGATGAAGTATGTCCATGGAACATAGCATCCAAAGAACGGTCAGATAAAAGAATTCTCCGCCATCGATATTACCAATTAACAATTTACTTTTCACCTGCAGCATGGTAGAATGTCAATAATTAATCAGCAGGGGGCAGCGTATGGATACAGAAAAGAAAATCGGTATTATCGGTGGCGGAAATATGGGCGGCGGAATCGCCGGGGGTATTGTAAGCTCCGGTCTTGTGGATCCGGAGAACGTGATTGTATCCGATATCAATGAAATCGGTCTTAGAAAGCTTCAGGATGAATACGGAATCCGGACAACGACGGACAATCTTGAGCTGTGTATGGAAGCGGATATTATATTTCTGGCAGTCAAGCCATATCTGCTGGCGGATGTGGTTAGTGAAATCCGGAATGATGTCAATGCCGATGCGCTGGTGATATCCGTAGCAGCAGGAAGGACGATTGCCTCGATAGAAGCCATGTTTGGGCGGGAGCTGCGTCTGATCCGTATGATGCCGAATCTGGGAGCTGTTGTCGGCGAAAGCATGACTGGATTTTCCCTGAATAAAAATGCAACCGAAGAAGACCGGGAGGACGCAGGTGAGCTGCTTGGCAGCTTCGGACGATGCGAAGAGATTTCGGAAAGTCTGATGGATGTTGTAACCGGAGTCAGCGGCTCGGCGCCTGCCTATATCTGTACAATGCTGGATGCAATGGCGGATGCGGCGGTTCTGAACGGGATGCCGCGTGCAAAGGCATATACCTTCTGCGAGCAGGCAATGCTCGGTACAGCGAAGTATCTGTTAGAGACCGGAACGACTCCTTCAGCACTGAAGGATATGGTCTGTACCCCGGGAGGAACTTCTATTACCGCTGTAGCGGAAATGGAGCGCTGCGGTTTACGGAATGCGATTATTTCCGGAATTAATGTCTGTACAGACAAGTCTAAAAAACTGTAAGCACCGAAGGTGGAAATACAATGGATAATACATATAAATCCGCTGAAGACAAGACGGAGACAAAGAGACTGCCGCTCGGCAGGGGCAGGCTGAGCGCGGAAGGGTACTGTGTTGCGGCAGATGACCGGCTGCTGCAGTTCCTCGGCTGTAATGTTCGCCGTCTGTTTACTGAATTGGCGGCAGGAGAAGATCGGCTTACATTGATTGAAGGGCTGGAAGCGGCAAAGGAAGAGCCACAGACCATCTTTCTTTCGATGGAGCGTTTTCCGGAGACCCAAAGAAAGGTTCTTCTGCGTATTCAGTGGAACCGGGACGGAGAGACAGCAAGGCAGGGAAGCTTCGA
>CAZRRN010000133.1:0-2021 GCA_964602475.1 uncultured Lachnospiraceae bacterium | reverse complement strand
GTCAGACAGGAACAACACTGCCCTGCGTTAAAATTTCTTCTCCGGATCAGCTTTCGCCGCAATTGCCTTACACGTATTTGTATGTGATAACCTTGGGTAAATCCACTCAGGATAATTCGGCATCGATTAATCTTCCGACATTAATCGAGGATGTTCAGCGGGAACTGCAGCATGGTTCCGCACAGGCCGCTGAACGCTTTTTTGATCTCCTGTGTGACGCAGACTATTATCACTCTGGAAAATATCTGGAATATAACTATCTGTTGCTGGAAGAGCGCGTCTATGAGGTGCGGGATGAATTCCCAAGAGTCTGCCCGGAGGATCTTGCCGCTGGTGTCGTGAAGCTTACATACAGCCTGAGCCTTGCAGAGTGTGAGCCTTTTTTAATAGAGATGAACAATTGGGGACTGATCAATGAATGAGGAAGAATATTATCAGGATTTCATGCAGGATATTTATGCGCGGTCCGGCGCGGAAGAAAATTTCAGTGAGGAAAAATTTACAGAGGTCATGTGTGATTTTCTGGTCGAGCAACAGATTTTGGAATCCTACGACCTTGCATTCCATAAGCAGACGAAACAGGGGATTCGGTTGGATGCATGGCATTATAATAAAGAGAAGGAACTGCTCAGCTTAATTGCGACAGATTTTTATTCATCCTCCGAGTTGCGCACTCTCACAACATCGGATGCGGATACTCATTTAAAACGAGTCGAACGTTTTTTTTCCAGTTCGCTGAAAGATTCTTTCTACCGATCACTCGTTCCGGATTTTCCCCCACATGGTGTTGCTCGGGAAATATTTGAAAATAAAGATGCTGTCTCACGGGTCGAATTCTACCTGCTGACAAATGCTCGGCTAAGCGAGCGCTTCAAAGGAATTCAGCGAACAGAAGTCGCCGGGTTCGACTGCTCATATGATATCTGGGATATGGGGCGCCGCTGGAGAATCTTTTATTCAGGAAAAGAAAAAGAAGACATTGTCATAAATCTGACAGAGTTTGTAGATGAAGGTATTCCGTGTCTGCCCGCATTTACAGGCTCCGATGTCTGTCAGTCGTATCTGCTGGCTCTGCCCGGCGATCTGTTGGCGGCAATCTATGATCAGTATGGGGAGCGGCTTCTTGAGCAAAATGTTCGAACATTCCTTCAATTCAGAGGCGGCGTGAACAAAGGAATTCGAAATACTATCCAGAATGAACCTGGTATGTTCTTTGCCTATAATAATGGGTTAACGGTTACTGCGGAATCGGTGGATTTTTCCGAGAACCTGATGAAGTCCATTACCAATATGCAGATTGTGAATGGCGGGCAGACCACCGCATCTCTTTTCATGAGCAAACGCTTGGATAAGGAAAAGAAAATAGACCTCTCGAAAGTGCATATTCAGGTCAAGTTGTCGGTTATTAACCCCGATAAAGTTGATGAGGTGGTGCCTCAAATTGCAAGATGTGCCAACACACAAAACAAAGTGAATCCTGCCGACTTTTTCTCGAATCATCCTTTCCACCGCAGAATAGAAGATTTCTCCCGTCGTATATTGGCCCCTTCGGTTGACGGAAGCCTTATTGAGACTCACTGGTATTACGAACGAGCGCGCGGACAATACGCCAACCAGCAGGCTAAAATGAGCGATCGGGAAAAGAAGAAATTTTTGATCCAGAATCCCAAATCGCAGATGTTTACAAAGACCGACCTTGCAAAATATGAAAACTCATTTGCTCTTCTCCCCGACTTTGTCAGCAAAGGGGGGCAGTGGAACTTTGGTAAATTCGCTGAACGAATCAGCGGCAAGGACGGCGGGACTGGCATGTGGGAGAAGAACGAATCCCACTTCAATGAACTGTACTTTAAGCGACTCATAGCCAAAGCAATCATGTTCAGATTTCTAGATAAAAACTTAAAGGCTGAGAAATGGTACAGTGGTGGGTACAAGGCCAACATAGGTACATACACTCGGGCCAAATTTGCACAGATGGTTTCTTTGGAGCACAAATACATAGACTTTCTCGCCATCTGGAG
>CAZRRN010000132.1:0-2030 GCA_964602475.1 uncultured Lachnospiraceae bacterium | reverse complement strand
ATTCCGTAACACCGGATACACAATTTGAAGAAGCTGCGCCCAGCGGGTTCACGGCACCGGCTTCCCCTATTGCTTCCGCAGGTAATGCGATTTGGTGGGAGTACAAATACGAGAATGGTGCGTTTGTAAAGCACACCTACGGCATCGGAATTTACAACGCTTACTACAAGGATATAAATCCGGCGACCGGTTCAACAGCATATAAAAGCGGCAGCGACTGGATTATGAAGTCCGGCTACGGTTTTTCCATTAAGATTTATCGCTGTGCCATTATGTTGTCCGGTTATGAGCATGCACCGTATTCGGCATATACACCGATTCAATATGCCTACGCCTCTTTCCCCGAGTACGGTTATTCAAGTGCCACGGGCAAATGCAGAACGCTTGAAATAGGCGGTAACGGGGTGTATTGGGAGTTCCGGCAAAACGGTAGCTATGGAAAGGTTCACTTCACGCCGCTATGGTATCCTGACGGGAATTACACAGTAAAAGCGACAAAGAGAGACATGTGGACACCATCCGGTATGCTGACAGCATCGGTCGTAACAAATTCAATTAAGATAAGCGGTTCTGCCTACGACGATTGGTTCGTAGGACAAAAATAAGAAGGAGGACGCAAAATGGAACTGAAAGCGATTATTATGATTATCCTTGTGGTATTCATTATCGGCAGCATGGTCTTTTTGAGAATCCATAATAAGAACAAGAAATGAGAACGGCGGCAGCAATGCCGCTTCTTTTTATAAGGAGAGGAAAACGAAATGAACGTAAAAAAATTCATAGAGAGATTTATCCGCATTTTTTTAAGCGCAGGATATTCTCCGGAAATGATACTTGCAATCTCACCTGAAGAAATGGTCGAGATTCCGGGCATTACTGTCCCGAACATCCGCGCTGTGCTGTATTTACAGCATAAATACAAATCCGGAGAACTCGGGATAACCATCAAGAAGGGAGAGAAACGGTATGGACGCTGAGAAGCGAATGGCCGGTGATTATGAAATCACGCAGGCTATGTTGATCGGAGATAAAGAGGTTGTTTTCGGTATTGATGATAACAATCCCGAGCATCCCTATCTCTGTGCCTTCTATGAAAGCAATGAAATCCTCGGTCAATATTCCGGATGCATGATCGGCAACGATTACGCCGAGCTTGTGATGCTCTATGCAAAGCGCATTACGGAACAATGCGAAAAGCTCAAAGAAGCAGAACAGGCAGTAACTGTGCCGAGAGAAACAATTACATCTGATATGTGCAATCCCGTCGGATATGATGTTTCAATTCTGAATAAGGTTGTCGTCATCCGACCGGAGGTGCTTCGCCCTGAATATCAGACAGCTGATAACCAGCTTGTTTATGTTGTCGGTGGTTTCGGTGCTGACGCTAATTCCCGTGGAGATGCGGTTTTTGTCCGTAATCTTTATACGGGTAAGGAAAGCCGGATAGACCGCATTGATGTTCTCGGTGAAATGAAGGAGTTACCGGTCTGGGCGGAAGAAAGACAAAAGGTCATCCGTGCTGAACAGTGCGAAAGCCAGAAGAATCAGGAGTTTCAGAGCCGCTGAAACTCTATGTTGAGAAAGGATGAAATTATGGCTGCAAAGAAATTAACCAATACGCAGAAGAAGCTGTCTCTCATAGATAAACTGATATGTTCCGGATATAAGAACGAGAAAGCAATTATGGATATGACAATCGACCAGATACTCGGTCTTGACGGGATGTCGCTTGACGAAATGAGAAGTATCAGCGAACTGCAAAAGGCAATCAAGAACCATACGGTCATTACATTCCTTGCCGGAGGTGATGAGAATGAGCAGCAAGCAAACTGACCGCCGTGTCATTTGGGGTAATATCAATCTTAATTTAGATGATTGGCGTGAAGATATGCGCGAGCAACTTGAGATGAACGGCACCAGACCTGATGAAATCACAGACGATATGCTTTACGACGAAATGGTTCGTGTCAACGAAGATTATCTCTATGATGAGAGAGACAATCTGAATGTTCAGCTGTCTCAGCCTATTA
>CAZRRN010000131.1:0-2039 GCA_964602475.1 uncultured Lachnospiraceae bacterium | reverse complement strand
GAAATCTGTGTGGCGATGTCGAGTTTTCTCTTGAAGACGCTTCCCGCTCCGATCCTGCTTTTATGTATAAGGTAATCGAAGGGGTTATTAATGCAGGAGCCTCAACAGTTAACATTCCGGACACTGTGGGTTATGCAGTACCAGAGGAGTTCTCAGCACTGATAAAAAATATTCGCGATAATGTTTCAAATATAGATAAAGCAATTATTTCTGTGCACTGTCATAACGACTTAGGCCTGGGTGTTGCAAACAGTCTTGCTGCTGCAAAAGCCGGAGCAGGACAGATTGAATGCACCATTAACGGCATAGGCGAAAGAGCCGGCAATGCCGCTTTGGAAGAAATTATCATGAATATGTATACCCGCAAAGAGTATTATGACATGGCAACACGAATCGATACGACTCAATTGTATCAGGCATCAAAAAAGGTTACAAAGGCCACTGGTGTACGTTGTCAGCCCAATAAGGCGATTGTCGGTGAAAACGCATTTGCTCACGAGGCGGGAATACATCAGCATGGTGTACTTGCAAACCGCGCCACATACGAAATTATGACGCCGGAATCCATTGGGCTGCCTCATAACAAGATGGTTTTGGGCAAGCATTCAGGACGGCATGCCTTCGAAGAGCGCTTAGCCTACCTGGGTTATAACATCTCGGAAGAGGAAACTGAAAAGGTTTTTGCTGAGTTCAAGATTCTGGCTGATAAAAAGAAGACTGTATCTGACCGCGACATTGAGGCTTTAGTTTCAGGATTCGGTTCAGGAGTACCTGAAACCTTTAGGCTCGACCGTTTCGTTATTAATTCGGGTTCGTCAATTACAGCAACTTCTGTTGTCCGTCTTATCAATAAGGATGGAGAAAGGGTTGAGAGGGTTGCCATAGGAGACGGTCCAGTAGATGCATCTCTTAATGCTGTCGATAAGATTATTGGCGGTTCTGAGATTAAGCTTGAAGACTTTTCGCTCCAGATTGTTGATGCCATAGACACCGGTGCTGATGCTCAAGGTGAAAGCCATGTCCGCATTACACGTGATGGCAGAACATGGAACGGTAGCGGAGTTTCGACAGATATTGTAGAATCGGTTATAAAAGCATATCTTTCTGCGGTGAACACGATGACATTCGAGCTTGAGCAGGAGAAGACAAGGAGTGCTGTATGACAAAAACTGGAAAGAGAATAGACATGTTTGATTCAACCTTGCGCGATGGAGCTCAGGGGGAGGGAATCAGTTTTTCTGTCCAGGATAAAATTCATATTGTGAAAGCCTTGGATGATCTGGGGGTTCCTTATGTAGAGGCCGGGAATCCCGGTTCAAACCCGAAAGATCTGGAGTTTTTCCACGAGGTAAAAAAACTCAAATTGAAAAACTCTCACCTTGTCGCATTCGGGTCAACAAGACGAAAAGGAATATCAGTAAAAGAAGATGCAAATGTGCAGAGTCTATTATCAGCTGATACTGACTATATTTGTATTTTTGGAAAAACCTGGGATTTTCAGGTTAAAGAAATATTAAAGGCGACGCTTGAAGAAAACCTCGCCATGATTAGCGATACCGTTGCATTTTTTGTGTCCGAGGGTAAGAAAGTTTTTTACGATGCAGAGCATTATTTTGACGGGTACTGTGCAAACCCTGAGTACGCCCTTGAAACACTCAAGGCTGCACATAAAGCCGGAGCGAAAACTCTTGTTTTGTGCGACACAAACGGAGGGAAACTTCCGGATGAGATTATGAGTATAACCAGTACTGCTCTCAAGGAAACCGGAGCTCAAATTGGTATTCACTGTCATAACGACACCGGCATGGCTGTTGCAAGTTCTTTGCTTTCGGTAAAGGGCGGGGCTCAGCATGTTCAGGGAACTCTTCTAGGATTCGGCGAGAGAACCGGAAATGCAAATCTTTCTTCTATTGTAGCTAACCTTCAATTGAAGATGGGCTATGAATGCCTGCCTGAAGGCTGCATTCAGAACCTTACATCGGTGTGCAGGCGTGTAGCAGAAGTTGCCAATATTGCACTCGACAACGGTATGCCCTTTG
>CAZRRN010000130.1:0-2056 GCA_964602475.1 uncultured Lachnospiraceae bacterium | reverse complement strand
TGTCGGTACTTCTGTCGGTACTGCAATTGCTGAAACAGTTCCGTAAATCGTTATATTCTGTCCCGGCATTGTAAAGAAGTTCATTCCGGCAATTTCAACGATTACTGTATCTGTTGTTGACCATCCGCTGAATACATACCTACTTGCATCAACCGCAGGTTCCTCTGCTACACTTGTAAATGCACCTTCTGCATAATATCCGCCAGCCGGTGTTGTCAAGCTTAAGGAATCACCGGTTTCGTCCGTCAGGACGTAGGTTACTCTGTATGTTGTAGCAACCGGGGTTTCTGTAATCACAGGCGGAAGACTCGGTATCAATGCTTCGGTCGGTGTTGCTGTCGGTGCTTCGGTCGGTGTTGCTGTCGGTGCTTCGGTCGGTGTTACCTCCGTTTTTTCTGTATAGGTCGGATAAAACTCATAGTTCTGATCTACAGCCTCAAACGAAATGATTACATCTGTATTATTACCACCAAGTGTCCATCCATTAAACTTATAAGTTGTTGTTGAATTCCCGATAGTAACACTTTTCTTTACAGGACCGCTCGTTAATACTTCATAAGCATCTCCGCCGGTCACAGTAATAATCTGCGGTTTTTCATCCTTTACATAAATCTCGTCTGATCCGGATTCTTCCTCGTTTGCATAATAAGTAATAGTATAGGTCTTTGTTTTTTCACTAATGGATGCATATACGGTTTGATCCTTGTTCACCGTATAGATGTATTTTCCATTTTCATCAACAAACTGAACTTCTGTACCTTTTCCGTCTGCTTCTGTTCTCCAGCCTTCAAAGGTATATACGGTCGATATGGTCTCCGGTATTGTAACATCATTTGCAACACTTGTTAATATTGTTCCATAATCCACAGTAGCGGTATGAAGTTGTTCTTTTCCATCCTCGTTCATAAATGTTACAGTATAACGTTTTGTATTCTTTTTTATGGTTGCATATACGTCTATATCTTTAGTTACTGTATATTTTTCATCAAAATCTGTCAGCTCATAGTGATATTGATCTGTATCTTGCGGAACTTTTACATCCGGACTGCTTACTTCCTTTCCATAAGCAACTGTTCCTGATTTCAAAATATAAGAACCTTTCTCACTATCAGGGTCTATTACTATAAAATTAATTGTATAATTATTCTTTACTGCTTCGTAAGATGCTATAAATTCTGCATCACCAATAATTGCGTATTCTTCCTCAGCTGTCCACCCGTTTGCTATCGAATAATTATACTCATCCGTCTTATCTTTTTTCGGAATCGCCGGCTTTGTAATCTTCGTTCCATATGGCTGATTTTCATAAGCTTCAATTAGGGTTGTCGTTTCACCATCCTTTATATAGAAGCTTACCGTATATGTTTTGACATCCCTTGAAAGAGAAGCCTTTACCGTAATATCTTCTGTAACGCAGTTGAACGCTTTATCCCATGCAAATGCTGTGTATTTATACTGGGTATTATCTAGATCGCTTACGTTCTGTAAGGCAGGTGCTGTTGCTGCACTACCATAAGGAACCACAACTTCTGATTTCTTATTGACAATCTCCCCGTTTTCTACAACATCATACACGAAAGTCACTGTGTAACTCTTTACAATACGAGTCTGCTTTTTGGTAATTGTCACATTGTCCGTAATGTCGGTATAATCTCCAACCCATTCACTAAGTGAATAGTCATACTGGGTGCTATCCAAATCCGCTTCCATATCAGAATCAGTAGGAAGCTCCGTAGATAAATTGGTTCCATACGCTACGTCAGATTTTGTTTTAGTTTCTGTTGAGTAGAGTGTTCCCTTCTCATCATATTTTTCCAATACAAACGTAACTGTATATTTATTTGTATTGTAATCTGCATAAGAGGTCAGGTCGATTGCTCCAGTTACTTCAATCTGTTCTCCTTCTGTCCATGCTTTTCTATAAGTAATACTCTGACCACTAACTGCTTTCTCTTCAATACTCGGCGCAGTGATTATCGTTCCATAGGGAACATTATCCGTTGTTATTACACTCGCAATACCTGTATAGTTATAGTTAACTGTAAACTTGTAGGTG
>CAZRRN010000129.1:0-2091 GCA_964602475.1 uncultured Lachnospiraceae bacterium | reverse complement strand
ATATCTCCATTCGTATGCGTTTTAAGTATTTTCTGCAGTGTTTTCCGGTTTTTTAAATTTATAATCTGGTTTAGTCAGTGAAGCAAGACTCGTATTCCAGTCAACCGTTTCCGAGGATGTCTTAACTAATGTTCCATCAACTTTCACGTTATAGGTTACCGTATATCGGTTAATATTATAGGTTGCATATACATCGGTATTCGCAGTTATATTGTTATATGCTTTGTCCCAGCCATTAAATTTATGACCTTCCTTGGTGGGATCAGCCGGTGCAGTTGCACTCTGATTGTACTTCACTGTCTGGTCGCTTCCAATCTGAGTTCCGCTGTTTGCAGCTGTATCATCAAAAAAGCGAACCGTAAACTCCTGAAGATTATAAGTAATAACAACCTTATTGGCATCCGCATTCGTCTCCGTACTCGAAATCGTGAGAGAATAGTTTCCTACTGTCTTATCTGATGTGTAGCCTGTTGTCGCTGCTGCTACCGTATAATCTACCCTGTCGCCCTTAAATGCATAGCCTTCTTTAACAGTAGCTTCTTTATATGTTCCGTCTGCCTGCTCGGTCCTGGTAATTACGGAATAAGCATAGGATTTCAGCGAAAGTGTAGGATCCGTGAATGTACAAACTTGTGTTTCTGTCGTTCCTGATTGCCAAACGAGCTTTGCTCCTGCATTTGTAGCAACCGTACCACCGGCTTTGTAATCTGAAGCGGTAAGCTTGGTCTTGTCGAGCTTAATCTGATACTTTAATGTGTATATGGATTCTGTATCGTCAAAGCTGCTTTCTGTCCAGACGATTGTTGTCGTCCCATCTGTATTGCCCGTCAATACAACAGACGGACTTGTCTCTGTCGTTCCGGCTACTGTTACTGCTTCCGAATTGGCTACAACACTGAAGTATGCCGGAACTGTATCTGTAACAATTGCCTTTGTCGTTATCATGTTGGTAACTTCACTTGAAATCATTGCAAATACAGTTGAAATCGGGAAATCTACATCCGGTGCGTAATATCTTGCACTTGTTGTTGTTACTCCTGCTGCATCTGTCTCTGTATATGTCGAAGCAATATTCTTCATGACGTAGGTTGCTGCTGCTCCGTCGTTAGCATACTGAATTGAGAAGATTGTTGCTCCCTTATTCTTTGCAAGATATGCTTCAGAAATAGTCGGTAATCCGTTATCGGATACGGTTAATGATTTTTCATTCTTTCCTCTTCCCTGGGTTAACGTATACGACTGATAATCCAACGAATAGGAATAGCCTAGTCCAATGGAAGCATCTACCGTGTTCCATAATATTTTGGTCGTATAAGTAAACTCACTTAATAGCTTCACTGATTTACTGTATTTATCTGTTCCATCTGTTCCATAAAATAATGTTGTCTTAGTACTGTCAAACGCTGTAGCCTTATAGCTATAGGTCGGTTCTCCGTCGCTCAGAACAATAATGTATTTTTGATGGTTATTCGTAGTTGTCGGATAAAGGATATCCTCTGCTGTCTTAATTCCCGCCTGAATATTGGTTCCTCCATCAGCACTCAGGCTGTCAATTGCTGTAAGAATATCCGCTTTTCCCGAATATGCGGTTAACCCAATCTTTGTAGACGCTGTTCCGGCATAGGATACAACAGCGATTCTAACCTTTCCTGTCGAATCTAAAATGCTCTCAACGAAATTCTTCGCTGCTGCCTTTGCCTTGGTAATACGCTGATTCTCTGTTGCTATATTTGTCTCATTACCCTTCTCATCATATCCCATACTTCCTGACGTATCAATTACAAGTACAATATCCGCCTCCGTATAAGAAGTTACGGTCTTGTAATCTGCCTTGGCTTTATACTGTATCGTTACCTCGGCCGTGTTCTCTTCTTCTCCTGTAACCCACGCAGCGGTCTTGGTCGGCTTATCCGTCTCCGTATTCGTTACATCAGCCTGTGCCTGTACAGTTCCGATGTTCCCCAATACCATCGCCAGTACCAGCAATACGCTCAATGCGCTTGCAAATAGCTTCTTCTTCCTTGTCTTCATGTAATTCTCCTTTTCCAAAAATAGTTTTGTGCTTTTGCACTTGGTCTTGTCTGCTATTAT
>CAZRRN010000128.1:0-2095 GCA_964602475.1 uncultured Lachnospiraceae bacterium | reverse complement strand
ATATGTGACTGGCTTAAGGAAAGCTACAGCATAGATTTTAAAGAGCGAACAGTAAGCAGATATGTAAAAGAACTGCGTATAGAGCTTAATCTGCCCAAAACAGCATTACCCAGAGAATATACAGCAGTTTCGGAAACACCGCCGGGTATGCAGATGCAGGTTGATTTCGGTGAAATGTGGATGCCTCATGCAAATAGGAAAACACGAATAAAGGTGAGATTTGCGGCGTTTGTCCTGTCTCATTCACGATATAAATTTGTGTATTTTCAAACCAGGCCGTTCTGCACACCGGATCTTGTTACAGCTCTTAGGGAATGCTTTAAATATTTCGGAGGAATGCCGCAGGAACTTGTATTTGACCAGGACAGCATTGTTTGTGTTTCGGAAAACTGCGGAGATATTATATATACTCATGAATTCGAAAAGTTTCGTCAGGAATGTAAGTTTAACGTGTATATGTGCCGTCCTGCTGATCCTGAAAGCAAGGGAAAAGTTGAAAATGCCGTTAAGTATGTAAAGCATGGTTTTCTTGATAACAGGCTCTATCCTTTTGATGATGAGACGCTTAATTACTGCGGTAAGGAATGGCTTGAAAGAACAGCTAATGCTAAAATACATGGCACAACAAGAAAAATACCTGCCGAAATATTTAAGGAAGAACGAGAACATCTTCTCCCTATACCAATTGAAGCCGATGCTTTCAAGGCTCAGATTTTACGAACTGTTCGCAAGGATAACACTATCCTGTACAACTGCAACAGATATTCACTTCCTGTCGGCACATATCCTAATAATCAGGAGGTTGAAATCGAAGCTGCTGATAATGTGCTTAAAATATATACCGTATTTCACGAATACATATGTGAGCATAATATTTCACAGGCAAAGGGTGTGCTGATAAAAAATACAAATCATGACAGAGATACAAATATTGCTGTTGATAAGCTGCAGGAGAATTTAAATAAGCTGCTTGACTATAAGGCATGTACATTTCTTGCAGGAATAAGGGCTGAAAAGCCTCGTTATGCCCGTGATCAGTTTAAGCTGCTCCAAACTCTGTTAGATAAATATGAAAAAGAAAAAGTAATTGCCGCCGCTGCTTTCTGTACAGAAAGCAAGCTTTTCAGTGCAAATTATGCCAAAGACTTTCTTTCTTATTCAGAACAGCCTGTTCCTGAGCCTGTACACTTTGCGGCGAACAAAATACCCATTGACAAGCCTGTATATCATGTTACAGCTGAAAAACGTTCCCTTGATGTATATGCAAAGGCAGGTGATATGTAATGAACAAACGGCTGGATAATATCAATTCATTAACGGCATCATTACGGCTTGCCACAATAGATTTTGAATCGCTGTATTCTAATAAAAACGATATTACACCTCTGGCTGCAGTAGAATTTTTTCTTGAAAAGCAGCTGAAAATGCGTACTGAAAAGCAAAATATCATACGCAGAAAAAGAGCAAATCTTCCATCCGAAAAGACACTTGGGCAATTTGATTTTGGGTTTCAGAGAAGTGTTACAAAAGAGCAGATGATGAGGCTTGCTGATATGACCTGGGTTGAACAGGCGTATAATATTTGTTTTCTGGGACCTCCCGGAATTGGCAAAACTCATCTTGCCACAGCACTTGCTGTTAAGGCTCTTGATATGGGATATTCAGTAGTTTTTACCTCGCTTGATAATCTTATGAAGGACCTGAAAACTGAACTTATTTCCGCTCAAAGCAAGCGAAGACTTAAAAATATTTATGCCTCTGCTTTGGTCATTATTGATGAAGTAGGCTTTATGCCTCTTTCTCCTCAGGAAGCTAATCTGTTTTTTAGCTTCGTTTCAGCAATGTCAGAAAAAACATCTATGATTATTACTTCAAACAAAGGGTTTGATGAATGGGTTGACTTTCTTGGCGATGCTACAATTACCACTGCAATCCTTGACAGATTAATTCATCACTGCGAAATTCTAAGCATGTCCGGTGATTCTTACAGACTTTCTCACCGCAAATCCATCACCCACTGACCGGTACACTTCCTGGCGAATTTTTTCGGTACACTTCCTGGCGAATTTCGGTACATTTTACTTGACTTTTTACA
>CAZRRN010000127.1:0-2113 GCA_964602475.1 uncultured Lachnospiraceae bacterium | reverse complement strand
TACGCATCTGTTGCAGAGGAGCGGGAAATCTTCTCCCGTTATCTGGAACGTATTTCAGGGTATTTGTTTGAATATAATCTGAAGGAAGAGAAGCTGTCAGTATTTCGTTATGTTCAGGGAGAAAGGCTTGCAGTGGATGAGCCGATTTATACAGAGATCCTGCTAAGTCTTATGAAACGGGTTCAGACATTAAAGGGGAATACAGAACAGCTGCGCGATACGATTGAAAAAGACGGTCGCATATTCTATATCGACGGAGTAACAATACTGCGTGACTTTGAAGTCTACCGGGTAATCGGGCAGATACGTGAAAGAGTAGAACGCCAGAATGAAGGGATTACCAAACCGGAACCGACCGGTCCGCATGGGAATGAGCTGGACAGCTTTACCGGTCTGTACAGTAAAGTCAGTGCACTGAACTTTGCAAAGGAACGGATTGAATCGCCGGACAGCAGGCAGGTCGTCTTGATTATGATAGATCTGGATCATTTTAAGGAAATCAATGACACCTACGGACACATTTTCGGAGATGAAGTACTGCGAAAGATGGCGATGATTTTGAAGGAAGCCTGTCATGGGAGGGGGATAGCATCACGCTTTGGCGGAGACGAGTTCCTGCTGGTACTTGAAAATGTCGGAAGTGAAGGGGAAATCCGTTCTATTATAGAAAGCATCCGCGTTCGAATGAGATGGGCATTTGCCGACAGCCAGCGTAAGATGGAAATTACCTGTACGGTCGGAATGGCAGAGTATCCGAAAAACGGTTCTAATTTTGACATCGTATTCAAAAAAGCTGATCGTGCATTATATATAGGAAAAGAAAAGGGCAGAAACCGCTATATTATTTATAAGGAATATCTGCATGGAGAGCTGACGGAACAGGATGATATCAACTTGGAACAGGGAATCCGTGAAGCGCTCAATATGGGACAGTTTATCCGAAATGTATCCTGGTGTATGAGCACACTTTACCAAAGCGGGTCGGCTAATCTGAATGTGGTGATGGAACGGCTGCTTGGGATCTATCATATTGACAGTATCGGAATCTATTTGGGACAGAACATGGAGCGCACCTACAGCTTTGGACAGAATCCCGAGCCGGCGGAGGCACTCGAAGAGATTAACGAGCCTGAAGCACAGAGACTTTTTAATGATGAAGGCTGTTGTCATCTTAGCTTTGTTCAGGAAAATCCTGACATCAGCGGAGCATTTTATGAGAAGCTGAAAAAGAACGGATTATTTGACATCACGCTGATACTGATTGGAACACGGGACAAGTTTCGCGGAGTAGTGAGCTTTGAACGCCGCAGGCGCGATGAAGCTACGAGTAAGAAATGGTCCAGTGAGGAATTGCATATTCTGATTCTGTGTACACAGATCATCGGGTCAATTGTCAGCTGAGAACACTGACTGCCGTCTGTAGCAACTGCTGCAGGCGGTTTTCTATTAAATTATTTGTTATTGTTAAAAATGGATTCACTTCAATAAGAATAGTATTGCTGCACAAAACCTCGGTCATATAGTAAAACTTGATAGAAAACAGGTTATATTTGATAAAATGCGGTAATAATGGAAAAAAGGATTAGAATGAATACTGTCATCCGGAATACTGCATATAAAAGATACATTTTCAATAAGATGGTGAAAAAAGATACAGATAAAGTATAAAATGTATCTAAAATATATCTTTTCGGTGGTAGAATATGGTCTGTAAAGTAAAGTAGTACGAAGGAAGGCGGTGATTTGATGTCAGTCGCAGCAGCAGGACGGATGCGAATGGAAATGTGCTCGAGCATTGTCTGTATCGATTCCTGTAATGACTATACGATGTCAGGCAGAATTTATCACAGCTGTATTCCGGAGGGTGTTGAGTTTCGAAGCCTGATGGAACTGATAGAGCTTCAAGAGACAATATTCAACAAGCTGGATTATCCACAAAGCTGTATGGAGCTTCGAAGCTTCAGCAAATGTACAGGGACAGATGAACGGATTGAAACCGGCAGCAGATTTACGGCAATGAAAAATACAGCACGGGGAAGAATCGCAACCTTTAACGTGAGAGTCATGTTCCGGCAGAATGCAAGCTGGCAGGGTTCGGTTCAGTGGCTGGAGG
>CAZRRN010000126.1:0-2119 GCA_964602475.1 uncultured Lachnospiraceae bacterium | reverse complement strand
ACCGATGCAACAGGAATTTCTCCGGGAAATGAGCAGAGTACCGACCGGGGAAGAACGGGAGATATTCCTGCTCACCGTGAAATTCTTCCGGATGTTCAAATTGCAAAACTGATATCGGGCGTGTATGCAACATTGCGTGATGAACATAAAAATAGAATTACCCATTATGTTGGAAATCCTGCCGATCCCGGTACACCTAATAGTGCTCAAGGCGCCCGCTTTACCGCAGCTGCAGACCGCTGTGCGCCTGTTCTTACAGCCGTATATACAGGACAGGAACTGCATTCTATTCATGACGGTGTAAGCGCCGGTTCTCAAATGCCTTATGATTCTCATAACTTTATTGAGCTTGTATATTCTGAACCTATTGATATAGGCGGCCTTCCCCCCGATGCCCTCAATAAAAAAGTTTCCGCATCGTTCGGTTCTGCATCTGAAAATGACTGGGGCGGAAGCATTGTGAATGGAGCAAGCGGCATAACTGTCGCAGGTTATATCAGTATAGAAAATGGATCTGTTGTAAGCGGTTCAAGAAATGCAGATAACTCAAGTATTTCATTGAATGACAATACAGTACACGCACTCTATAGAGACTTTTCACTTGAAGCGGATGAATCTGCAGCGGAGCAGAGTCATAGACTTAGAATATCGATAGCCGGCTGGACTGCTGCGGATCCTCTCATTGTTCAGGGAACTGCACATAATTTCTGGCCCGGTTTCATAGACAGCGCCGTAAGCCCTTCTGGAAATGTTACAAGAATTGCAAATAGTTTTATTTCAGACCGTTCAGCCGCCCAAGCCGGGGGAAATACCTATGATGTTGTATCTACAACAAATCATACTTTGCCCCTTATAAGGGTAATCGAAGATGTGTCTCTTAATTCCCTTTATGGATCCTGGGATGTTTCTCCTCCAATGATCGCAAAGTATCTTGGTATAGACGACTGGCAGGAAGCTAAAACACGAAATATTACAGAAATCCTCGGTATAGATTCAGACGGCGACACCAAGGTTGACGGAATGGAAATGCACTTTTTTGACAATACTCCCTTATTTAATGATACAGAATTATTTAAGTGGGTATCGAAACGCGGATGGATTGGACGAACCGATAATATTAATAAGCAGAATGCTCAGGATATAACCGGAGGCGCACGCCCCTTTATAGATGGTTCTGATATAACAGCAGACAATAAAACACAGGGCGGCATACGGGCAGGCTCTTTGTATAATTCAGTAAGCGGGTTCACCTATACTAATAAAATAACCCTTTACGATTCTTCTCCCAAATTATTCGCCCCGGATGTTTTTTCGCAGGATATTTCACTGACAGTCTTTTTCCGCGCTGCAGAAGATCCTGTTATTGCACCTGCACGCGACTCTCTCTATGCAGCATTTCAATTTCTGCCCGAGGATAAAGCCTTATTCCCGCTAAGAAATTATTATTCTATACAGTATACTCCTTATACGGGAGACGGTACGCCTCATGCCTTTATTACCGACTTAGCAGGCAACAGGATGAAATATCAGGATGTAGAAACCATAGATCGTACTCCTCCGGTATTTTCTATCACTGTAGGTCCTGTAGGTTCAAAGGAACTCTATGTAGTATTTTCCAAACAGCTGCTGACGACTCCCGAGGCTCTCTCTGTTATACCGCAGGAACTTGAACTTACCGATACAAACGGTACTATTATTGATGCTTCAATTAATCAGGTTGACAGCAGTATTCCAGCCGCTGTAAAACATGATACAGAAACTGGAACTGCATTAATTATCAGTCTCATAAACCCAATCCGGTTTGAAGATGTTGTACATTGGAGATTGAGAGTAAAAAAAGAAACCTGGGCAATGGATGATTTTACCGGCCAGTACGACTACATTCCGCGGATTTACGACAGCAAGGTAGAAAAAAATTCGATGATCGCTCATCACGCTCACACCTTAAGCGACTTTGCCGTTAATGCGCTCAACGTACTCTATGCATTTGACAGCAAGGATGCAGTACTCGGCCAGGGCGCCTATAGAGAAGGCGAGTGGGCAGTCCGCGACTTTACCGGAACGAGCGGAAACAGCGGAAGAATCTACACACAAAAAGACATAACCATAGCATCAAGAA
>CAZRRN010000125.1:0-2124 GCA_964602475.1 uncultured Lachnospiraceae bacterium | reverse complement strand
ATTATGGTGCGCCAAGAAAAGCTTGACGTCTACTTGCAGGGTGAAAGTCCCTGTCTGGTAAGGGTTAGCCACTCACCAGTATCGAGTGTTGCAGCAATAAAGGATGTGAGTATTTTCTGACATTATATTGCTTTTCACGCTGTAGGGAAAGAAATCGAGATTATGGACTCTCGGTGAACAAAATCCAGCCCGACCCGTCAGGAGCGGCACGGGAAACGGGGAGAAGAACAAGACCGCTGCCCGAATACAGCAGAAAGTAATAATAAAAGACGAATTGATAAGCGAACAATATTGTTGAAGCGTACACAGAGAACCATGCAGGCCACAGGGGAGACCGCACTCCCTGAAGCTAAATGAGCCTCGTTAGACGTTAAGGCGAGCGGATGACGACAATCTCATAATATTGGAAGTCAACACGCAGGTATCGGAAAAGGCGAGATACCGGGGGTCCGCCGGGGTCGCAAGGGCGTGGCATGTATGGAGAGAGATGTCGAAGAACTTGGGAGGTCTCATAAACTCCTGTATAAAAAAAATGACAGGTAGGGCTGCCCGATACCCTAGGGAGTCCGAAGGTTTATGGGAAGTCAGATCAGCTCATAGTACTCAGAGGACGGGAAAGCCGGCCACACAGCGACAGGTTCATTTGCATCGCAAGGGGAAGGGGCTGACGGTAATACGAAGCTTTCAAAGGAAACATCATCCGGACAAAACTTATTTTAAAACGCAGGGCTGGAGAAAATGATGCAAACCTCACTGGAAGGAATAGCAAAGAAAGCACAGAGAGACAAGAAACACCGGTTTCAGAATCTCTATGGTATGATCGACTTTGATCTTCTTGCATATTCATGGACACAACTGAAAAGAAACGCCGCAAGCGGTGTGGATAAAATAAGTTATAATGAATATGAAGAAAACGTATCCGAAAAGATCGGGGAACTGTGTGAAAGACTCAAAGACAAGAAGTATCGGGCAAAGCTGGTTCGGAGGCAGTATATTCCGAAAGCTGACGGTAAAATGCGTCCGCTCGGAATCCCTGCGATAGAAGACAAACTGGTGCAGCACTCGGCCATGCTTTTATTGCAAAGTATCTATGAACAGGATTTCCTTTCCTGTATGTATGGCTATAGGCCTGCAAGGGGAGCAAGGGATGCAGTAGTAAATCTCAGGAAAACCCTTCAGGAAAGAAATTACTGCTACGTTGTGGAAGCAGATATTAAGGGATTTTTCGACAACATCAATCACGAATGGCTGATAAAGATGCTTGAACAGAGAGTCGATGATAAAGCCTTTAGTCAGTTAATCAAAAAGTGGTTGAAAGCGGGCGTGCTCGATACGGACGGCAAGGTAATACATCCTGTCACTGGAACACCGCAGGGCGGTATAATATCACCTGTACTGGCAAACATCTATATGCATTATGTAATCTGCCTCTGGTTTGAGAAGGTGTACAAGAAGCAGTGTAAAGGGAAAGCATACATATGCATGTATGCAGACGATTTTGTCTGCGCATTTGAAGATGAAAATGATGCGTACAGATTTTATACGGAACTTGGGAAAAGGCTTTCAAAATTCGGTCTTGAACTGTCAGTTGAGAAGACGAATATCATTTATTTCGGGAAGTGTTCAAATAACACATTTGATTTCCTTGGATTTGAATTCAGAGTGAGTCGAATGAGAAAACGGTACATACGTATCAGAACCTCCAGGAAGAAAATGCAAAATTCGTTAAAGGACTTCAAAAGCTGGATTATGGAAAACCGCAATCTCAAAATGAGGTTGTTGATAAACGAATTGAACAGCAAGCTGAGGGGTTACTACAATTACTTCGGCATAAAAGGGAATTTAAAAAGTCTTTCAATGTTTCTCTACCATGTTGTCAGAATACTGTACAAGTGGATGAATCGCAGGAGTCAGAAGAAAAGTTACAACTGGACTGGCTTTATAGCGGCCTTAAATGTACACGGCCTATTAAAACCAAAAGTGGTGTACGGATTTTAGTAAACATGATATCTCTGTGTTTTATGCGGAAGCGAGTATTACTGAAGAGCCCGGTGCGGTAATTCCGCACGCCGGGATCTGTGAGGGGGCGGGTCGGGTAACCGGCCGTCCTACCTCGATCGATGT
>CAZRRN010000124.1:0-2141 GCA_964602475.1 uncultured Lachnospiraceae bacterium | reverse complement strand
CACATTCATACCCTGCATGACGCAGCGCTTCGGCAACAGACAGATACGCATCATGCAGCTTGACATACTTTCCGACCAGACCGATTCGCACAGTCTTATCACGCTTTCTGATCCGGTCGATCATCTTCTCCCAGTCGCTCATATCCGGCTCACGCTCCGGAAGCTTTAATTCCCGGCAGACGATATCCGAGAAGTGGCTTTTCTCGAGCATAAGCGGTGCTTCATAGAGCACCGGAATCGTGATGTTCTCAATTACACAGTCCGGCTTAACATTGCAGAACAGCGCAATCTTATTACATATGCTCTCGTCCACCGGCTCATCACAGCGCATAACGATAATATCCGGTGAAATGCCCATAGACTGCAGCTCCTTTACCGAATGCTGCGTCGGTTTCGATTTGTGTTCCCCGGAGCTTGCTATATAAGGAACCAGTGTCACATGAACGAACAGACAATTATCGCCTCCGACCTCATGCGCCACCTGACGGATTGCTTCAAGAAACGGCTGGCTTTCTATGTCTCCTGTTGTTCCTCCGATCTCCGTGATTACAATATCAGCATTGGTTTTATTTCCGACACTGTAGATGAAGCTCTTGATCTCATTGGTAATATGGGGGATTACTTGTACTGTTTCTCCAAGGTATTCTCCTCTACGTTCCTTGTTCAGAACATTCCAGTATACCTTTCCTGTGGTAAGATTGGAGTATTTATTCAAATCTTCATCAATAAACCGCTCGTAATGCCCCAAATCCAGATCGGTCTCCGCACCATCCTCGGTAACATAAACCTCTCCATGCTGATAGGGACTCATGGTTCCCGGATCAACATTAATATACGGATCCAGCTTCTGTGCTGCAACCTTATAACCTCTCGCTTTCAAAAGCCGTCCAAGAGACGCTGCCGTGATTCCTTTTCCAAGCCCTGATACGACTCCTCCGGTTACAAAAATGTACTTTGCCATCGTTTGCCTCCTCCTGCATAGTTCCTATGCTCTCCTGTATACAGTATATAATGTGTAAAAAAACTCACAATTTACAATATATTAAATCCTGTTTTAATGTAGCCTTTTGTATCAATCCATTAACTGATTTATTCATTTTACATGGTTCTACCGATGTCGTGTTAGCAAAAAAATCTTTGGTTAATTTTAAATTGTTTAAATGATTACTGTCCCGGTGCATACTGTCTCACAGTCACCTGACAGCAGAACACGATCTTCATTGTAGTTGACATACATTTCACCACCGGCCGCAAGTACCCTGATGTCGGAGTTCATTTTGCAATATCCGTTCAATACGGCGGCAACCACCGCAGCGCAGGCTCCGGTTCCACAGGCCAGAGTCTCTCCGCTTCCCCGCTCCCATACTCGAAGCTTGACTGTTGTTTCATCTACAATTTCTGCAAACTCTGCATTGACGCGTTCCGGAAACAGCTCCGCATGCTCAAACAGGGGACCGATATCTGCAAGCTTAAGTGCATCGACAGCCGGAGTGAACACTGTGCAATGAGGATTTCCCATAGAAACACAGGTAATCCGGTATTCTGTTCCTCCTATTGTCTGTGGCAGGTCAATGACCGTCTCGTGAGCCTTATCTGTTACTGTCTGTATCCCTCCTTCTGTCGGTTCGCATGGTTCCGTCAGGTTCTGCTGCTTTGCCGGGTTCTGCTGCTTTGCCGGGTTCTGCTGCTTTGTCGGGTTCTGCTGTTCCTCTGATCGGACTGGTTTCACCGGAATCCGCTCCGGTTCAAGGATTGCCTTACCCATATCAACGGTAACCCGATAAACCTGATTATTTCTCGTCAGCAGCGTACAGGAACGGATTCCGCTCACCGTCTCAATCTTCAGGTTTTTGCTCTTGACCAGTCCATTGTCATAGAGATATTTTGCAACGCACCGAAGAGCGGTTCCGCACATCTTGCCTTCGCTTCCGTCCCGGTTGAACATCCTCATGGAAGCATCTGCCCGTCTCGACGAGGCAATCAGCACTACGCCGTCGCTTCCGATTCCGGTATGGCGGTCAGAAAGCATGACCGAAAGAAACTCCGGAGAAGCAATCTCCCGTTCAAAGCAGTTGATATAGATATAGTCATTCATGCAGCTCTGCATCTTCGCAAAGGACAGCTTCATGCGTTCACTGTCA
>CAZRRN010000123.1:0-2174 GCA_964602475.1 uncultured Lachnospiraceae bacterium | reverse complement strand
CTTTTTATTGCTCAAAATAATGACTTTGAATGGATTGTTTCCGATGAAATCCACATGGAATATTTTTCTGTTATTAAACGAAATAAATTCAATCTTCCCGCCACTATCATTAGTGAATGGGAATATATTATTAATAATTACATTGATTAAATACAAGATTGATATCAAAAGGCGGCAGATGCAAATAGCCGTCAAAGACGGCCACATGTGCCATAATCGGCGGCCATTCTGTGCCATGATCTGCGGTCGAAACACGCTTTATTAAAGTCTTGACAAATCGGAGCAACTGCGGTATTATGAACTTGCTTTTTACCATATCGGAGGATAAGGCTACGCCGGGGGGGCGACCTGAGCGCCAATGTGGGTTTTAGCAAGGAGAGTGATGCCGGGTGGTGTCGCTCTTTTCTTTTTTTATCGTTTTGATCACTCTCCTTGGAAAAACAAATGCGTTAACCCCCGGGGCCTGGGGCAGAGCCCCAGCTATGGAATTCGTAATGATGACGGCTTCAGTGGCTCTTTTCTATCAACACCGTATACCCGTTGGTAAGTCGCCGCCGTATGCCATCCAGCTTCCCATAACAGTTATCCTCATAGCTCAGCTGTTTTCCCCATTCATCGGGTGAATACTGGCAACTGAAAATAGTCGAGGTTTCGTAATCTGTCCGCATCTTGATCAAGTGATACAGGATTTTAATTCCTTCCTCCGAATACCGGCTTATTGCAAAGTCATCAATGAGCAGTAGCTGGACTTTTGCATAATATTTTATTCGTTTTCTGTATTTGGTCAGATCCTCGTTCCTGCTGAGAATTAACAACTCATCCAACAGATCACAGTAGTCGACAAACTTACATCGTATGTTCTTCCGGCAGGCTTCAATACAGCAGACAGACAAGAAATACGACTTGCCGGCATCGGTCACACCATATATACCGGCATTGGTACGGTTCTCCACAAAGCCAAACGATAAAATCTGGTGCACGATCGCATCATTGTAAATCCGGCCGGTCCCCGTTTTCAGACTTTCAGCAAGCGCATTCTTGTTGATCAGAGAACTCAGCCGAAGGTTGGTTTCAAATTTCGTGTTCTTGGTATCAAGGTACTGCGGCTCAATAATCTCCCGCAAAAATTGAACAGCAGAATAATTCGCCAGCTCCGGACTTTTTTGAATCTCATTAAGCCGCGCAGCAGAAAGCGGAAGTCCCAGAAAGTCAAGCATTTCCTCAATGTCTTTCACGTTATCTTTCATCACTGCTCACCTTCTTCCTGCTTTTTAAGAAGGTTCGTCAATGAATACCGGGAGTCGTCATCCTTGTATTTCCCGGTGACTTTATCTTTCTCGCGAGGTACCGGTTTTATTGGATCGAAAAAATCCGGTTCTTTTATATAGGACTTGATAGTATTGGCAACATAGGTGTAGCTGCACTTGCCAAGCTGCACCGCGCTATGGCAGCACTGCTCCAGCGTATCCCGTCCATATTTTTCAGCAAAGTGCAGGATACCGAAGCAACTCCGGAACGACTGAACGGGATAGTCGGACTTCTGCATCACATTTTCGATCAGCACCTTGGTATCCGGACCGACGGTGGAAGCTTTATGAAGGAAATACGGCACATTCCAGTAGCCATAATCTCCATATTCCTTCGGCATGTCGGAGGGAATAACCACCCAGCTTTTCGGTGTATAGCTTCGCTCATGAGTGCGGATCAGGTCACCGTTTTGGTTATAGACGTAGATTTTCGTCTCTCCTATGCAGATTTCCAGCTCTTTCTTCAGATATTTTCGCGGCATTGAGTAGTGAACCTTGTCATAGACGAACGAGAAATCCGAGCTGACCTTGACAGTCTTGTGTTCCAGATACTCATATCTGCTTTCGGGAAGCGGAAGAAGAGCTTCCTTTTCCTCAGTTTCAAACAGATCCAACCGAGAGTATGTAAGACCGGAGAAGCAGATGCGGTTCTCTTCGTTCATCCGCTTCCGGAGTTCTTCATTCAGCTCGCTGAGTGTGAAGAACGTCATTTCTGCCATTTCCACAAGGATGTGCATTGTAACGATCTTCACGTGTCCTTCGACAACCGGCTTCCATGTGGGAGATTTCACCTTGGCGGGCATCAGAACCGTGCCATTGTGTTCTGCCCATTTTTGAAAATCTCGATTCAGAACAGGATTGATCCAA
>CAZRRN010000122.1:0-2221 GCA_964602475.1 uncultured Lachnospiraceae bacterium | reverse complement strand
GATACAAATACTTTCCCATCAACCAGACTGACATGACCATTCACCTTGGAACGAATTACAGTTCTGTCTTCGCTAAGCTCTATATTCAACCCATAAGAAAGGGTTAATCTCCTGACATCATGAGGTTTAATGATATTTCCTACAACATCATTTCCGTTCTTGCCCTTGTCCTCCGGTGTAAGAACCGCAAGGACATCCCCAACTTTACAATGGTTAACAAGATTTAAATGAAAGAAGTCAACGGTTCCATCTTCACGTAGGGTTGGTCTTATTTTATTATCTACATTGAAATAATATTTAATTACAGCATCTTTACCTTCTGCAGCCGGGATACCGCGTGCAATCGGATAATCAGTGCAGTACTGTCTGTGTTCCATAAAATCATTAATCATTGTCTCGTCTGCGCCAAACACAATCTTGGCAAGTTTTAACTCTGCATAAATATCCTCTTTCCGATATAATTTACCTTGATTTGACGGTGGGTAGAATCTGGCAATTGCCATCATTTTGTCATCTGTGACTCTGATCGAACAGCTTTCACTGATCGGATGTATTCGTTGTGTTGTCAGAATCATCTGTTTGATCGAAGTTACATTCTTAAGGAATTGATTGATTACGACCAATTCATACGGTATCTTCTCCCGTTCCAGATAGTTCGTCACCTCATTCAGCATAAGGATATCTCCACCATCCGTTGCCGGAAAGACCTTTAACAATACACCCTCTTCATTTACAATAATCTGGAAATAAGAATTCATAAATCGCTCCAATCATAAGCCCGTAAGGACTCCAAGGTAATCTCCAAGCCTGGTTCTCATTTTTTGTAATGCTCTGGTATGCAACTGTGATACTCTTGATTCTGAAACATCCAAAATACGACTAATTTCTTTTAAGGTTAATTCTTCATAATAATAAAACAGAATTACATTTCTTTCTTTTTCTGTTAATAAATCCAAAGCCTCTTTCAATAATTCCTTTACTTCATTCTTATCCAGAGCTTCTTCCGGTGTTTCAAAATGATGTGGCTGCGCACTGTCATTAGGAACTTCACTTCCCTGTTCCATAAACTCGTTTAATGAAATAACATTGGTTACTTTCATTTGCGACTGCCAATCCAATAACTCTCCGTCTGTAATTCCGAGAGCCTTTGCTATTTCCTCATCTGTTGCAGGTCTTCCGGTATTGGCTTCAATTTCTTTCATAGCACAATCAATCTGCTTCTGTCTCTGTCGAATCGTTCTGGGAATCCAGTCATTCTTTCTGATCTGATCCAGGATGGCTCCTCTGATTCGAAGTGATGCATATGTTTCAAATTTAATCCCTTTCATATGATCAAATTTATCAATTGCATCAATCAGTCCAAAAATTCCATAGCTAACCAAATCCTCGTACTCAACATTATATCCAAGATACATGCTGAGACGTCCGGCAACTAATTTTACCAGAGGTGCATATTCTAATATCAGCTTTTCCCGTATCTCTGTAGAAGCCAATCTACTATAATCTTCCCATAATCTTTTCTTTCCTGCTTCGTCCATAAACCCCTCCGATATTTACTTTCTCCTGTTTACTCGTCCATTCGGGATGCTTGTTTTTCAACAATTTCCCCTTCCTCATCAAAATAGTCGGAGTAATCCATCTGCATATTAAAGGAATCTACAACCCCTTTAATAACAGTCCCGATAATTGCGAAAATCAATAAAGTAATCAAAACCACAATCAGTAATTTTTCAGTATCATATTTTAGAATCCATGCAATTACCGTAGCAACTGCCCCCGCCGGCAGCATTATTAATGGCGGGATTGTTTTCGTTTTTAATCTGTTTTTTCTTTTCACTTTCTCTATATCAGTCAATGAAATAACACCTCGCCTTGTGCTAAATAGTACGGATATCTTTGCCTACTGCGCGTACTTCATATGCTCCATTCTCCGGATTAAAAATCACCGTTCTACCATAATTTGCACCTACATCTTCAGCAATAATGGGAATTCCAAGACCTCTCAATGCAACTTTGCTGGCCTCGGTATTTTGCGCTCCTATACCGGTTAACTCCGTTTTATTCTGAAATGCAAACATCTGTGCACCGCCCGCAATTTTCGCAACCATATGCTGCCTGCTGCATCCAAGACTTTCTAATTTTAGCACCAACTCTTTAATTCCCGTATCTGCAAATTTGGCAAGATTCTGATTGCTTTTAACCATTGTAGAATCCGGAAGCA
>CAZRRN010000121.1:0-2232 GCA_964602475.1 uncultured Lachnospiraceae bacterium | reverse complement strand
AGAATCAAATCATGCTCAAGTTGGTCACTGGACGGTGCGCTTTTGGCTGCTCCACGTTCAATCCCTCCATCAGCCAGCGGTACTGCTGAGGCGTCAGGGTTCGGACTTCAGTTTCACTTCTTGGCCACTGGTACATTCCTTGCTCCAACCGCTTGTACAAAAGAATAAAGCCGTCCTTTTCCCAGTAGAGGCCTTTAATTCGGTCTCGTCGCCGTCCGCAGAACAGGAACAGCGTATTGGTGAACGGATCAAGCCGAAACTGCTGCTGCACCAGACTGGCCAGCCCGTCAATTCCTTTCCGTAGGTCCGTGTAGCCACAGGCAATGTAAACTCGGTCGGCACCGGTGAAATCGTTCAACATGATCTTGCCGCATCCAGCAGCGTTTTCAGCAGTTCCGCGTCCATTCCGGGATAGATGTCAATGGCAATGTCATTGATGTAGACAGTTGCGGATTGTTCCGAAACTGTGCGACACGGTTGCCGTGGTGCTGGTAACTCGACGAAGGTTGTAGGGGCGGCAAGCTGCGGCTTGTTGCGTGTACCGCCTGTTAACGCCAGCAATTCCCGTTCCCAACGGTAATAGGTCGCTGTTGTGACCCCACGGTTTCGGCACCACTGCTTTACTGACAACCCACTGCTGCGACAATCCTGTATGGCAACGGTCCATTCCTGCAGCTTTGCTTGGTGTTTCAGAACATTTGATGTCATTGTGATCCCCCCATTGAAATGGTAGTAACGAAACGTTGCGACACCTTCCGTTACTACCATTATCTCACGGGGGTCTACCCGTCACTCTATTTTACGCTTACGATATTTGAACAGGTAATGCTTTATATTTCTTAACTGGGGTAAAAAAGAGCGCCAAAGGCGATGACTCTGTCTTTGGCGCTTTCCCATTCCTGAAACTGCTTATTGTTCGAGACTATCCCGGATTATGTGTAGAATAAGATGTGTAAATTCAGAAAAGCACAAAAAAAGTACAAGGGAATCATTTTTCCGCTGTTTTGAAGCGCCCATTTTACCGCGTTTTCGAACCCGCCGCAGCAGGGAACTGTCATTCTGACTACCGTGACGTTTTATGTTGTTGTTCCTAATGATCTCCGTGAGTTTGTCCCTGCAATCTCTTTCGTCAAGCTTGGGATAGTCGAAAGGGGTCACTTGGTTCCTGATAAACCTGTTGTGAAAATCGCCATTAGCATATCTCTATTGCTGCTGAGTCTGCTGCTCTCGATGATAACGGGATTTATCTTGGTACATGTTTTCATCTGCCTCTCTGAGCAGATTTGCTATTCCGTTATTTGCTTTTTCAGTCGATATCGCATACCCAGCGCTGACGGTAAGTAGGAACGGAAACTGCTTTGACCTGTTAAAAACATCGAAGTTGTTTCTAATTTTCTGTGTTATTTCCTCAGCAGTACTCTCTTTACCTTCCGGCATGACAATAACGAACTCGTCTCCGCCATACCGTGCCAGAAAAGCAGAAGTCCCGTTAAATGTTGACCTCAGGATATTCGCTGTCTGTATCAAGGCCATGTCACCTGAGTAATGGCCATACTGATCGTTGATGTGCTTGAAATCATTTACATCCAGCATGATCAGCGTCACTGGGCGATTCTGACCTTCTTCATATGTTCTAAGATGTCTCTCCATATTTCTGCGATTATTCAGACCGGTTAGAGTATCCTGTGATATTACTTGACTTTCCCTATTAAGTAGAATCATCAGACTGGAAACGACCGCACAGGGCCATACCATGCTGAGTCCATAAAAAACTGTCTGCACAACTCCGCCCAGAAACGGAGGTACTGCAAAAAAAGCAATTGTCAGCAATTCTTTCTTACGGCCAATAAGTACCTCTTTTCTATACTGTGACAGAGCTATTACAGATACTGACAGCAGATATGCAAGTATGACAACAGACATTGGTGCAGACAATACTCCGCGATGATAATAATTGGCATCATCCAGATAAAAACACCAGCCGTTAAGCGGTGAAGCAATGACAATCATGCTTAATATGATAAAAGGAACAAGAACGTAAAAAGCCTCATTCTTTCTTGGTATACTGTGACCAAAAATTCGATACCATGCATATCGTAGCCAGAATAGTGCAACGACAATCTGCATAATAAAGTAGCTAATAATATCTATATAGCTCAAAGCACGTACATAGTCGCCGCTTTTGCCATTCAATATCCACATAACAATATCAGTCAGGAGAATCAGTAATAC
>CAZRRN010000120.1:0-2309 GCA_964602475.1 uncultured Lachnospiraceae bacterium | reverse complement strand
CAGAACAAGTGTCGGACGCTGGACGTTCTGAATTACGTTAGCAATGGTGAATGTTTTTCCCGAGCCGGTAACTCCGAGAAGTGTCTGAAACCGTTCACCATCTTCAATTCCACAGGTGAGCTCGGCAATAGCTTCGGGCTGGGAACCTTTCGGCGAATAGGCAGAACGAATATGGAACTCTTCGGAGATCATTTAGAAATCATCAAACTCCGCATCATCATCTTCCGGAATGATAAATGCAGTATCATAGACGTTCGACAAATACCTGGCAAAGAAAGTCCCCAGCGGAATGATAAGGAAAAGATAGAGGCCTGTCAATATAGTATTAGATACCGGAAGGTAAGAGAAAGCTCCTGCGAATCCGATAAAGATAACGCTGAGCATCAGGAAGAAAATTGTCATAATTACAATAGACAGAATATAATCATACCATCCGATTCTTTTAATAATAACTGCAACACCGGACATGTTTACCGCTTCCCGGAGCGACCCGGTCCGGGCAAGATGCGCAAGACCCACAAAGGCAAACAGGGCAACAAAGATAAATGTTACAAACTCAATCGCGATATAACTGAACGTAGTCAGTACATCCAGAACAGTTGTTACCTGAAAAGTTGCAGAAGAAATATAGGTCCCGACAGCCCCCTTCAGGAATGCAAAGGCAATGGAGTAAAGCAGGAATATCACGACCAGAGGTATCGCATAATAGAGCAGAACCAGATTGACCCGCCATCCGGAGAAGAACAGTCCCCAGCGGTTATTGCAGTCAGGGGCATCAGCTCCTCCGCGCAAAACACGATAGAGATACCCCTGAAAAAGAGGAACAAAGAAAACACAGAGAAGTCCAAGAATTATAGCGACATACTGCAGGATACCTCCAATACTGTTTTCAGTAAACCCAAAGCTGCTGGTAACAAAAAGATTTACCAGAATTGGTTTTACCGCAAACTGAAGAATAATGGTTGCTACCAGAATGCCGCTGATAATTGGTACAATCAGATATAGAAAGAGTTTCAACCAGACCGGCAGACTGCTGAGCCGGAAGAAAGAACTCTTAACATACGTGAATGCATCGGAGATGAGATCTGCATGTTCCATGGATACTAATACACTATTGTCGGATTCAGTTATATTTGTTGGGGAGGGGGAGGGGTAACCGCCCGCTGTTACTTATACTGCACGCCACAAAAATTTCTCTGAGCGCAGGCCTTTTTTCTTCTGACCCGCCGGCGTCTCGTCAAGATCATCTACAATACTGCGAAGTCTGGAACTTGCGCCGTCAGCTTCATTAACAAGCCATGCTTCTGCCGTCAAAGGTTCGACATCCCCGTAAATTCCATGATGTGACTGAATAATATGGCGCAACTGCAACAGCTGACTATCGCTGAGAAGGGATTTATATTCATCAATATACATGATGCCCATGGTGATATGCTCAATCAGATTGTAGGTGTCGTTTGGAACATAAACCGACCCTGCCTTATCAAAGCAGAAAATTTTTCCAATATCGTGTAACACGGAACCGGCAATTACCATGTCGCGGCTGATAGCCGTCCGCGGCATCGTTTCCATTATCCTCAGTGCAATCTGTACTGTTTCAAGTGTGTGCTCACAAAGGCCGCCGGTATACTCATGATGCCGGCGAATTGCCGCAGGACATTCATAAAATCGTGCATCTAAACAACACGCAACAAAAATCCGCAGATTTTGATTTTGAATTGTTGCAATAATTTTCTGTAGTTCAGTAGCATTCTCCGCCATTTTGGCAGGCGTATACACATACTGCGTGTCCTGGCCGGGAGCCATGGTCAGTGGCCCTGAAATAATAGCATCAAGAGAGGCAGGGTTCTCGGAATAGACAAATAGAGATCCCCCCGGATTAATCCGGCCGGTTCCGATAATCCGGTAAATTTGTCCGCTCTGAATTGAACGGGCGGCAGGTGCTGCATTTTCTCCATAAAACTTTGCCTCAAGCAGGCCGGTTTTATCGGCAATCGTCATGTGCAGATACTGCTCTCCGCGTTTGGATCGGAGGTCTGCACGTTTAATCATAAAATCCGAATCAACCGGAGTTGTATCGGCTATATCTTTTATCTGTACTGTCATAACTACCACGAAACTTCCATAACTGCCTTTTCTTCCTCTTTCATCTGTTCATACAGACAGCCCAACTGATACCAGATCGCATTGTCCTTGGTCCCTTCCAGTTTTCCTTCTCCGAGATTATCCGGATAGTTCAATGCTCTGTTCAGTTCTTCTGCAGCTTCCTTTAGCTTTCCCTGTTCCGCATCTTTATCGGCTAATGCTTC
>CAZRRN010000119.1:0-2337 GCA_964602475.1 uncultured Lachnospiraceae bacterium | reverse complement strand
GATATGTGTATTTTCTTATTGTGATAGTTCTTCCGTGCAGTCGAATTATGGATGAGACTCGTATTTTCTTCGAGGTCCTCCCGCACTTCGCTGATATACATGATCTCCTCGCAGTCTTTTCCGCAGAGGCAGTAATCATGTTTGTCTACCGCATAGACCGGGTAGGCTCTCACATCCTCTGGTACCGGATGCGCGGTCAGATTATCCAGTTTGAGCAGGTCTTCGGGGCGGTAGCCGATTGTTTTACAGACGTGCTTGAAGTCGCGGATCCAGCTGCGCAGATCGCGGACATCGTTGTAATCCCACTGGTAAATCTGATAGAGAAGCATGTATGCGTCGCGTTCAAGAATCACTTGTGAAAGTTCCTGGCTCTGGGAAAAATAAAAGTCAAGGAACGATCGCAGATCGCGCACCTGCTGCGCCGACTCATACGTTGCTGCACGCATTTCTTTTGCGGTTCCGATGCGGTCTTCCTTTTCCAGATTTCCACCCAGTCTTCCTATTTCCCGGGAGATATCTTTCAAGTCAATCTCTATATTTTCGAGGTCGCCAAGTACGTCTTCGAACTTCTTATAGAGTTCATCGCCAAAGAAGGCCTCCATGTATTCGCTGTTCTTTGTCATGCTTAAAAGTATTTAACTACAATTTATATAAAGGATTAGTTGGCGAACATCTTGAAAAGATACACCTTAATAAAGTATCTGTTTGAGGATGCGCATAATCGCATGTGTGGTGTAAGTAACAGTTCATTTTTTAATTCTCCCCCCGACTTCCTGCTTTCGGGTGGAGAACAATAAAAGGGAGATTTACAAGAGAGTGGTACGTGTCATTACTTTGTATTATATTTAGCAGGTCACAAGAATCTGGGGTGTGGTGTGAGGTGTATATCCGATGTTTTAGGCTGGTGTTGTATTCCTTTCTGAATTACGGAGGTGCACTTGTGACCTGTTAGCTACCTGTGCTCTTCTCACAGGTTGCTATACATATATTCTCACTTATAATATATAAATGTATGTCTCAATGCGTGGCATTGTCGATTCGCATTGTTGCACCACGTTCTTGCAAAGCATTAATATTTTCAAAATCCAATTAATATGAATGGCAGAGCTGACAAGCGATTTCTCTGAGATTCTTAATCTGTTAAAGGACAACCCGCGTGGAATGTCAGTAACGGAAATTGCTGATGCCGCGCATAGTAACCGCAATACCATCGCACGGTATATGGACAAACTTCTCATCTCAGGCAGGGTTGAGATGCGAATGTTTGGAAAAGCCAAAGTATTTTTTCTCTCCCAGCGCGTCCCCGTCTCTGCAATGCTCAACTTATCCTCTGAAATGGTTCTGCTGACCGATGCTGATCTAAAAATAATTCAGGTCAATGATGCACTCTGTCATTTCCTTTCCTGTAAGACTGAGGAAATTGTCGGAACCTGTATCTACGAAGGGCAGTGTAACGTGCTGTGCAGCGGTATTCTGACCGAACAGATTCGTGCCGCTCTTCGTGGTGAAATTGTCCGCAGTGAACTCCGTCTGTTTAAAGATGACGGTGAACACACACTTGATCTTCGTATTTATCCTCTCGCCCTTCCCGACGGTCGTCCGGGAGTAACTGTCATGCTCGACGACATCACCGAACGGGTAAATGCCGAACTCGCTCTTGAACAAAGCGAATCGATGTTTCGGAGAATGGTTGAAACCATCCATGATGTTATCTGGTCGGTCGATGAAAATTCAGTTATTCAATATATCAGCCCGCAGATATCAACCCTTGCCGGTTATACCCCCCAGGAAATGGTTGGCCGGCAGTTTACCGACTTCATGCCCGAGGGTGCCGGAAAACGGTTTGCATGGGAACTCTCCTCCTCTCTTTCCCGCGATCATGGCTTCTCTCTTTCAGAATTTCCCCTAATTACCAAAACCAGAGGCACCATTTATTGTGCATTTTCCGGCACCCCTATCCTTCTTGAAGAGGATACGGCTATCTTTCTCGGATTTAACGGGGCACTTCGTGATGTATCCAATCAGCGTCGTGCTGAACACGGTGCTAAACGCTGGAAGCTTTTCCTTGATGCAGTCATGGATAATATTCCTGCCATCATCACCGTCAGCGATCCCAAGACTCATGCCTATTACTATGTTAACAAATCCGCCTCCGAGTTCCTTGGTAAAAAACGCAGTGAACTTCTGAAACAGACCTCTCTGGATGTTCTCCGCGAAATCGGATCAGAAAAAATATTTGACGCAGAAACCACCGCCGCCTCATTTCGCGAACCTGTCTCAGTGAAAGAAGATCGTGTTTTTATCAGCGGGGTAGAAAAATATATCTCGGCCCGTGTC
>CAZRRN010000118.1:0-2394 GCA_964602475.1 uncultured Lachnospiraceae bacterium | reverse complement strand
CGGACACAGAACAGGAAGAAAAGAAAAACCTTCCTCTCATTATATTAAGTATTATTGCAGGATTGGGAGCAGTTACCGGAACAGCAGGCGCTCTCATAGGAAAGTTTTTTAAACCTAAGAATCCGAAAGTATAAGGGAAAAAAGAGCATCAAGCTCAGGAGTATAAGTATGAGTAACAAAGCAAAGACAGTACAAAGAACAGGAAAAACCTCACTAATGCTCGCAGCAGCACTAGTAATTTTTCTTTTCACAAACTGTGAAAACTTTATGAACGGAAACAACAGCTTTCTTCAAAATCTGGAAAGCCAAATATCAGTTGCAAATGCACCGGTAATTACCGTTCGTCTTCAACCCGTACAAAACTCCGGTACAACAGTTCCGGCTCCCGGCGACATTAGTTTTAAACTGAATGTTGTGAAACAGCTTGAGTTTACCGTAAATGCCGACACCTATGTTTTTGATCACTGGGCCGTGTACGACAGAACAGCCTATGAAGCCGGGGCCAGAATAGAGCTCGCCGACACCGTAACCTTCTCCGACTCAAAAAACCCTAAAACCAATGCGACCGTTATTAAAAATACCGCAAACCTCATCATAGTCCCCGTATCGCTCTCTCACCCGGTCCTCACCCTCAAGGCGGAAACCGGAACCGGCACCGTAATCCCGACAGCTCCGATCACGGCTAAGGTAAACAGCCCCTACGACATTGAATTTGCAGCAAATGAAAGCACCTACGTTTTTGATCACTGGGGCGTATTTGATAAAACAGACTACGAAGCAGGAAAAAGAGAAGAATTAGCCGACAAAGTGTCCTTTACCAACAGTAAAAATCCTAAGGCAAAGGTCTCTGTAATAGGCTACTACTATAACCTCTTAATCGTGCCAATGTGTTTTGAACACCCCATACTAACCCTGGAAACTCCCGAAGATACCGGAACCCTGACTCCCAGCGGAGAAAAGGTACTCGAAATAGATGAACCGTTCAGCATAACCATGAGATGCAGCGAACGCTACAGCTTTGTACGCTGGGCAGCCTATATTGTGAGCGGCGAAGAAGAGGTAGAGACCGATACCGCGCTCATCTTCGGAGACGCCATTACAACAAGCGACCTTTCAAGCTCAACTGTTATTGCAACTCTTAAAGAACGAAGGTCCGACATCGTAATACGGCCCATAGTACAAAGACGCCCCTCTGTCACCTTCGAAACCCTGCCGAACAGCGGCGTTATTTCCCCCGCCGGCGAAAAACTGGTAAACCTTAATGAAGCAGTATCTGTGAGTATGACCTGCAGCAATTCCCACGGCTTTATACGCTGGGCAGCCTATATTAAGAGCGGTGAAACCTACACCGAAACCGATGCAGTAACATTCAGCCAGGTGTTAACAGCTCCTAATCTTTCATCATCAACTGCCGCTGCCAAGATGACTCGAAATATTGAGAATGTAGTAATCAGACCTGTAACAGCACTGCGGCCGGCTGTACAATCAACGATGCCCTCTAATGGTGAAAAAAAGGTTTTCAGAAATTCTGCAATACGTATAGACTTTAATAAACCTCTCCCCGTTGGAACTTTTACAAATTTTGAAAATGTTCAAATTTACGGAACCCCCAGTACAACAGTAGAGGATCCTATATATGCATCGTACCAGCAATATTTTTCAGAACCCGTATTAAGTCCATCCGGTAAAAGACTCACTCTGTATTCTGCTTATGAGCCCATAGAAAAGCTCATGCTTCCTGCCAACTGTGGTGTAAAAATAACTCTCAGCGCAGAAATAATCGATATTGACGGTATTCCTTTAGGAAATGACTATATTTTTACTTTTACCGCAGGAAATGCAGAAGATACAGTACCCCCAACTTTTACCGATATTTTTCTGGCAAAGGATTCATCTTTGCCGCTTAATACATCTTTTCTAAGCGATTCTAATCCTGCAGGGGCACTTGAAACAGGCAAAGTAATCAATGCAAACCGCGTTGGTAATTCAGTATACATTGGTATAAACGCTTCCGCCGGAGAATCTGACGACATTGGTATTTTCACAGTTAAAGAAACTCTTGTATACTCTCCCGGAGATGCAGCATTAACCACAAAAACAACATTTACCGGTTACTTAACCTATAAGAGCCCTGAAAATAAAACAACACAGGGATTAACTGAATTAAACGGCTACTGCTGGTATGAATATGTGCTTAACACAGCTCCTGTAAATACATCCGGTGTCGTAAAACTTGAAATATTAGCAAGCGACATTATCGGCAACAATACACCAGTAGAAGTATACAGCGGAACAAAGTCTAATGCTTTCTTTGTTGTATTTGACCGCACAGCTCCCTCTGTTGCAGGTACCAATTTATCAAGTGTTATTGAACCAGAAGGAATGACATCAAAC
>CAZRRN010000117.1:0-2411 GCA_964602475.1 uncultured Lachnospiraceae bacterium | reverse complement strand
AAACCCATTTATACAATTCTGTATCGTTAAACAGCGGTGTGTTGTCAAAAAAGTGCATCTCCATGCCGTCAACCTTTGTGTCTCCGTCTGCATCCGTTCCGAGTATTTCTGTTATTTTTCTTGTACTGCCTTCCAGCCAGTCATCAATACCAAGATACTTTGCGATAATAGGAGGTGAGACATCCCATGGCCCATAGACGGTATTAAGTGCAAGTTCCGAATGCACAGTAATTTCCGGCAGAGGATGGATGGATGTTGATTCCGCGTCATAGATATTTCCAGTTGCGGCAGCTTCCGAGCGATCGAGTATAAAACTATTTGCAGTTCTTGTGACTGTTCCCGAAGGTGTGGAAGCAGAATCTATGAAGCCCGGCCAAAAATAATGAGTGGCTCCATTGATGGTCAGAAGATCAGACGAAACCCAGCCTGCAATTGAAAATCGAATGCGGTGACTTTGTTCCGCTGCGTCCTCATCGCTAACAGTAGAAAAACTCCTATACAAAGCATGTACAGAGGCATCATTAAGTGAGATAGAGGAATTATCAGCATTGCGTGAACCGGTTTTAAGAGATCCGTTTTGTATACTGATATAGCCTGCGACTGCAAGACCTGAGCCCTCATTGGTAATAGCGCCACCCCAGTCGTCAATAGAGGCTGAAGCAAACGAACCGGAGGCTTTTTTATTTACAGCATCTGCTGGAAGGCCGCCAATATCAACAGACTCGGAATACACAAGCTCAATAAAATTATGAGCATCATAGGGTTTTTGAGAAGAAGCATTTGAACCGTCATGCACAGAGTGTTTTTCCTGTCCTGTATATACGGCTGTAAGAACAGGCGCACAGCGGTCTGCAGTTGCGGTAAATCGTGAACCCTGAACACTGCTTGGAACAGCAGGGTCGGAGGGATTCCCAACATAATGGGTAATTCTATTTTTATGCTCATCTTTGAGGGTTGCAATTACCCCGTCAAGCACTTTTGCTATTTGAATATCGGGAACAGACGTTCTGTGCTGTGCAGGATCTTCATTTCTTCCGCGGTCGGTGCTCTGGTCATCCCCGGAAGAAATTCCTGTCGCATCGGTATTCCATCTTTCAGCAGCAGCTCCGGTAAGGGATGGATTTGTTTGTATATAGAAAACCGAAAGGTCATCTTTAATGCCGTTGCCGTCTGCATCATAGCCGTCTGTCGGTATAGTACAATTTTTATCGACGAAAGAACCGGTAAAGGCTTTTGTTCCGCCGTCGAATGAAAAATAATGAACCGCCTTTCCAATTTCATTATTGGTGTTTTCTATTTTTATAGGAAGACCGGTTATAGAATCTATGAACTCAACTCTAATTACATCATCGTACACCGTGTAGGTTCCGCTTCCGTCTGTAAGCGGGGCAATATCAGTTTTATTTACAAGAAGAGCCGGTCTTGAGAATGCTATGTTGGTGTTCCCGCCGCCGTCGGTACAGTTCTCTGCTGCTGAGACAAAAAAGTTTGAGACAGTATTTGTAAACGTGCAGTTGTAAGCTTCTGCAAAAGAGTTTGTGCTATTGTTGTTATCGCTCAGTTGAAGAGTCAGATTTCCTGCTGTTGGAGTAAAAATAATTCCATTGGCATAAAAGTTTTTATCAGAACGAAGAGTTTTATTATTAAAAGAATCTGCTGTAAAAGATGATGTGTATGAGCCAGAATGATTAATAGCTGTACCGCCAGGCATTGATGCAGGGTAAGCAGCTAAAGAAGGAGGTGCAGTATTTCCCGCGTTGTCCGGAGCTGCAGCCGTTCTTCCTGTATGATTATACGTATACAAACCGGCTATTCCCGTTAACGCGTCGTTGTACATGGATGCGGTATTGCCGTTTAATAAAACTAAATCCTGTAATGTATATACACTTGCACAGTTTCCGCTTAACGTAACATTGCCGTTAAAAAGAACAAAGTTCCGAGCTTGAACGCTCGAGGTAAAAGTAACCGTGTCCGTCACTGGCGTAAGATTAATAAACACATCTCCTGCACAATTAATAAGACCGCTGCCGCCTCCTATATTTGGAGTGTGTGCAAGATACACATCCGAAGCAAATGAGACAGAGCCTGTCCCGCCTACGTTTGTTGTAATTGAAGCATTAAGCTGATTCAATCCTGTACCGTTTTGAGTAAAGGATGTATTTCCGGTATGAGTTATACCAGAGGCATTATCTAAGAGAAAATTACCGGAATTAGTTATAGTAACATTTCCCATGCCGGTACATGCGCCGCTGAGAGTTATGGTTGTTCCTGTTAATGAAAGACTGTTATTCCCACCTGTTATATTTCCGCTAAGCAAGATTGTATTACCATCCGGCGCTGCACCGGTATTAATTGAAGAAGAAGCTGTTAGTTCCAATGCTGCGATAGATACTGGTGTATTCACTGTTTTC
>CAZRRN010000116.1:0-2430 GCA_964602475.1 uncultured Lachnospiraceae bacterium | reverse complement strand
CTGTTTCAATTATATTCTTTTCTTCTTGAGTCTTGTTCCGCAGACAGGGCAATACCGCGCCATCGGAGAAACGATAGCATCACAGCTACTGCAGCATCTGCATCTTTGTTTATACACATGGTAAAGATTCTGCTCCGGAAGCGCCTTTCCACATTCACTGCAGATGATTTCCGTTGCCGGCATGGTCGTCCCGCAATAAGAGCAAACCTTAATCTCTTTCATTGTCATCGTTCCGAAGCCGTAATGTCTCAGTGCTTCTACCCTGCTTCCTGTCAGTTCGTCAGTCATATTCTGTTCCTCCGTATCGAAGTTTCGTTCCGCATTTTTTACAGGATTCTCCGGATGCCGGTGCCGGTGCTCCGCAGTTCTGGCAGTAAATCGGCTGCTCTTCCCATGGAGAGCACTCAACACATTCGAGAGTATCAGCATTAAACATAACGTTTGATACCCATCGACCGCATTTCTGACAGCGGTTGAATTTTTTTCTCCCGTCATTTTCCCATGCAAGCTCCAACTCCTGTTCCGGTGTTCCTGCGTGAAGCGGTTCCGTAGTACAGACCGCAATTCCCGAGCATTCGCAAAAGAACCGATAACGGTTTCCTTCCGTTCCGGGAATCAATTGATAGCGCACGGTCATCCGCTCTGTTTCGTTCTTTGTCATTGTCCTCTCCGATCTTTCTGTTGTTATGTTTCATCATTATTGACTGGAAGATTAATTTACTATATACTGACAATATGTATTTTCTTTCACTTTTTTATCTCCGTCGGTAATTCCGTTATTATTATTCTAACGAATGAGCTGTAAAATGCCCCACCCCCTTGCCAAAAAAGTGTGGGAAAAAGAAAATAATTTATATGGTACAGGAGAGAACATATGATAATGAAAAGAAAATTACCCCTTTTACTTCTGATAACGATTTTGCCGGTTCTGTCTCTGTCCGCCTGCAAGAATCAATATGGGCTTGATAAAAAGAACCCGGTTACCGTCACCATGTGGCATAATTACGGCGGAGATATGCAAGAGTCCATGGACTATCTCATTGATCAGTTCAATACCACGGTTGGGAAGGAGCAGGGAATTGTCATTAATGTAACTGCTATTTCCTCCAGTTCCGAACTAAACGAAAGTCTTTCGATGATTCTTAACGGAGATCCCGGTGCTCCGGACATGCCGGATATTTTTACAGGCTATCCAAAGATTGCCGTACAGTTTCAGGAGAAGGGACTTCTGGTCAATCTGGATAAGTATTTCAGTGAAACCGAGCTGTCCGAATATCTTAATGCCTTTGTGACAGAGGGGCGGCTGTCCGACGGTGGGCTTTATGTCTTTCCGATTGCCAAATCTACCGAGATTCTCTATCTGAATCAGACATTGTTTGACCGCTTTGCCGATGCTACAGGTGCCGACGTTAAAAAACTTGCCACGTTCGAGGGACTTGCTGAGCTTGCAGTACAATATTATCAGTGGACTGACAGCCTGACTCCTGATGATCCCGATGACGGAAAACAGTTTTATGCTGCTGATTCCTGGTTCAATGTAGCGGAGGTCGGAATGGTACAGTCCACAGATTCCCTGTTCTGCGCTGACAGCACCTTAAATCTCAATAACCCAAATTATTTACATATACTTGATACAATTTTTACTCCCGCCGTTAAGGGAGGCTTTGCCATTTACAACGGCTATTCCTCGGATCTATCCAAAACCGGAGACCTCGTCTGCTCGACCGGTTCCTCTGCAGGGATTCTTTTCTATGGTGACACGATTACCTATGCGGACGGTACCGTGGAGGAGGTCGAATACAGTATTCTTCCTTACCCGGTATTTGAAGGACAGCAAAAAGCAGCTCTCCAGCGTGGCGGCGGACTGATGGTCGCAAAGACAGACGAAAGGAAAGAATACGCCGCTTCTGTATTTATTAAATGGCTTACCGCTTCCGAGCAAAATATGAAATTCATCTCCAAAACAGGGTATCTTCCGGTTACCAGGCAAGCTTTTGAAGAGGATATGAATTCTCATCTTGAGTCTTTGGAAGACAAGCGGATATATAAAATGCTGACTGCTGTACTTGATATGTATGAAGATTATACGTTGTTTGCCGCTCCGAATTACAGTAATCTGGATTCTCTCAGTAAAACTTATGAAAATACCTTCAAAGCATTACTTACCGGGTATCGTACATCCTACCTGAACGATGAAACTTTCACTGTACAGGAATTGCTGCAGGGCTTAAATTCCGCCGTTTCCGAAACTTACTGACAAAAGGAGCAACCGCTTGAAACGGAACATGCGACTACAGTTCTCTAATGAAAAGAAAAAATGGCACAGAGGCGGTGTCACGTTACAATACCGTCTGGTTCTTTATATTGTCCTTCTGGCTGTATTTCTGATTCTGTTTCTCGTCTCTCTCTTGGCATTATTTGGAATTAATG
>CAZRRN010000115.1:0-2481 GCA_964602475.1 uncultured Lachnospiraceae bacterium | reverse complement strand
TTAATATGAAAGATACACCGGTCACAATCAATGAAATCACTAACCTGCAGTCGGATTGTCTTACTTCCCTCATGCAGGATGAAATTAATGCCGGCCGAGCTAACGGTACCGCTCTCTACATATTAAAAGACGGAAAAGAGCTTTACCGTAAGAATTTTGGATATGCCGACAAAGATGCCGGTATTCCGATTCGTGATAATACGATCTACCGGATGTATTCTATGTCCAAGCCAATACTCTGTACTGCCATCATGCTTCTTATAGAGCGCGGTCTGCTTTCTCCTGAAGATCCTGCAGGGATATACATCCCTGAATTCAACCGTTCTGTTGTACTTTCTCCTGATGGTTCTACCACACCGGCTAAAAATATAATCACGATTCAACATTTGCTTAACATGACTGCCGGCATCTACTATCCGGAGGATTGGACCGTCTGCGGCAAACTGACTGCCAAAGTCGGTGACCGGTTTCTCGAAGCATTTCAGACGGATCATCCTCTGAATACCTACGATATGGCAAAACTCTTTGCACAGGTTCCTCTTGGATTTGAACCCGGTTCACACTGGAATTATGGCGTCTGTGCCGATATTCTTGGTGCCATCATTGAAATTGTCACCGGACGCAAGCTCAGTGAATTTCTCAGTAAAGAAATCTTTGACCCACTCGGTATGACAGATACCGGATTTTATGTTCCCTCAGAAAAGCTCTCAAGATATTCGAAAATGTATGACAGGCACCCTGATGGTTCTCTCTTTGAACATGAAGTCCATCTTGTTGGACTTGTCAACCGCGAGCTGATCAATCCGTTTGAATCCGGTGGTGCAGGGATTGTATCCACAGCGGACGATTATGCACGCTTTGCTTCTATGCTGGCCTGTGGCGGCGTACTGGACGGGGTTCAGATTCTGAAGCCGGATACCATGAAGTTCATGCTGACTTCCACGCTTCCGCCATGCGCTAAAAAAGATCTCACCTGGGACTCTCTGCATGGTTATACCTACGGAAATCTATTCCGCATTTTGATTAGCCCGAAAGAAGCAGGCTACCATGGAACCATCGGAGAATTCGGCTGGGACGGATGGACAGGTAATTATTTTTACTGTGATCCTTATAATCATCTTGTATTTCTCTATATCGTTCAGATCTGCGGCGGAACCAATCCTCCTCTTATGCGTGCATTAAGCAGAGTACTGTACGGTTCAGATAATGATTCACAGTAAGATAAGGAGTCACCATGCCGAAAAGCATCTATACATTACCGTCGAAAAAAGATTCTGTTCTGATCACGAAAGAAGAGATTCTTCAGATTCTGGAATTATACCGTATCGGAAAAAAACCGCTTTCACTTCTTCTTGGATGGGGTGAGACTACAATTATCCGGTACCTCTCCGGAATTACTCCGACCATAGAGTACTCCAGAGAACTAAGGCGGATTGCTGAGGATCCTGTGTATTACTGTCGTCTGCTTGAACTAAACAGAGAAAAGCTGACTGAAATAGCCTTTCAGAAAAGCCATGCCGCCCTTCAGGCACAGATGTTCGGAAACAAACTCCATCTGATTGCACAATACATCATCAATCGTGCCAACGGTGACATCTCAGCCAAACGTGTACAGACCGTCCTTTATTATTGTCAAAACTTCTCTCTTGTACTTCGCAACCATCCGCTTTTTGATGATGATTGCCAGATCTTGGCAGATTTTATGCCTTATCCGTCTGTTTATCGTTTCATGCGCGAGAATAAAAGTCATTATATTGATTTTGATCCCTATAAAATACCCGCAGAGGATACCTCCTTTATCGACTGCATATACAACGCTCTGGACTGGTATGGTCCGGAAGCCTTCTTAATTGTATACAAGAGCGAATACAACGATCTTAAAAAGCTGTGCAGCCGGAACAGAAAATCGCAGTCTCTCACAAAAGCATGTCTGTGCGAATATTTCAGTAGTGTCTTTTCCGCATTTCACATTAAGAAACCGACTGATATCAATATCTATATTAAAAAAAGAATTGCCGGTCCGCTAAAGGATTACTCTCAGTTAAAGCATTCCGAAAAGAAAGAACTTTCAAACAAATAAATACCCCCTGTCTTCCGGCAGAGGGTATTTTTAACGGTATTTATACTACAAAAGCTTCAGCAGCGATGCCGCATTTTTCCATAGAATCATTTCCTGTTCCTCGGATGTCAGCGGAATCTTTCGGAATGCTTCCAGCTCCTTTTCCGGTGTCCACATCGGAAAATCCGATCCAAACAAAACACGATCGACTCCGTAAGCACGAATCAGTTTCTCTGCTGTCTCTGCGGAAATCGCATACAAAGAGCTCGATGTATCAACCCAGATTCTCCGCCCCGCAAGCAGCTTGGTTGCTTCTTCCCAAATCGACCACCCGCCGAAATGTGCACCGATGACATCCAGCTTTGGAAAGCGGTCCATCACTCTTGCCATACGCTCCGGACGGGAATATTCATACCGGTAAT
>CAZRRN010000114.1:0-2509 GCA_964602475.1 uncultured Lachnospiraceae bacterium | reverse complement strand
TCTCACAGGCAGCCAGTTCATCAATCAGCTGATTGGTTAAGGTCTTGTCTCCGCTTCGGAATGCAAACTGAACAACAAATTCCTTCTCCTTGTCAGAAAAGCCATGCTTTGTTTTACACAGACTTGTTACTGTCTCATTAATAATCGTTAAACCCATCGCTTCCTCCTAATAGTCCATACTGTTCTCAAGAACCGCAATATCAATGATTTCTTTCATCTTCTCTGCCGAAACATTGTTATTGATAAGTTCTACAAGCTGTGATTCTGTCAGTCCCTTTTCAATGGCACTTCTTATCTGCACAAGCTGTGCCGGAACCAGATCACCACTGGCTAACAGTTTCACAATATCCTGTCGGGACTTTTTCATAAATCCAAGCTTACCAAGCAGCCCGGTAAACGCACCCGCATTTGCCTTTCTGACAGTTCTTTCAACCTGCACATGCTGAATCACCCTGCCATTTGCATCTACCACAGGCAACTGGTAAAACACAGGAATCTGATAAGGTCTTTCTGCAACCGGCTTTTCATCAAATACAGTCTGATTACCTAAAGGCTCCTTACTTTCCTCCGGTTTCTCCTGAACTTCCTGCTTTACTGTCGCACCTGCTGCTTTCTCAAGCAGCTTATCTTCCAAGGTATCAATTCGGTTCTGCATCTTCTCCATCTCCTTCTCTTTTTCCTCTATCTGCTCACGAAGTCTTGCTATCGTAGCATTCGCTCTGTTTAACTGGTCCTGCTGACCGCTCAGCTCTGCTTCCGTATCCTCCAGCTTCTTTACAAGCCCCTTATGAACCTCCTCATCCTTCTTGGAATTCTCAAATACCTTGAGCTTCTTATTCAGTTCATCGTAGCGCTCCTCCTGAAACTGGATTTTCGCAACCGCCTCCTCAATCTGCTTTACAAGACCTTTGACATAATCCGGTGACACATCAGCATTTGCCTGAATCTGTTTTACCTTATCAAGCATCGTCTGAAAGGATTTACGCATCGCCAGCGGATTTTCTCCTTTGGCAATTACGGTTTCGATATTCTCAATGGAGATACCCTTCTCCATAAATTCAATCGCTACCTGTATCTGATAACCGCTCATATCATATTTAGTAAGCAGTTCTATAAAGGCTTCATCTGCCCCTTTTCTAAGGCACTGGGACAAAAGCTTCATCTGAGGATATTTGATATCCCTCTTTAAGTAGAGCTTCGTCTGTTCCATTGTCAGACCATATTCAATATCCGCTTCCACAAGGTCGATTACCTCCTTGCTGTACTTTGCCGCACTTCGCAGATTATCAATATAGGTCTTATTCTTAATTGAATCTTCTAAACTTCGTTCCATAAATACCTCCAAAAAAATACAGCCTATCTGTTAGGCTGCTTAATATTCGTTCTCTCTTCGGTTTTTTCAGGGGTTCTTTCTTTATCTTCGGAAAGACTCGTATCATCGCTTACCATATCTCTCCAGATTGTCTTCGCCAGATTAAGCTCTTTTGCAGATGCCCGTTCCCTTGCAGTCACATAAGCAATCTGTTCCTTATAGTACGCCCGAAGCTTCTTAATCTCCTCATAGGAATATCCTTCATCCAAAAGCTGCTTTGATAACTCTGTCCACTGCGTGTGTTCTTCTGAGAAAAAGTTATCCCCATTCTGAAAACTCTTTTCCGCACCTTCTAACGAATCCATCTGCTCTGCAATATCAAACAGACTTATTAATCTCTGCTTTGCCCGGTACACCCGGCTTTTGTCCGCAGAGGCTTCTTTTCTTTTATCCGTCAGATTCATCATTGCCGATGCAAGCTCCTCTACACTGTGTACATCATGCCGGACGAGAAAGAGATACTGCTGCTGAAGCTTTTCCATCTTCTTTATATCATCCTTATACTTCCATACCTGTGAGTAAGGACGCTTCTTCAGTTTCCCAATCCGGTACAGTTTTGCATAGTAGCGTTTCTGCAATCCGGTCAGTCTTGCTCTCTTATACCTTCTGACATAACACTTTACAATCTTCGGCTTAAACTCCTTATTCGACCGGTAAAAAGATATATCTTCCTCCGCAATTCTCTGTCGTATTCTCTCCTCGGTATAATCATCTCCCAAAGCTCTGCATCTTCTGTACCTGCCCATTCCCGGCGGCTTCACAGCAAGATGTTTTCCCTGCTTGATTTCATATCCCTTATCCCGAAGCAGTTCCATAAACTCCTCATAGGAGCCAGCCTGCAATATACAGGCATCCAAATCCCTCGCAATCATTTTACCCCAGACAAATCTGCCATCTCGGTAATCATTGTGTTCCCTGTATCGGTCACGCTCTTCATCCTTTGAACCTATATCAATGGTGGATAGTCCGTACTCTTCACACAAGCGGTTGGTTATGGGCTGAATATCCCGCTCCCAGTCACCCTTCTCATACCGGTACTTTCTGCCATCCACAAAGCTGACACTATTGAATATAATGTGGGCATGAATATGATCCGTATTATCGTGAACACAATAAACTGCTTCATACTGCCTGCCC
>CAZRRN010000113.1:0-2559 GCA_964602475.1 uncultured Lachnospiraceae bacterium | reverse complement strand
ATAAAAAGCCTGCCATTTACTCCATACTCCTGAACCATGGACTGAAAACCTTTTGGGTCTTCAATCGAGCTGATCAGTGGCCGTCCTACGATTACGGTGAGCAAAAGCGTAAGAAGAACAAGCACAGCCATGGAAAGCGCAGAAACTATTCTTCTGCGCTTTTTATATCGTATTGTTTCTTCCTCCGAACGTTCCCGTTCGGGTTCTGTTTGGTGTGTCATGGCAGTCCTCATTTCAGGTGGTAATCAGTTTCCGGAAGTAGTATTTACCGAAATTTCTTTTACCATTCTGTCGTACATTTCTTCGTCAATGATATATTTCTTTCGCAGTATAACATAACACACAGAAATTGCAAGAACAGGAACTGCAACCATTCCGATTCGAAGAATCAGAAGCTGATTGTCTGCTGCCTGTGCAATAATAGCGTCAGCTTGTTCCCGAACCTGGTCAGCGGTAAGACTTCCCTTACCGGACAGGATTTCAAGGGAGGAGATCTTCTGGCTGAGTGCATAAATTCCGCTGATGATAAGAACCAGTGCCAGAATTCCCTGATTGAGGGCCCCTGCCAGCTTTACGGTAAAGGAACGCACTGCAGAAATGATACTGTCATGCCGTTCCTTATGTTTATATTCGTCATATTCAATGGTGTTATTCAGCATAATAATAATTAAAAGATTCATAAATCCCTGAAAAAAGAAAATCAGGAAGCCGATTAGGTTCAAAAGAACTGTATTTCGGGGAATCAGATATCCATAAGAGAAAAACAGCAGATAACAAAGGAGAATTGCGGATACAATAACGGTCAGAATCTGCTTTCTCCGGAATCTGGCTGTGATAAACGGGAATACCACCTGAGACAGCAGGGTTCCAAGACCGTACATTACAGTGAACAAGAAGACCAGCGTTCCTCCATCCGTATATCCGAATTCAAAGTAAAAGAAGTTCATACCAAACAATATCAGAAGTCCGTTGCCGATGTTGAATAGCAGAGAACCGATTCCCATTGTTACCAGCTGGTCGTTACGAAACAGAATACGGAACATATCTTTCAGTGACAGAACACGCTCTACAGTGCCCTCCGGTGGCTTTCGTTCACGCACCCCGAAGAAGGTGAGAAGCTGGAAAGCAACGAAACACAGTGCAATCACCAAAGCACAGAGCCGGTAGGTATTTACCGCATTTCCGGCAACAATGACAGGAAGAAGCCCGGCAACCGTGAACTGCCCTACGCAGATGAAGATTGACATAAGAGTAACCAAAGTACTGCGTTCCTTTGGATTGCTGGTAAGACTCGGAAGCATACCCCAGTAAGAAATGTCATTCATTGTATAGGTCATTCCCCAGGATAGGTATCCGACTCCGAAGAATGCGACAAATGCCCATCCGGTCGGACGGATGGAAAAAAGACAGATGATTACAGCGGCATTGAGCAAACATCCGATAAGAATGAAGGGTCTGTATTTTCCAAGCTTCAGCCTGCTGTTCTCAATAATAATCCCCATTAGCGGGTCGTTAAAGGCATCCCAGACCAGACAGAGTATAATTATTACAGATATCACACTGTACTGTGCGACAGTCAGACTCATCGTGTACTGAACATAGGTAATTAGAAACATGCTTACGAGTGCATAGGCCATATCACGACCGGTTGCACCGATGCAATAGGTCCATTTGGTACGTTTGTCAAGCGGATCCAGTGATGTTAGTTCCTTTTTCATATGTAGGTCCCCGTTTCTGTGCCGTTACATGAATTACTGTTCATATTCTGCTGCCCACGACACTTCGATGCAGCCTTTCTCTCAGGTCAGTATACCATAAACATGGAAGAATGTCATTGAAAACAACAGAAGAGGAAGAATTCACCCTGGAAGATGTGGAGACTTTCATCCAATCCATACAGAAGATGGAAGCAGAGCAAAGCCGTACATACTTTCCGAAGTTAATGCATACACTGTAAAAACACGTATTTGCAGGTCAGACATGCAAAAGTCTAGGAACTATTTGAAAGGAAGCTACAGCGTTTATCATAACGGGAATCAAAAGAGCAGGCAGATTGAAGAACGGGTGATGGAAATCGCCGAATACATTGTTGAACATGGTGCAACCGTAAGGCAGACTGCAAAACAATTCGGAGTCAGTAAATCAACCGTACATACGGTAGTGACAAAATGGAACGGTTTGTGTGGAGCTTGAGATAGCAGTTGGTTAGCTCTTCTACAGTCTGTTCTAGCATTTCCATCCTTTTCATTTCTACTTGTATTCTAATTTTCTCAGTAATATAAACTGGAAGTTAGCGGAGTGGGATACCAATGTGTTTATCCTTCCTCCATTGCGGGGCATCCCCATCATCGGTCCAATACTCATCCATAGCAATTATCTTATCATCTTCCAATTTTATGAATGATGTTACGTGAAATGAACTGCACATATCTTTAGGATAGACAAGCGTAACGGTGACAACTAAATCGTCCATTATTTTTCAATTCCTTCTTCAGCTCCACAAGTTGAAATTGAACAAAATCGCTGCGCGATGGCCTGCCAAGGCTGTGGCAAGCGATT
>CAZRRN010000112.1:0-2564 GCA_964602475.1 uncultured Lachnospiraceae bacterium | reverse complement strand
TTTAATCAGCGGTAAAGTTACAGTAGGTTGGAATTATAATTTGCTGGCTGACAGCAGACGATGTGTATCACGGAAGACTTCCGGTACACGTAAGATGCCTGATCGATGAAGCGGCAAACATCGGACAGATACCCAATCTGGAGAAGCTTGTTGCCACGATACGAAGCCGTGAGATTTCGGCATGTTTGGTATTGCAGACGCGAAGCCAGCTTAAGGCTATTTATAAGGACCATGCAGATACCATTGTCGGAAACATGGATTCACAGATTTTTTTGGGAGGCTCTGAACCGACCACACTGAAGGATTTGAGCCAGGCACTTGGCAAGGAAACAATCGACACCTATAACACCGGAGAAACGCGAGGACGCGAACAGTCCCATTCATTAAACTATAATAAGCTCGGTAAGGATTTGATGTCGGTGGATGAACTTGCAGTCATGGACGGAAGTAAATGTATTCTTCAGTTAAGAGGTGTAAGGCCTTTCCTGTCAGACAAATATGATCTGACAAAGCATCCGAATTATTATCTAACTTCGGATGCTGATGCAGCGAATTATTTCGATATCGGAAAATATCTGCATCATCAGCTTAAATTGAACCCGGATGATTGCTATGAAGTAATTGATGCGGATTCAATTCCGGAAGAAAACGAACAAACAACTGAATAATGATATTGTCTACAGGAGGGTAGACATGGGCGCAGTACGCGATGACGACCGGAATGGTAAGAGCGACGCGACCAAAACAACAGTCGATCGAGAACGGTCGGCTTTTTTATTACAAAAAACAATCACATTCGAAAGGAGAGAACCCTTTAGAGGAAGGGTTCAGTAAATTAATTATGGCATTTTTTGGTTCAGCAGTAGACGTACTTCAGAAGCTTGTTATCGGTCTTGGAGCAGGACTTGGTGTATGGGGCGGTGTAAACCTCATGGAAGGCTATGGTAAGCAATGCTGCTTGAATATAACAAGAAGCTTCACTCGCCACTTCCATTCGAAAAACTGTACCGCCATAAAGCGAAAAAACGCTTTTCTTCAGACAGAGTTCCGGAGAGTGAACTTGAAGAGATTAATCAGGAAAATAATGCTGAAGAAGCTGAACAGCTTCAACCAGCAGTTCAAGAACAAACTGCCGCTTCTTCTTGGGGCATGAGGCAAGAAGCTCTGCAATCAGATGAGAAGATTGATTGGGACCTTGAGTATCAGAACCGTACAGAAGATATTCTGCGGAAACCTTCAGTGAGTTTGCAAGACGAATGATACATGGAAGACTTGGCTGTCTGCGCCCACGCTCGATGAGGCTGATGTATGTTACCGAAAGACCGGAGAATTCAGAGAGTTCTGACTGGGTCATATGTCTGCGAAGCCTTGTATTCCTGATACGGATTCCGAGAGCCATTTTGTCGATTTCCACGGCGGTTATACCTCCTAATTTCATTTCTTTGATGAATGAGAAAAGCAATTCCTTACAATTTCTACAAAGGTTATCATTTCATAAAATAAACGGCAAGGATGTCGCTAATAAGGAATCATGAGTTATGAATGACGAAGAATTCAATAAGTATTTCAGTCGGGGATGTGCTGAAATGCTCATGTATTTAACAAGGCATGAAGATATTGAGATTGAAGATGAATATATATGCTCAGATGATTTCTGCCTGGGAAAATGGCTGGATACTGTAAGAGAAAGATGGCAAGAGGACGGCCTAACGGCAAGGCAGGAAAGACGGCTCTCCCTTCTTGGAATATCAAAAGACAGATCCGGGCAGAGTTGGGAGGCAATGTTCAAACGTGCAGCCAAGTACTATGACAATAATGGAAATTGTGAGATGCCGGTAGGATACAGATCGGAAGATGGTATGCTGGTTGGAGCGTGGGCGGACAGGCAGAAGAGATTGCTGACAGTCGGCAATGAATCCATTCGGGATAAGGAAGACAGATTGAGAGAGATAGGGATTGTTTCGGATTCGACAATCGAACAGGAGAAAGTATGGCGTTAGATTTATACGAGCACAATCTGAAGGCTTATGAGGCGGTTGAAAAGATGCTTGCAGAGCAGAATAGGGCATGTGTTATACAGCCTACAGGAACCGGAAAGACATATATTATTTTTAAACTGCTTGAAAAGCACAGAAATAAACGATTTCTGTGGCTGGGTCCAAGCGACTATATCTACAGAATGCAGATGAAAAACCTGCAGCGTACACAGAAAATCCGTTACAATAATTCCTGGTTTACAACGTATGCGTGGTTGATGAACAATACGGACAGGCTGCAATTCTTAAAACCGGACTACATAATCCTTGATGAATTTCACAGGGCAGGAGCTCTCAAATGGGGTGAAGGGGTGAAGGAATTGCTTAGGGAATATCCGCAAGCGAAGGTAGTGGGATTCTCTGCCACTAACATCAGGTATCTTGACGGCGGAAGAGATATGGCGGAGGAGATATTTGACGGCTCTGTTGCATCGGAGATAAGTCTCGTGGAGGCGATTGCCAAGGATATTCTTCCAACGCCGGTGTATGTGATGGCTTATTATGAGATGGACCAGAAGCTCCGTATAT
>CAZRRN010000111.1:0-2614 GCA_964602475.1 uncultured Lachnospiraceae bacterium | reverse complement strand
TATCTTGTCAGAGGTGATTTTTGTATTAGTGGACTGGTCAGAACCAATTGTCTTCTCGTACCAGCCATAGAAATTATAGTTGTCAGCAGAAGGTTTCGAAAGCTCAATTTCGGTACCTGCAGGATATACCGCACTGGTAGGACTTGGCCATGCAGTAATCTCTGCTTCTTTCAAATTATAAGAGCTGTCTGTATCATTTACATACTCAACTGTATAATTGATACGGTCATATAAGACATATACCTTTGCTCCTGATTTTACAATGTCCGAGCTAATATAGCTCTTATATACTGATGCATCGGAGGAAACATCCACATTATTCACTAATGCGCCTGCACTGCCGTACGTTTTTCCTTCAGAGTCTATTACATAACCGGCTTTATAATACTTGGCATTGGTAACTCCAAGAACATCCGCGGTTTTAATGTTACCTTTAATTGTATCCGAGGTAAGGCTGATCTTCTCACCAACATTTACTCCATCCACCGTGGTATTCGTAACCTCATCTGCCTTCTGGTATACTCCTGTTGTTGTCTGAAACAGATACTCAACCTCATAGCTTGCCGGAATCAAGTTATAAGAGAACATGCAGTTCGACTGACCGGCTCCTCTTTCAAAATAAAAGAAAGACAAGGTATGCGTACCGGAGGTAATTGTATAATCACTGACCGCTGTTGATGTTCCTTTAGTCAACGCAGTAGTTGCATTTGCTCCTGTTACTTTTCCGTTTACATATTTATAATCAGCAGATACTTTTTTTCCGTTTTCAAGAGTAATTGTTCCTGTAATTGCTCCATGAATACCGCCAATATCAAGTACCAGCTTTCCGTCAACAAATACCCAGACATCATCATCTCCCGAGAATGTAAACGTATATGCACTTGAAGATTCGGGTACGTAAAATGACTTGGTAAAGGAAATACCAAAGTAATAATCATGCGAAGACGAAGTATCAAACGGCCAGAAACCCTGATCGGATGCTGCCGTATTTCCAACAGTAACTGTAGCTGCTTTCGTTGATGTTGCAGCATTAAAGGTCATGCTGTTTGTTTTACTGTTGTATGTATATTTACCGTCTGTCCCCTTTGTAAGTGTTACTGTTGCACTTCCTTTATAAGTTCCATTGCCTGATTCTGTTGAAAACGGGTTGCTTCCACCATTATTCGCACCGGTAATTTCATAATTAAACTGCGGTAACCCATTAACATCCAAGGCGGCTTTCACAAGTCCCAGATAACGATAATTTTCATTGTTGTTATTTTGTGCAGAACCGATTCCGCCGGCAAACAACAGGTATTTATTAGAAACATCTGTACCATTTTCTTTCACAGCAGAATCCTTGCTGTAATTGAAAAAGTTGATTAATAAATCATCGGTACTGCTTGTATCGGCCTTTGCCGCCGTTACTCCGCCGATGTTCCCCAACATCATAGCAAACACCAATATTACACTCAGTATGCTTGCAAATAGTTTCTTTCCTCTTTTCTTCATAGTATCTCCTTTTCCAAAAATAGTTTTGTGCTTTTGCACTTGGTCTTGTCTGCTATTATACGAGGCAGACGCCCTATTTTCAGCCTCGTTTTTGAAAGGGAACGGGGTTAACCCATGGTACTCTTTTGTTCTACACCTTTGTTCTACACCTTTTGTTCTACACCTTTGCTTTGCTTACGCTTCCTTTGCTAGCGGACGTTCTTTTCTTACCGGGGTCTTCTGTTCTTCCGGCACCGTGCTGCTCATCAGATGGAGCAGCTCCAGTACACTGCGGAAGTTCTCCGTCTTTTGTTCCTCCAGCCACTGAACCGAACCCTGCCAGCTTGCATTCTGCCGGAACATGACTCTTATATTAAAGGTTGCAATTCTTCCACGCTCTGTATCTTTTCCAACGGAATATCTGCTTTGTATATCAATCCGTTCATCTGTCCCGGATTTCTTTCCAAATGATCTAAGTTCCATACAGCTCTGCGGATAATCCAGACTGTTAAAAATCGTTTCCTGAAGTTCAACTAATTCCATAAAGCTTCCGAACCCAACACCCTCCCGGATACAGCTGTGATAGATTCTTCCGGACATTGTATAGTCATTGCAGGCATCGATACAAATCAGGCTGGTACACATTTCCATCCTCATTCTTCCTGCTGCTGCTACTGACATATCATCACCGTCCTTCCCTCTTCTCTACGATAACGTAATAATTGTAACACATAAAAGATATATTTTAGATATATTCTAAACCAGTTTTATAGATTTTTTTCTTATAAATGTATATTTAGCAAACAAAATGAGACCGAACATGTCGTCCGGTCCCATCCATTCATTGTTGTTATCTTACTATGCTCTTCTGCGCTTTCTGTTGATTGCAAGTCCTGCAATTACAAAGGCTGCTGCAAAGAGATAAACCATTGTTACCGAGATTGTACCCGTCTCGGGCAGATCAAGCGGAAGCTCTTCTTCCGGAAGTTCTTCCTCAGGAACCTCTACCGGTGCTTCCGGAATCTCCGGTTCCTCAATGATTTCTTCAACCGGAGTCGGTGTTGCTGTCGGTTCCGGAGTCGGTGTTGTTGTCGGTACTTCTGTCGGTACTGCAATTGCTGAAACAGTTCCGTAAATCGTTATA
>CAZRRN010000110.1:0-2619 GCA_964602475.1 uncultured Lachnospiraceae bacterium | reverse complement strand
AGCTTCTTAAATCGGTCATCCCGAATAAAACGGGGATTGTCTGGATTAAGTCTAATTTCCGATAGTTTCATAATCTCCTCAAAATAAAAAAAGACCATCCACAGGTTTCCCTGTTCAAATGGTCTCTTGGACTCTACGCAATATAAAATTGTCAAAGATAATTATAACATGAATCATTGCATTATGTCAATTTATCGTCAATTTATTATCAACTTCTTCTTTCCCAAATCTTTTACAACGACTGTTTCCTCAATATGGCAGGTAATGAGATTATAGGAATAGCACCTCGGACATTTAATAACGATGCTTCTCGGCTGACCGGTCATGTCATATCCGGGCGATCCGTCAAAGACGATCCGATTGCATGGTTCACCATTTTTTAATTTACCTGCACAGCGGATAATCATTCGGCTGTATGCACCCCCTTTATCAAGTCCTTCAAGTTTTGATAGACTTCCCTTTTCTCCATCTCCGTCCACTTCTTAACTTGGTCATGTTTGGCCTTGATTCGGTCATAACGATCCTTTCCGATATAATTGATAATCCACTTGATAAATTCGGGATTGTTATGTGCCTCGTTATGGCAATTATAGCAAAGGCAAATTCCATTATCGAGATCATATTTAACCGCAGAATGACGGCGTCCGAAAATATGATGGGCATTGAGAACATACGGTTTTTTCCGTCCGCAATATTCACATCGATAATTGGCTCGGACTTTGACGGCCTCTGTCCATGCTTCCATTATTTTACCAGATTTCAAGACTTTAACCTTAACCTTGGTTCTCAATCATTCAACCCCACTTTTACCAATTCCATCACACCGCCATTTTCGTTTAATTTACATAATTCCTCTGCAATGATTTCAAGTGCTTTCACTTGCCTTATTTTGATGTAATTATCAAATTTGGCATCCTCGCTGTATAATCCTTCTGTCCGGCACTTCTCAAGATATTCCAGATTAGTCATTTTAACTCCTTTCGTTTTCTTAAATAATGGGGCAGAGCCTTCAGTCTTTGTTTATTCAGGAGGCGCTGAAGGAAGAACCCCTGCCCCAGGTCTTTACCAGCCCCATCTCTGATGTTCTTTCACCTTATAATCAAACATCTTTCTCATCTCACGATTTCTCGGTTCTCCCATCCGTCGGTATTTTCTGATTCGGGTGATGTGTTTCTGGCACGCCTCGATAATCTCATTGTTATCGGTGTTGTCCATCAGTTCACGAAATGCCTCGAGGGCGTCCCGCAGAAAATCATCCGGCACTTTGATGTCTAGCATCTTCTTTCGGTTGCCATTTGCCTGCTTGACCATCACCATCACCCCGCCTTAAAGATTTTAGATAGTCTTCTCCATAATCAACGTTGCCGCCCTTCATCTTTTTCCAGTTGTCAGTCGTCAGGTCTATGTAATCCCGTTTCCGTATCAGTCCGTTATCACACAAGCAATCAAGGTAGCCTTGTGAATAGATATAATCGATCAGTTTTGATAGATTCTCATCAAACATTAGTTGCCTCCTTTAAATTTTTACCTAACAATTCCTTTAATTTACTTGGTTCATATAATTTGCCTAATAAACGCCAGTCAAAATCTGGCTGCAGTTTACCGGCATAGCGAGGTGAGATGATTGTCTTAATCTGTGCCATCCACTTGCGGGAGACTTCCTTCTGCCGATCTTTCGGTTCAGGTAATTTTACAGTCTGGCTGGCATCTGATAATGAATATTCATAAAAACGATAAACAATATCAGATATCTCCGGAAAGAATTTAAGGTCATCCACAATCTCAATCACACGGATGAAATACCGGTTCGGATAGTCTTTAAGTCTGTGCCAGTATGCGTCAATCTGATCTTTGGATAATTTCGTCCGCTTGGCCGATTCAAAGAAGTTAATCATTACCAGAAAGTCATGCTTCTTTTTTTCGATATTCTGCTTTTCCATTACTGCCGTTTCCGTCATTAATCTAATCTCCTGTCATTTTTTATTTTGTCCTGCAGGGATACGCCCATTCTGCTGTTAGTATCTATCACCTTTTTCCATAACTGGGGATAATGTTTCCGGAGACCACCAGCACTCAAGATATTGCTGTTCCAGAATGAGTCCTGGTAAACCCAGTCAATAATTTTTTTAATGTCGGCAGTCTTTGCCTTGTCCAGCCGGATCAGCCGGTCTATCTCCTTGCACCATTTCTGTAGCTGGGAGTCGGTGCGTTCCTTAAAGGCCGGATTGTTCTCTATAATTTTATTTTGTAGGTAAAGAGAGATTTTATGTTCCAAGCAATCTTTTGAAAAAAGTTGCGATGTATTACATTCTTCTTTCATACTTATTTCATTCTTATTAATATAGTGTGGCTTCTGTGTTCCTTTTGTGTTCCTTTTTGTGTGGCTTTTATAAGTGTATAAACTCTGGTAAGTGTTATATTTTAAGACTTCTATGATAAATCCGTGTGGCTTTTTGTGTGTCTTAATCATAAACTGCTCCTTAAGATATTCAATACAATGTTTAACCTGGTCAATCTTATCCTGCGGATAATTTAATTTCTCTAAAATCTCCTGAGCGAATTTAGGGCCGTGAAGATGATGCTCTTCCATTAAATTCTCATCGTAAACACTAGCATAAT
>CAZRRN010000109.1:0-2702 GCA_964602475.1 uncultured Lachnospiraceae bacterium | reverse complement strand
CTACTTTTCTATTGACAAATAAAAATCAGTATTCTATAATATGGGTATACACGTGTAGACCAATAAAAAGGAGGATATGTAAATGAAACAGATTAGGTTAATGTTCTTTGCTTTGGTATGTGTTCTTGTAGTATTTGGCAATCGCCCAACAACAGCAAAAGCTGAGGATAACGCTCAAAATAGTGAGTATATTGTGATATACTCAATCAATGATGAGCGTTATCCTTCAAGTAATGAGTTAGCACCGTCTGTAACAAAGGCAGATATAACCAGAGGAAATAACGAACCCGGTGTATACTACGATTTATTTGAATCAGATTATTTTTATTCCTTTAGTAATATGTATAATTTTACGTATACATCCTGCTACTTTAAGCCAACAAGCACAGGAAATCTGACACTTTCACTTAACTCATGGACTTCCGGTGGCGAGGATGTTAGAATTGAGCTGTATTTAGATCATTTTCTATTAACAGATACACTTGTATCATCCTGCACATGGGTTGGAAATCCAACAACAATTCTTGGAATTGGATATAGTAACTTGGATCCTGACTCGAATTATTATTTTAAATTTCTAGCTTATGATGCGGATGTTGTAAGTGGTAGTGGATACGTTTATCATGAATGAGGAGAAGGAATAATGCAGATTACAAATGCTGAGTGGAAAATTATGGAACTTTTATGGAACGAATCCCCGAGAACAATTACAGAAATGACGAAAATGTTAAAGGATGACACCGGGTGGACAAAACAAACGATTATTACTATGCTGCAGCGTATGACAGAAAAGAATAAAATACGTTTTGAGGAGGGACGGAAAGCAAAATTTTTCTATCCTGTAATAACGAAGGAAGAAGCAGAAGCTGCCGAAACGAACGCTTTGCTTGAAAAAGCTTTCAATGGTTCCCCTTCGCTGCTCATTTCTGCAATGGTAAAAAATCAGAAGATAAGCAAGGATGCACTGGATGAAATCTGCAACATTTTAGGGGTCACTCATATAAAGGATTGAACAGGGGGTATCAATGGATATTTTAGTCTTTGTATCATTTTATATCATAGTTATTCTGTTGCTTCGTCTGATATTCCGCAGATATGTTCGCTCCGGTATCCTTTATGCTTTATGGCTGATACCGGCACTGCATCTGTTGTTATGCTGGCTTCCATCATTCAGAACACTTTCTACATTAGTAAAAGAAGTAATCTATCCGGATTATGTGAATTTGTTTCGCTGGCTGTCCAGAGCATTGAATCAGGTTATTTATACAAGTAATACTACCTTGCAGGATGGGCTTGCTGTAATTGATAATGTAAGTTTCGTATCCGGAATTGAAATCACCCTGTGTGAGATACTGTTGGCAATCTGGATTATCGGTTCAGTTGTTACCGCAGCATTTATCCTGATTCCGTTACTGAAGACGCAGAGATATATTCGTCATAATCGAATACTAGGTTTAGCAGATGATTATGGAAAGCATGTATATTTTGTAGAGCATTTGTCTTTCCCCTATATGATTGGTAAAAACATCTATATTGATACAAAACAGCAACAGAATTCGGAGCAGCTGCACCACATCCTTCAACACGAAAGAATGCATCAACGACAGGGGGATCGTATCTGGAACGTTTTACGTACGATCTGTGTCGTTGCATTCTGGTTTAATCCATTTGTCTGGATTGCTGCATTTACTTCCAAAACAGACAGCGAATATGCCTGTGACGAGCACGTGGTACGTCATATGTCCGTCAACGAGAAGAGAGCTTACGGCATATCATTATTGGAATTATCAACAGGAGAGTGCTTTCAGAAAAGAAAAGATCTTATGGTCTCCGGTATCGGTGACGGCAATTTACAGCATCGAATAGAAAAAATATTTTATCAAAAGGGAAAGCTTCGAGTTGCATTTCAGATACTTTTTGCCGTTGTAATCATTGCGATTATTCCATGCCTTGTCATTTCCACACAACATAATGCCTTTTGTCTGAATGGATCCAGTAATTACAAAGAAGTACAAGAATATGCGGAGCTTTCTGTCTCAGAAGCTGTTCAAGTGGAAGAAACTGCTTTTCGGGACAATACACTTTTCACTTTACTGAAGTGTGACACAGATTGTCTGTATGACATTGGTGAAAAATGGCTGGAGATACAGCAGGATGAAGACTATTATCTGGTGTCGAAAACGAATTTACAGGGAAATGATTATGATGCGATTTATTGTGTAGGTTCAAGCTCTTTTGCGCGGGAGAACTCTATATCATTTGATAAAAAGTATATTTCTCTGCTGAATGAAAATGACACAGATCGGCGATTGTTTCATACTCTGCCGGAGGGGTTCGACCGTAATTATTCAACACTGCAGTGTGGTGTTTATCGTATGACGTATGTTCTTGTTCACCGAGAAACCAATCAAAAGGAGTTGCTGCAGGTGGTATTTGTTGTTGATGATGTAGCAGGATTAATCAAACATTAGAGCCAATGTTTATTAGAGAAAGGAAATCCTTATGAAGAAACGTAAACTTGTTATTTTATTCGCCGTATTAGTTGTTGCAGGTACGCTTGCCCTTGGGATAGCCCAAGCATATGCAAGTTCAAGAAATTATTATGTACAAAGTGAGGACGGAAAATTACATTATTATCAAGATGGAAATGAGACAAATATTGTTGTTACGCCCGGTCCGAATTTTGACTGGAATACTGTAGA
>CAZRRN010000108.1:0-2772 GCA_964602475.1 uncultured Lachnospiraceae bacterium | reverse complement strand
ACTTTTTATTGCCACTTTTCTACCACCGGATATGGCCTGGTTTGATGATTATGAAAAGTTAGTCGATACGGGGAAAATTCCAGAAGATTCAACACTGCTTGATGATTTGAAACGACGTCTTGAGTGGGAAGTTCTCTGCGAATATGGATTTAACAGTCGCATCGGCCGTACGCTGGAGAAAACCGGATCATCAGTAGCCTTTGTGGAGCAAACAAAACTTCAGACAGCGGCGGTTAACTTATGTGAAACACTTCGAAATGAGATAGGGATTCTACGAGATATTGATCAGGATATCGTTTTAAGATTTTTATCGGGTATCCTGAATCAGATGAGAACAAAAGGCGCCTTTCCCCACTATGCTTTAAATTCTTATATAGAAGGCTGGGGCAATACATATGTGATTAACAAAACATTACACTGGATGCCAAGTTATGGCAGATACACCAGAACGCCTTCATTTTTGACAACGAAGAGGGGTACTCGATTTGACGTTCTTTTGAGTTCTGGTCGTTCTACTCTAACCTGGTATGAAGACTGGTTGAAAAAATGTTTTGGGCATATCCACCCCCAGCTTATCGAATATCGTGAATCAATTTTTAAATATGTGATTGCAGAGCTGATGGATAGCGGGATATTCAGTGAACGTCAGGTGAGGGGATTTCCCGTCTGGGGCATGTACGCAGAACACTTTCATGTTACACGCAACGTTGTTCAATTCAGATGTCAGGAGTGCAGTCATAATGTATCAGTGTCTGCAGAAGAAGCTGTTCTGTGGGAGAATACTGCCTGTCTTCGTTTCGGCTGCAGAGGCAAATATATAAAGGAAGCGCCGGTTGACGATTATTACCGGCATCTCTATGCCAAAGGTGATGTGCAGAGAATATTTACAGCGGAACATACAGGCCTTTTGCAACGAACTACCCGTGAGTTGTTAGAAAAGCGTTTTATGCAGGATAAGCGAACACCAGGCGCGCCAAATCTGCTTTCTTGCACACCAACCTTGGAACTTGGTATTGATATTGGCGACCTTTCCTCGGTGATTCTTTGTTCTGTCCCACCCGCTCAGGCCAATTATATGCAACGGATTGGTCGCTCTGGGCGTAAAAACGGCAATTCCTTTAACTTTACCGTGGCAAACGGTCGTCCCCATGATCTTTATTTTTATGCAGCGCCGGAAGCAATGCTGGCGGGCAGTGTTGAACCTCCCGGTTGTTTTCTCGATGCTCCCGCCGTTCTGGAAAGACAAATGACCGCGTTTTGTTTCGATTGCTGGATAGCAACCGACATTTCCGTTACGGCGATTCCTGATCATTTGGGACAGGTACTCAACCAGTTTGGAGATCATGAGAACAAGAAGAAGTTTCCGTTCAATTTTATTAATTTTGTAGAGCGTTATCGCAGTCAGCTTTTGGTGGATTTCTTTTCCATGTTTCAGGACTCACTTACCGATCAATCCAGAGAACACATCCGTAGTGTTGTCTATGGTAATGCAACGGTCAAGGATAGTCTGATTTATAAAATTGTTGAACGCTTAACCAGTATCCGCCAGGAACGGGATAATCTTCGAAAACGGGTACAAAAATTAAATGCACTGATTAGGGAAAAAGAAAACAACCCGATCAGAGATCAGAATTATGAGGAGAAGATGGATGAACTCCTCCGGGAAAAGGCGGCACTCAACAGTATCATCAGACGGATTGGTGAGAAAGAAACTTTTAATTTCTTCACTGATGAAGGATTGTTGCCCAATTACGCCTTCCCGGAAGCGGGTATTGTTTTGCAGTCGGTCATTTATAAGAGAAAATCGAAACCTGATAAAGAAGGTAAATATCAGACAACAACCTATGACTATGAGCGCCCGGCTGTCTCTGCTATTCATGAGCTGGCACCCGATAATTATTTTTATGCTGAAGGTCGTAAGGTTAAAGTCGATCAGGTTAACTTAAATCTTTCGGAAATCGAGGAATGGCGCTTCTGTAATAGCTGTTCACATATGGAAATGGTGGCGACCACAGATACGACGTCAACCTGTCCTTCCTGTGGAAGTGTTCTATGGAGCGACGAAGGTCAGAAAAAACGAATGATTCGCATGCGCCAGGTGATGGCGACGACCTCAGATAAAATCAGCCGCATTCAGGATGACAGTGATGAAAGAGATCCGGAATTTTTCCACAAACAGATTCTATTGGATATGTCCGAGTCATCTGTAGAAATTGCCTATAAGATAAACGACGAGGATTTTCCTTTCGGCATGGAATTTGTTGAGAAGGTTACATTCAGGGAAATGAATTTTGGCAAAAAAGATAATGTTGGTGAAACGGTCATGATTGCCGGTAAGGAATTTCCCAAGAATGGCTTTGCTGTGTGTCGGGGGTGTGGCAAGGTTCAGAATGGTTCCGAACCGGTCCATACGATGACGTGTAGCAAAAAAGATGCAGATCCTCATAATATTATCAATGATTATCTTTATCTCTACAGGGAATTCAATTCACAGGCACTGCGCATTCTTTTACCGGTTCATCCTTTATCCTGGACGGATATGCAACTTCATTCCTTCATCGCGTCTCTTTACCTGGGATTAAAAAAGAAGTTTCAGGGAAATATTGATCATCTGAGGGCGACCATTCATGAAGAACCATCACTGGATCATCAATACCGGAAAAGATATCTTGTTCTCTATGACATGGTGCCAGGTGGCACAGGATATCTGAAGGAACTCATGAATAATGAGCAAATCCTTATGGATGTTTTTCAAATGGCACTGGATACTTT
>CAZRRN010000107.1:0-3053 GCA_964602475.1 uncultured Lachnospiraceae bacterium | reverse complement strand
GGTCGAGGGCTTGACCTGAACTGGTCTGATATTGTCTGGTTTCAATGTGAAATGTCATTTAGGTATTGTAATCCGCTAAACTTGGCCCAATAGCTCAGTTGGTTAGAGCGCCGCCCTGTCACGGCGGAGGTCATCGGTTCGAGCCCGATTTGGGTCGTAATATAAGCGAATGCTTGTACCATTGTGGGATCTTAGCTCAGCTGGGAGAGCATCTGCCTTACAAGCAGAGGGTCATAGGTTCGAGCCCTATAGGTCCCATTTTGATTACTTATCAGATTTCTGGTTATTACTTATACGTATGTGCCGATGTGGCTCAACGGCAGAGCAGCTGATTTGTAATCAGCAGGTTATCGGTTCGAATCCGATCATCGGCTTTGAAAATTTAATATTTTATTTGGATGGGTTCCCGAGTGGCCAAAGGGGGCAGACTGTAAATCTGTTAGCGACGCTTTCGAAGGTTCGAATCCTTCCCCATCCACTTATTATCGCGGGGTGGAGCAGTCTGGAAGCTCGTTGGGCCCATAACCCAAAGGTCGCAAGTTCAAATCTTGCCCCCGCAATTTTTGAAAACAAAATTGTTTTCGAATGCCCAGATAGCTCAGTTGGTAGAGCAGAGGACTGAAAATCCTCGTGTCACTGGTTCAATTCCGGTTCTGGGCATTTTGTTTACTTTATCAAGTAAACATATGGGATATTAGCTCAGTCGGTAGAGCACTTGACTTTTAATCAAGTTGTCCCGGGTTCGAATCCCGGATGTCTCATTAGATAGTTCTAATGCGCTTGTTTCAAGGCTTAGAGCTATTTTTTTTGCTATTCCACAATGATATTGTATAAGAACTGTGCTGTTCCAAGGTGAAAGAGAATTCGGTAAGTTCCAGAAGCGGTACCTTGAGGAACTGTGACGGTGACATTTACGGTTTGAACAGATCCGGGGTCTAAGGAACCTGCTCCGCTAACGTTCCACTGAGAAGCGGTGTTGTTGTATTCATCGTTGTTCTTGCTCATTGAAGCAACTGTGAGAATTCCGTTTACTGTTGAAGTATAGTTTACGATAAAGGTCAAAGTAACGGCTTCATTCTGAGTATCGATTATACGGCTTCCGCTGATTAATGCTGCGTAAAGAGCATATTCAGATGAAGTTACCGTAAGAGTAGGACTTGTAACAAGAACGATGCTGTTTTTCAGCGGATAAGTATCGGATAGATAACCGGTACATAAGTCAATCTGAAGCTTATATGTCCCGGCAGGGAGTCCGTTAAGGGTAAAACTGCAGGTTCCGTTTGTAATACCTGTAAAGCTTGCAAAACCGGCGTAGATTGTTGTTGGAACTGTATTTGTATTCAACATCAGTGATGAGCCGTCCGGAAAGTCGATTGCTGTTCCGTCTTCATCCAGAAGAGAAAGAGCAAGCAGGTAATCATCCTCAATCAAGTCACTTACGTTTACAATAGCGGTAAGCTGCTTTTCACCTCCGGAAGAGCTTGTAAGAGAAAGAATTCCCTCAGGAGAAACGGCAGAGGTTCTTGTTACGGTGACTGTGGTGTTTGCAAGTGTTTTACTATCCTGGGAAAGACTGATCGTTAACGCGTCTGTTGCTGTTGCATTGGAAGGGAATTCAACACAGAGCTGATACTGAACAAGACTGTAATCATTATGATTTGGATTTTCAAAAGTTTTGTTTGTGTCCGTTCCCATCTGTAAAAAATCATTTGAAACAATATTTAGGGTGCTTTCGTTTGTAGTAATATAATAGTTATAACGCTTAGTATCTGAGTAACTGTCGTAAAGAGTTATCACGGTAAGTGAGTAATCCGGAGCTGATTACACCAACTGTCCGGACTATGGAAACCGTCATTCCGGTTTAAAGGAAACCGACATTCCGGTGTTGGAAACCATTTAAATATAAAAGTCTTATAATGAAATCATGCACCCTGTCGGTGTAAATTCATTATGGGAGGTCACTATCATGACCAAATATCGAGAGATTTTAAGACTACACAGTCTACATCTCAGCCAAAAGAGTATTGCAGATAGTTGCAGTGTCTCTAAAAAAACCGTCAACAGTGTTCTTAAGAAAGCCAGAGAATTAAATATTTCATGGCCACTCGGTAAGAATCAGACTGACGAAGTCCTTGCTGGAATTCTTTTTCCAGAAAAAGGCAAGCATATCGAAGCATCGAATAAACGTATGCCTGATTATGCTTACATCCGCAAGGAGCTGCTCCGCAATGGCGTTAGTAAAAAGCTCCTGTGGACTGAATACATGGATGATTGCCGATTAAACGGCGATGAGCCTTTGATGTATTCCCAGTTCTGCTATTATATCCAGCAGGACGAGCAGAAACACCGTGCGACCATGCACATCAATCGTAAGCCAGGCGAACAGGTAGAAGTGGACTGGGCTGGCGATCCAGCTCACATCATTGATCCAGATACAGGAGAAATCATCAACGCCTATGTATTTGTAGGTGTAATGACTTATAGCCAGTATGTCTATGCGGAAGCTTTTATTAATGAAAAGCAGCCAGCCTGGATCAGAGCTCATGTTCACATGTATCAGTTCTTCGGTGGTGTCGCTAAGATTCTTGTTCCAGATAACTGTAAAACAGCAGTGATACATAATAATAACTGGAATGATCAACGAATCAACGCTACTTATCAGGAAATGGCGGAGCACTATGGAACTGCCATTATACCAGCCAGAGTGCGTGCACCTAAGGACAAGCCAAATGCAGAAGGCTCCGTCGGAAATATTTCCACCTGGATTATCGCTGCACTGCGTGATGAACAGTTCTTTTCACTTGCAGAATTAAATCGTGTGATTCGTCAGAAACTAGAAGAATTCAATAAACGGCTCTTTCAAAAGAAAGAAGGTAGCCGATTGGAACTCTTCCGCGACGAAGAACTGCCATTACTGGCTCCCCTACCTGCTACCTCTTTTGAACTGGCGGACTGGAAACAGGCCACTGTTCAGTTTAATTATCACATATCCATTGACGGAATGCTATACTCGGTTCCATATGAATACATTAAACGCAAGGTAGATGTCAGGG
>CAZRRN010000106.1:0-3212 GCA_964602475.1 uncultured Lachnospiraceae bacterium | reverse complement strand
GCTTCTTTTTCAAATCTTTTTCATTTAGATATGTTGACAATGATTTAGCTGAAAGAGATAATGCAAGTGCAATATATTTTTGATTAAAATATTGCTTTGAATTGTTGTAAGAAACCGTAGTATTTAAATATAATTCTTTATTTGTATCAATTAAATAAAAAGCTAGTTCTTTTAAATTCCAGTTTATGTTTTTAAATTTTTCATTTAGATCTGAGTAATCCGGAACATTTTACACCACATGTCCGGGTTTTGGAAACCGGTGTTCCGGAAAAAAGGAAACCGCGATTCCGGTAGTGGAAACCAAAGATATTTTCTTTTTATAATGTATCTATGCACCAATGGTGTAAATACGTTATAAGGAGGTCAACATATATGACCAAATATCGGGAAATCCTTAGACTTCATAGTCTTGGATTTAGCCAGCAGAACATTGCCTACAGCAGCAATGTCTCCAAGAAAACAGTCCATAAAGTCTTAAAACGTGCCATAGAAATGAATATTTCATGGCCGTTAGCCGACACACAGACAGATGCTGTAATGGAGGAGCTTATGTTCCCCAAAAATAATCAGACTGCAAAGAAAAAACGGATGCCTGATTATGCTTACATTCACAAGGAACTTCTTAAAAATGGTGTGAGTAAAAAACTCTTGTGGACAGAATACATGGAGGACTGTCGTCTTAACAGCGAAGAAGCACTTATGTATTCGCAATTCTGTTATTATCTTCAACAAGAGGAAGAAAAACGTCGTGCAACGATGCACATCAACCGTAAACCAGGAGAACAGGTTGAGGTTGACTGGGCAGGTGATCCAGCCCATATCATTGATTCGGATACTGGTGAACTAACAGATGCCTATCTTTTTGTAGGTGTCATGACGTATAGCCAGTATGCCTACGTGGAAGCTTTTATTAATGAAAGACAGCAGGCATGGATTAAGGCACATGTTCACATGTATCAGTTCTTTGGTGGAACGGCAAGAATACTGGTTCCTGATAACTGTAAGACTGCAGTTATTCACAATGGCGGATGGTACAATCAGCAGATTAACACTGTCTATCATGAAATGGCTGAGCATTATAACACCGCCATCATTCCCGCTAGAGTCAGAAAGCCAAAAGACAAACCAAGTGTAGAAGGTTCTGTCGGTAATGTATCCACTTGGATTACTGCAGCGCTAAGAAATGAACAGTTCTTTTCTCTCGCTGAATTAAATCGCGCAATCAGAGAAAAACTTGCGGCGTATAACTCTCGTGATTTCCAGAAAAAAGAGGGCAGCCGATTAAGCCTCTTCCGCGACGAAGAACTGCCATTGCTGACAAACTTACCTGCTACCCCGTACGAACTAGCGGAATGGAAACAAGCCACTGTTCAGTACAATTATCACATATCTGTGGACAAGATGCTATACTCGATTCCTTTTGAATACATAGGAAGAAAGGTCGATGTCCGGGTAACAGATAAAACGATTGAAGTATTCTATAACCACAATCGCATTGCGTCCCATAGGCGCCTTTATGGCCGTCCGGGACAGTATAGCACCATCGTACAACATATGCCTGAAGACCATCAGCAATATCTGGAATGGAATGGTGACAGGTTCCGTAAATGGGCTAAAAACATAGGAATCAATACGTACAAGGTAATCGATGCAATTCTTACCTCTAGTCGTGTGGAACAACAGAATTATCGAGGCTGCATGGGTGTTTTGAAACTTGCAGATAAATATTCTGTGGAAAGGCTTGAAGCTGCATGCCAAAAATCGTTATTATATACGGCATCCCCCAGCTACAAGAGTATAAAAAATATACTTTCAACCGGTCAAGACAAATCAGAACCGGAACAGCCTAGAACCGAACACGCGCACAACAGTCATGGTCTCACAAGAGGGGCCAGCTATTATGGAGGTAAAAACGAATGATAAACCAAAGTACGTTTGATAAATTAATGGAAATGCACCTTACCGCAATGGCAGATGCACTGCGCATTCAACTGAAGGATTCAAAAATGGATGAAATACCATTTGAGGATCGTGTCGGAATGCTTGTTGACGTCGAATACTGTAGCCGCAAAAACAATCGTCTGAAAAGACTGATTAGGGGCGCTGAATTTGACCAGTCAGATGCTAGTATCATGGATATAAACTTTACATCTGGACGCAAGCTAAATAAAGACCTGATCAGAAGGCTGGCAACCTGCGAATATATCACTGAACACCATAACTTATTTGTCACTGGTGCAACAGGCAGTGGAAAAACTTACATGGCTTGTGCATTTGGGATGGAAGCCTGCAAGCACTACTACAAAACAAAATATGTGCGTCTACCCGACTTGCTTTTGGATCTTGAAATAGCAAGAAATGATGGAACTTATCGGAAAGCATTATCAAAGTACACCAACCCCGTTTTGTTGGTTATCGATGAATGGCTTCTTTTAAAACCAACAGATAATGAGCAGAAAGATATCTTTGAATTACTTTCAAGACGCAGGAAGAAATCTTCTACCATCTTCTGTTCTCAGTATTCTTCAGATGGATGGTATGAACAACTTGGCGGAATCGATAGTCCGTTAGCGGATGCAATCCTGGATAGAATAGTTCATGATGCGTATAAAATTAACATCGAACCAGTTGATCCATCCAAGGATCAGTCTATGAGACAAATATATGGCTTAGATAAAATGCTAAGCGAGTAAGCAATTTCGGCGGTTCCCTTGTTCCGGTCATGCGGTTCCCTTATGACCGGACAGGCGGCTTCGCCGCACCGGAATATTCAATTATGGAACAGACACAAAAACGCCTTGAATTTCACGGTGGTCCTTGGATATCATTTTTGCCATTTATTATTTTTTTGACAATGATTATCCTTACAACATTTATTTGGGGTTCAATCTCCGACGGTGCTCTTTGGGTACCAGCATTTTCCGCACTACTTATTCCTTTCTTTTTAGCAAAAGATAAAAGACACTATGCAAATGCTATCATTGAGGGCATGGCTAGTAAAGAAGCAATTATTCCGGTAGTATGCTGGATATTCGCCGGTGTTTTTTCTAGAATACTTCGTATGTCTGGTTTGGCAAGCGGAGTTGCAGGTATTGCTGCAAATATGGGTGTAAACAGCACTTTATTTACTATTATTGTATTTATTGCATCCGCTGTATTTGCAACAGCTTCCGGAACAGACGCGATGATGAATAAGCCTGAGATGAGTCGAA
>CAZRRN010000105.1:0-3282 GCA_964602475.1 uncultured Lachnospiraceae bacterium | reverse complement strand
ACAGGTGCTTCTTCTTTATCTATTTAATTTTTCCTACAAAAACTTTACCCTAGCCCAGAACATAACGAAATGCTTCTGTTTTTTATTGCAGACTACACAAATGAAAACAGAAGCATTTTATGATGTTATTATTTAGCGCAATCGGTAATCCTTTATTCGACCAGTGCTGTCAATTCCTTCTTAAGCGCTGTCATTTTCTGATCGGCATCCGTAAAGCTGCTGCCCTTTACTCCAACGTAAAATTTTATCTTTGGTTCGGTACCGGAAGGACGCACGCAGAGCCATGCATCGTTCTCCAGTTCAAAATACAAGACATCGGAAACCGGCAGTCCAGTTGTTGTTGTATGCCCGTCCGCAAACCGGATCACATCATTCATATAATCTCGAACCGCCAGAACTTTATGTTCGCCAAGTCTCTTTAGTGGTTTATTGCGGAAATCAGCCATGATTTCCTTAATCTTTTCTGCACCCTCGATTCCCTTCAGAGTCATTGTTTCAAGACCTTCACGAAAATATCCGTATTTTTCATAGATGACATTCATCTGATCCCAGAGTGACTTTCCTTGCGTCTTGTAATACACAGCAGCCTCGCTAAGCGCCATTACGGCAACCACCGCATCCTTGTCTCTGGCATGTGTTCCGACCAGACATCCATAGCTTTCTTCAAATCCGAATTCATAAGTTCCGTTATGGTTTGTCTCAAACAGTTTAATCTGCTCTCCGATATACTTGAAGCCGGTCAATACTTCAATCAAGCGTACTCCATAGTACTCTGCCACTTTATCTGCCATATTCGTGGAAACAATTGTCTTAACCAGTACTCCGTCTTCTGCAAGAATGCCTAGCTTCTTCCTCTGGCTGAAAAGGTATTCACAAATCAGCATTCCTGTCATATTTCCGGTAAACGGAATGTATTCATCGGTCTTACTGTCATATACATAAATACCAAGCCGGTCAGCATCCGGATCGGTTGCCATAACAATATCTGCTTTCTTCTCTCGAGCCAGTTGCAATGCAAGAGTAAATGCTTTGGCATCCTCCGGATTCGGATAGGAAACCGTCGGAAAGTTACCGTCAGGCATTTCCTGCTCCGGCACCACATAGACCTTCGTAAACCCAAGCTCCCGTAACACACGGCGAACAGGAAAGTTTCCTGTTCCATGAAGCGGAGTATAGACAATGGTCACCTCTCCGGCACTCTTCTGTAACATTTCCGGATAAACAACAAGCTTCTTTAATTCCTCAATGTAACGGTCGTCAATTGAACTGTTGATCACCTGATACAGCCCTGCTTTTACAGCTTCTCCGCGGCTCATTGTTTTTACCGTATCAAATCCCTGAATGGAATTCACTTCCGAAATAATCTGCTCGTCTTTCGGATAAGTAATCTGTGCGCCATCCTCCCAGTAAACCTTATAGCCGTTATATTCTGCCGGGTTATGGCTTGCCGTAACAACAATTCCGGCAATGCATCCCAGCTCTCTGACTGCGAAAGAAAGCTCCGGGGTAGGACGAAGACTGTCAAACCGGTATGTTTTGATCCCATTGGCACAAAGACAAAGTGCAGCTTCTTCGCTGAATTCAACCGACATCCGTCTTGAATCATATGCAATTGCAACACCCTTCATTGCACCATGTTCCTTCAAAATAAAGTTTGCCAGCCCCTGAGTCGCTTTTCGCACTGTATATGCATTCATTCTGTTCGTACCCGCTCCGATAATTCCACGAAGTCCTCCGGTTCCAAAAGAAAGATCCTTATAAAACCGTTCTCTAATCTCGTTTTCTTCCCCACTGATTGAAAGCAGTTCCTTTCGGGTTGCTTCATCAAAATAAGGATTTTCACACCATTCCTGATATGTTTTCCTATAATCCATTGTTCATCCTCCGTTTTTGTCATTTCATTCTATTGAATCAGCCGTTCCACAAATTCTACCGATGAATAGTCGGTAATTCTGTTTCCGTCCAGCTTCAGATAGCGCAGCAGGGTCAGACCGTTAAGTCCCGATGTTTCTGTCAGCAGGTTATACTCCAGATTCAGATCTGTAAGTTCTGTAAGTGATGACAGCGGTTCTGCAGTCGCAATATAATTATATCCGAGATACAGTTCTGTTAATCCAGCAAGTAATGATAAAGAATTGATATCTTTGATAAAGTTATAGGATAAATTAAGATTTGTCAAGTGGTTCAATAAAGATAATTCCGTTATATCATTAATATTGTTCCATGATAAATCCAGCTCAGTCAGATTCATCATATATTTCAGATCTGCTATATCCGTAATATTTCTTTCACTTAAATCAAGCGATGTAATCCTAAGTACTTCTCCGCTGTATATTCCGCCTTCTGCTTTATCAAGAACTATCCTGACTGCATTTTCAATCTCCGGGCTGGTCCACGCAATGATAAACTCCTCCGATCCCGGTGTTGGGGTTACAGTTGGAGCCACGGTCGGGATCGGGATCACGGTTGGGGTTGGGGTCACAGTCGGGGTTACAGTCGGAGTCACAGTCGGAGTCACAGTCGGAGTCACAGTCGGAATCACAGTCGGGATCACATCCGTCAACGGTGTTACCGTCGGTACAGCACTTATGGTCGGTATCGGCGTCACTGTTTTTGTCACCACCGGCTCCGATAATGAATCAGGTTCTGCGGTCGGTGTAAGAGAAGGCTCCGGAATTCCGGTGTCTGTTGCAGAGGTCGGACTAACTGTTATATCTGACGGAGTCGAAAGTGCTTTTCCTTTATAAATTATAACACAAATTACGGCAATCACAATAATGATTCCCGTAATGATGCCATATTTAATTTTATTTTTCCGGTTTTCCAGCATAGTTTTTATTTTCTGCGATGTGCAAGCTCACGGACAATATCATTCCAGTCCACTCCGCATTCCACCATTAATACCATCAGATGATAAAGGAAGTCTGCAATCTCGTATTTAATCTCTTCTTTTTCCGGATTTTTAGCGGCTATCACGATTTCTGTTGCTTCTTCACCGCACTTTTTTAAAATTTTATCAATTCCCTTGTCGAATAGATAATTTGTATAAGAACCCTCTTTTGGATTACGCTTCCGGTCTTCCACCAGAGAATACACCTCATCAAATATCGTCAGGGGATTCAGGTCACAGTATTCCTGCTTTAGCAGCGTCTGATAGAAACAGGAATATGAGCCGGTATGACAGGCAGCTCCCACCTGCTTTACTTTAGCCAGCAGCGTATCGGAGTCACAGTCAAGCAAAAGCTCTTTCAGATACTGGTAATGTCCTGAGGTCAGTCCTTT
>CAZRRN010000104.1:0-3414 GCA_964602475.1 uncultured Lachnospiraceae bacterium | reverse complement strand
CCGGAGCCAAAAATGCAGGAAAACCGCACCGTTGGCTCCGAATGATTCAACATAAAAAGTTCAAGATTCTTTGGTAAAATATAGATACCCCATACATGGGGAAATCAATCCAAAGAAAGGTGAACAGCCATGCCAAACAAAACCATGGAGCAGTTGTCAGCAGAACTGCTCCAATATTTAGCCGAGAGAGGAAACACTGTAATTGCCCGGAACAATTACCACTACATCTTGAACCCGATGACAGAATACTGCAAACGGAACAACAACGGATATTACTCAAAAGAGTGTATCGAGCGTTGTTTAGCGGATCATTACGGTTTACCGGCTGAGCGTTTTGAGACACTGCGCAGTCATGAGTCTCATTATCACAGCAAATTGCGTAGAATCTGCAGAATGCTTGAAGAGCTTAACCAGAATCGGGTTCCGGCATCCAGATATCCCGCATCGGGTATCAGCTTGCAAACTAAAGCCTACATGGATATTCTTGAGGCTTTCCGCAATCATTATCAGAACTACGGTTATACACCGGTCAGTGTGAAGAATTATATTCAGGTTTCAAAGACTTTTCTGGAATACTGCGAGAGCAAGGATGTCCTGCTCTTTTCAGATATTACCCGTGAAACCGTCAATGGATATATTCTCTCATTAAGCGGATACAAAAAATCCACCGTGAAAAATCGCCTTGGCGGACTCCGGATTTTTCTCAAATATCTGTACACCGAAGAATACGTACCGGAGGATTTGAGCATTGACACGGTAAAACTGAGAGTCCGTTCGCAGACACGCATTCCGTCCGTATGGCAGCGTGAGGAGGTTCTCAAACTTATTTCCGTAATAGACCGCGGCAATCCGTCAGGCAAAAGAGATTACGCCATGCTTCTTACAGTTTCCCGTCTCGGTATCCGTGTCGGCGATCTCTGCAATCTGAAATTTGAGAACATCGATTGGAGAAACAACAAAATCTCTTTTGTTCAGAGCAAGACGAACAATCCGGTTACGCTTCCTCTTCTGAAGGATGTCGGTTGGGCTTTCATCGATTACATCAAAAACGGAAGACCAAGCGTGGATATTCCCCATATCTTTGTCACGCATGTGGCACCGTTCAAAGCGTTCGAGCAGGGGAATCACCACTCTAAGATGCTGCGGAAGTATATGCATCTCGCACACATTTCCGGTGCTGCAACCCATAAATGCGGGATGCATTCCCTGCGTCATACACTGGCAACTACGATGCTCGAGAATCACGAGGATTACCATAATATCACCGCGATTCTTGGACACAGCAGTGAGGATTCCGCCAGCGTTTACCTGAAAACCAGTACAGAGCTGCTTCGGGGATGTGCGCTGGAAATTCCGGAGGTGACGGTATGAGTTCGTTCAAAAGCCGCCTGGCACCGTATATTGACGGAATGATTGCGCAGAAGCGTGCTATGGGATACACCTATGAAGCACAGGAAATTTCACTGGAGAAATTCGATGCCATGCTTACCGCAGAATTCCCGGATGCGGAAACGATTACAAAAGAGATTACCGACTGTTGGGGAAAGCGTAAACCGCATGAGAAGACCGGGACTGTCCGTAATCGTATGGTACCGGTTTCCCATCTGGCACAATACATGAATCTGCTTGGACATTCCGCATATGTATTTCCTACCAATTCTCTCGGTAAAGAGGAAAAATACACACCGTATATTTTCACCGATGATGAGTTGTCGAGGTTCTTTCATGCAGTGGATACAGGCTGTCACTATTCGTCGGAGGTGCCGTACAGGCAGTATGTTATGCCTGCCATGTTCCGCACGGTATACTGCTGCGGACTTCGCCCCGGGGAGGCACGCCGTCTGAAATACGGAGATGTGGATCTTGACAGAGGAGTTATTACAATTCATGCATCCAAATACGATGCAGACCGTGAGGTTCCGTTGTCTGTTTCCTTGTGGGAGCTGCTTCGGGAATATACGGATACGGTTCACAAAATGACAGAATCGGAGGATGCTCCGTTTTTCCCCGGTTATCTCGGAAAAGAAATCACGACAGACAACATGAATGCGAACTTCCGAAGGTTCCTGCGTTATGCCGGCATATCACACGGCGGTCCCGGAAAAGGTCCGCGCATCTATGATTTCAGACATACCTTTGCGGTAAATACGCTGAAAACACTCATACTTCGCGGAGAGAACATGAATGCCTATTACCCGCTGCTGAAAACCTACATGGGGCATTCGTTTTTCAAATACACGGAATATTATCTTCGTTTAACAAAAAGCATGTTTCCGGATATTTGCCAAAGACTAACCGGATTTCTCGAGGAAGATCTGCCGATATGGGAAATGGAGACTGACAATGAAGAAGCCGACTGATTTTGCATATCACCTGACCAATTTTCTGACAACGCATATGGTCGGCAGACGTGGACTCAGTGTAAATACCGTTCGCTCATACAGAGATACCTTCAAGCTGTTTCTGCAATTCTGTGCGGAGAGCAGATCGCTTTCCGCAGGGTGGCTGACATTAACGGATTTTGACCGTAATCTGGTATCAGGCTTTATGACCCATCTCGAAGAAAATCGAAATGCTTGTAATTCTACGCTTAATCAGCGCCTTGCCGCAGTACATGCCTTTGTAAAATATCTGCAGATCGAAGAACCGACATACATTCTGGAATACCAACGAATTCTGTCAATCCCCTACAGGCGGTCGGTAAAACCGGTGATTGAATATCTGTCGAAGGATGCACTCCGGATTTATTTTGCGTCAATCGATACGGGTACACGGCAGGGGCGCAGAGATTATTGTTTGCTGACAGTACTGTATGACACCGGCGCACGGGTGCAGGAGTTGTGTGATCTGAAGATTCGTGATCTCATTCTTGTTGACAATTCCTATGTCAGGCTGACCGGAAAAGGCAGCAAAACACGGCTTGTTCCGCTGCTTGACAGTACAGTAAAGCTGCTGCGGAGGTATATGGAGGAATTTCACCAAAGTGATCCGCTCGGGAATGATGCCTTTGTATTTTCCGGAAAAGGTGGGGACAAGCTTTCACGTTCGACTGTTAATCATATGATAGACAAATATGCGAAAATATCGCGTGAGAAATCACCGCTGATTCCCAAAAAGGTAACACCCCACACGTTTCGTCATACGAAAGCGATGCATCTTTGCCAGGCGGGAGTTGATATGATTTACATCCGCGACATTCTCGGGCATGTTTCTCTTGAAACGACCAATATTTATGCAAAGATCAATATTGAGCAAATGCGGGATGCGCTTGAAAATGCCTATCCGGAGCTTTCCGGTGCGGATTTGCCGAATTGGAGTGAAGACAATTCCTTGATGGATTTTCTGACGGGACTGTAATTTTATGTTGAATCAACCGGAGCCAACGGTGTGGTTTTCCTGCACTTTTGGCTCCGT
>CAZRRN010000103.1:0-3469 GCA_964602475.1 uncultured Lachnospiraceae bacterium | reverse complement strand
TGAACAAAAAGATATATTTGAACTTCTGCATAGGAGACGTAAGAAATCATCTACGATTTTCTGCTCCCAGTATCTACAGGAAGGATGGTATGAACAGTTAGGTGGTGAATCCAGTCCTCTGGCTGATGCTATTTTAGATCGTATTGTTTATGATGCATATAAAATCAATATCCAAAGCATTGATCCTTCAAAGGATATATCAATGCGAGAGGTATATGGACTAAACAAAAACATGAGCGAGTAAACTCGCATAAGGTGGTTCCCATGTTCCGGTCAATCGGTTCCCGATTTCCCGGAACTGCGGTTTCACCGCACAAGAATATTCAGTAAGTTTGGTTCCTAAAGGAAGTGCATCCGAAAATGTAAGAACCAGCGGATCCACGTTACTGTTAGGAATATAATTAATTTCATATAGTACAGTAAAAGCTCCGTTTGCAGTAACATTTACAGTGTTTGAAATATTACCGGATAGTTTTGCTAGAGATTTCTCGTTTTTTGTATAAGAGGTATTAAATTTAAAGGTAAGTGTGAGCGTATAAGTATAGCTGCAGTTTCCTTTTGTTACTGCAAATTCAACGATATGGGATTCGGAAGTGACAGAAAGAGCGCCATTCGAGTAATTATTTCCGCTGATTACAACTTGGGCAGTTGAATCCTCTGTTACTACATCAAATACGACGCCGGAGCTTCCCTTTTTTCCTCCAAGAATATTGGAAGCACTTGCGGTAAAAGTAGTGTCGGTTTCTTCTGTGAATTCGTTGATTATTGTATAAAGAGTACCATCAAGAATAATGCCAATTGAGGCAATAGCAGGATTTTCAATATTCTCATCAATGGTTACAACCTTAGATCCGTAAATGAGAGTGTTTGCAACAGAAGTAGCAGTCACAGTTAGGCTATCAGCGGTTTCATTTGCGCTTACAGAAAGGATACCGGAACTATCGATGGAAGTATCAGGGCTTGTGTTTCCGCTTATGGTCCAGAGAACCGTCTGAGAAGGCTGACTGCTGCCTAAGACAACGGCTGAATACGCATACATTGCCGCTGCTTCAGCTGTGGAACTGCCATTTACTGTTACGGATGTAATGGTCATGAAGGTTATCTTAAGTCCGTTAGGAGAAATACTTTCTGTAAAGCTCTGGTTTACAGCAGTGGCTTTTGTAAAGAAATAATTTGTTCCGCTTAAGTCGGTGAAGCAGTTGCTTGTCTGCCAGTTTGTGACTTCGCTGCTGTTATCACTGTCAGCGTAGCCATAATAAATGACGCCGTCACTTGTAGTATTTCCGGTTCCGGACATCTGTAGTGTGATGGAAGTTGAATCAACGGAGGCGGTGACGGGAAGTGTCATAGTACGGGAAACCGGGGTAATGACCGGAGGATTGTCGAGAGCTTCGTTTGCTCCCGCTCCACTTGTTGATACGGTAACGGTATAGATCTTTATCATTGAAACTGAAGTAATCTTTACGGTATAAGTTCCTGTACGGAGTTGTATCGGGAGAGCTGAATTCTCGGAGGAAGCTGTTCCGATTCCGGAAGAGACCGTTTTCTTATAGACAGAGGATACACCGTTGATTAGCCTGCTGATTTCAATATTAATAGTCTGGCTTCCATCGGCGCGGACAGCATTTGGAACATTGACTGTGAAAGATTTTCCACCGTAGTAATGAATGTTTGTGTCGCTATAGACATAGACAAACTCGCCGACTACACCGTCATAAATATTCGCGGTTCCATATGAATTGTAATATCCTATTTTTCCGATTGTGCCGCCGAACATATGAAAAACTGCGTTTCCGTTGAATCCCTTAGTAATCCAGATGTCTGCGGATTTATAGCCGTTATGATCAGGACCGTCATTTCCGGAAATTGTTCCTTGGAATACATAGAGGGAGGTCGTTCCACTTGTTGTTGCATATATTGTAATTGCATCAGAAGGATAGTTGGAAGATCCGTCAGTATAGTTTTTATAAACATTTGTTCCCAGCATATAACAAGTACTTAAGCTAAAGATGGAAATAGCACCGCCATTCTCTGCTTCACAGAAAGTAATCTCACCTCCGTAAAGGTATGCGAGCGACTGCCTCCCGACAAGCATTAAGGCTCCGGCATCACCACCGGACTCGCTGATATCGCCACAGGCACAGCGGGTGATGCTTCCGCCGTACATATAGAAGGTTCCGCTTTTAAGTGTGATTCCGCCGCCGTCACTTGTTGATACGGAGGAAATATTATTTGTAAGGATGGCATAGGAGTCAGTTGTTGCTGTCCCGCCGGAAATAGTTTTACTACCGTCAGAAGCCGTTCCGCTGATGGAATAGGAAATACTTTCGTTTGTTGTTGTGATTCCATCAGTATTAGAGACTTCAATGCTTACGCTTCCACTGTATATGGTGTAGCTTGCACCGCCGGTTGTTAGGTAATTACTGGTGAAGCAGTAGTTGACCGGAGTGGCGACCTGGGTATTTGTACGTTGAATTACATAGCGGGAGTAAGTAACGGCGCCTTTTGAAGAAAGCGCAAGGATAAGTAGCAATAAGGAAGTGAAGAAAACCTGCTTTCTCTTTTGTTTTATGAATAATATAAAATTTTCTTTCATGGCGCTTCCTCCTTTCTGCTTGCTTTTACTTTCGGCTAAGCAATGGTGTGTCATCTTATGTTCTCTGATTAATCAGTCAAGTTGTATGGAATCGACAGTAAGCGTTATCAAATCGATTTCATCTGCAAGTGCAGGATTCGTGCTGTCTGTCGGCCAGCTGGCAGTCAAGGTATAGGTATGAGTGGTTTCCGTCGTGTGAGGAAGAACTCCGGCTGCAGAGGCGGTACCTGCTGTCAGTGCGGTTTTTGCTGTGTAAATACCGATTCCGTTCTCTCCTGTTGAGGTACATTGGAGCGTATAGATTAGTGGTAGATTTCCCAAGTCGTTTACTGTGATAGTGTAGGATTGTGCGACATCACTTACGATGCCGGAGCTTACGTTTGTCACTGTGAATGCATAGGAAGCGCTTCCGCCGGGCTTTAAGTCGCTGGTATTAAAACTGATCCGGTTCTGCTCCATTGCAACGCTTGCGACGCTTGCTAGACTGTTTCCGCTGACAGTGCTTATATATTTTGCCTGAGTTGAGGACTTCGCCAAGGCGCTGACAACAACGATAAAAGCAAGGCAGATACATATAAATAATTGATATTTTCTTTTGTTGTTCATGTTGTCGTCCTCCTTTCATTATCGGTCAAATGTTTATTTCATTTGTTGAGCTTTGTTTTTCCTTTTGTTTACGACAAAGCTCGGGAAGTTCAAATAAGGCAAAGCCACAAAGGGTGATGATCAGGATGCAAAGCGGTGATCTTACGAAAGTAAATGCCGTTCCAAGATGTGGAAGAATCAGGATGAGAGATCCTTCAATATTCTCCGGTAGCAGAACCTCTTTGTCAGCTACGTTGTTTGCGTCACCTTTGGTAATTAAGCCTTCTT
>CAZRRN010000102.1:1307-3495 GCA_964602475.1 uncultured Lachnospiraceae bacterium | reverse complement strand
AACCGGCAGCGTACATTTACTAAGCTGCCACACAGATTTCAGTAATGCATCAGCTCCGGGAACGGAACTGTTCGCATAAAGAACAAGATTAAAACAAAAAAGGAGAGAAGCTATGAAAAAATTATTATCGATCATTTTGACCATCACGTTAGTATTCGGTACAATGCTTTGTTTTACAGCATGCGGTAAAACCGGAGATAACGGAACAACACCGACCGATGCAGCGGGAACTACCGGCGGTGAGCTCAACGGAACCTATGATATCGTTATATGGGTCAGCGAGCTTGAAGGAGTAAAAGAACTGACAAAGCAACAGGTTGCAGATTTCTGTACCGCTAATCCGGGAATCGTGATTAATGCAACAGTGGAAGGTGTCAGTGAAAGTGAATCAGCAACACAGATGGTTACGAGTGTAGAAGACGGAGCTGATATTTTCTGTTTTGCACAGGATCAGCTGGCTCGTCTTGTTATGGCCGGTGCACTGAACAAACTCGGAACAGCAACCTCCGCAACAGTAACAGCTGAAAATGATGCAGGTTCTGTTGCAGCAGCATCTGTAGGCGGCGCTCTTTACTGCTTCCCACTTACTTCCGATAACGGATACTTCATGTTCTATGATAAGAGCGTGATCCCGGCAGAACACATTGACAGCCTTGAAGACATTATTGCAGACTGCGAAGCAGCAGGCATGATGTTCTCTATGGAACTGGAAGGCTCTGCATGGTATAATGCAGCATTCTTCTTTGCTACAGGCTGTGAGTCTACATGGGAGACGGATCTTGATGGTAACTTTGTTGCAGTAAATGACAACTTCAATTCTGATAAAGGTTTGATTGCCCTGAAGGGAATGCAGAAGGTTCTTCAGTCCTCTGCATATAACAATTCCAGTGCACATGCTGATTTCTCGGCAGCTGTTAAATCAGCAGTTGTTATCAGCGGACCTTGGGGAACTACCATTGCTCAGGAAGCACTTGGTGAGAACTTTGCAGCAGCTGATCTTCCGTCCTTCACCATCGATGGAACGAGCTATCATCTTGGCTCCTATTCAGGAAACAAACTTCTTGGTGTTAAGCCTCAGACTGATGCTAAGAAAACAGCAGTTCTTCAGCAGCTTGCTCTTTACCTGACCGGTGAGAAATGCCAGACAGAACGTTTTACACAGCTTGCTTGGGGACCTTCGAACCTCGCTGTACAGGCAACAGATGCAGTACAGAACGACATCGCTCTTTCCGCACTTGCAGAGCAGAGCGCATATGCAATTCCGCAGGGCCAGATTCACGGAAGCTGGTGGGATATCGGAAAGGTCTATGCTACAACTGCAAAGACAGCAACTACCGAAGCAGAATTAACCGCAGCACTTGAAGCTTATCAGGCTTCTATTCAGGGTCTGCTTTCCATGCCGGTAGATGAGAAGGAAGCTTTCTCGGTAATCGGAGCATTTGCCGGAACCAATTGGGATACCGATATTTCTATGACCCAGAAGCCGGAGGGTACATGGTACTCAGAAGCGATCCTGTTTGCCGCAGGGGATGAGTTCCAGGTACGTCAGGGTAAGTCGTGGGATGTACAGTTTGGTGCAATCGGTGATGACGGAAACAGCACGAAGAATAATTTCGTTGTTTCTGACGCAGGATATTACTTTGTAAAACTTGTATTTGATAAAGCTGCAAAGACAGGTGTTGTTACACTTGAGAAGAGCAATCCGAATATCGGTTATACCGTAATCGGAACTGTGAACGGTGATGCATGGTCTGTTGATCTTCCGATGGAAATTCAGGCAGACGGTACATGGATTACAGCAGAAAGCTATGCATTGGTAGCAGGTGATGAGTTTAAGGTTCGTCAGGGATACAACTGGGATGTTGCATATGGAACAGACGGCAATAACTTTGTTGTTGATAATGCAGGAACATATAAGATTAAGCTGACACTCACCGAGACCAACGGTACTGTTGAACTGATCGCAGAGTAATAAAAGGGAGTACTCAAGAACCATCCCGGGGTATTGCTCCGGGATGGTTCTTTCTAAAAAAGAACAAATACAGTCACCGCATGAGGATAAAGTGAACATAAAAGCGCTGTTCACTTGACAAGTTTGTGAGGTGCCAAACTTGTTGCCATTAGCGGCTCCTAAAATACAGTCACCGCATGAGGATAAAGTGAACATAAAAGCGCTGTTCACTTGACA
>CAZRRN010000102.1:0-1207 GCA_964602475.1 uncultured Lachnospiraceae bacterium | reverse complement strand
GAGGTGCCAAACTTGTTGCCATTAGCGGCTCCTAAAATACAGTCACCGCATGAGGCATGGATGAAAATATTAAACGATTTGGAGTATTTGAAGCTGAACCGGTTTCAGAAAATATTTTATAAAATCGCCTGCTTTTTTCTGGCGATACCAAAATGGTTCGGACAGCTGGGAAAAAAGATATGGAATGGAATCAGATCCATCGCAACAGCGGTTGGAGCTGAATTTCTCGATATCGGAAAGACCTTTTCAAAAGGATCATGGATTACAAAGGTCTCATATCTCATTATGGGCTTCGGGAATATCTGCCGTGGACAGATCATGCGGGGAATTGCATTTCTGTTCTTCGAGGTGGTTTTTGTTTACTATATGATTACAACCGGTTTTCACTGGCTTGGAAAAATGAAAACACTTGGGGATATTGCACCGGGTGAAGTTTACAGTCCGCTTTATGATAGCTATATCCGGGTTGATGGTGATGATTCGTTCAAAATTATGTTATATGGTCTGCTTACCATATTTTTTATTGTTGCATTTCTTTACACCTGGAGACTGAATGTTAAGCAGAACCGGATATCTGAAGAAATACTGGCTAGCGGGAAGAAGCTGAAGAGCGGAAAAGATGATCTGAAATCAATGGTTGACGATCAGTTCCATAAGACGCTGCTTGCCCTGCCAATCACCGGAATTGTTATTTTTACGGTAATGCCGATTATTTTTATGATTTTGGTTGCATTTACCAATTATGACGGAGCACATGACGGCTACAGTAATCTGTTTACCTGGGTAGGAATGCAGAACTTTAATGAACTGTTTTCTCTCGGAGATACAAACAGCAATCTTTCCTATACCTTTGGAGAAATTCTGTCATGGACGCTTATCTGGGCTGTCTTTGCGACCTTTACGAATTATTTTCTGGGGATGTTTGTTGCCATTATGATTAACAAAAAAGGAATCCGGCTGAAAAAGTTCTGGAGAGGGGTTCTGGTTCTTACGATTGCAATTCCGCAGTTTGTTTCCCTACTGTATGTTTCAAGGCTGTTTGCCAAGAACGGTCTTGTCAACGGTTTACTTCTCGACTGGGGACTGATTACGCAGCCGATTGAGTTCTGGGCAAATGCGACATATGCAAGAATTCTGGTCATTGTCATCAATATCTGGATCGGTATTCCGTACCTTATGCTGATTTCTACCGGTATTTTGATGAATA
>CAZRRN010000101.1:0-3742 GCA_964602475.1 uncultured Lachnospiraceae bacterium | reverse complement strand
GTTTGCCACGGCAACATCTGCCGCTCCACAATGGCAGAAATGGTTTTTAAGGATATGGTGAAGCATTCTTATTTTGACAATTCTGACAAACTGTTTTATATTGATTCCGCGGGCACCAGTAATGAGGAGTATGGGAATGGGGTTCATTCCGGAACCAGAAAGAAACTGGCTCAGGTTGGAATCCCCTGCGAGAATCATAAAGCACGACAGATGAGCTCACGTGATTATAAGGACTTCGACTATCTGATTGGTATGGAAGAGGCCAATATTCGCAATATGCAGAGAATCTGCGGGGGTGATCCGGAAGAAAAGATGCACCTGCTGATGGAGTTCACGGGTCATTCCGGAAATATTGCGGATCCATGGTACACAGGTGATTTTGACGCGACGTACCGGGATGTGGAGGAAGGGTGTCGGGGTTTACTTAAGATGCTGGGCAGGGAATAGAAACAAATGCTCCGATAATGGAACAAAAGAAAATGTTAATTAACCGGAGGTTTATACTGTGGGAACAATACTATACTGGATCGGAGATTCGACGGTTAAGAGGAACAACATTACGAGGTACCCGCAGACGGGAATCGGGCAGATGTTTTCTTTGTTTCTGAAGCCGGAGATTTCGCTTAAGAATCTGGCAGAGAACGGACGAAGTACAAAGAGCTTTCTTGATGAAGGAAGATTTTTACCGGTAGAGGAATCAATAAAGGAAGGTGACTACCTCTTTATTCAGTTCGGACATAATGACGAAAAGAAAAATGATCCGGAACGATTTACCGAACCGTTTGGGGAATACCGCGGCAACCTTTTACATTTTATACGAACCGCAAGGGAACGTGGAGCCAATCCGTTATTGATTACGCCACTGTATCGGCGGCTTTTTCAGGAGGATGGCAGACTTGCAAAGAATTGTCATTTGGATTATCCGGAAGCAATGAAGGCTGTGGCGGTAGAGACCAATACCCCTTTGATCGATTTATGCACACTCAGCCGGAGTACAATTGAGCATGCCGGTCAGGAGGTTAGTGCGTCCTGGTTTATGAATTTACCGAAGGAAATATACCACAATTATCCGGAAGGATTAGTGGATAATACACATCTGCAGCCACGCGGAGCAATCATTTTTGGTTCGCTGATTGCGGACGGACTGCTGCAGCTTGGAGGCGGATACAAAGAATTACTGGTTCCGTTGGAGAAGGACGATTCTTACTTCAGTCTGGTACGACAGTAAGAGGTTCGGTCTTACGGATCGTTATGATATAAAAGAGGGGAAGCAGTCAATGGATAGAATAAGAACAGTTTTGACAGCAGAAGCTTTCAAACAGAAGCTCCGCGGGGAGGTTCTGGCGGCTCGGGATCAATTAAGTGAGTATGAACGAGAAAAATGCAGCCGGCAGATAAAGACGCAGCTGTTGCTGCATGAGAAACTAAGAAAAGCAGAAAATGTTTTCCTATACGCTTCTTTTCGCAGTGAAGTTTTGACTGATTCTTTGATTCAAACTTTGCTTGATGACGGGAAAAAGGTTGCTCTTCCTGTTACAGCAGGGAACACGCTGCGTTTCTATCTGATTCGTTCTCTTCAGGAGCTGCAGACCGGCAAATACCGGATTCGTGTTCCGCAGGAACAGGAGAATACATATATAGTACCGCATAGGACTGATGTAATGATTTTGCCGGGGGCAGTATTTGACCGGTATGGTAACCGGATTGGTTACGGAGGCGGGTATTACGATCGGTATCTGACAGGCTTACAGGAGGACAATTGTCCGTGGCTGATTGGAATCAGCTATGGAATACAGGTATATGACGGAGTACTCCGTACTGAGGAGCAGGATTATCCGGTCAATGAGGTAATAACGGAGAATACAAATGCAAAATTACCATAATCCAATACTAACAGGTGATTTCAGTGATCCGGATGTTATCAGAGTCGCTGATGATTTTTATATGATTTCATCGTCCTTCACATATTTTCCGGGAATTCCTCTGCTGCATTCGAGAGATATGCTTCACTGGCGAATCATTAATCATGTTGCAAAGCAGATCCCCTTTCCGGCATACCGCCACACAATGCATAAAAAAGGCTTATGGGCACCGTCTCTAAGATACCATGAGGGTATATTCTATGTGTACGTCTGTATGCCGGACGAAGGTCTGCTTTTGTTTCGGACAACGGATTTGTACGGAGAATGGGAATGCTGTTGTGTGAAAAATGTCTGCGGCTGGATTGATCCTTGTCCGTTGTGGGAGGAGGATGGAACCGCTTATCTTGTTCATGGGATAGCCAAAAGCAGGCTTGGTTATAACAGCAGGCTGTATGTACACCGGATGAGTGCTGACGGAAGAGAAATTCTTGATTCCGGCGTGATGGTCTTTGATGGCGGGGAGGAGAACAGGACGACAGAGGGACCAAAGTTTTATCAGCGTGGCGGGTATTACTATATTTTATGTCCTGCCGGTGGTGTTAAATACGGCTGGCAGCTGGCACTGCGTTCGATGACTCCCTTTGGTCCTTATGAGTACAAAAGGGTGCTGCAGCAGGGTACAACACAGACAAACGGACCGCATCAGGGTGGATACGTTGAAGGCGATCAGCCGGATTGCGGATGGTTCTTTCATTTTCAGGATATGGATGCATATGGACGGATTATTCATCTTCAACCGGTACAATGGGTCGATGGCTGGCCCCTGATCGGAGAGCTTAACAGAGAGACAGGCATTGGGGAACCGGTGCTCTGCGGCAGTGTGCCTTATGAACCGACGCCGGAGTTTTATGATCCGAAAATGATAGAGGAGAACAGAGAACGATACGGATATGTGAATCTGCCTGATATTTCGGATTCATTTTCTTCGGCAGTTCTGGCAAAATCCTGGCAGTGGCAGGCGCTCCCCCAAAGGGAATGGTATTCCCTGACAGATTCACTGGGGCATCTGAGGCTGTTTTCGCAGCCTTGTGAAGTGACAATGTCATTATTTCATGCTCCCTGGTTTCTTTCTCACTGTACGGAAGCTTTTCAGTCCCGCATCAGTGTCCGGGTTGCCCTGCACAGTGAGCAGGAAGGAGACCGCGCCGGAATAGCGATGTTTGGCTATCGGTACAGTTATCTTGCAGTAATGATCAGCGACGGAAAACCAATTATACGGCTGATCAATGGAACAGTAGCAGAGGAAGATGTGCAAAAGCCGGAAGCAGATGTGCAAAAGCAGAACACCGCAGCGCAAGCAGATGTGCAAAAGCAGAACACCGCAGCGCAAGCAGATGTGCAAAAGCCGGAAGCGGTGATGGAAGAGACGATTGTAGAGTGTTCCCTAAGGGATTTGACGGTTATAATTCAAATGGAATTCATGGATAGTAAAGTTCGTTTTTATTATCAGGAGGAAGGGAAGGAAAGAAAAGCAGCCGGAGGATCGCTTGATATGAATCAGGGTGGCTGGACCGGGGCAAGAGCAGGCATTTTCTGCGGGAATTTTAACGGTGTTAAGTCAGCTGGATATGCGGATTATTCCGACTACCGGGTCGAGAACAATACCACCGAGGAGCTGTTCACTGTGGAATCAGCATCAAGCGTTGACATAAAGGAATAAAACAATTATAGTAAAGTACAGATATAATATACCAAAACAGGGAGGACGCAACATGAATAGACCATATGCAGATCAGAATATGCGTATTACGAAAACGAATCGTTTTATAACCTGGGGTTTGCTGTATACTAATGTGTTCTATATCATATTAATCATAAAG
>CAZRRN010000100.1:0-3923 GCA_964602475.1 uncultured Lachnospiraceae bacterium | reverse complement strand
GTACACATACGGGCAACCTTGGCAGCTTCATAGCAGCTTCCGTTTTCGATTGCATCGAGAACTCCGGTCAGCTCATCGCCTAAGAACATGGAGATAATAGCCGGTGGAGCTTCGTTAGCACCGAGACGATGATCATTGCCGGCACTCGCGACTGAGATACGAAGCAGATCCTGATGCTTATCGACGGCTTCAATTACCGCACATAAGAAAACAAGAAACTGTTTGTTCTCTGCAGGATTCTTACCGGGTTCGAACAGGTTCAGTCCGGTATTTGTGGAAAGCGACCAGTTGTTATGCTTACCGCTTCCGTTTACTCCTGCAAATGGTTTTTCATGCAGCAGACAGGCAAGTCCGTGACGATCTGCAACCTTTTTCATAATCTCCATTGTAAGCTGGTTATGATCAGTCGCAATGTTGGTCGTAGAGAAAATCGGTGCGAGCTCATGCTGTGCAGGTGCAACCTCGTTGTGTTCGGTTTTGGAAAAGATACCAAGTTTCCATAGCTCTTCGTTCAGATCCTCCATAAAGGTCATGACTCTTGGCTTAATTGCTCCGAAATAATGATCCTCAAGCTCCTGTCCCTTCGGAGGTTTTGCTCCAAATAAAGTTCTTCCGGTATAGACAAGATCCTTTCTCTTTAGAAAGAGCGCTTTATCGACCAGAAAGTATTCCTGCTCCGGACCAACGGTGGATGCAACTCTGGTTGCATCGGTATTTCCGAACAGCTTCAGAATACGAAGTGCTTCATCACTGACAAGCTCCATCGAACGGAGCAGCGGTGTTTTCTTATCCAGAACCTCGCCGCCATAAGAACAGAAAGCGGTAGGAATGCAAAGGGCATCATCCTTAATAAATGCATAAGAGGTTGGATCCCATGCAGTATAGCCTCTGGCTTCGAAGGTTGCGCGAAGACCACCGGATGGGAAGCTCGAAGCGTCCGGTTCTCCCTTGATCAGTTCCTTACCTGAGAATTCCATAATAACATGTCCGTCAGGCTGTGGGGAAATAAAGCTGTCGTGTTTCTCTGCGGTGATACCGGTCATTGGCTGGAACCAGTGGGTGTAATGCGTCGCTCCCTTTTCGATTGCCCAATCCTTCATTGCGCTTGCAACGACATTTGCTACCGTGATATCAAGCTCGCGTCCTTCTTCAATGGTCTTATGTAATGACTTATAGATTTCCTTTGGAAGCTTTTCCTTCATTACGGAATCATTAAATACAAGACTTCCGAATAATTCGGGTACATTTTTCGTGCTCATGTGATCGCCTTCCCTTCGTTTGATTTAAGAATAAAAAAAGAAGCGCCGGGAAGAATTCTTCCCAGCGCCCTTGCTGTTTCATGTCGGTGATTATAATCCGCCATTTTTTGTTTGTCAAGAGCTTTTTTCAAAAAAATTGCAAAAATTTATACAGTGAAACAGGACGCAGTTCTATAAAATAAAGAAGAAATACCTCTCATAACTTCAGCTTATGGTAATACAAAAACTTATAAAAAATTGAAAAAAATGTATTGACAGTGTTTTTTGACGTAGGTATAATGACGTCATAAAGAACATACGGGACAGACAAAGATGTCTGGTGAGGGGATCGAAAGAAAGAATCGGATCGGTCGCACCAGGCATCTTTTTTGTTACACAAGGAACATTTTATCTTATACCGGAAAGGAAGAAACACTATGTTAAAGGAAGGCAGTGAAGGAAACAGAATCCCTGCGGGATGTGCGATTTCCGGAATCTTCTCAAAAAGCGGTGAACGGATCTATGGTGACCGGATCATACGTTCCATTGCACTGATGCATGAACGCTCGAATGGTTTGGGAGGAGGATTCGCAGGCTATGGAATCTATCCGGAATATAAAGATGTATATGCGTTTCATATCTTTTATGAAACAACGGAATCCAAAACAGAATGTGAAAATTTTCTGGAGCGGCATTTTGACATCGTAAATCTTTCAAAGATTCCGACGAAGAAGAACCCAAAGATTACGAATGAGCCTCTGATCTGGAGGTATTTTGTTAATCCGCTGCATGTCAAGCTAAGTGAAAGCCAGCTTGATGCGGACGAATTTGTGGCACGAAGCGTGATTCGTGTGAATTCGCAGATCAAAGGAGCCTACATTTTCTCCAGCGGGAAGAATATGGGAGTATTCAAGGCAGTTGGTTATCCCGAGGATGTCGGAGAGTTTTATCAGCTGGAACAATATGCCGGATATTGCTGGACTGCTCATGGAAGGTATCCGACCAATACTCCGGGCTGGTGGGGTGGTGCTCATCCATTTGCTCTGTTGGACACCTCGGTTGTTCATAACGGGGAAATCTCTTCCTATGATGCAAACAGAAGATTCATTGAAATGTACGGGTATGAATGCAATCTGCTGACCGATACCGAAGTAATAACCTATATTATTGATTTCCTTACAAGACGGCAGGGACTGACACTTGAGGAAATGGCGGAAGTTATCGCGGCGCCGTTCTGGTCAACGATTGACCGGAAGCCTCGGGAGGAACGTGAAAGGCTGACGTATTTAAGAAATATGTTTTCCAGTCTTTTGATTACCGGTCCGTTCTCCATTTTGCTTGGCTTTACCGGAGGACTGATGGCACTGAACGACCGGCTGAAACTTCGTTCTATGGTAATCGGGGAAAAGGACGATACCGTCTATGTTGCAAGTGAAGAATCCGCAATCCGGATCATCGAACCGGAGCTTGATAAAATCTGGGCGCCCAAGGGCGGTGAACCGGTCATTATACGGCTGAATAAATAACAGAAAGGCGAAGATCATGGCAATTGATTTTTTATATCCTGAATATGAGATCGTCCGGAATCCGAACCGGTGCATCGCCTGCCGCGCCTGTGAGCGACAGTGTGCGAACGAGGTGCATCATTATGATGAGGACCTGAAAATGATGCTGTCGGACGAATCAAAATGCGTAACCTGTCAGCGCTGTGTATCCATTTGTCCGACAAGAGCGTTGAAAATCGTAAAAACAGACAATACTTTTAAGGAAAATGCAAACTGGACCGGAAGAAACATCACCGAAATTTACAGGCAGGCCGGGAGCGGCGGAGTGCTGCTGTCCTCCATGGGAAATCCCGTCGGACTTCCGGTATACTGGGATAAGATACTGATTAATGCTTCCCAGGTAACCAATCCGTCCATTGACCCGCTCCGAGAACCAATGGAGACAAAAACCTTTCTTGGAGGCCGACCGGAGAAGATTGAACGCGATACAGACGGACGGCTGGTCAACAACCTGAAACCGCAGCTGGAACTTTCCACTCCGATTATGTTCTCTGCAATGTCCTATGGCTCGATCAGCTATAATGCACATGAAAGTCTTGCGAGAGCGGCACAGCAGCTTGGAATCTATTACAATACCGGAGAAGGCGGACTTCACGAAGATTTTTACCAATATGGAGCCAATACCATTGTTCAGGTAGCATCAGGACGGTTCGGAGTTTATAAAGCATATCTGGAAGCAGGTGCGGCGATTGAAATCAAAATGGGGCAGGGAGCTAAACCAGGCATTGGCGGACATCTGCCGGGAGCCAAAATCGTCGGTGATGTATCAAAGACCCGAATGCTTCCGGAAGGCTCGGATGCAATCTCACCAGCGCCGCATCATGACATCTATTCCATTGAGGATTTACGGCAGCTGGTTCTTTCATTAAAAGAAGCAACCGGATACAGGAAACCGGTTATGGTAAAAATTGCAGCAGTACACAATGTTGCGGCGATTGCGTCCGGTGTGGCACGCAGCGGAGCCGATATTATAGCGATTGACGGATTCCGCGGCGGAACGGGAGCATATCGCTTCCCATGCAACCGATGAGCGTCTGTTTGCACTGTATGAGCTTCTGTATCGCGGGCGAACACCGGAGCAGCTGCATGCTTTGACGAAAATTGATTTGTGGTTTTTATA
>CAZRRN010000099.1:0-4120 GCA_964602475.1 uncultured Lachnospiraceae bacterium | reverse complement strand
CTAAAATAGTAACGACTGCGCCATTTTTCACTGTCTGGACAAATTAGCGTGCATTTTGTTTTTTGCGTTTCTTGGTGATGCCGAGGGTGGCAAGCGTACCACCGGAGATAACCGACAGCGAAATCCATAAAAACAGATTGCTTGTATCTCCGGTCTGTGGAGAAGTCCCGGCTGCCACAATAACAGCAGTTTCTTTATGACCACAAACAGAGCAGGTGCGCTCTTTGCTACCATTTGCGGATGCAGTTGCTTCCTTTGTTATCGTCCATTCACCGTAGGTATGCGCCGCTGTATCCGACTTTTCGCCACAGGCACATTCGTGCCAGTGATTCGTATCGTCGGATTTCCACTCGTTTCCGAAGCTATGTGTATGGCTTGGTTCTTCAGACTCAACCGTAAAGGTGTCTGTTGAAACATTTTTTCCGTTATAATCTGCAACCTTTACGGTATAAGTTTTTCCGGCTTCTAAATCGAAAGCGGCATCAAGTGTTTTGCTAAAGGAATTTTGAACCACATCTACTGTTGAAAAAAATATCGGTTGGTTATTATAATCGAATACAATTACCTGTACTTGATTGCTGGTGGTACAACTACCTGAAACAGTTATTTTTGAGTCGGCAAATGTAACTTCGTTCAAGTCGGCGGCCAAAGCCGGGACAGCAAATAGAAGAACCAGTGTAAACGTCAGAATGACTGTAGTGATTTTTTTTACATTAATCATTTGCTGCACCTCCAAACTGAATGGTAATACCGCTTCCTATTCCGAACTCCACAGATGGCAGCGTTTCGCTGTTAAAGTCTATTGGGCCATTTGTAAGAAATACGCTTGCACTGTTTACGCCTTCAATGGTGTCGTTCAGATCCTTTCCGTACAGCTTGATCGGGCTCCCGCCGTGCAGCTCTATACTCCCGGAGTCGTTATTATAAAGGCTGTTCACGATCTCCTCGTCATCAATCTTCACCTGCTTGTAGCCGGCAACCACACCGTCTTTATACAATATCACCTGAAGATACGCATCAAATACATCGTCGTTATGCTGCTGATTATTATATAAGTAGGCTTTATTCAGTACATATCCGGCCTCCAGCGTTGCGTTTCCGTCGGCTGTATTGAAGCCCAGATCAATGGCCGTTCTTCTCACGCTCAGTTCTTTTACAACCGAGCTGCCGCTTTGCAGGCCGATTGTCAGCTGAAGCGTAGTGGTTGTTTCGGTACTTAGCGGCGGCAGCGTAACGGTTGCCGTTCCGTTTTCATTGATTACGGAGGAAACTCCCCCCTCAACATGGGTAATTCCGGCAACGCCGGGGCCTTCTGCAATTATTGCAGTCTCAGTGTTGCCGAAGAAAATGGAAACCGTACCGCTTTGTGTATTTGTTAATATCGCATTGTCAATGGTAGCCGAGCCAAAGCTGTATGACATGCCCAGCTGTGCTTCTGCTTTCACAAAGATAAGATTCGATGTAATAACATTTACCAGTTGATTCACATCCGTGTTTGGTGCGACCAGGTGTATTCCTGTCCTGCCGTAGTTTAGAAAATCAGCGGTAAAGACTGCCGCTTCATCGCCATCCTGCCCTTCAACGCCCACAGAACGATTGATGAAATCACGATTTGTGATTCCTTCAATGTCCAGTCTTAATTCTTGATAGCTGTCTGCATCGCACTGCATACCATCATAATACGGCTGTAATGCACCATTAACAGTGCAGGTTCTGGCATAGAATTCTACTTTGCCTGATGTCCAATTATCTGGGATCAGAATATTGCTGTCTGTATCTGAAGTGATGTCACCATTAAAGCCTTCGAATTTTGCTATTACATCATACTGAACAAATGGTGGAGGTGCCGGAGGTCCATCTGGGCCAGGCCCGGGATCTGCACCTTGTGCTTGAAACGATATTCCGTCAATAATTATTACATTACCGAGGCTTCTAAGCACGTCGATTCCCCAGCGCTTACTTCCATCCGCTTCTGCTCCGGGTAAAATTTGCTGTGTGCCGTTAATTAATGCACTGCTACCAACCTCATACCCTTCTTCGGGAATAAGTTCCAATAATACCTGTTCAAAGTCCTCCCCATCCAAATAATCATTTAGTTGAATTTGATTTGATGCTGCTTTATAAGTTCTATTCTGACTCACTTTTACTCGCCCAATGGTATCCCCGGTACTGTTAGTAAAGATAAACTCATTTTCATTTACGGAACTTGCATTTCGCACCTCCAGTATTGGCCCATCGGCAGCAAAAACGGTTGTCGGTACAATAACTGCTACTATACAAAACGCTAATACAACTGATAAAAGTTTCTTTGTAAATGCTGTTTTTTTCATGTTGAAATCCCCTCTTTCCTTATTAGTAAAAAACATGTTTATTCGGATTCATTACCTTGACAACATTATACAATAGTTATATCATAAAATTAGGTATATTTCCGAAATGACCGTGTCTTTTTGGAAATTTCACATTTTAATCAACAATTAATGGTATTATGTAAGAATAGAATCAGTTTACAGAGGTGCAGAATATGGAGTTTAAGGATATACTGAACGATTATATAAATAAGCTCGATTGCTCCGCAAAAGATCTCGCTGAAAGCTCCGGTTTATCTGCTGCGACAATAAGCCGATTCCGTTCCGGCGAGCGAAAGCCCGAATGGGGCAGCGAACAGCTAAATAATTTGGTCAGAGGTATTGATAAACTGGCAAAGAAAAAGGATCTGACAGACATAACAGAAGAAGCTGCTATGTCTGACTTTAATAAGGTCAGTTCTTCCTTTGATTTGGATAGACTACGCATAAACATTAATACGCTCATTTCTGTCTTTTCAATTAGTATCTCCGAATTGTCCAGAGCATTAAATTATGATTCCTCTTATGTTTCCCGCATACGCAACGGGCAGCGGCGACCTGCAAATCCGCAGGAATTTGCAAAGGAAATTGCAGGGTTCGTTGTGCGGCGTTATGATGCGGCAAGTGATTTAGCAGTTGTAGAAAAACTGATCGGATGCGAAAAAAAAGAGATAGACAATGAAAGTAAATATTTCAATAATCTTCTGGATTGGCTTGCAAACGGTGCCGGAGAACGCAGGGATTATATGTCTGACTTTCTTGCCAAGCTAAATGAATTTGATTTGAACGAATACATCAAGGCAATACATTTTGATGACATAAAAGTTCCTTCAGTCACATTTCAACTACCCACATCCAAAAGCTATTTCGGACTTCATGAAATGATGAACGGCGAATTGGATTTTTTGAAAGCTACCGTTCTGTCCAAATCGTCCGAATCGGTTATTATGTACAGCGATATGCCGATGGATGAAATGGCAAAAGATCCGGAGTTCCCGAAAAAATGGATGTTCGGAATGGCGATGATGCTGAAAAAGGGACTGCACCTTAACCAGATACATAACATAGACCGCTCGTATGAAGATATGATGCTGGGGCTTGAAAGCTGGATCCCGATGTATATGACCGGGCAAATATCACCGTATTATCTTAGCAGCTCGCAGAGCGACGTATTTTCCCATTTTCTAAAGGTTTCAGGAACAGTAGCGCTTGCAGGTGAAGCAATAACAGGGTTTCAGAACGATGGCAAATATTATCTGACCAAAAACAAGGATGAAGTAGCCTATTACAAAAAGCGCGCCGGACAATTGCTGTCCAAAGCACAGCCGCTGATGGAAATATACCGCAAGGACTATGCAAATGCCTATAACGCTTTTATGCACTCGGATATGGATGTGCCGGGAAACCGCCGTGCGATTTTATCATCATTACCACTGTATACGATAAGTGACTCACTGCTGAACCGGATTTTAAGGAATAATGATGTTTCGCCAGAAGATGCGGAGCAGATCTATGTGTGTTTGAGAGAGCAGCGTGCGATGGCAGAAAAGATATTGACACACAGCATCGTTACGGAAGAATTGCCTGAAATCACCAAAGAGGAATTTGAACAACACCCTATGTCATTGTCATTGCTCGGATTGTTTTATGAGACAGATATTTTGTATTCCTATGAAGAGTACCTGGAACATCTGGTGCTGACACAAAGGTTTGAAAAAGAACACCCTAATTACAATGTTAAAATGTCCGGCTCATATGCATTCAGAAACATT
>CAZRRN010000098.1:0-4201 GCA_964602475.1 uncultured Lachnospiraceae bacterium | reverse complement strand
GTGCATAATCATAGATGGAAAAATACTTTTCGTCCTTATATATGCCATTCCATACACTATTCCTAATACAAATGCATATGCTAACTGAAATCCAGAAAGTGATATTGTAAACGGATTTATGCTCCATATAAAATTTCCTCAGATGATCCAGACAGCAAAAGCTGAAACCCTAATGTTCCTAACACATTTCTACTGTTTAATTCAAACTCATAAGGAGTAATAGTATTAAACTTATATCCTATAAATAATAAAGTTATTAACATCTGAACAAAATGATGAATGGATATCCAAACGAAGGTATTATCTTTATCTATAAAAGAATAATCTATTAACCCTGCAACATATATATTTTAGCATGGTCCCCCTCATTTACCATCCGGCATAGATTTATAAACTTCACCTATTTTCCCAAGTAACTCACCTATACTATGATACATTCCCGAATAAATTACTGGTTCAAGTTTTGTAAGATTTATATCGAAACTATCACTAAACGTTAGCTTTTCATCTATTTGAATATTCTTTATTTTACAGAAAAAAGTAGTAGAACCTCCTGTTTCAATAGATTTATCAACTTCGCATTCATATACCCATCGGCTTACATCAAGAATAGGAACATCTACCACCTCACCTCTACAAACGTTGTATGGGATTCCATCTTTCTTTCCATCTTTTGCATGATGAGTACCAAAATAGTCCATGAGTTCAAGCATATCTGTACTAACAAGATTAATACTTAGTTTACCCGTTCTGATTACATTTTGCTTAGTTGTTTTTGTGCCAAACATACTAATAACCAGCAAATAGTCATTGTCTTTCTCATTCGTAATGCTAACCCAAGTAATCGGAGCAAAATTGTGTGACCCATCTTCGTTATTTGTGCCTATTATAAACGCTGGTTGAACGCACATTGAAAAATGAGTTCCTATGGATTTTCTTTTGACTGTTTTCATAATTTACCTCTCAATAAGTTTAAGGTAGTGTCAAGTTCACTACCGCTTTGTCTCTTGGCATAGTACGATATGCCTCAAAAAACACCTTCACTATGTTCTTAACTGTTTATTGTATACTTAAAATACCAACTATTGCAGAGGGCAATCCTGAAAGTTGCATGAGGAATTTCCCTATTATTGCAGATGCGTTTGGTATTTCTCTAAGGCCCCAGCAGATACTGTAGGTTTAGAGAAATATCAAAACATCCATTGCAGGCATACAAAATCTTGTATATCCTTGAAATGTCGTTGCGGACAACATTTTAAGGAGGAAAGGAGTATGCTTACAATGGACAAGGTACATTTTATCAGGAGGCTCTATTACGAGCAAGGGAAAAACATACCTACCATTATTGCTGAAACCGGTTATGACCGAAAAACCATCTGTAAATACATCGACATGACCGATTTTAATACCCCGGAACCCAAAGTAAAGGATCCGGAAAATATCTGTCCTAAACTGGACAATTATAAACCGCTGATTGACGAATGGCTCGCCGGAGACAAAAAAGCTCCACGCAAGCAGCGTCATACAGCCAAAAGAGTCTTCCACAGGCTACGCAGGGAAGCCGAAGGCTTTGACTGCTCTTACAGGCTTGTGGCACAGTATGTGGCTTACAGAAAGTCACAGCTGCACCTTGATAACAAAAAAGGTTATTTACCGCTTGTCCATCATCCCGGAGAAGGTCAGGCGGACTTTGGTGCTGCACAGTTCTATGAAAACAGCAGATGCCATGATGGCAAATATCTTGTACTTTCTTTTCCATACAGTAACGGCGGATATCCGCAGCTGATGTATGGAGAAAATGCAGAGTGTTTCATGGAAAGCATGATTGCCATCTTTAAGCATGTCGGCGGTGTTCCTACCGAGATCTGGTTTGACAACACTTCAACCATTGTCACCAGAATCCTGAAAAACGGTGGCCGGGAGCTGACTGACAAGTTCCTGCGGTTCAGTGAACACTATGGATTCAGCTACCGGTTTATGAATCCCGAATCCGGCTGGGAAAAGGGAAATGTTGAAAACAAGGTTGGTTATTCAAGAAGGAACTTCCTGGTTCCTGTCCCGCATTTCACCAGTCTGTATGATTTCAATCAAAGCCTGCTTGCCGAGGCTGATGCGGATATGGATCGAGAACACTATCACTATGACCAGACGATTCTGGAACGTTATGACACTGACCATAAAGCACTGCTTCCGCTACCGGATACTGCCTTTGATACGGCAAGGTACGAGACCGTTGTCACCGATAAATGGGGACGCTTCACCCTGGAATCAGGAAAGCACGAATACTCTGTTTCTCCGGAACACTCGGGAACCACCGTGATGCTGAAAATCACAGCGACCTGGATAAAGGTAATGGATATGCAGCAGCATCTGATCGTTACTCACAGACGTCTCTACGGTGACCAGAAGCAGTCCAGCATGGAATGGATTCCATATCTTACGGCTATCTCCAGAAAACCACGGTCACTGTTCAACAGCGGGCTGTTTGACATGATGCCGGACAGTATGCAGCGGTACATGAAGCTTTGCAGCAGCTCCGATCGCGGAACCATCCTGAAAGTACTGGCAGAGCTGACAAACCGTACCGGTTTTGACAGTGCCCTGCAGACAGTCAATCAGGCACTGCTGTATCAGGTGAAAGATCCTGACAGTCTGAAAAATCTGTACCGACGGCTTTATGCGGATGTCCCAGAGCTGCCGCCGCTTCCGCAGCAGGGCGGTGTTCCAAAGATTGTGCAGATGCCTGTGGATCTGTCATCTTATGACCGGCTCCTTGAGAAAGGAGGTGCCGCAAATGGATGATTACAAAGACTCCATTGCAGCCTGCTGTAAACAGTTGAGGCTGTCAGTCAATCTTGTGGAGAATGCGATGATCCAGACAGGTGAAAGCCATCAGGAATACCTGTATCATCTCCTGAAAGAGGAAATACGGTACCGCAGGGAGACCAGGGTTGCCAAGCTGATCAATACCGCAGGTTTTCCCTTACAGCATAGCTTTACATCCTTTGATCCGGGCGAGGTACAGTTTCCTGCCGGTGTCACTGTCGAAAGTCTCAAAGCACTGGATTTCTACCATTCAGGCAATAACCTTGTGATGTATGGCAGCACTGGAACCGGGAAAACGATGCTGTCCATCTGCATTGGCATGGAAGCCTGCCAAAAAGGAATTCCGGTAAAGTTCTTCCGTACAGCGGCGCTAATCAACCAGCTTTCCGAGGCACAGGAACATGGAACACTGTCCCAGCTTCACAAAAGGATGGATAAAGCGGAAATCATCATACTGGATGAATTCGGCTATGTTCCTTATAACAGAACCGGTTCACAACTGCTCTTTGATTATCTTTCCGAGATTCATGAAAAGAAGGTCATTATACTGAACACAAATCTGGAATTCTCCAGATGGGTAAATGTCCTGTATGACGAGCAGATGACGGCAGCACTTGTGGGACGTTTGATGCATCACTGCCATTTGATTCTGTTCCCTGGTGAAAACAACCGCCTTCGTGAATCAAGCATCAACGAGCTTTTCACTTCCCAGAAGGGAGGTGCATAGGATGGCTGAAGATAAAGTTTTCAATGTTCAGGATCAGACCGACTGCCTCCATGACTGTCCTACGGTGTATGATTTCCTTAAGCTTACCGATGAGATGATCAAAACCATCATCGAACTGGATGAGGAGCTTGTCCGTTGGCGGCAGGCACTCATTAAATATCTGCCACCTGAATGGGCTGAAGGTCTTCGGCAGGATATCTTCAATAACACATCACGTTGTTTCGAAGGTGAGCCTGCATACGATTTATATGTGAACTGGATGTGCGGAGGTGTAGATCCCCAGCAGGAGGATTCCCAAACTGACCGCATGCATCGGTTAGCGAATGGAACCGATGAAACCAGCATTACATATCTGTAACTAAAAACAAAAGTATGTCTGCAACGACATTTCTCTGGCACAGAAACTATGCTGGAGGCACATGCAAAAATGAGGAATTTCCCGCTGCAACTTTTGGGAAGGCATTCTGCATTTTTTGGTAATTAGGGGTTGCAAAAAACAGGAATTTGGTTTTTCGCTTTATGTTCTTGCCTTGATTCCCGTTTCATTTTATATATCCAATTCCTTGAAAAGCTTCAAAGAAAAATTTGTTTACCCTTTTATATACACCGTCATTTCCTTTGTGGTGTTTATTTCCTGTAAGATATTCT
>CAZRRN010000097.1:0-4273 GCA_964602475.1 uncultured Lachnospiraceae bacterium | reverse complement strand
ATGTTCATCATCAATTAAGAACTTCTGAAAATCCGGATGAATTTTTACGCCCTTCAGACCCTGACCAAGTGCCCGTTCAAGTTCTTTCTGAATATTCTCATAATCCGGATGCATTGTAGCAAATCCAATGAATTTATCCGGATAAGTCATTGCTGTATCGATAATAAACGAGTTAATATGCTCAACCTGTGCCGGTGTAGTCGCTACAGAATGAACAACAAACCGATCGATTCCGGCTTTTTCTCCTTCTTTTAAGAGGTTCTTAACGCTTCCTACCTCAGCCATCTTAATATCATAAAAGTTCTCAATTCCGGCGGTTGCTTTTTCTGCGATCTTATCCGGAAAAATATGTGCATGTGTATCTATAATCATTTTCTCATTGCAAACCATTGGGCTTAGGTTCGTGTATTACCTTTCTCTCTATTTCATCCTTTACTCAAAATCAAAATGAAACGGCAGATTCATATCATTTCTGATCTTTATAAATTCCTTCTGAACCGCTTCTCCTACCGGTACGCCCTTATCCTTTCGCTCCTGCCAGACAAGATACTCCTTCTCGCCTGCAGTATAGATCCGCTCCTGACCCGGTGCTTTTTCGGATGCTCGTAATTCCCGCAGAATTTCTCCTGCAGTCTTCTTGAAGGATTCTACACCCATAAATGCTTCTGTGTCAATTGCTAAAAAGAAATGTCCGAGATGATACGGTACTTTTTTTCCATTCGTATCTACTCCGGTCAGCATTTTCAGAAAATTTCCTGCCTGCAGCGCTGCAGAAAGAATCTCGACTACTGTAGCATAGCCATAGCCTTTGTATCCTGCAAGCTCTTCACCGATTCCGCCAAGCGGAGCAAGCGCAGCATTTCCGTTTGTAAGATCAACAAGAATCTGTTCTGAATCCGTCATCGGCTCTCCGTCACGTCCGATTACCATACCTGCCGGGGTAGCCTTCCCTGATCTTGCATAAAATTCGATTTTCCCACGCTGTGTAATACTGGTCGCACAATCAATCACAAAAGGAAACTCCTCATCCGTCGGAAGACCGATGGTCAAAGGGTTTGTTCCTAGCATGTTTTCTACTCCAAAGGTCGGTGCAATGGAAGGTCTTGCATTTGTTCCGGTCATACCGATCATTCCTTCTTTTGTAGCCATCGTAGCATAATATCCTGCTATTCCGTAATGGGTTGAATTTCGGACTGCTACCATTCCCATACCGTACTTCTTTGCCTTATCGATTGCCATCTGCATGGATCGGTGTCCTATTACCATCCCCATACCGTCATGTCCGTCAACCACTGCAGTTGTCGGAGTCTCACGAACTATCTCAAATTCTGTTACCGGTTTCTGGATTCCTGTATTAATCCGGTCAACATATATCGGCTTAAACCGGTTACAGCCGTGACTCTCGATTCCTCTGCGATCGCTTTCCATAAGAACATCAGCACAGATTTCTGCATCCTTCTGCGGAACCCCGAGCTTTATAAATACCGTCTTCATAAAATCCCCAATCAGCGCCCAGCTGACATATGGTCTGTTTTCCATACTTGTTCTCCCTTCATCAACCATTAATTGCCAATTATCCACAGCTTTATCCACCTCTTTTGGATAACTTCCAGCATTTACCATATTGCTCTGCCTGACAAATTTAAAACACCGAATTCATGCAGATTCATTCTACATCAACCCGGTGTTTTGTGCAAGGTATTCGAGAAACCTCCTGATCATCGCGCGGCTGTTATGATCAAAGGCTTCAGCTCTCGAGAAAATCCTGAATCACATCATCAATGTGATATCTGCTCACTCTCAGGCGGTTCATCTTCTCAACAAGCGCTCCGACGGCTACAGCATCCGTTGAAATATCCGGAATCTTACGAATCACCCCAAATCGATTCTCTACCTGAATTCCGTATCCTTCATGCTCATTTCCGTCCTCATCCTTGTAACATCCCCAAATAACATGACTCTGCATACGATTGTCAATAACAAAGCATATACTTTGTTCCATAGCTTTACCCCGCAATACCAATTCTGTGTCCATATACATCCCCCTTCGTAATCCTTCAAATAATGCCGCACATATGATACATTCCTAAAATTAATCAGTTTGTGAACATTAAAAATAAATTTTCCAGTTTTTTCATTTCTTCTGCTTTTCGCTCCGGAAGGACATGGGTATACAAATCCAGTGTCATCGTGATACTGCTGTGCCCGAGCAGCTCCTGTACAACCTTTGGTGGAATTCCGTTTTCAATAGCACGTGTTGCAAATGTATGGCGAAGCGTATGCGGAGTAAAATGCGGTAAAAGCTGCCGGGCTTCTTTTCTGCTGGATTTCCGTATTGCAGAAGAAGTCTGTTTTCCGTTAATCTCATTCACAACCTTATTCAACTGCTGGCGAACATACTGTCCTGAAACCGGTTCTCCGTTCTCTCTTAAGAACACAAGCTTTGAAAGCCCTGAAGCCGGATTCCAACGGCTCCCTGCCTGACGTATCATTTCTTTCTGCCGCTTACGTTCTCTCTTCAGAACCGAACTTGTTGCAGGAAGCAGTGGAATCGTCCTTACACTGCTTCCCGTCTTTGGAAGATCCCGGTAGAAGCTGCTGTCGGATCGGTTCTGCTTCAATGTTCCCCGGACATGTAGAAGCTCATGTGTAAAATCCACATCGTTCCATTCAAGTCCGGTAATCTCACCGATTCGCATCCCTGTTCCAAGTGCAAGAAGAACAATTCCTTCAATCGGACTTCCTTTGATTTGTTCGCTCAGTAATTCCTGTTGTATTTCTGTCAGAACAGTACGTTCCTGTCTGTTTTTTCCGCGCGGAAGATTCGCAGATTCCACCGGATTCTTCCCAATCAGATCATTTTTTACCGCCTGTCGAAACATTGCAGTCAAGACCACAGAAGCAAGTGTTATGGTTGCTTTTGAGTACCCTTTGCGTCCCATATCGTTATAAAACCGCTGAATGTCCTCTCCGCGGATTTTTGCAAGCAATAAACCGCCCAGACTCCCGCTGATATAATACCGGTACATACAGGTGTAGCTGTCCACTGTTCCCTGTTTCACGGTGGTTACTTTATACTCCGCGATCCATTCATCATACCACTCATCCAAAGTAAGCTTATCCCTGTAAGGCTCTGAGCGCCTTATTTCGGGGTTTTTCTTAGCCTCCTCGAGTCGTTGCTTCAATGCCTTTGGATCGTGCCCGTACAGCGAATACCGGTGCCCCTCATAAGTATACCTTGCCTGATATCTGCCATCTGAACAGCGCGTTATCCCCTTCGGCAGCTTTTCCGGTAACCGCACTCCGTTTGTTTTCTCCTGCAATGCTTCATCACGCACCACTCTCTCCTGCAGTGCTCTCGCATGCGCTGTTTTCTCCTGCAGTGCTTCCTCCTGCGCTGTTTTCTCCTGCAATGCTTCCTCTCGCTCTGCTTCCTCCTGCAGTGCTCTCGCATGCGCTGTTTTCTCCTGCAGTGCTTCCTCCTGCGCTGTTTGTATCACCCGGAACTACCAAGAGTTATCGTGTCGTAATTGACAATGTTCCGAGCGACAATAAATACAGCAGCGGCTCCACAGCTCTGCAGGAAATCAGCATTAAACTCTTCTCTTATGATGCAAGCGGCAATAAAGTTGCAGTCGTAACCGAAGGCTATGGATATACCATTACCAAGGTTGGTTCAAGCGAGGCTTCTACAGTAACAGCTTTCTCAGGAGATGACAGCTTCACCATCCGCGACGAAGACAACGGTGAAATCAAGTTCTTTGATGGAACTTACACCGTTAAGGTTTACCTGAGTTCTGACGGCTCTTCCAAGGAAGGACTTGTAACAACAACTCAGTTTACAATTAACAACTCGCAGTCAGCTCCGACCATTACTCAGGATAAGAAGACGATCTCCGCAGGCGATGCTTCTGCAATTGCTGCAGGCTCACCGGAATCTCTCACAAGCTATTTCACCATCGGTGCAAACGGAACTTCCGGAACACTGACCGTTGAAGAAGCTACCGCAAGACAGATCGGAACTACACTGCTTGTTGAATCTATTACCATCAGAGAAACCTTTGCAGACGGCAACTTTATTCTGCATAAGATTGTAAAGAACTTCACATTAAGCGTTCGCTAAGAACGGGAGGTACTTTACCTTAAGCGTTCAGAAAGAACGAAAAACACAAAAGAAAAAAAAGAAGTCTTAGTTGAGTAATCTACTAAGACTTCTTTTCTTCTATCTTTTATCTCTTCTATCTTTTATCTCTTCTATCTTTTATCTCTTCTA
>CAZRRN010000096.1:0-4582 GCA_964602475.1 uncultured Lachnospiraceae bacterium | reverse complement strand
AGAGCAGCTGATTTGTAATCAGCAGGTTATCGGTTCGAATCCGATCATCGGCTTTTATGGACCTTTAGCTCAGTTGGTTAGAGCAACCGGCTCATAACCGGTCGGTCCTGGGTTCGAGTCCCCGAAGGTCCATTAGATTTATATTGGCCCAATAGCTCAGTTGGTTAGAGCGCCGCCCTGTCACGGCGGAGGTCATCGGTTCGAGCCCGATTTGGGTCGTTCGTCTGTTAATCAGATGAATTTAATATGTGCGTTTAGCTCAATTGGATAGAGCGTTTGGCTACGGACCAAAAGGCTGGGGGTTCAAGTCCTCTAACGCACGTTTGGGATTATCCCGAAATGGGAGTTTAGCTCAGCTGGGAGAGCATCTGCCTTACAAGCAGAGGGTCATAGGTTCGAGCCCTATAACTCCCACTTAGCTGGCGTGGCGGAACTGGCAGACGCACGGGACTTAAAATCCCGCGAGCTAATCCCTCGTACCGGTTCGATTCCGGTCGCCAGCAATGAATGAAATGCTTCAGACATTGGTAATTCAATGCTTGAAGCTTTTTTTGTTATGTAGGTACTAATAAAATTGCAGGAGGAGAAGATGCTGTATTTATTATTCGGTTGTTTGTTAATATCAGGTGCAATCATTGCAGTCATCATCAGCATACTGCTGCAAAAAAGAAATATGGTTGATGCTGTGGTTTTAGAAAGCAGCAGCATCATCGAAAAGAGTGACAAAAAGATTCTGCGAATTGAAGTTAAGCATAGAGTAGAAATCAATCTGTCAGATGAGAAGAAGGATTTTATTACGGATCAGATTTTTATAAGAAAAAAGAACGGAACAGTTGAAAAACTGTATTTTGATCAAAAAGAAGAAAAATTATATTACAATCCAAGAAATGACCTGCTCCCTGTGGTTTGCAGTATGTTTGTTGCAGGAGTAATGTGTATAGTGGCATATTTTTGTATCCGTTTTGGACTGAATATAGAAGTGTCGAATGAACGTCTGCTTCTTTGTCTGCTGTTTGCTGTGATGTCTGTCTATTTCTTTACCGGAATAGGATTTATCGGCAGACATGTCATTGTAAAGATGAACGGACATTTTGAAGGAATATTATATGTTTCAAAAATGAGAAAATACTACGAAATATACAGTTTGAATTACAACGACTATCAACAATACGGAAGACGTATAGAAAGTATTTTTCCGAATCAAAGGATTGAAAAAAATATTATTCTTTATTTTAACACAAGAACCGGAACAGTACAAAAAAAGACAGACATCATAGGTTCTGTCTGTCTTGGTGTACTGGCGGCTGTTACGGCGGTTCTATTTATTATCCTGTAAGAGTATACTATCAGGACGAGGTGCTTTCGGCGGTTTCGGTCCTAAAAATTGATAAAAGTAAGTCTTAAGCATGCCGTTATATATTTTACGGTTCCTGTCAGCAGTTTTTCCAAGATATTTTTCTGCATCTTCATAGGATGTAATAATATAAAATGACCAGGTATCAAGTGTCTTGAAGGCTTTTCCGAAATCTCCATACAGAGACGGTAATGCGGCTTTTTCCTCCAGACGTTCGCCATAAGGCGGGTTTGTGATGACGAAGCCGTATTTGTTAGGATGAGAGAGAGCAGAAACAGGACGTTGCTGAAAATGAATCTGTGAGTCTACTCCTGCAAGCTGTGCATTTTGCCGCGCACAGGAAACAATTTCAGAGTCAATATCATAGCCCTGAATACTCATCTTGATATCACGCTTAATTCGGTCATTTGCTTCTTCAACAGCAGAATACCAGAGCTTTTTTGGAACCAGTCCGGTCCAGTTTTCTGCGGCGAATTCTCGGTTCATTCCGGGCGCAATATCAGCACCGATCAGCGCAGCTTCAATTGGTATTGTTCCGCTTCCGCAAAAGGGGTCAACAAGATGACGGTCGGCCTTCCATGGAGTAAGCATAATAAGCGCAGCGGCAAGTGTCTCGGAAATTGGAGCCTTGCTGGTAAGCTTTCGGTATCCTCGCTTGTGAAGTGATTCGCCGGAGGTGTCAATTCCAATTGTTACAATATCTTTCATAAGACTGACACGAAGCGGATAGGCAGCACCGTTCTCCTGAAACCAGGTAACTTTATATTGCTCTTTCAGACGTTCTACCATTGCTTTTTTAATGATTGACTGAATATCCGAAGGACTGAACAGCTTACTTTTAATCGAATTTGCTTTGGCTACCCAGAAATGACCATCTACCGGAATGTAATTCTCCCAGGGAATGGCTTTTGTGCCTTCGAAAAGTTCATCAAAGGTCTCGGCACGGAAACAGGCACATTTTAAAAGAACACGTTCGGTGGTACGCAGAAAAATATTGGCGCGGCTGAACGCAGATGCGTCTCCTGCGAAAGTAACCTTACCGTCTTCTACGGATACAATCCGGTACCCAAGTGCGGTAATCTCCTGCTTCAGTACACTTTCCAGACCAAAATGGCAGGGGGCGATAAATTCAAATTCCGGCATTTTAATTCCCCATTCCGAAGCGTTCTTTGCTGAAAATTATTAACAGAAAATCGTGTATACGATTTGACTGTTGTATCAGGGCTGATTTGTGACGCTCCGGCACAAAGCAACCATGTGAAGTAAAAATCTTATCAATCCGTTTTATTGTAGACCGAAACGGATTCCGCGTCAAGTCTTACTTATCGCTGTGCACGGATTAGAGGACCACGGTAGGAGTGAACTCCGCCATATAGATTGATAACTGTATAACCTGCTTCTGTCAGAATTCTGGAAGCAAGAAGACTGATATTTCCGTATTCACAGTAAAGATACAGCGTGTACAGATGATACTCGTTAAGCGATGCCGGGTGATCCTGCCAGTTTTCAAACGGAAGATTAACTGCATACGGAATATGTCCCGCAGTATATGCACGGGGAGATCTAAGGTCGATAAGAAGCTGTTTGGAATCAAAGGAAAGTTTACGCAGATCATTGATATGAATTGTCTGAAACATCGGGATTCTCCTCGGCAACTCTTTCTATTATTTTATTCAGTACCGGACGGAATGCCCGCAGAATTCGGGTGATATTGACAAAAAAATAAACGATATCGCAGATTGCGGTATCGTTTATTTTTTCAGTACATTTACTTACAATCACTGGTATTCGATTCCTTGGCATTACTGGACTGACGGGTACTATTCTGTGCTTTGTTCTTGTTCTGTTGTTTGTTCTCCTGCTTATTTTCCTGTGAGGAGTTCTTCGTATTTTTCGAAGTAGTGTCACTGTAATTTCCAGCCATAATAGCCTCCTTTAATGTAAAAAAAGAATTCCGTGCCGCTATGAGACGGTTTGTTACAGGACTATTATGAACAAAAGAATTAAAAATTATTCATGCTCATTATTTGATGCTTCTGCTGCAGTGGAGACATCGCCGGGAGTGTCATGCAATCGGTCTGAAATATTGGAAATGTCTGATGAATCCGGAAAATTTGTATTTCCTGACATCGGTTTTTCGTGAATCTTGTTAATCCACTGGACAATATTTTTCATAACTTCTTTATTATTCAGTTCATTTAGGAGTTCATGCCGGCATTCTTTGTAAATTGTACAATCCACTGCGGTAAAACCGAGCTGCTGAAGAAGAGCAACAAAACGGAATATATCAGCACCACAGCTGCCGACAGGATCATTTTCCCCACTTATAATATAAATCGGAAGATTTCTGCGTGTTCTTCGGATTGCAGATGGTGAAGTTGCGTAATCGACAAATTTCAGTATATCTCTGTACATACTAATGGTACATAAGAAACCGCAATACGGATCATGGATATATTGTCCTACAATATTATGATTGCGTGAAAGCCAGTCATAAGCCGTCCGCTCGTTGATTCGTTTGTAGTATTTGGATCCGAACATCAGGTTATTCATAAAAGTCGATAAATAGCGTGGACCCTTGAATTTTTGGATAACGGATGAAAGGAGAAGACCGGCTTCCGTCTGTACTCTGGATGCATGGTTGGTTCCGCATAGAATGACACAGTCAAGCTGATCATCGTATTGGATAACATTCCGCGCAATCAGAGAGCCCATACTGTGTCCGAATAAAATCACATGCTCCGAGCGACCGTTCTTTTTAATAAACCGAAGAATATTCAAAGCATCGCCGATTACTTTCAGATTACCATCCTTTTCATCAAAGAATCCAAGCTCTTCGAGCTTTTTATCCGTCCCGTGCCCGCGATGGTCATACAAAAAGACATCAAATCCGCAGTGGTTTAGAAATTCTGCAAATTCAATATAACGTGAATAATGCTCTGCCATACCGTGCAGAACCAGAATACTTCCCTTAGAACAGGTATGGTTTGTATAATAGGGACGTAATATTGTAATATATCCGTCAGCCTGACGTATCGAAATCTCTTTCATGAGCATGGTAAGGTGCCCTCCCGTTATCCAAAAGGTTCATATCCGGTTTCCTGCGTGACTGTTTTCAGAAACTGGTTATGGCAGTAAGTTTGGTATCATGCAAGCTTATTGAGTAAAATTTCAAAAATCTTTCCTTTATTATTATAATAAGTATTTACTGAAAATGCAATTTGAATT
>CAZRRN010000095.1:0-4870 GCA_964602475.1 uncultured Lachnospiraceae bacterium | reverse complement strand
TTAGTTATTTGTTTCCATAATTCAATTATAGTAAATTATCACCTTTCGTCAAGTAAAATGATTCAGTAAATAATAAATTACTAAGAATAATATATTCCAAACAATTGCATATATTATATAAAACGTAATCAGGTTCTTTATGCGATTTTGTGAACTTATAAACAAAGAAGTAATTAACTGTCGGGACGGAGAACGGCTCGGTTATATCTGTGATATTGAATTTAATTCCTGTACTGCTTGTATACAGACAATTATTTTACCTGGTCCCTGTAAGCTATGGGGAATTCTTGGAAGAGATCAAGAATATATTATTCCATGGAACTGTATTCGGCAGATTGGAACCGATGTTATTCTTGTTGATATCGATATAAGCTGCTATCTTGTTAAATGTGATCCCTCTTAGTTAATATTATACACGACGATATACTGACTCAATATATTCCTTGGATGTAATACAGTTATCCGGATTGGAATCTTCCAGAAGAATATGAATATAAGGTTTCTCATATTTAATATGTGAAATGATAAGGGGAAGATTCAACAATCCCTCACCAAGAGCAATTGGTTTTGTAATCAGCTGATTTCCCTCTCGTCTGAAATCTTTAATATGTACTACGTCAATTTCTTGTTTCAATTCGCGAAAGGCTTCATTTATAACATCATTCTGCTTCTCGTAATTCTCAAGATCAAGAAGATTAACCGGATCAAAAATAACACGTAAATTTGGAGAATGAACTGCATCCAGAACTTTTCTTGTTTGTTCAATATTCCACATAATATGTCTGCAAACCGGTTCAATACCAAGAATCACTCCCATTGATTCGGCAAATGAAGTAAGTACCTTCAGTCGTTCTATCAGCTTTTGCAATGCTTCCGGAGTCCTATTGGAAGGATCCGGACGATATTCAATGTTCATTGCACCGGTTTCTGTTCCAACCATTCCGCAGCCAAGCAAGGAAGCAAACCGTATATGTGCTTCATATTCCTTTTGAATTCTTTTCCAGTCTCCAATATCCGGTGTGGTAAGGTTCAGGTAGCATCCAAGCACAGCAACATCTACTGCGTTTTCCTGAAATACTTTTTTCATGTACATTGCCATACCCGGAGTCATTGCTGCACAATCTACATTAAATTCTTTAACTGCTTTTTTTAATGCAAGCTGTGTACAGCAAAAACCAAGGTCTGAAATCTGTCCAACCCATTGTTCAAATCCTTCTGTGCATGGTACATCATGTCCTCTTATTCCAAATTGCAACATATAGCGTTCCTCTTCTTTGCTGTAATCAAATAATTAACAAAAGCTTAGCTCTACAACTCGTTGCTCTCTGTATCTGTAATATCTGCATTTCGGCAAACAATAATCTTTTGGTCAACAATGCTCTTCACAGAACTAATCGAATACCCTTTTCTAAAAAGAGAAGCAAGTATTCTGTTTTTTCCTTCCCACGAAACACATATCTGTCCGGTATCTTCTAAATTATCTTCTTCATTAGATGCCTTAACCAAAGCTTCCTTTTTCAATCTGCCGGCTTCTTTTTTAATAGCAGAATTAACCGCTTTTATCATGGCTCCCAATTCAGGATCAAACCCAAGTTCATCTTCCATATGGGCGTAAATATCCTGAAAGCATTCCTCCGCGATTCCTCTTTGAAGAAGCTTCTGCTGCATAGTTCTACGGCTGTAGTTGTCTTGATGGCTTCTAATATAAAACTCGGTATATTTTTTGTCATCTAATAAGCCAAGTTCAGTCAACCGCTTCAATGTTTGCTCTACAGTTGTCGTATCAAAACCTTTTCTAGACAGCTTTTGAAACAATTCATACTTGCTGTAATTTCGTATACTAAGTAAAAGTATTGAATATTCATATGCTGCCTTAGGATCGGATTGATCAATATTAACTGACATTATATATCCTTTTCACTTTTTACTTTTTCGTGTTTTTCTTTTTCCGGTTTCTCTTTTTCCGGTTTCTCTTTTACCGGTGCAATTAACAACTGCATGTCGTGATTCCCACGGATTTTATTTTCCACTTCAAACAGGACAGCAGGATTGTTACTCAGGTATATTTTTGCATTTTCTCTTCCCTGACCAATTTTTTCATCGTTGTATGTATACCATGCACCAGTCTTGATTATGATGTTCTCATTGGCGGCAATATCAAGAACATCACCTTCTCGTGAGATTCCTTTACCAAACATGATATCAAACTCGGCTTCTTTAAATGGTGGTGCAATTTTATTCTTTACAACTTTTATTCTTGTATGATTTCCGATTACTTCGCCGTTCATCTTAAGCGATTCAATTCTTCTGACATCCAGACGAACAGAGGAGTAGAACTTTAATGCACGTCCTCCGGTTGTTGTCTCCGGATTACCGAACATGACACCAACCTTTTCACGTAACTGATTAATAAAAATTACAATACAGTTGGATTTACTGATTACTGCCGTTAATTTACGAAGTGCCTGTGACATCAGACGTGCCTGAAGACCTACATGAGCATCTCCCATCTCTCCGTCGATTTCAGCTTTTGGAACAAGGGCAGCAACCGAATCAACAATCACAATGTCAACAGCACCGGAACGCACCATGGTTTCAGTAATCTCCAAAGCTTGTTCTCCATTGTCCGGCTGGGAAATATAAAGGTTGTCGATATCTACACCTATATTCTTGGCATATACAGGATCCAACGCATGTTCTGCATCAATAAAACCTGCAATTCCACCAATTTTCTGCACTTCTGCAACAGCATGCAGTGCAACAGTTGTCTTACCACTGGACTCTGGACCATATATTTCAATAATACGTCCTTTTGGAAGACCACCAAGACCAAGTGCAATATCAAGCGCCAGCGATCCAGTCGGAACCGTCTCTATATTCATATGTGTATTGTTATCCCCAAGCTTCATCACAGTTCCCTTGCCAAACTGCTTTTCGATTTGCGCCAATGCAGATTCCAATGCTTTAAGCTTCTCTTCCTTTGCCATAATACCTCTCCTCCGTAATCGAACTTATGTTCGCTTCTGTTATAATAGTACATGATTAATTTTTATTTGTCAACTATGTTTTCATTTTATCACACTTAGTGCGGGTTTCTGCACATCAAAAGTTGCTTTGCAACTTGTTAATGAAAACGGTTTGTGTTTATGTTTTCATTTTATCACGTCCTGTGCGGGTTTCTGCACATCAAAAGTTGCTTTGCAACTTGTTAATGAAAACGGTTTGTGTTTATGTTTTCATTTTATCACACCTTAACGGAAATGAACAGCGGTGCGAATGGAGAAAATGCAAGCATTGATTTGGTTATTATTAACATATATCCAAAAAACGAGGTGCTATAAAGCACCCCGTTTTAATGACAGGAACAAGTGTTATTGAAATAAAGCTTCAACAAAAGCTTCCGGATTAAATTTCTGTAAATCATCCATCTGCTCCCCGACACCGATATATTTAACCGGAATTCCAAGTTCTGCTTGAATTGCAATTGCAATTCCGCCCTTTGCTGTACCATCAAGCTTGGTCAGTATAATTCCGGTAATATCAGTAAACTCACTAAATTGTTTAGCTTGAACCAAAGCGTTCTGTCCTGTTGTACCGTCCAAAACTACAAGTGTTTCTTTTCGGCATTCCGGATATTCCCGGTCAATTACTTTATTGATTTTACGCAGTTCTTCCATCAAATTCTTTTTATTATGCAGACGTCCGGCAGTATCACAAAGCAGAACATCTACATTTCTCGCCTTTGCTGCTTTTACAGCGTCATAAACGATTGCTGCCGGATCAGAGCCCTCCTGCTGAGCTATAATATCAACAGAAGATCTGTTTGCCCATTCGGTCAGCTGTTCAATAGCTGCCGCCCGGAAGGTATCTGCAGCTGCTACCATAACCTTTTTTCCTTCTCTTTTTAACTGCCCTGCCAGTTTTCCGACTGAGGTGGTTTTTCCCACACCATTAACGCCCACCACCAGAACAACCGATGCCTGTTTTTCAAATTCATATGCATCTTCTGCTAATGACATCTGTTCTTTCATACTGTCAATCAACAGCTTTCTGCATTCAGAGACTTCTTTTATTCTATTTTCCTTTACCTTCTCCTTTAGGGATTCGATAATTTCGCCGGTCGCCTGCATTCCGATATCGGCCATAATCAGTGTTTCTTCCAACTCTTCATAAAAATCCTCATCGATTTCTGAATTTCCGAATATCTGATCCAATCCATTTTTAATATTATTACGTGTCTTTGTTAGCCCTTCCGTAAGTCTTTTGAAAAACCCTTTTTTTTCATCCATATTGTGTCCCCATTTCTTGGCATTTCTTTGTAAAGAGGTGAACAGGCTTTAATAAAGCACTTTATTCGTTTATACTTATTTGTCCAGTTCATTTTCTATCAGATTAACCGATACCAGCGTAGAAACACCCTTTTCCTGCATTGTAATACCATAAAGGCGATCCGCAGCTGCCATTGTGCCCCGGCGATGAGTAATCACGATGAACTGTGTCTCTCTGGTCATTTTGTTCAGATATTTAGCAAATCTTTTCACATTAGAATCATCCAGTGCCGCTTCTATCTCATCTACAAGGCAGAACGGAGACGGTTTCAGATTTTGTATTGCAAATAACAGCGCAATTGCAGTCAGCGCTTTTTCTCCTCCTGACAGCTGCATCATATTCTGAAGCTTTTTTCCCGGTGGCTGTGCGATAATGCAAATGCCTGCTTCAAGAATATTTTCATCTTCCGTGAGTTCGAGAGTTCCTTTCCCACCGCCAAACAATTCCTTAAATACCTGATCAAACTGATCCTTAATGTGAAGAAATTCTTCTTCAAACTTCTTTTTCATTTCATTGTCAAGATCACAAATGATTCCGAGCA
>CAZRRN010000094.1:0-4943 GCA_964602475.1 uncultured Lachnospiraceae bacterium | reverse complement strand
TAGTTTTATGTTTTGCCGGTTTACAAGTTAAACCGGCCCGACACAAAAAAATTTTAAAGGTGACTATTATGATAAATTATGAAACAAAATTAAAAGAGCTTTCTAAAATGAAAGTTTACAATCAGAGAAAAGAGCAGCAGCTTTCTGATATGGCAACGGCATATCTTGCCACTGAATACAAGACTCTTGACGAGTCTTTAAAGGCCACGCGAACAATTAGAAAAGTGTTGAGGTCGCTGGCTTTCACTAATGATGAGATCAATGATTATTTAATTCAGCACTCTTATGTTAATAAAGATATGATTAAAAAGTTTTATAATCTTTCTTTATACGGTGAAGATGGTGAGATTAAAAAAGACATTGAAAAAGTTATTGCTCATCATACGGACAAAACGACAACGGATATTATTATTGATGCTATAAAGTCAAGACCACAATTATTAAGTGCTTTACAGCGTGGTGTTTCAAAAAGCGGATTGACTGAAAGATATAATATATCAAGCCCAGTATTACTACAAAACTTCTACGCTAAACATAAAGATATTATAAACGATTAAAAAGCCCACTATAAACCCACTATATAACCCGCTTAACAGTGTACCCGATTGACAAGTTTAATCGGGTACACTGTCCACCAAATTTCCTGTTTTCAATGTTACCATGTCGTCCGGTCATCGGGTGCAACCGTTGGTCACGGGCGGGACACGGGTTTTTTAATGGTCAAATAATATTTATAAATATTTTTAAATATTAACAAGATTTAATTGACCGCCCCGGAGGCAACCGGGTGACTCGGTTTATTTAGTAAAAGGCAACCGAGGGAACAAGGTTTCTTGAGGAAAGGCAACCGAGGGAACAGGGTGGCTCGGTTCACCTTAAATAAAAAGCTTGACAATTCTCCGGTATGGTTTACAACGTCATCATCAGGTTCATTACGATCTGAAAAGCATGAATCACCTCAGCGAAATAAAGTCAACTCTCCCCCTGCCCACAGGGGGAATTTTTTTCTTGACTTCCGGTTATCGTTGTGACTTTGATCAAACAGAGGTAGATAAATGGATATCAGGGTCAGTCAGAAAGAACAGATGTATCAGCCAAGCGGTCTTGTTGATGTTATTGTCGCCGGGATATTTGATTTTTTTCTGATCGAGGAGACCGATGAACTCGGTCAGAAGTGGATAACCGATGTCGAAGGGATCACAGATTTCCTTGAGGAAGAGAAAGACCGGGTGATTTTTGCTGTTATCAGACAGCGAGGCATGGACCCGATTGCACCGTTTGAAGGTGTCCAGTGGGCCGAGTCAATGTTAAACGAGATACCAGTTCCCCTTTTAATGCAGCAGATCATGGACGCTGCCACCGCCGAAAGCCAGTATGTAAACGTCAGTTTTGAAACAATCACAATAAATGGTCAGGAACAATTGTCGGTCAGGTTCAATGTAATCCGTGCTGATAAAATACTACAAGGAGTGTAGCATGTCTGAAACAGGTTATAGCCATCCGAAGATACCCGATGTACTGGAAGCTTTCAGCTTACTGTTAAACGATTCAATGGCTCTGGACTACTGCGGTATTACAGGGAAAGAAAGGAAGCTTATACTTAACGATCCTGTGTTCGCACGGGAAGCAAGGAAGATAAAGGCAGAAAGGTATATCGAGGAAATCAAGGACATCAATGGTATTATTAAAAGCCTCGGCACAACTGCTACTGATGAGAACTCCCGGATCGGGAATGATGATGAAGATATAACAAAGAAACTTAACCTGAAGATGAAAGTTACATCTATGCGCCGGGAAATGCTTTCCCTGTCTTCCAATGATAAAGAGACCGAGGAGTCGGACAGCCTTAATATATTTTTTATTGATGTCACCCGTGAAGAGTTTGAGAGGATGCTTAATGTCGAGCTGCATGACGGGGATGAGAATACAAAGCTTGTCAGTGATTCCGCAAAAGAATCTCCTTCTGAAATCCTGAACAGGAAAAAGAATGAAGATAAAGCAAGGACTTCTGTTCCTTCTGAGCTGTCCCGGAACGTGATAGAGTATGTGAATGAGGAAGGGGAGACTGTGATTGAAGAGGTGCAGGAGTGAAAAAGAAATTTCTTCTGTCCCATCAGACATTGTTTATGCGTTCCCCTTACCTTTTCCCTGAGAAAAGGTTTCATATTTTTACAGCCGGTTACGGAGCCGGGAAGACATCTTCTGTGGCTACCAGTGTTGTGTACGATCTGATGATGCTGAAAGACAAACGAGACCGGGAAGGGAGGAGACCGAGGCTTGGCCTTGGAGGGAAGTCACTCGGTCACCTTGTGAAAACGACTTTAAGCTATATTCTTTCTGACCTTGAAAATTCCAAAACACCTTATAGATATAATTCAAAAGACTCTGTGCTTTCTGTCGGTAATGTCGATCTTTACCTTGTTTCTCTGTCACGGCCTGCGGATATTGTGGGCTATGACGTATGCGGATTTTATGGTGACGAGGTGGATGATCTTGGTTCTGTATCTATGTCTTCTGCTTCTGACATGACATTTGAAGCGGTAAAGGCGGTGAATGAAAGGACAAGGCAGGTGATACCGGGGTTCAGGTCACCGTTCGTAAAGTTTGCTTCAACTTCACAGGGACAAAGGGGATTGTATCGTGTGGTTACCCAGTTTAATAAGGAACAGACCGGATATGTCAGGATTAAAGCCCGGACACGGGATAATTTTTATTTGAAGCCTGAGTATGTGGATTCTTTATATAAATTCTATACAGAAAACGAAGCACGGGTTTATCTGGAAGGGGAATTTCTTTCTGTAGGCTCCGGCAGGATGTTCCCGGACTTTGACTGGGATCAGAACTTTGCACGGATTCCGATGGATAAGACCCTGCATCCGAATGAGGAGATATACTGGGCGCAGGATTTTAACCAAGGGTATTTCCGGGGATGTGTGGCGGTAATGCGTGGTAACGCCATTTATGTTATTAAAAGATATGAATTTGAACAGATTATGGATGCTCCCCGTGTCGTGCGACATGATTTTCCTAACAATAAAATTATCTGGCTTCCTGACGCTTCTGCCAAGGAACAAATACTTACTTTTACTTCTGAACTGCGGAAACATAATATCTACTGGGCTTTCCGGTCGAAGAATCCTAACATCGAGGACACTGTGTTTCTGGTGAACAAGCTGCTTTATTCACGAAGGCTGGTGTTTACCGAGATGGCAAAGGAGACTGCGGAAGCGTGTGCCTTGGCTTTACGTGATCCTAAGACCGGGATGGTTCCGAAAGGTATCGGACCGAGAAGCCCGATTCACGATATTGACTCACTGCGGATGCTTTGTTACTTTTTGATCTTTAAACCTTCGATGAGGGATATAAGAGACCTGACTGTAAGGCGAAGACTTGACCAGTGGAAGGCCGATGAGGAGTTTGCAGGGAATACTGCCGAGGCGAAAAGTATTGTCAAGACTGGTGGCTATTCGATAATAGCTCCTGATTTAATATAATTTACTTGACAAAAAACTGAAAATAATATTGCAATAACAAAATATCACACAAGAGGCAGAGAACACAAGTGTTAAAATTTGATAAAGATATCTGGTCACTGATCTTGGCAGAAAATGTTTCTTCTGTTGTGAAAGACAGTCGAATCCAGATAAACTCCAGAAGCTTCCAGCCCTTGTCAGCGCAAACACTGGCACACATAAATGCAAAGATAGAAAACGAAATGAAGATACAGTGGGCCAACGGTTCACGGAAAATGGCGAAAGATCTTGTTACGTATGACGATCTCCGGAAGAAAGCCAATTCATTCGGTCACATGGTTACAACTAATTATAAAACAAGAAAAGATCTTCTCCAGACTGCGGATAGTATTATACAGAGAGATGTAGCTCCGTCATTAAACGGTTTTATGACCGGGACACAGTTCGGGACAAACAGTAATATATGGATCGGGCCTTCTGATGCAGCACTCATTTACTCCGGGAAAGGTATTCCGGAGCTTATTATTGAAAAGAAATCCTATTCACCGCTCTTAAACGGTATTAAGATAAAGAATACGAAGCTTGAACCAAAGGAACTGGACAAGGTTGCTGACGATGCAATCAAATATCAGTTCGATATGAGGATTGCTGAAACAATCAGGGACAGTCTGGTATTCGGGGGATCTCTGTTCTTTCCTATGTTTAAGAACGATTCACCGCAGACGACATTTATGTCTATCGAACAGCTTATAAAGTACGGTGTACTTGGTAAAAATTCAATAGATCGCTTTGTGACTCTGGACAGGTGGAACGTGGTTTTCACTCCTGACTGGAATCCTTTAAGTTCTACCTTCCAGAAACCGGCCTCATACTTCATTCCTTTTCTCGGTTCTGTAGTGAACGGGCAGAGATGTTCAAGGGTTATCACTGCCCCGGCTGCAGGTTACTGGGGAACTCTGATGACGCTTGGATGGGGAGTATCGGATATACCGGGATGGATAGAGTCTGTACTTAATTATGATGCGGTTATGCAGGCGATACCGTTTATGATTAAACAGATGTCATTGTTAGCCCGGACTTTTGATACATCCGGGATGAGTGCGATGGAAGGTGCTGCACTTCTCGACATAGTTGCAGAATCAAACACTATCAGAAACAGGGAAACCGGGCCTGATAGTATTGTTAATATAGATACAATCGGTGATCTCAAAGCTATAAGCAGGGACTTCACCCGTGTACCCGAACTTGTACGTCTTCTCCGTCAGGATGTCGGTGCACGGGCGAGGTATCCTGAAGAGCTTATCTGGTCTTCCGAACGGGGAGCTTTCTCTTCTGGAGACTCTTCAGATTCAGCTTTTGAGAAGCAGACTGAGAACGTCAGGTACACACACCTCAAGGTTGCCAAGCAGCTTAAGGAAGTGGTAATGATCTTTATCATAAACACTCTCGGGACTTCAGATAGAGTTCTGA
>CAZRRN010000093.1:5116-5478 GCA_964602475.1 uncultured Lachnospiraceae bacterium | reverse complement strand
GATCCGCAGCTCCACCATCCTCGAGCGCCTCAGCCTCGAGAGCGGCCGCTACATCCTCCTGTCCGCACATCGCGAAGAGAACATCGACACCGAGGCGAACTTCGAGAGCCTGATGAACGCGGTAAACGCCCTGGCTTCCGTCTATGACATGCCGATCCTCTATTCCTGTCATCCGCGCAGCGCGAAGTTCATCGAGCAGCGAGGCTTCGTCTTCGATCCGCGCGTGCGGCAGAATAAGCCCCTGGGCTTCCACGACTATAATCACCTACAGATCCACGCCTTCGCCGTCGTCTCCGATTCGGGCACGCTGCCGGAGGAGTCGAGCTTCTTCCTCTCCGTCCACGCGCCGTTCCCGGCCGTCT
>CAZRRN010000093.1:0-5106 GCA_964602475.1 uncultured Lachnospiraceae bacterium | reverse complement strand
GACCGAGCGGCCTGAGGCGATGGACAAAGGAAACTTCGTCATCGCGGGCATCACGACCGAGCAGATCCTGCAGGCCGTCGACGTCGCCGTCACGATGAACAAGAACGGGGACCTCGGGATTCCGGTGCCGGACTATGTCGACGAGAACGTCAGCAACAAGGTTGTGAAGATCATCCAGAGCTACACGGGGATAGTGGATAAGATGGTGTGGAGGAAAGGGTGAGTGGGGGGGAGAACGTTGGTTTTAACCATCTCGATATTAATATAACAATATGAGAAGAGTATCAAAGAGAACTCATTCTTAATTGGTCCGAATTATTCTGGAGATTCTCGCTTAAATTGGATCCGTTTACATCAAAAGAATTGAGGATTAGTAATGTTATTTCGCATTTTTCGATTGTCAATTAAACATCTTATATCAAGATTAAACATATCGATTATTCTAATTTTTATATTTTCATGTTTGTTTTTTACGATGATGTATGTCGGATCAGATCTTCTTGGTTCACTGCAAAATAGCAGATCTGTAGCTTCTCAGACAGTGACACTCATTCCTCAAAATGTCGAGAAGGAACATATTGAATCTTTTATAAAAGGGCTTGCAAAAATTCATGATCGAATTGATTCGGTAGCAATATTGGGGGTCTCGGATGTCGATTCAAATTCTTCAGAGACTGTTTCAGTTCAAGAAGCATGTCAGGTAATTACGTACGTCCCTCACCAGCCCACGAGATTTCCTGTAGTGATTTATGAGGGTGTTGTCCCCCAAAATGCAAATAGAAATGAAATATTAATCATAAATAATTATCGAAATAGAGAAAATAATAATATAATAATTCATACAGCTATATATAGTAGTATAACCATCAATAAAAAGCAAGCAACAATTTGTGGGTTTGGGAGTATCGGTCATTTTTCATTAGACGTTGATGAAATAGCAATTATTACTTCCTACGACGGATTCTTTGATTATACTAATAATATAAACAAAATCGAAGTATATACATTAGAAGGTTTCAATAAGGAAGATAGTGAATATCTTTATCAAGTTGCTGCAGCATCAATTATGCCGCTTTCAGTTGACGAGTCCATTTCTCCCGATGCAGAAATTCAGCGTCTAGTATTCCTGAGTCTACTTGCTATTATATGCATAACGTATATATACAATATTATGCGATATTTATTTACCTCTCGCATGCTTGAATATTCAGTATATCGCATTGTTGGAGGTAACTTTCGACATGTACTTGTTTCTGTCATTTCGGAATATATAATTCTCTCAACTCTTGCGATTTTACTGACAGTAATATTTGTTATGTTCTTCTCATCTACCACAATATTTCCGATCCAATCGAACATGTCCTCACCATATTTATGGATCAGTATAATCGTTGTCTTTTTTATCTCTTCAGCCGTGAGTACTCTAATTCTTATCCCGGCAATTCTACAGTCGGATGTGAGAAAAATGTACTTGCACAATAAACTATAGATAAAAGACCAGTAAACGTTTACTTCTGACCCTAATTAATTTCTGCTAGTAAATATGTATTGACAAAAAATAATTATGAGCAATATAATGTAAAAAAAATAGAAAGGAAATAATTAGGGGCTACTGCGTAATCTGAAAAGTATTGAAAACAGGGATTCTGAAGCCTAAGAATGGTAAAATAAGTGGGTAGGAACTGCAGAGAATCTCACAAAACCCTTGCAGACGAGGTTGAAAATGAATCGCAGACGCAGCAATCAATTGGCATTTCATGACTGGCCAAGCGGATTTTCAGGGGCCAGGATCAATCCGGACAATCGGTGGGTCAGAATGGCCCAAATCATTCCTTGGGAAATGGTGGATGAACTATATGCAGAGAACTTTGCCGACAGCTTCACGGGGCATCCTTCGGTCAACAGCCGGATTGCGTTTGGTGCGCTGATCGTCAAAGAGGAACTTAATCTTTCCGACGATGAGACTGTGGCGATGATCTGCGAGAACCCCCACATCCAATATTTTCTGGGTTTGAGTGAGTTCACCTGGATTCCGCCGTTTGATTCGAGCAAGATGGTCTTTTTCCGTCAGCGGTTCCCGCCGGCGGCTATGGCGAAAATCAATGAAGCGATTATCGGGGCTGGGAAAGGAACCCTTCCTCCGTCTGCTCCGACCGATTCGGATCGACAGGATTCGCCCGATCAGAAATCCAACGAAGGCACGCTGTTACTGGATGCCACCTGTGCGCCGGCCAATGTTCGTTTTCCAACGGATGCCGGGCTGTTAAACGATGCCCGGGAAGCCAGTGAACAACTGATAGACGAGCTGTATCAACCGGTTTCCGGCCAAGTGAAACCCCGCACCTATCGTCGCAAAGCCCGTCAAAGTTACCTGCGTCTTGTCCGCAACAAGCGACCGGGCTTCCGGTTGATCCGAAAGACAATCCGCCAGCAATTGCAGTATCTGAAACGAAACCTCGGACATATTCGTCACCTGAGCAAGCAACAACCTCTGAGCAGGAAACAGATCGAGAAGTTGAATGTCCTCGAGCAGATTTGCCGGCAGCAGAACGAAATGTATGAAGGCAGACGGCACAAAGTCGAAAACCGAATTGTCAGCGTTCACCAACCGTGGATCCGGCCGATTGTTCGGGGAAAGTTGACCGCCAAAGTCGAGTTCGGTGCCAAGGTGGCCTTGAGTCTGGAGAACGGATACGCCCGGGTAGAGACCCTTTCCTGGGAGGCGTTTAACGAGTCCAAGACTCTGATTGATAGCTGTGAGCGATATTTTGAACGTAATGGCTGCTATCCGGAACGCATTCTGGCCGACAAGATCTATCGCAACCGTGAAAACCTGCAGTATTGCGATCTCCGGGGAATCAAACTGCATGGGCCCAAGCTCGGAAGACCTCCCAAAGACAAGGCACTCTACAACGAACAGAAATGGATGGAAAAACAAGAAGCCGGTGAACGAAATGCTGTGGAAGGCAAATTTGGTGAAGCCAAGCAGCGCTATGGGCTAGGCCGGGTAATGACTCGTCTTTCCGTCAGCAGCGAATCCGTAATCCATCTGATTTTCCTGGTCACGAACCTCAAAAAGAGGCTGAGGGATCTTTTGTTCAAACTGCTCAAGGCTCTGCTTTTCAGTCAATTTAGATCTCGGCCTGCTATATCGTCTGTTACGCAGTAGCCCCTAATTATGAAGAAGATATTGCCGTTTATTGTTGCTGTGCTTGTGCTAGTTCTATGTACTTCCAGTCTAGCTGCCATTGAAACACCACAACCTGATTCTTCTGGATCTATCAAATTTTATAACAACATTCTACTGTTGGATGACAATACTGTGGTTTCATGTACGGTAAAACAATGTGCACAAACATATGGATTTGATGTAACACTTGCCTCTGAGATTTGGAATGACCAAGGTCGATATGTAAATGATGATGGATATGTATCAAGGATTGGATTGCGAACAAGGGTAGCAGAAAGCAGATCATTTAGCGTAAGTTCAAACGAACCTAACTGTACAAAAGGTTATGGAGCTTGGCTAGTTCACTTTTCTCCAATTATTCAAGGAATGAGCGTTACTGACCCATACGATGGAGCTTCCGGCTGGGCATATTAGTTCTTGATATTATATAAATCTGAAATAGGAGCTTAATAAGCTCCTATTTTAGCAATAAGTCAGATTGGGGATATCTTAATGAGCTTCCGTTTGTTGGTAAAATTTTTCTACGGGAACAAAGCCTTGTATGTATTTGCTGTAATAATCTATGTGGTGTTAACGTATGCCATATTATATTCTGTTACGCAGTATAAAAATTACACATACAAGATCGAGCTCGCTGAGCAAGCGAAGTACGACCAAGACATCTTCATACAGTTGAAATTAGGATCATTTGGGAGAAACGAGAACCTAGAAAAAGAGTATCAGGCGGCTTTTGACTTGATTTCGGAAATAGATGGTGTCGAATCATTTACTTGCGCTCAGACTTTTGACAATGCCGCGCTTACTAGTGATTACAGCAAACAGCTTTTACTTGATATTCTGACGGATCTTAAGCACGGGAACGCTAAATATAAACTAATGTCTGGCACATGGCCGGATGAACCCAATGAAGTGGTATTAGCATCTAAGGCAAGAAATCATTATCAAATAGGTGAGATTATTCAAATGCAAATGGAGACATATCCCTCGTTGGTTGATAATCGAGAACCCGCATTTGTAATGAAGGATGTAGAACTTAAGATTACGGGATTTCTTGACGATTCTGCACAAGTCTTATATTACGGTCGCGGAGATGAGAACCCTACTCTCGATACTTTTTTTATAAGTCTTGGACAATTTGAATCTGGGTTCGGGGGATTTTCCGACGAGAATGAATTATGTGTTGATGGCATTATTTTCCAACCAACAAGCAAGGATGGTGAGAGTATTACAAGTAGTGGTGAAGGTGCGAAATATATCCTTCGGCTCGAGGACCCCTCTGAGGCGGAACAGATTGCTGCTCAGCTTGAAGGTAAAATTCCCGGGAAGACGATAATTGGTAAAGAACTTCTGTCTGAGTATCGCGCTACACATCAAGTGGAGATATCTACCTCCCTCCGAAATGTTATACTTGTCCTTGCACTATGTGTTTGCGGGACTCTGTTAACGGTGAATCTTTCCATCCGCAAACGAAATCAGGAGATTTGTTTACTTGCTATTTGTGGGGTATCACCAACTCGAATTATTGGATTGTTCTATCTTACATTCATCCCGGTTATTCTCATCTCTTGGGTGATTGGATTAATCACTTTTCTTATTTCAATAGAATCTGGAAGCTTTGTATCGAACAGCTTGGAAAAACTTATTTTCTTCCCACAAGACATGGTTTTGTGTCTCGTATTTTTATTGCTAACAACTACTCTTTTTATGTTACCGAGTTTTCTCATCTCTTCTTCTCGACCATATTTATCGGATTTGCGAAAGGAATAGTCTATGGAGTCAGTTATTTGCTTGGAGAAAGTTTCGAAATCTTTCCTACCCAAGAAGAATGCGAGAATACATGCTTTAAGAGAAATAGACCTTACTGTAAAACATGGGGAGTGGATTTCGTTCTCCGGCCCGTCTGGTTCGGGGAAATC
>CAZRRN010000092.1:0-5482 GCA_964602475.1 uncultured Lachnospiraceae bacterium | reverse complement strand
GCTTCAGGTGTAACGTGACCTATGCAGGCACCTCGGGTTGCTCCGCTGAATCTTCCGTCCGTGATCAGCACAACGCTACTGCCAAGTCCCATGCCCATTATTGCAGAGGTAGGATTTAGCATCTCTCTCATACCGGGACCACCTTTAGGACCTTCATAACGGATAACGATAACATCCCCTGCCGTAACCTTTCCAGAATTAATAAAGAGCTGTGCGTCTTCCTCACAATCAAAGACTCTCGCAGGACCTTCGTGCACCAGCATTTCGGGTACAACAGCTGATCTTTTAACAACGCTTCCTTCAGGAGCAAGATTCCCTTTTAAAACTGCAATACCGCCGGTTTCACTGTATGGATTTTCAATCGGTCTTATAACATCTATGTTGAGATTTTTGCAATTTTTGATGTTTTCTCCAACTGTCTTTCCGCTGACTGTCATACATTCAGTGTTAATAAGTCCTTTTTTATTCAGCTCATTCATAACAGCAAAGACACCGCCTGCTTCGTCCAGATCTTCCATATAAGTCCTGCCTGCTGGAGCAAGATGACATAGATTTGGCGTTTTAGCGCTGATTTCATTTGCGATATCGAGGTTGATTTCTACATCACATTCATGTGCTATTGCAGGCAAATGAAGCATAGAGTTAGTAGAACATCCCAGCGCCATATCAACCGTTAAAGCGTTTAAAAGGGCTTCTTTTGTCATAATGTCACGCGGGCGGATATCCTTTTTCACCATTTCCATTACTGCTGCACCTGCGTGCTTTGCAAGCTCAATGCGTGCAGAATAAACTGCTGGAATTGTTCCATTTCCTCTGAGTCCCATACCAAGAGCTTCTGTAAGGCAATTCATAGAATTTGCTGTATACATACCAGAACAGGAACCACACGAAGGGCAAGCCTTGCATTCATATTCATAAAGCTCTTCTTCTGTGATTTTACCTGCATTCAACTTCCCAACTGCTTCAAACATTGTGGACAGGCTTGTTTTTTCTCCGTTAATTCTTCCTGCAAGCATAGGGCCTCCGCTTACAAAAACTGTGGGAATATTGATCCTTGCTGCTGCCATAAGAAGCCCCGGTACGTTTTTATCGCAGTTGGGCACCATTACAAGAGCGTCAAATCCATGTGCCAATGCCATCGCTTCAGTAGAGTCTGCAATCAGATCTCGGGTTACAAGCGAATATTTCATTCCGTTGTGACCCATAGCAATTCCGTCGCAAACAGCAATAGCAGGAAATACAATGGGAGTACCTCCCGCCATAGCAACGCCAAGTTTTACAGCGTCTACTATTTTATCAAGATTCATATGTCCTGGAACAATTTCATTGTATGAGCTTACAATTCCTACCATAGGGCGTTTAAGTTCTTCTTCAGTTAATCCAAGAGCGTGATATAACGCACGATGTGGTGCATTATGATTTCCTAAAATAAGAAATTCGCTGTTCATTTTATCTCTCCTCAAATTTAAAATTGATTACCAAGACGGTTTTAACACAATTAATTATTGATTAATTTATCTTCATCGCTCCAGCTGTATAACTTGCGGATATCTGCGCCGACAATCTCACTCGGGTGCTCTGCAGCAATCTTTCTCATAGCATTAAAATGCACCTGTGAACTTGATTCTGACATGTCAAGCAGGAAGTCCTTTGCGAATGTTCCGTCCTGGATATCCTTCAAAACCTTTTTCATTGCTTTCTTTGTTTCATCTGTAATGATTTTAGGACCTGTTATATAATCGCCGTATTCTGCTGTATTTGAAACAGAATATCTCATACCTGCAAATCCGCTCTGATAAATAAGGTCAACAATCAGCTTCATTTCATGGATACACTCAAAATAAGCATTTCTAGGGTCATATCCTGCTTCAACAAGAGTTTCATATCCGGCCTGCATAAGTGCGCAAACACCGCCGCAGAGTACAGCCTGTTCACCGAAAAGGTCAGTTTCTGTTTCTGTTCTGAATGTTGTTTCGAGAACTCCCGCTCTTGCACCACCGATACCGAGAGCATATGCAAGACCGATATCAAGCGCATCACCTGTAGCGTCCTGTTCTATGGCAATAAGACAAGGTACTCCTTTTCCTGCCTGATATTCACTTCTTACCGTATGGCCAGGACCCTTTGGTGCAACCATGATAACATTTATGTTCTTTGGCGGTTGTATACATCCATAATGAATATTAAATCCGTGAGCAAATGCAAGTGTTTTGCCTTCTGTGAGGTTAGGCTCAATGCTCTCCTTATAAAGCTTTGCCTGCTTTTCATCATTTATAAGAATCATGATTACATCGGCTGCTTTTGTTGCCTCTGCAGCAGTCATAACAGTCAATCCCTGTGTTTCTGCCTTTTTCCAGCTTTTACTTCCTTCATAAAGACCTACAACAACTTTTACACCGCTATCTTTAAGGTTAAGAGCGTGTGCGTGTCCCTGAGAACCATAACCGATAACTGCAACAGTCTTACCCTCCAATTTCTGAAGATTGCAGTCTTTCTGATAATAAATTTTTGACATAATAATTACCTCTTTCTGTTTAGTTTTTATATTTTAATTTTACGTATCGTTGTGTTTCCGCGTTCAAGAGATGCAACTCCTGTACGACAGATTTCAAGTATTGAAAAATCACGCATAAGGTCAATAAAAGCATTTATTTTACGCGTACTTCCCGTAAGCTTCAGAATAACTGATTCTCTTGTGTAGTCTACAGTTTCTGCACCATAGGAATCTGCTGTGTCACGGACAGCTGCACGGTTTTCAGGGTCATTTCTGATTTTGACAAGCAGAAGCTCAAAGCCTACTGAATCCTTATCTGCAAGCTCCCTGACAAAGCAGACATCCACCAGCTTTGAAAGCTGATCTATCAGCTGACATTTTTCTGTATCGCATCCATAAGATGTTACTGTAATTCTTGAGTATTCATCGGTTTCCGTCTCACTTACACTGAGGGAACGGATATTGAATCTGCGTCTTCTGAACATACTTGTAACTCTGTTAAGAACGCCGTATTTGTTTTTTACAAGAACAGCCAAAGTAAATTCATGCAAATCAATCACCCACCTTTACGATTATATCATCCATTGAGCCCCCCGGCGGAAGCATCGGTAAAACGAACTCATCCTTATCTATCATACACTCTATAAGATACGGACCGTCGTAAGAAAATGCCTTTTCAAGTGCCGGGCTGAGTTCATCTATGTTGTTTACACGAACACCGTCAGAGCCGAATGCCTTTATAAGCTGTACAAAGTCAGTTTTTCTGTCAAGCACCGTGTTTGAATAATGCTCGTTAAAAAACAGTGTCTGCCATTGACGAACCATACCAAGCACGCCGTTATTAAGCATAAGGATAACAAGAGGAATTTTATATGATACAGCAGTTGCAAGCTCCTGAAGGCACATTCCAAAGCTTCCGTCGCCTGTTACAAGTACTGTATGTTTACCTGTTCCTATTTGTGCACCTATGGCAGCACCTATCCCGAAGCCCATAGTACCGAGACCGCCGCTGGAAATAAACCTTCTGCTTTTTTTGAAATTAAGATACTGAGCTGCCCACATCTGATGCTGTCCTACATCTGTAGCTACCGGAGTATCAGGAAGCAGATGCCTGTTTAGCTGCTCCATTACTCTTAAAGGGGTAAGACCTTCACGCTTATCCATGATAGCTGTTTCCTCTGCGCGAAGACCCTTTATAGTTTCCCACCACTGCGAATGTTTCACAGGAGCAAGGTATTCTATAAGTTTTTTTACCGTATACTTTACATCGCCGCGGATTGCATATGCAGGTGAAATTATTTTTGATAATTCAGAGCTGTCAACATCTATGTGAATTATTTTTGCATTCTTTGCAAACTTTTCTCGGTTGCCTGTAACTCTGTCATTAAATCGTACACCAAGAGAGATTATACAGTCTGCACGATGCATTGCAACTGATGAGGCATAATGGCCGTGCATGCCCTGCATTCCAAGGAATCTTGGGTGATCAGTTTCAACCCCTGAAATCCCCATAAGAGAGCAGCCTATCGGGGCATCAATTAAATCCGCAAGCTGCATAAGCTCATCTTCAGCATGTGATGAAATAAGTCCGCCTCCGAAATATATAAAAGGACGTTCCGCTTCAGAAATACATTCTGCGGCTTCTTTTATACTGATATCGTCCGCATGTATGCGTTCATCAGGAACACAAGGGGCTTTTGGCTCATGTTCACATTTTGCTATCTGTATATCCTTTGGGATATCAATGAGAACAGGTCCCGGTCTGCCTGAAACTGCAAGTCTGAAGGCTTCACGGATTGTGTCGGCAAGCTCATCGACACTGCCGATAACATAATTGTGCTTTGTAATAGGAAGTGTTATTCCTGTTATATCAATCTCCTGAAAGCTGTCAGAACCTATATATGAGGAAAAAACATTTCCCGTAATAGCTACCATCGGGATTGAATCGAGATATGCAGTAGCTATTCCTGTTACAAGGTTAGTTGCTCCCGGGCCTGATGTTGCAATAACAACTCCGACCTTTCCTGTTGCTCTCGCATAGCCGTCAGCAGCATGGGAAGCCCCCTGCTCATGAGCTGTCAGAATATGAGTAAGCTCATCACGGTATTTATACAGGGAGTCATATACATTAATAATCTGTCCTCCGGGATAGCCGAAAACGACATCACATCCCTGTTCAATCAAGGTTCGTACAACAATATCTGCACCTGATAATATCATGTGACCATTCCTCCTATCTTATGTGGGACGTTATAAGTCTTCCACATTCTTTACAGCCCACCTTAATACACTTTTCTGATTCGTTTTTATCAGAAGGCATAATATCCGATGTGCGGTATCCTTTGTCAAGTATCTCAAAAACAGCATTTTCTATTGCCTGTGCCTCGTCATTCATTTCGAAGCTGTATCTGAGCATCATAGCGGCAGAAAGTATAGTTCCGATTGGATTTGCGGTATCTGTTCCTGCAATATCAGGAGCTGAACCATGAATAGGCTCGTACAGTCCGCATGATGTGGCGCCAAGAGAAGATGAAGGAATCATTCCGATTGAACCTGTAATCATAGACGCTTCATCAGAAAGTATATCTCCGAACATATTTTCTGTAACAATTACATCAAACTGTGAAGGGTCCTTTACAATCTGCATAGCGCAGTTGTCTACCAGCATATCTGAAAGCTCAACCTGCGGATATTCATCCGCAAGTCTGTGCATAACACTTTTCCAGAGACGGCTGGAATCGAGCACGTTACTTTTTTCCACCGAGCACAGTTTTTTATTGCGCTTCATTGCCGTTTCAAATCCTATTCTGCCGATGCGCTCAATTTCGGACTCGCTGTATTTCAGAATATCAGTAGCTGTTTTTTCCCCGTCTGTATTTTCAGTCTTATGCTCACCGAAATAAACGCCGCCGATAAGCTCTCTTACGATAATAAAATCAATTCCTCTGTCTACTATGGATTTTTTGAGTGGTGAAGCACCTGCAAGCT
>CAZRRN010000091.1:0-6016 GCA_964602475.1 uncultured Lachnospiraceae bacterium | reverse complement strand
TAAAATTTCAAAAAGGGGTTGACAATTCGAATTTAGTATGATAGAATATAAAAAAATAAATAACAAAAAATTGTTAAAAACTATGACGAGGAATGATCAAGGTAAATACATTTCAGAAAGCCGATGGTTGATGTAAATCGGTATGTAACACTTTAAAGATCTCTCACCTCTGAGTTGGTGCCCTGAACCGTTTAACAGCCCAGTAAGGAATCCCGTGTATGCTACGTTAGTGCATAGAGGTTTATTGACTTCGAAAAGAAAAGGCTATGACGAAGACGGTCAAGGCTGAAGCATTTCAGAGAGCCGATGGTTGGTGCAAATCGGTATGATTCTTCCTTAATGACTTATCCCTTCTGAGCCGGAAGCCCAAAATGGTTTTTCCAGAGTAGGCGTTTCCCGCGTATGCAGCGTCAGTGCATAGAAGTTGATAGACTTCGAAGAGTGGCGGATTTTTATTCGCAATTTGAGTGGTACCGCGAGTGTATATAAATTATTACACCCGTCTCAAAGTAACAAATACTTTGAGACGGGTGTTTTGCTTTTTATAACCCTTCATAAAGCAGAATCAAAAATGAAAGGCGGAATATTTATGCTAACTCTTGACAAGGTTTTTAATGCACAGTCAGTATTGAAAAATATAATCAGGGAAACCAAGCTTGTCCGTGCATACGGCATTGCACCTGAATGTGAATTGTTCCTTAAACCGGAAAACCTACAGATCACAGGCTCGTTTAAAATAAGAGGTTCTGCGTACAAAATTGCGATGCTGTCAGACGAAGAAAAATTAAACGGTGTTATAGCCTGTTCAGCAGGAAATCATGCACAGGGTGTTGCTCTTGCAGCTACAAAAAGCGGTATAAAATCACTTATCTGTTTGCCCGATACCGCACCGCTTTCAAAAATCGAGGCAACGAAGAGCTTTGGCGCTGAGGTATGTCTTGTAAAGGGCTGCTATGATGATGCATACAAAAAGGCTTTAGAACTAAGGGACAGCGAAGGTTATACATTTGTACACCCGTTTGACGATGAAAATGTGATTGCAGGGCAGGGGACAATAGCCCTTGAGGTCCTTAATGAATTGGAAAATATCGATGCTATTGTGGTTCCTATAGGTGGAGGCGGACTTATTTCCGGTATCGCATTTACAGCAAAGCAGATAAAACCGTCTGTTAAAATCTACGGAGTTCAGGTTGTCGGAGCGCCAAGTATGTATGATTCGGTAAAATGCAACAGTATTGAATGTCTGAGGAATGTCCAGACCATAGCTGATGGTATCGCTGTAAAGCAGCCGGGGGAGAATACATTCAGATATGTAAGCGAATATGTTGATGATATTGCGCTTGTTACAGACGACGAGGTTGCCTCAGCAATTCTGGGACTGATTGAAAAACAGAAAATGATTGCCGAGGGTGCGGGTGCAGCAGCTGTTGCTGCGGTTATGTTTGATAAGTTTTCATTGAAAGGAAAGCGTGTTGTAAGTATCGTTTCAGGTGGAAATATCGATGTAACAAGTCTTTCTAGAGTAATCGAACGAGGACTCTTTAAATCAGGACGTTCGTCAAACCTTTTGATTGAGCTTATTGATAAACCTGGTCAGCTCAAGGATATTTCAAAAATTATCGCTGACAACGGTGCAAATGTAACAGGTGTACATTACCAGAAAGGTAATACCGAGAGCGTAAACGGATGCTTCCTTAGAATCGAAATGGAAACAAGAGATTACGAGCATATTCAGACAATCACGCAGTTATTGCGTGATGAAGGCTTTAAAATATTATAAATGAAGTGAGGAAACTGATATGAGTGAACTGATTAACACAGAAAATGCGCCGAAAGCGATAGGACCTTATTCACAGGCTGTCTGCTCCGAAAATCTGATTTTTACATCGGGTCAGATTTCACTTGATCCTGAAACAGGAAGTGTTACAGGTGAAAATATTGATGAACAGACCCGCAGAGTATGTGAGAACCTTAAAGCAGTTCTTTCTGCCGCAGGCGGAAGCCTTGAAACTGTGGTAAAGACCTCATGTTTTTTAAGTGACATGAATAATTTTGCAAGATTTAACGAGATATACGGTGAATATTTTACCGGAAAGCCCGCACGTTCCTGTGTGGAGGTTTCAAGACTTCCTAAGGACGTTTTAGTTGAAATTGATGTTATAGCAGAAAGGAGCTGTATTTAAAATGATGGATGCAAAGAAATACAAAATAGGTTATTACCCTGCACCAAAAGAATTTAATGAATGGGTCGGGTGTGACCACATAGAAAAACCGCCTGTGTGGTGCAGCGTGGATATGAGGGACGGAAACCAGAGTCTTATTATTCCTATGAGCCTCGAGGAAAAGCTGGAGTACTACAAAGTTTTACTTGATGTTGGTTTCAAGGAAATAGAAGTAGGTTTTCCGGCGGCAAGCGATACTGAATATGAATTTCTCCGTACACTTATTGATAACAATATGATTCCTCCGGATGTTTCGGTTCAGGTTCTTACTCAGTGCCGTGAACACATTATACGTAAAACCTTTGAAGCCTGCAAGGGCGCTCCGAGTGCAATAATCCACTTCTATAATTCTGTAAGTGTTGCTCAGCGTGAACAGGTTTTCAAAAAATCAAGAGATGAAATCAAGCAGATAGCTGTTGACGGAGCAAAGCTGGTCAAGAAATTAGCATCTGAATATGAGGGAAACTTCCGTTTTGAATATTCACCTGAAAGCTTCACAGGAACCGAGCCTGAATATGCACTTGAGGTGTGTAATGCAGTTCTTGATGTTCTTGAACCTTCAGAAAGCAATAATGTTATCATAAATCTCCCTGCAACGGTTGAAATGAGCCTTCCGCACATTTACGCAGGTCAGGTAGAATATATAAGCCGAAACCTCAAATACAGGGAGTTTGTAACGCTTTCACTCCACCCTCATAATGACAGAGGCACCGGTGTTGCAGATACAGAGCTTGCACTTTTAGCAGGTGCTGAACGTGTAGAGGGAACCCTGTTCGGAAACGGGGAGAGAACCGGAAATGTTGATATTATCACGCTTGCTATGAATATGTATTCGCACGGTGTTGATCCCGGGCTTGACTTATCCGATATTCCTTATCTGGTTGAAAAATACGAAAAATGCACACGCATGAATGTATATGCACGTGCCCCATATGCAGGAGCACTTGTGTTTGCAGCCTTTTCAGGAAGCCATCAGGATGCTATTGCCAAGGGTATGAAATACAGATGCAAGAACCAGCTTTGCGAATGGTCTGTACCGTATATTCCTATTGATCCACAGGATATAGGACGTACATATGATGCAGATGTAATACGTGTTAATTCACAGTCAGGCAAGGGCGGAATCGGATATCTGCTCGAATATACATACGGCTATGTGCTGCCGGCTAAAATGCGTGAGCATTTAAGTTACATGTGCAAGAGTATATCTGACCGTGAACATAAGGAACTCAAGCCTGATGATGTTCTCAAAATATTTACAGAAAATTATCTCAACATTGACAGTGATATAACAGTAACTGATTTCGATTTTATGCGTGAAAATCAGACTGTAAAAATTAATATCACATTTATGCAGAACGGCGTTGAAACCGAAATGGAAGAAGAGGGCAACGGTTCGCTCAATGCTATTAATAATGCATTAAAAGCATATACAGGTAACCAGTACCACCTGCAGGTATTTTCTCAGCACAGTCTGCAGGGGCAGGGTTCTCAGAGTGTAGCTGCTTCGTATATCGGACTTGAAAATGAAAACGGTGAAATGTTCTGGGGTGCCAGCACTGATACGGATATTATTAAGGCAAGTACAAACGCACTTCTCAGCGCATATCACAACATGACTAAAGGAGGAAGTTAATAATGGGAATGACGATGTCTCAGAAAATTCTTGCTGCACACGCAGGGCTTGATGTTGTGAGTGCAGGACAGCTTATTAATGCCAGACTTGACATTGTTCTCGGAAATGATATTACAACACCTGTTGCTGTAAATGAGTTCAGAAAAGCCGGATTTGATAAAGTTTTTGACAAGGAACGCATTGCAATTGTTCTGGACCACTTTGTTCCTAACAAGGATATAAAGGCAGCCGAGCAGTCAAAAACATGCAGAGAATTTGCATGCGATCACTGTATAAGTCATTTCTATGATGTCGGCAAAATGGGAATAGAGCATGCTCTTCTTCCTGAACAGGGTGTTGTAACGGCAGGCGACTGTATAATCGGGGCTGACAGTCATACCTGCACATATGGTGCTCTTGGTGCATTTTCAACAGGAGTAGGCAGCACTGATATGGCTGCTGGTATGGCGACAGGTATGGCATGGTTTAAAGTGCCGTCCGCTATTCGCTTCAAACTGACAGGAAAGCTTCCTTATAACTGCAGCGGAAAGGATGTAATTCTTTCAATTATCGGTATGATAGGCGTTGACGGTGCATTATATAAAAGCATGGAATTTACAGGTGAGGGTGTGCATGGACTTTCTATTGACGACCGTCTCTGTATCTGTAACATGGCTATTGAAGCAGGTGCTAAAAACGGAATCTTCTCTGTTGATGAAAAAACAACAGAGTATATGAAAAACCGCTGTGAGAGAAAGCCTGTCATCTATGAGGCTGATGAGGATGCGGAATATGAAAAGACATATGAAATAGATCTTTCAAAGATAAGACCGACTGTAAGCTGTCCTCACCTTCCTGAAAACACAAGAAATGCAGATGAACTTAACAACATAAAGATTGATCAGGTTGTTATCGGCAGCTGTACAAACGGACGAATGGAAGATATGGAGGCGACTTATAAAATCCTTAAAGGCAAAAAAATTGCTGATAATGTTCGCTGTATTATAATTCCTGCAACTATGCAGATTTATCGTGAATGTGTAGAACGAGGATATGTGACAGCATTTATTGACTCAGGTGCGGTTGTATCCACACCGACATGCGGACCGTGTCTTGGAGGATATATGGGTATTCTTGCAGCAGGCGAACGCTGTATCGCAACAACCAACCGTAATTTTGTAGGAAGAATGGGTCATGTAGACAGTGAGGTTTACCTTGCATCACCATTTACAGCGGCAGCCAGTGCAATTGCAGGCTATATCACGGAATACAGGGAGGCTTAGTAAAGATGAATACACAGGGAAAAGCTTTTAAATACATGGATAATGTTGATACAGATGTCATAATTCCTGCACGTTATCTGAATACCTCCGATGCGGCAGAGCTTGCACTTCACTGCATGGAGGATATTGACGGAAAATTCGTAAACAATGTAAAAAAAGGTGACATAATTGTGGCAGGCTGGAATTTCGGCTGTGGTTCGTCAAGAGAGCACGCACCTCTTGTTATAAAGACATGCGGTATAGGCTGTGTAATTGCCAAAAGCTTTGCAAGAATTTTTTACCGAAATGCTATAAATATCGGACTTCCTATTCTTGAATGCGAGCAGGCAGCAGAGGAAATCAGCGCAGGCGATGAGGTTTCAGTCAATTTTGATACAGGAGAAATCAGAAATATTACTACAGGCAAAAACTATATGGCACAGCCGTTTCCGCCTTTTATTCAGAATATTATAAAGTGCGGCGGACTGCTTGCATCATTAAAGGAGGCTGAAGATGAATAAAAACATTGCTGTTATCCGCGGGGATGGGATAGGTCCGGAAATCATAGATCAGGCCATTCTTGTGCTTGACAGAATTGCGAAGCTTTACGGACACACCTTCTCATATACAGATGTTGATATGGGTGGCTGTGCCATTGATAAGTACGGTGATCCGCTTCCTGAAGATATGCTTAAAAAATGCATAGAATCCGACAGTGTTCTGCTCGGTGCGGTGGGAGGCAACAAATGGGATAATGTTCCGGGAGATAAACGTCCTGAAAAAGGACTTCTTCGTCTTCGCGCGGGGATGGGAGTATACAGTAATAACCGTCCTGCAAAAATATGGCCGCAGCTTGCAGGTGCCTCACCACTCAAAAAATCCATAGTAGACAGAGGACTTGATTTTATTATCGTAAG
>CAZRRN010000090.1:0-6080 GCA_964602475.1 uncultured Lachnospiraceae bacterium | reverse complement strand
AGAATCGTAAAGTCCTCTCCGGCATCGGCAACATTCTCCGGTACAGTCGCTTCCTTGCTTTCTTCAGTCCCGGATGGTTCTGCATTCATGACGGCAATGCATTCCTCCGCAGTCCTTTCCCCAGCAAGCATCCACTTTGCGTCCTCACACAGAGGAAAAATCAGGTTACAGTTCTCGCCGGAAAAGCTCAGCAGCTGAAATTGATGTCCTTCATCAAGCGCTGGCTGCAGTGCAGAGAGGGCGCTGTTTTCCGGCGGGTTCACGTTGATGACATTACTAATCTGCAAGGTATTCCCGATGAAAATGCGTTGTCCTTCCTCAGTGCTAAAGAAAGCAAGATAACGGTCAATGGCATCCTGCACAGCAGTGGTTCTTTCAGCTTTCGGAACTCCAACCACCGCATTGTAATACTTACACACGTAACCGAGAACTCCTAAAGTTCCCGGAAATGGCATAAGCCCGAATTCATAGGTTTCGGAAGCAAGATCAGATGCCCTGTAATTAATCATGGCAATCTTTCCTGCCTTAAATTCGTTCATTCTTGTTGTTGCACTATACGTAAAATGTTCCTCGCGCAGTATTCCATGATCAATCAGTGTCTGCAATGCGTCGTATAATGGCTTTAGGTGACCGGCTGTGCCGCTTGCTCCGTCAATGACCGCATCATACATTTCCGATTATCTACTCCGCTGAACAGCTCATCATACAAAAACCCCTGCATCACAATCTGGAATTCGTTAGAGTATTTGGCATTGGGATTCCACGGCGCCACTTCACCGTTTGTATCCTCCGTAATCCGGTCACACAGAGCAACGAATTCATCAAAGGTCGCAGGTACCTGCCAGCCGTACTGTTCAAAAAGAGTTTTATTATAAAGCATACATACTACCTCAGAGGGGCAGGGCAGACAGTATAGATTCCCATCGATTGCAATATCGCCCAGCGCTTCAGACTGGTAGCTGTCCATTACGGAGCCGGTAGACAAATTTTCAAAGTTCTCGCTTATAAACTGATCTGAAGCAAGATCGCCGGACCAGAACATGACATCCGGTGCCAGCCCGTTCAAAATCCAGTCCTGCGCCGGGTTGACTTTTAAATTTCCACCGGTTATATCAAGACACACCACCTGGATATCCGGATTCAAACGTTCAAATTCTTCTGAAAATGCACCAATATCGATGTTCCCGGTATAACTTACCACCAGTGTAGTTTTATCCTGGGTCAACTTCTTATAGGTCATAATTTCGTTGGACGCCTCGCCTGTAGCAGCGGTCTTTTTTGCACAGCCGGGCAGCAGGATTGCAAGAAGCATTACGAACAACAGGATACCAAAGATTTTTTTCATTCTCATTTTCCTCCGTTATTCAATACTTTATTTGTAGTTTCTATCAGCTCATTAACAAGAAGTGGCTTTCCGACATGTCCGTTCATACCTGCCGAACGCGCACGTTCTATATCCTCGGCAAATACATTGGCAGTCATGGCAATGATAGGAATGGTTTCCCCTTGCGAATGTCCGCTGCTTCGGATTACTCCGGTAGCTTCATAGCCATCCATCACGGGCATCTGTACATCCATGTAAATGATGTCAAAATATCCCGGCACTGACGATATGAACAGACTTGCCCCTTCTTTACCGTTAACCGCGGTTTCTATCACAAAGCCCAGGCGCTCCAACAGCTTCGCTGCAATCGTCCGGTTAATCTGGTTATCCTCACAGAGCAGACAGCGCCTTCCTGCAAAGGAGACGTCTGCGACGGCTGCTTGCACTGTCCGGGTTTCTGACTTAACAATCGGGAAGAACAGCTCCACTGTAAATACACTGCCCCGGTCTTTTTCACTTTCACAGCCAATGGTTCCGCCCATAGCATTTATGTAACTGCGGCAGATAGACAATCCAAGTCCGGTTCCTTCCGTTCTGTTGACCTGTTCATCATCTACCCGGGCAAACGGCTCAAATATTTTTTCCAGATCAGTTTCGGAAATGCCCATTCCTGTATCCTCTACCTGAAACCGTATGTTTGCAACATTTTCCCGCAGAGAAGGCAGATTATTTGCCGTAAAACGCACGGTACCGCCTTTTTCTGTGAACTTGCAGGCATTGGAAAGCAGATTCATCAGAATCTGCGACAGCTTCACCTGATCTCCCAGAATATCCGTACTGTTAAGCCCGCTAAAGTCCACAATAAATATCTGATTCTTGTCTTTACAAAGCGGTCGCACAATGTCAGCAATGTGGTTAAGCTCATCCTGCAAGTGAAATGGTTCAGCCGAAATCGTCATTCGCCCGCTTTCAATACGGCTCATGTCAAAAACGTCGTTGATCAGATGCAGCAGATGAACCGATGATTCACGAAGCGTATTCAGGTACTCCGTCTGCAGCTCCGGCTCTCCAACACTTTCAAGAGCAAAGTTCGTCATATTCACAATTGCATTCATGGGAGTTCGAATGTCATGGGACATGTTGGAAAGAAAACGGGTTTTTGCCTGATTGGCCTGCTCTGCCATGGCAAGCGCCTCTACTGCTATGGCTTGTCTTTTATAGAGCGGCGTAACATCCTGTGCGAAGCCGACAAAGGTTTCTTTTTGCTTGTTCTTTTCTATCGGGAAAATTCGGGTTTCAAAATAAGAAGGTGTTTCAGCGGCAATGTTACGGATAAAGGTGCTTCGGAATTCGGTCAGTCCATCCCAGTCCTTCATCTGAGCATTCAGTTCAATCAGCGCCTCGGTCTCTATCCCTGCGCTGCCGCGCAGCTTGTATCCGGTATCAGTTTTTTCAAGATTATAGTATGCCTCGCCAATGATTGGCTCTACGTTATCCGAGCAATAGACCGGTTCCTTCTTTCCGATCTCAAAAAGTGCCAATGCGGACTTTGAATTATGTACCAGCAGATCAAGCATATGCTCACGAATACCAAGATCCGAATCAAACCTCTTCTTTCGAAGGTTGTACAGATATAAAAATCCAATGATTGTAATACTGACAAAGACTAATATTACTACAATGCTTAGGATTACAATGTACTTGGAAAAACTGTTTGTTGTCTGGTTGACTGCATTTACCGGAACAAGATAAAACAGCCGCATTTCGTCATAGCCCGTCTGAACAGAAGAAGACACAACATATTGATCTCCGGATTCTGTTTCACGACGGAACACAGCGCACTCTCCCGAGGTAAGCAGGTCTTTCGCCGCTTCAGTATTGTCCGACAGCGACAGAATCTTACTTTCTTTCAGTAACGCAAGCAGGTTATATACGCGATCGGAACCGACACGGGTCAGCCTGCTTACGACTGCACCGTTATTCTGCGTCAGATATACAAAATCGGATCCGCCAAAAGAGGAAATGCCCATGTTGTCCAAAAAGGAGCCTAAATCCTGTACAATGGATACTGCTACGATTTCCGACCCGTGATACAGCGTATCGGTATCAACCGCAACAATGTAAACAACGCTTGACTCCATAACAGACAGAGACTCTCCGGCACTGTTAATTTCTGCAACAGCCTTCGATGCAACATCGTTGGAAAGAACCTTTCCTTCCGTGTTCACCGCATATCCGCTTCTGGTGTACAGTGTAATCTCGGACACCCCGTAAATATCCCTCTGACCCACAAGATAATCAAGCATGGCATCATCATCTTTGATGTTAGCCACACGGATGCTGTTGGCAACGCTGTGGGAAGCGTTCCAGTATTCGGCGATTCTCGCCTCAATATAAAGCTGCAGCTCCTGATTGATTTCTTTCAGGTATGCTACACTCTCCTGTACGGTATTGCTGCGGTAGCTTCCGATCAGACCGCCAAACATTGCGCTGACAGAAATAACTGCAAACAACAGCGACAAGACTGTAACCGTAACCATTCTGTCCCATTTTTTATGAGATCTCGATGCGGCGGAGACCTCGGAACTGTCTTCTGCTCTCTTGCGGGAGACCATATAGTGTTCACTTCCTTACGTCGGTATAAGCCGAAAATAACTTGCCGTTCAGATCTTCTCATTTTATAGATATTTGTTATAAGTATTCGGTACTGTGATTTTAATACACTAATCCAAAATAATTATAACTCATTGCTTTGCAAAACGCAACTGGTTTCGCATAAACCAGTTTTATTTCGAAAAATGTCTTACTGACTTATTTGTCAGTTGACAGATATGGCGAAAGAACTTATTATAACACCAAAAAGTTCCCTCTATAAATAAGTCGAGCCAGGAAATGCCGTGATTTCAGCTTTTCTTGGCTCTGATGTGTTATTCAAATTCACAAAGTTCAATTACGGAATATACAGATTCTGTATCCCGGTAACATCCGGCATTTTACCTTCCTGTCCCGCTACTACCAATGTCCCGTTTTTCGTGAGTCCAAAGGCATATGCATCTGAATAAGTACCTGCTGAAGCAATTGCTACAATATCTTTCCAGCTTCCGGTATCAATGTATGGCTTTCCCGTTGTTCTGTCATTTCCTGTTGAAACAACAGTTCCGTCACGCTTCAAACCTAGAATATATTCACCACCGTGAGAAATTGATATGATGTCCTCCCATTCCGATACATCATAGAAAGCATCCGCCCTATAATAAGAGGAGGTTCTTACAACCGTGCCATCTGTTTTTAAGCCGACAATCGGTCCATTCACGCAACAAGTCATTGCAACGATATCCGTCCATGCAGCTACCTCCTGTGCCATATTGGTACCGCTTGCTGCTCCCCAAAAAAATACTGATATTGTCCCATCATTTTTTAGTGCATATAAGGAGGTGCTGTCCATATAGATATCCACAACTTCACTTAATGCAGAAATCCCTGCTAATTCTTCATCACCATCGACAAGGCTTTTAGAAGATGCTATAACACGACCGTCTCGTGTCAGTATCGCGATATCACCATATGTTGCAGTAGATATCTCGTTAATGCGAAGCGAGGAAGAGGATACCAGCTCCCGGTAAGCTTCCAGTATAGTATATAACGGATGCGTCTTTCCATTTCCGTCAACTCCTGTTGTTGTAAATAAATCCCCATGCTCGTTAAACGCAAACAGTATCCCGTTTCCAAAGGACAGGGATGTTACGAAACACCAGTCAGGAACTGCCTCATATCCATAATATTCCAAAGACCCATTTGCTAATGCAAAAGTCACCTGCCCATCACAATTAATTGCAGCAACCCCGCCATCGACTCGTACCATATTCTTTCCGTTTATGATGTAGCGAAGCTTTTTTAACAGTGACGTGGCAGTCTCATCCTCATTAACAGAAGATAATAAACCGATTGCCTGTGGATAATAACGCTCTTCGATTAATTGTTCTGCCTGCTGAATTATATCAGTATTCGAATTTGTCGATTCCGGTGCGCCGGTCAAAGTACTTTCGCCTGTTTGCTTCACGCCGCATGATGAGCAGACAACAACCAATAGTATTGTAAGACATGTAAGTAATCTATCCCTCATAATCGTCTCCATTTCCGTATCCAATATTAGATTTATTCATGTAAACATACCGGACGCTGAAAATTAATTCCGTCTAGTAATTTATCTAATAATACACATTCCTGATATAAAGATATTCATATGCAGGTTTATACATATATATAACATTAAAGTAATTTATGTATGAATAGTACACAAATGATGTATAGCTACCTAAACCATCATATGTCGCCGTCCAACCAGGAAAAACAACATTTTCCCATTGACTATTCGGGCTAGAAGATGATGTTAAATTCCCTTTATTATAACATTGCGCTGTAACTCCAACCGGTCTTGGAACTATTGCATTCCACTTTTCATAATTATTACATACATGGATACAGCACGCAATCCAGAATGCTTGTTGATATGCAGTATTAGATTGTGACATGGCTCCTTTTGCTTGACCATTTAATGTTGAAAAAGCATCAGAATATGTAAGAATATCATACACCGTTGCTCGTTGCCCTGATGTACTTGAATACATTCGGCCGGCTACATTGTTATCATATCTATATGTATCTTCGAGTAATCTGTTTACAATAACCCAACCCTCTGCCTGTCAGCCAGCAAATTATAATTCCAACTGACTGTAACTTTACCGCAAATTAAATT
>CAZRRN010000089.1:0-6397 GCA_964602475.1 uncultured Lachnospiraceae bacterium | reverse complement strand
TATCTTTTATCTCTTCTATCTTTTATCTCTTCTATCTTTTATCTCTTCTATCTTTGCTTCTCCTGTTTTTTTCTTCGGCTTCGTCTCTTCTATGGTTATATTAGCTTCTTCTGTCTTTATCTCCCGACACTTTGAATTTAAGAATACTCCAAGCCCTGCAATGGTCCAGAAGACAGGACTTACAGTAACGCTGGAATCATTGGAGATTCCCATAACCATAAACCCAACCACCGCTATCATAACAGCCATCCCAACCTGTGAATAAAAGCTCTCAAATCTGTTGTTAATATATAACCTTACACAGGAAACCAAATAAATTACAAAGAAAGCAAGCATCATTATCAGGGACAATACACCGGTCTGTACCCCAACCTGAAGATAAAGAGAATGAGGCTTTGACATAAGCTGCGCAGAAAATCCGTTCTGTTTTAGTCTCAGATAATCCTGTTGTGGGAAATTAATAATAAAGCTGTCTGCTCCGGAGCCAAGAATAATACGATCTTTAAGTAGTGGAATAGTCACAGACCAGATATATCCACGTTTACTGAATAAACTACTGTACTCCGTAAATACGGCTGTTTCTGCCATAATCATCTTGTCAGCTTTCCCGCGATCTGTCCAGTAATAGTATTCACCTGTATTATCATATTGGTTGGTAAAATAATAAAGGGTTCCGTCAATATTAATTCCAATACTTAAATAATCGTCATAATAACATGGAAATACTGTGATTCCTTCAAAACGTGAATCTTCTATAACAAGCGTTAATCCATCTTCGGAAAGTAAGGATGCCATTGATTCACCGGAATCATCATAAACCCCTATATTAATGCTTTCCCCATAGCTGCTCATTGCTACCGTCATCACATTATTCTTATATTTTATACGTATTCCGTTCGCTTCTGTTGTCATCTCCTGTAAATCATATCCAGCATTTTTCTCAGTCTGCAGTGCACTTATGATTCTTGATATATACACGTTATCTTTATAGTTGTTAATGGTCAGGAAGGAAAGAACAATAAATGTAGCTGCCGGTATCACGATCCACCAGAATTTTAATATCGGTCTGCGTAAAAATAGCAGCAAAATAATAAGCTCTCCAAGAATTACCAGAAATGCCGCTTTAGAACCTGAACCGTACAAGCATACCATTAATAAAAGTATCGTCGTTCCGTATAGAATCCTCTGTACCCAGTTTTTAGAGAACAACAGTAATACAGCAAACATCGGAAACAGAACTGCAACATATACACCGACATAATTCGGATTATACAATGTCATATAAGCCGTACCCTTGCTCATTGTTACGGATATATCTGCATTGATGGAAGCCGGTACAATCAGACTTTTCCCAAATTCTGTTGTATAAAGATCAATACCAAATGTCTGGAAAACACCAATTGTTGCCACAATCATGGTGCTGGCAGTCAGTGTATAAAGAATCAGCTGAACTTCCTTTTCTCCTTCCAGCATAAGAAAAACGTAATACACAATCAGTGCGTAGCCCATTAAGACAAATACATTTTCAAACTGCTCGAAAATACCGCCAAAGCTGTAACGCGGATAGTCCGAAAAGATCGATGAAATAAGAGCAAGAAGAGCATAGATTCCAAGAGGAAGACATACAATCGTCCGTTTTATTGATTTTTTTTCTTTTATCAGCTTTCCTAAAACAATGAAAAACATATAAAAGAAAATAGAAGTGAACCACCATTGCCGATATATAAGAAAGGTATCCCCAAAATCTTCTGAATGAGCGTAATACCATGCAAACTGCTGAAGTCCTGTATCATAGACGCTCATCCTTACCATAAGCGGTAAAAGACCCACCGTAAGTAAAATCGGAAGCAGTACCATAAATCTATTAAAGGATAGATACTGTTCCTTATGTGAATATCCTTGTGATTTATAATGTTTGGAAGACATGCTAGATCCTCGATTTCTTATGTATTATTTTGTATTTCATGTGCTCTTTAGCTAATAAAATACCTATTTTTCATTCTAACATAAGTATCCATATAATTCTATAATTAATTACATTTGCCTTCTTTAAAAAATGTTTTACTTTATTGTAATATTATTTTTCATTTCCTTCAAGTAAAATAGCGAGTTAATTATTTATAAAAAAAGCCCCCAGGCATAAGCCTGAGGGCTTTTGACTATTTATTTTTCAATCATTAGTCAGTGATTGTGATATCAACTACACGGTTGAAGCTGATCTCAAAGTACTCTACATTAGACTTAGCAGTAAATGTCTTTGTTACATAAACTTTTTCAATTAATAACTGTCCGGAAATATAGGAATCATTACTAATTGCTGTCTTGTAGGTAATTCCGCTGATTGCTAATGTATATCCGCTCTCATCATCAGGAAGAGTGATAACACCATTGGACTCAGTAGCAATATATGTCTTTAATGCAGCCATAGATACTACTGCTTTACTGATTGTAAATGCACCCTTTGCAAGAGTAACAACAGGAGCTACAGAAGAATTAGAAATTGTAAGACCAGCTACGATTGCATCTCTTGCTGCATTTGTACCCATGGTAACGCTTGCAGATGCAATATAGTTTCCTGCTGCAGCCTTTGTTACAGCTGCGCCGCTTACGGCATATGATGCTCCAGTAACAGCTTCAACAGCTGAATATTCAAGAGTATTAGTTCCTGTAGCAACAACCTTTCCACTTGAGTTCTTAAGAGTAATAGTTACACCAGCTACTTTAGTATCAGTTCCAAGATACTTAAGAGTAGTTCCTTCAGTAACAAGTGCATATTCTGCATTGTTCTTATCAAGACCAACTACGGTATATGTTACAGCGTAGTCGCCGATTACAGAATCAGCACCGATTGCTGTATCAATTGCTGTCTTGGTTGCTTTAACCTTGAAAGATACGATACCGTTTGTATCCGGCTCACTAACGATAACCTGTACATAGCTTGTATAAGTTCCGTTTGTAATCTTGAGGTTATAGGCTCCCTTTGTAACACCTTCCGTTGTGAAGATAACCTTACCAGCGGTAGCTGTGCTAACGTTTTTTATAGGGAATGCGGTTGTTCCAAGACTGGTAACAATAAGAGTTTTAGCTGTTACATCGGTCTCTTTTCCATACTGGTCAACATACTTAGCAGTATAAGTAACTGTTCCGCCAAGACCTTTTGCATTTGTTGCTGTGTTGCTTCCGGAAAGAGCAATGTTCATACCCTTTGTTTCAGCTGCAGGCTTAACAACAATACTTACTACATCAACATAGCTTCCGTCAGCCTTGCTAACCATAACGTTTGCAGTGCCGCTTGCAAGAGGAGTGATTGCTCCTGTTGCAGAGTTAATGAAGATGATGCCACTGTTCAATACCTGATATACAAATGTTGAATCATAGCTATCGTCTGTCTTCTTTACCTGGTAGAACAGAGAGTAACCGGTGTCATTTAAGAAGATTTCAGTATTTGTCTTAGAGAAGTCTTTCGCTGTAAGAACATTGTACTGAGCAGAACCAGCTACTAAAGTGATGGAGGAAGCATCTACACCGACAACAGTAATTGTGTCAGATGTAAGAGTCTTGTTGCTCCAGTCTGCATTGTACTCACTTGTAAGAGTGAACTTTGCAGTAAGGTCAACTGTCTCACCAGCTTTATAGATGTAAAGTTTCTTGTTAGCTGAATCATAGTATGCATAAGAGGAAGCTGCTGCAGAAATCTCAAGAGTACCTGTAGGAGCAGAAACTTCAATACCGTTTGCATCTACATATTTTACAGCAATATCAATACCAGTGTTGATAACTGCTTTAACATCGGTAGGCTTGCTGAATTTAACTGCAACTGCTTTTCCGATTGCAATTGTATACTCAATCGGTTCTTCAACATTTGCAAGGCTTAACTTGTAAACGTTCTCGTTTACGAAATCAGAATAAGTCTCAACTGTAATCACGGTTCCGTCAGAGCTGAGGGAAACCTTCTTAATAAGTGCAGTTACATCAACATCCTTACCATTGATTACACGTGCAAGCTTGATTGCGCTTGCTTCGGTAGCGGTAAGTTCTGTAGACATCGTAACGTCTAACTTATTAACAGCTGCAAGCTTAACGCTTACAAATTCCGGAGCATTGTTAGCAACAACAACCTTAATTTCGCCGGTAACAACAGCGTCGGTTGCGTCAGTAGCTGCTGCTGCAGCTGCCTTAGATGCATAACCTGCTACGATGATGGTATATTCACCAGCTTTTTCAGCAGTGAACTTTCCACCTTCGATGGTAAGACCATCGCAGAAATAGGTACGATACAGACCAGTCTGCTTAAAGTTAAGTACGTTGCCTTCTGCATCTGTGGTGATACTCTTAAGAGCATATTCCTTACCGATTTCAAGAGTCTGATCAGCTTCAACGTCAACAACTTCAACGGAAAGAACTGCACTTACCTTTCCTACGTTAACGGTAAAAGATCTGATTGCTTCTGCACCGGTCTTCAGGTTTGTAATCGTAGCAGAAACAACTGCTGTACCTGTCTCGGTTGCCATGGTAGCACCCTTGTCTGCTCTTGCCTGGCCAGTCTTTGTATTAACCCAAACAACTGCAGAATCGCTGGATGCCCAAACTACGCTGTAATCAGCAGCGTTAACTTCTACGCCGTTTTTGTAAAGATCAAAATTAGCGTATTCGTTCTTTGCCATATTGATGATTCCGTTAACTGCGATTTCTGCGTCAGCGGTCTTAAAGGACCAAGCAGATGCTGCGGATGCAGACATAACACCGCTGAACATCCCGACGATCATCGCAAGAACCAGCATTACGGCAAGTTTCTTTGTGAATTTCTTCATGGTTTTTCTTCCTCCTTAAAAATTTGTGGAATCACTATATCCTGTGGCTTTCTTTCACTGGGTGTGTTAAAATGTTAATGATGTATTAACATTTAAAACAGGCAGGAAAATGCGCACAAATATAATCGTTCCAATAACGAGACAATTATACCAACATTCGTATTAAAGGTCAAGCCTTTTTCCTCAAAATATATCAGAATATTCCAAGTCCTACGATTGCGGTAAATCCCCGTCTCGGATTGATTATCTGTCTCCCCAGCTCTTCAGTCTTGCGACTGTCTCCCCCTTACACGCTCTCCTCTGCATACCCCTTTGCCATGTTCATGGATGTGACACAGCCAGCTTTGTATGCATTCAGACCACACGATGTTGGGTACTTGGTTTTGACATAGTCACATAATGCGCTTCCTTTGTGTCAGAAATATGGCACGTCATTGTCACATTTGGACTATTTTCATAGCAGTTGCAGGTATCTGCTGACACAAAGCGGCATATCCTTCGTCTCACATACCGTCGTATGGAGAATAGGTGCATTCCGGATCGTCTCGACCGCATGCGGGATAGCTGTTTTGGTCACACGATTCAGTTCATCGGTCATGGCAAATACCCCGGACCCCTCCAGCGCGGAAAAATCTTTTTCAGGCCGAATTGCCTTTAGCACAGCTCCGGCAAATTTGTAAGGACTTGCGGTTGACACAATAACTACAGGGTAATCAGCACCGGTCTCGGAGCGGTATTTTTTATAAACGGCAGCAGCGACTGCCGTATGCGTATCCAGACAATATCCGGTTTTTTCAAATAATTCACGAAGCGCAGCAGCGGATTCCTCTTCGGTTGCATAGCCGCCGAAAAAAACGTCAAGCTTTTCTTTCATTTTATCTGTTATTGTATACCGCCCGTTCTGCGACAGAGCTTTCATCATATTTGTATTGACTGCGGCATCCTCTCCGCAGATCCGGTAAATCAGACGTTCAAGATTACTGGAAATCAGAATGTCCATGGATGGAGAGCTGGTCAGAAGGAAATCACGGTTCCGGTCATAGGTTCCTGTTCGGAAGAAATCAAACAGTACTTTATTTTCATTGGATGCACAAATCAGACGGTGCACCGGAAGACCCATGCATTTTGCATAGTAAGCGGCAAGAATGTTACCAAAGTTGCCGGTCGGAACCACAAAATCAATTTCGTCTCCACACCGGATTGCTCCCTCGTCCAGCAGACGGCAGTATGACCACACATAATATGCCACCTGTGGAACCAGACGACCGATATTGATTGAATTTGCAGACGAAAAACGGTAGCCGCCTTTTGCAAGCTTTGCTTCCAAAGCCTTATCGGTAAACATTTTTTTCACTCCGGTCTGTGCATCGTCAAAGTTACCTTCTATTCCGATGACGCAGGTATTATCTCCGGTCTGCGTTACCATCTGACGTTCCTGTATTTCACTGACCCCGTTTTTCGGGTAAAATACGATGATTTTTGTTCCCGGAACCTCTGCGAATCCGGCAAGTGCTGCTTTTCCAGTATCTCCGGAGGTTGCGGTAAGAATCACGATTTCATCTTTAACCTGATTTTTTCGCGCTGCT
>CAZRRN010000088.1:0-6423 GCA_964602475.1 uncultured Lachnospiraceae bacterium | reverse complement strand
CTGCATTTGCAAATGAATGGTATTCCAGAAATATGTATATTCAGGGAACAGAGGAATTCGAGCACCATGTTGCAACGTACGGACCGCATAAGGAGTTTGGTTATAAAGATTTTATTCCGATGTTTCGGGCAGAACATTTTAAACCGGAGGAATGGGCGGCTTTGTTTCAGCAGGCTGGAGCACGTTATGTTGTTCCGGTTGCGGAACATCATGACGGATTTCAGATGTATCGCAGCGAGCTGTCACATTGGAATGCTTATGAGATGGGACCAAGATGTGATGTTCTGGGCGAATTATCCGAGGAGGTTCAGAAGGATTCGATGGTAAACGGAGCATCATCTCACCGTGTAGAGCACTGGTTCTTTATGAATCATGGAAAAGATTTTGACAGTGATATCAAAGAACCATTACAACGTGGAGATTTTTACTGGCCGGCGATGCAGGAACAGGATCATTTTGATATTTACAGCAAGCCGGAGCCATCAGAAGAATTTTTACAGGACTGGCTGACAAGAACATGTGAGATCATTGACAGATATCATCCGAAGCTTCTTTATTTTGACTGGTGGATTCAGCATTCCTCAGTAAAACCCTATCTAAAAAAGCTGGCGGCTTATTATTATAACCGTGCAGCAGAATGGGGAGAACAGGTCGTAATCAACTACAAGCATGATGCATTTTTATTTGGAAGTGCAGTGGTTGATATTGAGCGTGGAAAGTTTGCTGATGTGAAGCCATATTATTGGCAGACCGATACCGCAACAGCGTATAATTCATGGTGTTATACTGAACAAAATGAATATAAACAGCCGGAAGAAATCATTCGGGATCTGGTCGATATTGTAAGCAAGAATGGAAATCTGCTTCTAAATATCGGACCGCGTGCAGACGGAACCATACCGGAAGCAGACAAAAAAATACTGACGGCAATCGGAGAATGGCTGAAAATCAACGGGGAAGCAATTTACGGGAGTAAGCTATTTCGATATTATGGAGAAGGACCGACAAAAGTGGAAGAGGGACAATTCTCAGACGGCAATAAAAAAGAATTTACCTCTGAAGATATACGGTATACCATGAATCATGGATATTTGTATGCAACTGCATTGAAAGCTTCTGCTGACGGAAATTACAGGTTTACCAGATTGGGGAAGCAGGATGCCTCAAAGCAGCCTAATTTTCATGGAATCATAAGAAATGTTGAAATGATTGGTTCAGAACAGCCCTGCAGCTTCCGGCAGGACGAAGCTGCGCTACATGTACAGGCAGAAATCCTAGATACCGTAAATCCGGTGGTATTCCGCCTGACAGTCGATTAATAAGTAGCAAGCATAAACTGTCAGATTAGTCAAATCACTTTGAATTAATGTGAAGAAGACTGGTGTCAGGAAGTGTTTCGACCGGCTGGGCAGCATGCCGAGGTTGTTTTTTAACCTTCTCGGAGCCACGGGTTATCTCTGTGATGATTCGCATTGCAAAATCATTATCAATATAGGATAGTTTTGAAATCAGTTCGCCCTGCGTTGTGGCAACATATTTGGCGGGAAGCCGGTTTAAAGCATAGGAAGCAATGTCAAGACGACAGTTGTCGCATTTACAGCAATCCAAACTGTCAAGCATTTCGTCAAGCTTTTGTATTACCATATCTTCGGTCAAATTGCGAAGTATCAGGTTCATGCGGTATCCTCCGTAACGGGTCCGGTTTTCTTGATTTAAGTATAACACTTCTGTTATCTGTGTCAAGAAAGAACCGTGAGGGAATACATTTTACTAAATGTGACAGTACTTGATAACCAAAGGTGATAAAAGGATAAAAAGTATAAAGATATTAATTGCAACGGAACATAAAATTAAATGCTCGTAGATCAGAAGCTGCAATTTCTGATTACCTGCCTGTAAAAATATACCAGCATGAGAGGGAAGAATGAATACATTAAAACAGCTGTGGAAAAAGTATGTTACCCGTGAACTTATTGTATATGGAATAGTTGGGGTTCTGACAACGGTAGTTAACCTGATAGTATCTTATATCATGAATGATTTTCTGAAATGCCCGTCCTCTGTTATCACAAATTCTGTTGCATGGGTCGTGGCAGTGGCATTTGCCTATGTTACAAATAACACTTGGGTATTTCAAATCGGATACGAAGGTGTAAAGAAAGAAGTATTAAAAATCTGGAAATTTACTGCCGGCCGGATTGCGACCTATGTGATTGAAGTTGGCGGAATGTTTCTTCTTGTCGATTTGGTAAAGCTTTCATACTGGCCGGTTAAATTTGCAGTTGCTGTACTGGTAATTATCCTGAATTATGTGTTCAGCAAGCTGTTTGTATTTATTAAGAAAGCAAAGAAAGACGATGAAGACAGTAAACAACGATAGTGTAGAAAATGATAAAAACAGTAAACAACGAGACTATAATAAATGAAGAAGAAGACGGAACCAAATAATTGAATCAGCGTGTTGCTTGATAAGGAACTATATAATAAAGCAGCGCAGAAACGGAATAGATGATGGAAAACAGAGCGAATGTAATATTGCTGAAGGGGAAGGGAAGAAGCCTGAAAGCCGGTGGTGCCTGGATCTATGATAACGAAATCGACCGAGTAGAAGGAGAATATTCTGACGGAGAGCTTGTGGATGTTTCGGATTTTGACGGATATGCACTGGGAGTTGGTTTTATTAACCGAAATTCCACAATCAGGGTTCGGATGCTTTCACGAAAGAAGAATACGGTAATTGATGATGCATTTCTTGAAAAAAGACTACGTGCGGCATGGGAGTATCGAAAGAAGACCGTTGATACCGGAAGCTGTCGTATTGTATTTGGAGAAGCTGACTTTCTGCCCGGAATAACAATTGATAAATATGACACGGTTTTGTCCGTACAATCGCTCGCACTCGGTATTGACCGTCTGAAACCAAAGATTCTGACTATCCTCAGCCGTATACTGAAGGAAGACGGGATTACAATAACCGGCATCTATGAACGGAGTGATGCCAAGGTTAGGAAACAAGAAGGTATGGAACCGTTTAAGGGATTTATCGGAGAGGAATTTGACCCAAAGATAACGATTACCGAAAACGGTATCCGATATATAGTGGATATTGCTGAAGGGCAGAAGACCGGTTTTTTTCTGGATCAGAAATATAACCGTGTTGCTATTCATTCTATTTGTAAAGATGCACGTGTGCTGGATTGCTTCACCCATACGGGTGCTTTTGCGCTAAATGCCGGAAAAGGCGGAGCAAAAGAGGTTCTCGGAATAGATATCTCAGAGCTTGGAATTGAACAGGCCAGGGAAAATGCAAGACTGAATGGATTGGAGGATCGGGTTAAGTTTCAATGCTGTGATGTCTTTGAATTGCTTCCAAAGCTGATTGAGGATGGAGAGACATATGATGTTGTTATACTTGATCCGCCGGCATTTACAAAATCAAGAGACTCTGTTAAAAATGCAGTAAAGGGATATCGGGAAATAAATCTTCGTGCACTGAAGCTTGTAAGGGACGGAGGCTTTTTAGCGACCTGTTCCTGTTCGCATTTTATGACACCGGAGCTTTTTACTGAAACAATCCGCCAGGCGGCACAGAATGCCCACAAACGTCTTCGCCAGGTGGAATACCGTACACAGGCGGCGGATCATCCGATTCTGTGGGCAGCTGACGAATCCTATTATCTGAAATTCTACATCTTCCAGGTGGTGGATGAGCTATAAGGTAACCTGCTTATTGTTCTGTGGACGGATGGAATGAGCTTAATACACCGGAACCGTCTGTTGCGTATGCATAGTGAAGGGTTTCGCTGAAATCAACAAAGAAAACATAGCTTGATGTAACGTGAATCTGTTTAAAATCCCCATTCAGAATGACGGTCGAAGACATAGTCTGAAGATCAAGAACACAGATCCGGTTATTTTCGCTCCGGTCAACCTGATAATACAGATACCGTTCGTCGGGACTGATGTTGTAGGTGCAGCAGGGGTCTGAAACCAAGGTGGTAATTCCGCCATCAGAAAAGTTGTATTTTCGAATTGAATAATCGGTCAGTGCAATAAAGTAAATCCCGTCGGTTACTGCAATCGGAAAATAAGTGCTTCCATCGTAGACAGAGGAAAAATCCAATGTGTCGGTATTCAGAAGATGAAGACTGTGATCGGAAGCGACTCCCGAATAATAGATATTATTTTGGTAAGCGGAGGCCGGGAGCAGAGCCTCAGTTGATATCATAAGATCCTCTGAAGCGTCAATTTTCACACGATGGAAATTCAGTCCCTCTTCATCACTGTAGTGCTGATAATAAATGTAATTACCGAGCAGAAGAAGCATACCACTCGGGTTATTATAAAGAAGCTGAATCTTTCCGGAACGGTCTCTTGGCAGACGATATATTCCGGTGTTGTAGAAGGTAAATATGCTCGCGGTACCGGTCTTTTTCTGATTGTTGATTCTGGAGTAGTACAGGTAGTTTTCGTCTGCGTTGATGTAACATATTTTATCATCATATAGTTTCTTTATGTTTGTACAGCTGGATGCATTCATACGATACAGTGTACCGTCATCATTGAAATTACTGAAATAAATATAATCACCGTATTCGCAGTATAATCCCCCGTTGTAAAGATTTCCTGCAGTGTTTCCGATTATGGCGGAATCATTAAACTTTGTTCTTGTTGAAAGAAAAGAAAAAACAAAAATCATGACAATAATACCAAGAGCGACAGCCAAGAGGATGATATTTCGTATTTTGGTTTTCATGAAAGACTCCAATCTGAACACGGCAGGTCCGGATGAATTGATCTATTGCTTATTGATTAACTTGTATGATATATTATAAAGAATTAGGAGAAATGTTGCAAGACGCACATGAATATTTTATGTCGAAAACACAAATGCGACATAAATCTATGCTAAAATTTCAATATATTGAAAAGCAGGAGATGATATTCGATGCAAAAAAAGAAGAAAAAGCAATTTGGCAAACGTCTGCTGGTTATAGCTCTTGTTGGATTACTGACGGGAGCTGCAGCGGGTGGCGGGTACTGCGGAATACAGTATTATAAAAGTGAACATAACAGAACCGGAGAACAGAATGCAGGACAGTCAAATGAAGATAATTCGGCGGATAATTCGGCACATGCAATACCGACTGCACAGCTGACAGCCACACCGGTATCATCAAAGGATGTATCTGCCGTTGTTAATAATGTAATGCCGGCTATCGTTTCTATTACTTCTACCTCAATGGTTACTCAAACAGATTTTTTTGGACGGGTTAATAAATATGAAGCGACGAGTTCCGGTTCCGGTATCATTGTCGGACAGAATGACAATGAGCTTCTTCTGGTTACGAATGAGCATGTAGTGAGCGATTCAATAGGGGTTACAATTACCTTATGTGACGGTACGGTGCTGAATGCAACAATCAAGGGAAGCGATGAAAATGCTGATATTGCGGTGCTTTCGGTTCCAATGTCAAAGCTTTCTGATGAAACAAAAGCATCTGTTCGGATTGCTACGCTTGGTGATTCGGACACGCTTTCTACGGGAGAGATGGCAATTGCCATCGGAAATGCCCTGGGATACGGACAATCGGTTACTGTCGGCTACATCAGTGCGCTGAACCGTGAGGTAACGGTAAATGACGTAGCACGAGTGCTGATTCAGACAGATGCTGCAATTAATCCGGGAAACAGCGGCGGCGCACTTCTGAATGCAAACGGCGAGGTAATCGGAATCAATTCGGTGAAGTATGCCTCTACAGATGTAGAACGAATTGGATATGCGATTCCAATATCAGATGCCATTCCGATTATTAATGATCTGATGAACAGAGAAGAACTGAAAGAGAGCGAGGCAGGATATCTAGGAATACTTGGACAGACTGTTACCTCTTCCTACTCTTCAAGATATGGGATACCAGTCGGTATTTATGTAAATAAAATCGAAGATCCTGCACGTTCTGCAGGAATTGGAATTGGTGATATCATCATTGGAATAAGCGGAATTACGGTTAGTACGACAGAGGATTTGCAGACGATACTGGATTATACAAGAGCGGGAACGCAGGTAACGGTGACATTTAAGACACTTGAGAACAATCAATATGTTGAGAAAAACGTTTCTGTGATTCTGTCGCACCGTTAACAGAATCATAGCAATAACAAAAGGCTCAGAAATAGTATAAAAACTTTTTATGCGGCTTTGTATCTGCGCGTTGCTTGCCACAAAGTTTGTTATCTGTAAAGCAGCGCAGAAATGAAGACTTATATGTCAGAGATGATAAAAACTGTAACAAGAATCTTCGGCTGTCAAACGGATACTCCTTTATTCTTTACAGTTTGCGGACAGCTGGTCAGTCCGTCTGGATTTCGGCATCACCGTCGTTGCTTTGATGAAAATGTGATAATAATTATTACAGAAGG
>CAZRRN010000087.1:0-6430 GCA_964602475.1 uncultured Lachnospiraceae bacterium | reverse complement strand
TGCTGCCATCGGAACCTGTATCATTTATCTGTTCACCAAAAAACTTGGTATCCGGCTTGTGGAAGCCTTTATCTCACGCGAAAAAATAGCTTCGCTTAAGTTTATCCGGACATCCCGGCGTCTGAATCTTCTGGTTGCTGTTCTCTATCTGATTCCGGGAACTCCGAAGGATATTATTACTTATTTTGTGGGGCTGACTCCCATCAATCTTCCTGTTCTTCTGGTCATTTCCACATTTGCAAGAATTCCTTCGGTCGTGTCCTCCACGATTACCGGTTCCGCCCTGATTGTCGGTGAATACACTCTGGCGATCCTGTGTTACGGGATTACCGGTCTGTTCTCACTTGCCGGAATTCTGCTCTACCGCCACATTGCCAAAACAGAAGCAATCTGAACAATTCTGTTTCTCTGTCAATTACTATCCCTGTCTGTTATAGAAAGGAGATTCCATGAAAAACGATGCCTCTATGTTTGCTGATCTGGTTCAGCACCAGCGTGACTTTTTCTGCAGCAATATAACCCTTGATATTAATTACAGATTGCAGACCCTGGATTCCCTAAAACAAAGCCTTCACAAGCATGAAGATGAACTATACGAGGCTCTGTATGCAGATCTTGGTAAATCAAAGGAAGAAAGCTATTTTACTGAAATCGGAATGGTCTTCCAGGAGCTCTCCCACATCAGGAAGCACCTGAGAAAATGGGCAAAGCCACAACATGTTGCAACTCCCCTTTTCACATTTCCTTCCCGGGGATTTATTTACTCCGAGCCCTTTGGTGTCGTTCTTGTGATGTCTCCCTGGAACTATCCCATTAACCTGACGTTTTGTCCGCTGATTGCTGCTATAGCTGCAGGAAACTGTTGTATCATTAAGCCCTCCGCCTATTCACCGCACACTTCAAATCTTCTGAGCAGGATTATTGCAGAATGCTTTCCTCCCGAATACTGCTTTGTTGCGGAAGGCGGTAGGGAAGCTAACAGTTTTCTGCTGGAACAGCATTTTGATTACATTTTCTTCACCGGAAGTGCCGCAGTCGGGCGTCTGGTCATGGAATCCGCTTCCAGATTTCTGACTCCGGTCAGTCTGGAGCTTGGCGGTAAGAGTCCTGTGATTGTAGATGAAACTGCTAATATAAAATTTGCTGCAAAAAGGATTATTTATGGAAAATTCTTAAACTCCGGACAAACCTGTATTGCTCCGGATTATGTTTATGTGCAGGAACAGGTAAAAGAGGAACTAATCAGCGCAATGATTGGCGCTGTCAGGGAATACTATCCCAACCTGTCTGCAATCCCCGGATCCGTCTGCATTGACAGGTATCCGCATATTATCAATGACAAACACTTTCATCGTATTTTGAATCTGATGCAGAATGAAACCATTGTTTACGGCGGAGGCTGTAATGAGCTAAGTCTTACGATTGAACCGACGATTCTTACCGATGTTACCTGGGAGAGTCCGGTCATGCAGGAGGAAATCTTTGGTCCTCTGCTCCCTGTACTGACCTATTCAAAGCTTGACGAGCTGCTTGCATTGTTGAAAACGAAGGACAAGCCTCTGGCTCACTATCTGTTCAGCACAAACAAACAGACACAGAAAAAAATCATGAAAGAATTTACTTTTGGCGGCGGCTGTATTAATGATGCTGTAATGCATGTCTCTGTTCCTAAGCTTCCGTTTGGCGGTGTCGGAACGAGCGGGATGGGGCTTTATCACGGAAAGGAAAGCTTTCTTACATTTTCACACAGAAAAAGCATCCTGAAACGTGCTGCAGCAATTGATTTTTCAATACGTTACCGTCCATATAACAATCGTAAAATTAGTAAAATTAAAAAGATCCTATAAACATAATATCTCATTGTAATAAGGAGGTTCTTATGAAACCGGAGGAGCTACTTGTCAGTAGACTGATTCAGAAGAATTATCACATTTCCTGCGCAGAATCCTGTACCGGGGGGCTGCTCTGCGGCAGGCTTGTCAATGTTGCGGATGCATCCCGTGTTATCAGCTGTTCCTTTATTACCTATTCGGCAGAAGCCAAAATAAAATATGCGGGAGTCAGCGGTTCTGTTATTGAACAATACGGCATCGTCAGCGAAGAGGTTGCTTTTCAGATGGCTGCAGGCGTAGCCCGGGAAGCCGGCTGCGAGATTGGTGTCGGCATCACCGGCTTTGCCGGACCCTCGGGAGGAACAAAAGAAAAGCCGACGGGCACGGTGTGCTTCGGCTTTTCGATACTAGGTGCGGTCACAACCGCTACCGGATATTTCCCGAATCTGTCAAGAAACGAAGTCAGAGAAGAAGCGGTACAATTTGCAATCCGCACCCTGCTGCAGTTACTGAAATAATTCCGGGTTACTGTAAGTAACCCATGCTCTGCTGCCTGCATGCGTTCCGAATCTGCTGATGACATCCACACGTTCGGATTGTTGTCGTTATAATCACGGTTAATCTACGGATTCACCGTACAGGTATTTTTCCTGCTCCGGAGTCAGTATATCGATTTCTTTTCCAAGGTAACTCAGTTTACGCCGTGCAACCTCTTCGTCAACTTCCTTTGGTACGGCAATCAGCTTCTGTTTCAGCTCGGACGCGTGTTCGGCAAGATATTTTGCACTGAGAGCCTGTATGGCAAAGCTCATGTCCATAATCTCTGCCGGATGCCCGTCTCCTGCTGCCAGATTGACCAGACGGCCTTCTGCAAGTACATAAAGCCATCTTCCGTCCGCAAGCTGGTAGCCCATGATATTTTTTCGCATTTCCTGACTCTTAACCGCAATCTTTCGCAGACATGCTACATCAACTTCGACATCAAAATGTCCTGCGTTGCATAGAATTGCGCCATCTTTCATTTCCATAAAATCTTCTTCTGTTATTACTGCGTCACAGCCGGTAACCGTAACAAAGAAATCTCCGACTGCTACTGCCTTCTTCATCGGCATAACTTCAAAGCCATCCATGACCGCTTCAATGGCACGTACCGGGTTAACCTCTGTCACGATGACCTGTGCACCAAATCCCTTGGCACGCATTGCAACACCCTTTCCGCACCAGCCATAGCCCGCTACAACCACCTGTTTTCCGGCAACAATCAGATTTGTGGTACGATTGATTCCATCCCAAACCGATTGTCCTGTTCCATAACGGTTATCAAATAAATGCTTGCAGTCTGCATCATTGACAAGTACCATCGGAAATTTCAGTATTCCTGCACGATTCATTGCTTTCAAGCGAAGAATTCCTGTTGTTGTCTCTTCGCAGCCGCCGATTACCGCAGATAGATTCTTCTGAAAACGTGTATGTAATGCGTGAACCAGATCCCCACCGTCATCTATAATAATGTTGCAGGCATTTTCTAGAACATGATCAATGTGCCACTCATATTCCTCATCCGTGCAGCCGTACCATGCATGAACCTCAAGGCCAGCCGCTACCAGTGCTGCTGCCACATCATCCTGTGTGGAAAGCGGATTGCTTCCGGTTATAAACATCTGCGCTCCGCCTGCTGCAAATACCTTGCAGAGGTAAGCGGTCTTTGCTTCAAGGTGCACCGACAAAGCAATCTTCAGTCCTTCAAAAGGACGCGTCTTGGCGAACTCTGTTTCAAGATTCCGAAGAAGCGGGCAGTTTCGTTTCACCCATTCAATCTTATGTTCTCCGGACTCCGCCAGCATAATATCTCTTATTTCACTTGCCATATATTCTCCCTATTGCAGACCCAGCCTTTTTGCTGTCCTGTTTACTGCATAATATACATGTTCCTCATCAATTGTCTTCAGCCTGCGCTTTTCCATCATGATCCGTCCGTCAACAATGACCGTGTCCACTTCAGAACCGTTTGCGGAATAAGCAAGTGCTGCTTCCGGATGATTCATCGGAGCAAAATGTTCATTGTTCATATTCAGAACGGTCAGATCTGCCTTACAGCCAACCTTCAGTTCTCCGAGCACTCCCTCAAAGCCAAGTGCTTTAGCTGCATTTCCAGTCGCAAAGCTTAATACATCTGCCGCTGTGACTGCCTGTGCGTCCAGACTTACTCCCTTGTACACCAGTGCAGCCAGATTCATCTCGTGAAACAGATTGAGTGAATTGTTGCTCGCCGCACCATCGGTACCAAGACAGAGATTCACCCCGCGCTCCAGCAAACGCGGTACCTGTGCAAATCCGTTGCCAAGCTTCATATTGCTTGCCGGATTGATTGCAACACTGACCTTGCGTTCTGCCAGAATACCGATATCACTCTCGGTCAGATAAACACAGTGTGCCGCTAATGTCGATGGCTTCAGAAGTCCCAGCGTATCAAGGTATTTTACCGGCGTACAGCCTCGTCCGGCCATCATATCATCGAATTCCTTCCGGCTTTCAGACAGATGAATGTTCAGCCCGATTCCGAGACGTTCCGCTTCTTCCTTGATATACCGCAGATAATCTTCGCCACAGGTATACGGTGCATGCGGTGCCAGACGGAAGGTCATTCGCTGATGACCCTTCCAGTGTGCAATTTCTTCCTTTGCTTCACGGATTCTTCTAATACCGCCCTCGTCCATACGGTCTTCTCCGACCAGTCCCCGGGTAATGACCGCCCGAATTCCGGAAACGTCCACAGCACGAACTGTCTGTTCGGGATGCATATGCATATCGCAGAAGCAGGTCGTTCCGCTTTTAATCATCTCTACAATAGAAAGCATCGTGCCCCAGTAGGCATCCTCAGGAAGCATCCTGCCTTCAAGAGGATCAATATATTTGAACAGCCAGTCGTAAAACGAAAGGTCATCTGCCGCGTTGCGAAACAGTGACATATAGGTGTGCGTATGGCAGTTGATCAGCCCCGGTATCAGAAGGCGGTTTGCCCCCTGAACGGTATCTGTCAGGGTAAAGCCCTCCGGAACCTCATCAATCCCGGCAATCTTGTTACCATGGACATAAATATCATGAATCCCCGTCAATCCCCCGGCACAGCGTATTTGTTTCAGCAGAATACCCATAATTCTCTCACCTTCTCTTCCAGAACAGCTTTCGTTTAATTAAAGAGTCTCCACAGCCAATTACTGTTCCGATGTATTATCACGGTAAATGCGTTCGAAACTCATATAATCCGGCAGACCCTTATAATACATCAGGGGAACCTCTCCCTGAATCAACGGGCGCAGATAAGCTTCCATTCCGCCGACAACATCATTTCCGGCTTCATTAATCCACTCCTCCGGTACCGTTTTCTCATAGTTCGCAATTCTGTCGATGGAGGCACAATCATAAATCACCTTATATGGCTTATCACAGGTACGAACGCAGGTCACCATTTTCCCGGTCTCTCCCTCAAGTGCAAAATCGACCGCGGTGCTGCCAAGTGTAAAGGATTCATTGATATCGGTCAAAGAGGCAATGTGATCCGCTGCTCTTTGCAGTACCGTAAGTTCTATGCTCCGTACCTTGCAGCCCACCTGGCTTTTTACGATCTCCTCCAGAACCTTTCCTGTTCCGCTTAACATGACGTGTCCGAATTTATCTGTCTTGGTGCTTTGCGCGGAAATGTACTTTCCGGACGCATCCTTAATTCCTTCCGATACCGCAATGATAACATGCTGGCGTTTTGCAAGCTCTCTGCGCACATCACTCACGAAGTTCTCAGTTGAAAATGCACGCTCCGGAAGATAAATCAGCTGCGGAGCGGTGTTATAATCGTTCCGTGCCAGAGACGCAGCCGCTGTCAGCCATCCGGCATTTCTTCCCATGATCTCGACAATCACAACCGTCGGCATATCATAAATAGAAGTATCATGTGCAATCTCAAGAATCGTGGTCGCAATGTATTTGGCTGCGGAGCCAAATCCGGGCGTATGATCGGTGCAGGTCAGATCATTATCAATGGTCTTCGGGCATCCGAATACCTTCACATCAAGTCCCTTTTCCTTCGTGTACACGGACAGCTTCGCCACTGTGTCCATCGAATCATTCCCACCGATATAGAAGAAATATCTGATATCATATTTTTTAAATATCTCACAGATCCGGTCATAATCTGACGGATCTTTCCGATAATCCGCCAGCTTGTAGCGGCAGGAACCGAGAAACATAGAGGGCGTGTACTTGAGCTTTTCAATCATCCGCTCATCCTGTCCAAAGATGTCATCAAGAACAATCAGATGATCATTCAGCACACCCTGTATCCCGTTCATGGCACCATATACCCGATCAATTTTCTTTGTCTCCAAGGCTTTTGAAATCACTCCGGCAAGGCTGGCATTAATCGCTGCGGTCGGACCGCCGGACTGTGCAATAATACAATTATTCATTATTCTCCTATCTGCGTGCCGTCTGCACGCACAACGTTTCTACGTTGCCATTATAAATGAATTTTTCAAATAATACAAGTATCTCGTTTTTTCGGATAGCGTAAATTTACTGTAGGAATTAAATAGGTAGATTTC
>CAZRRN010000086.1:0-6591 GCA_964602475.1 uncultured Lachnospiraceae bacterium | reverse complement strand
CCGACCTTCCCCGGATGAGCGACCAAAGGAAGATAATGGCGATGCGCCTGCTCGCCCAGGCCGTACCTTCCTCAATACAAGTTGATTATCCCCTCTATCTCGTCGAGACACTTACTATGATGAATCTGACACTGGCTGACGGCTTGACCTATGAATCCTGCAAAGCCGTAGCGGACGCAGGTATCCTAGCCGCCTCGATGCTCGGGGATTACGGGATGGCATACCGCTTGGGAAAGACGGCCTTCAGTCTCATCGACCGGATGAAGGCAGAATGGCAGAGACCGCCCGTGTATTTTTCTTTCACCTATATTTCCCATATGCGTAAGCATTTCCGCGAGAGTCTGGATTATTACGACCTTTCCTACCGGACAGGTTTGGAGATGGGAGACATGCAGCACGCGATGTATGCTCTCTCCCACAAGTTTCACTTGATGGTCTGGAGCGGCACTGATCTTCGCGACTGCGAACGCGAAAATAGAGATGCGATGGCCTTCCTTGCAGAATCGCAGGGCTTCGTACAGCTTAAGCTGTCCGAGATTATTATGCAGGCAGTACGGAAGTTCCAAACGACCCTCGGTGATCCGGCAGAAAACGACTGGGGTAAAGCCGACGCTGTGCTTCTGGATACATTCAATCAGATGAAACACATGGTGCTTATAGTCCGCTTTGCTCAGTACAACACATTCTTCAATTACGTGATGGGGAATTCTGATGAAGCCGCCAGGTGGAACGAGATGGCTGAAGGGATTATATTCGCCTCGGGAACCGATTTCCCCGTTGCTGACCATTATTTGATGCGGGCTTTACTTCATATAGATCAGCTCAAGGCCGGTACTGCCGCTGGCGATGCCATGACAAAGATCGAAGCAAGCATCGCCATACTAAAAAAATGGGCTGACAGTTGTCCTGAGAATTTCGAGCATAAGTATCTGCTTTCCTTAGCCGAGCTTTCAGCTTTCAAGCGCGAACCGCTCGAGACAATTCTCGACCTGTACCGCCGGGCGTCTGCTTCCATCGATCCGGGGGGATTTCAGCAGATGACCGCGCTTATAAATGAACTTGAGGGGCGGTTCTGGCTTGAGCGAGGCGAGGAAACCATCGGAAAGATATTTCTCCACGAAGCCCACTACCATTACGGCCGCTGGGGCGCTGTCAGAAAGGCCCAGCTCATGGAACAAACATATCCCATGCAATTAGCGGCCAGGTCGGAACAGAGGGAAACCTCAGGAAAGAAACGCGGGACTGTTAGTTCAGGATCTGATATATCAAATGAATTTCTTGATATAAGCTCGATCACTAAATCGGTTCAGGTAATATCTGGAGAGATCAAGACCGAAGCTTTGCTTAAAACCTTGATAGGAATAGCCATGGAGAACGCCGGCGCTCAGAAAGGATGCATCCTCCTCGACCACGAAGACGGCAAAGGCCTTCGCGTCGAGGCGCACAAAACGCTTTCTTCGGAAGAAATAGAGCTCGCAGATTCGAACCTCTGCAGCGGCGCTGAAAATATTTGCCGTGAAATAGTAGATTTCGTCCAGAGAAGCAAGGAGTGCGTAGTTCTCGACCGCGCTTCCTCCGCGGGACCCTTCCGCGATAACGCCTATATCAGGGTTAATAACGTCAAATCTCTTCTCTGCATGCCCATTATGCACCGGAACAATCTCTCTGGCGTGCTTTACCTTGAGAATAACCTCTCGGAGGGAGTCTTTACCTCTTCCCGGCTTTCAGTACTTGAGATCCTTGCGGCTCAAGCCTCCATCTCTATGGAGATAGCGCGGCTGTATGCAAATCTTGAGGAGAAAGTTGCCGAGCGGACGAGACAGCTTAACGAAGCTAATAAGCAGTTACAGGAACTCACCCTCATAGACCCGCTTACTCAACTGAACAATAGACGCTATTTCCTGGACTACATCGTCGGAATAGCAAACCGTTTTGCACAGAAGATTAAGCGCTGCCGTGAAGGGGCGGAAAACCGGGGTAATACCCCCTTGAATAGCGTAATCGGTATATTCCTGATTGATATAGACCACTTCAAAGAAGTGAACGACGTCTGGGGTCATGCAGCAGGCGATTCTGTTTTGACGGCAATATCGAGAACCTTAAAATCAATTATAAGAGCCGACGACTTTGCTGTACGCTGGGGAGGCGAGGAATTCCTGCTGATTCTAAACAGCACAGATCCGGCTTACCTGGACACCTTCGCACGCAGGGCTTTGAATGCTGTATCATCCCTTCCTATTCAAATCAGTGAAGGGAAGATCATTAAAAAGACCTGTTCAATCGGTTATGTGCAATTCCCCTTCGTCGGAAGCGCGCCCGTTTCGCTTTCCATAGAGCAGACGATCATGCTGAGCGATCATGCCATGTACATCGCCAAGCGTGAAGGACGCGACCGCGCCGTCCGCTTCAATTGGGATGAAGACATCCAGGGAGATATCCGTCCGCAAGATATATTGGCAAACCTTTCCTCTAACCACGAATTAATCGGAGACTGCGTTAATATGGCAAGCATTATAAACGGGCAGTAGAGGAGAATTGTGACAGAAGTCTCAACCATAAATCGAAGATCCCCGTTCGAATGCCCCTCGGGAGAGAGTTTCTGGAGGGGCTGCTTTTTTTTGAGCTCTATAACTGTTATTTATTCAAGAGAGAAATATGGAAACTTTTCAATGTAGTATACTGCCTATTCCCTTAAAAGGTCTGATACTCACAGGTATCTATAAGTTATTGTTTGTTAAAATATGTATATATAGCTTTATAGATTGTATCCTCTCCCTTAAGGAACCCTGTATACTCTTCGAAAACTTCAACATCAGGCATTGTCCCTCTATACATATCCTTACTTCTCTTTACTAATTCCGGAACATCATCCGGACTGGTTGGACAATAATACGCACACTTAAGTTTTTTTAATACACCAGTACGTACATAAGTATAATTAAATACAGCCTGACCGGTTTCTTCTCCGAAAATTTTCAGATCGGGAAATACTCTTAATGCCTGATCAATAAATATACAGGCTGCAGAATAGGTGCGTCCGGTTGCAACAAGAGCTATGTTATACTTTTGTAATTCTTCTTTATTTGAATAAAGCTCATTTCCTATTATATACATCAGATACAAATTCCCTCCGCTGTTACTGCGAAGATCAAAAACGATGGTGTCGTAAGTATGTGTTTTCAATTCATGTAAAATATCAGTAAATAAATCGTTTATCCGGTATTCAGTGTTTTCATCAACCCTGTTGAATGGAATGTAGATAGTTTTATGTTCCGGAACAGCTTTTATCCCATAGTTCGCATCAGTTAAGTAACGACGGGAAAATGGAGCATCTGTTACAAATTTGAGCGATTTACTATCAATCTTACCCGCAATAGAGGGTTTACAGTTTAGTACTTTTCTTTTTCCATCTTCTGATTCAAAGGTAAAACGGACTTTGCCTTTATCAGTTAAACCCATGTAATAATACTGTTCAAAGGTTTCTACATTTTGCAGACAGTATTTTGTCCCTGTCGGTGTTTCCAGAGAAGAGTATTCTGCAACCCTATGTATGGCTTCATCAAGTGAAAGATCTCCAATACCTTTTAATTTCCATCCCAGATATGTACTATATTTTGCGTCGGCTGTAACTATATGATAATCATTACCGAAACAGCGAAACTGAAAAGGAATTAGAAGAATCTCTTCTGGACTGGTGTGCTCATAGGTTTCCCATAAATTCAAATGGGAAACATTGTATCCGCTCAAGATTTTCTTTAACCGATATATGCATTCCATGCGGTTAACTTTACCCTTCATTACATCTTCCTGTAATTGTTCGAAAGGCTGAGGATCATACATGTCTTTCATCGGGGATGATACTATATCAACCTTAATCCGTTCTATGTCATAATATATATCTTTAGGAACAAGTTCTTCCGTTGTTATTATTTTGCACGATGATAAACAGATTAAACAAGCCGCTGCTATACATACAATTTTTCTTTTTAACACATTCATTTTAACTCCATTCATACATGATATTTATCATTTTTCTGATTTTCCTTCCTCCAAAGAAAAGGCCATATCATGCAGTTTCTTGTAAAGACCGCCTTGCTTTAAAAGCTCCGCGTGTGTGCCTTTTTCAACAGCGCGTCCCTTATCAACAACGTAGATAATATCAGCCTCTTCGATAGTCGATAACCGGTGTGCGACGATGATGATGGTCTTGTGCCCTCCGAGTGTCTTCAGGGCCGCCTGTATGCATTTCTCGCTCTGTGAATCCAGCGAGGATGTCGCCTCATCGAAGAGAAGGACGGGTGCATTCTTAAGGAGCGCCCGGGCTATGGCTATCCTCTGTTTCTGGCCTCCCGAGAGCCTTATGCCTCTTTCACCCACAATCGTGTCGTACCCGTTCTCCAGAGCGGTAATAAAATCGTGGGCGTATGCACCCTGTGCTGCTTTAATGATTTCATCCATGGAGGCGCCTGCTCTGCCGTAGCCGATGTTTTCTGCTACAGTGCCGTCAAAGAGAAAGGGATCCTGCGGTACGTATGCCATTGCCCCTCGTATTCCGTCATAGTCTATGGAGCCTTTGATGGAGGCCGCTGCCGAGCCTCCGAGGGCTATAGAACCGGCAGAGCTCTCATAAAAGCCCAGGAGGAGTTTTAGTACCGTACTCTTGCCGCCGCCCGAGGGGCCGACAAGGGCGGCAGTCTTTCCCTCCGGCGCTTCAAAATCGAAACCGGCGAGCGTGTCCTTTATACCATCGTAGGAAAAACGGAGAGCGCGCATGGTCACTGCCGTATTCTCAGGACCGTCCTTTGTGTAGCTCCCAGCTTCCGGAGTCTTTGGTTCTTCCTTTTCTTCTTCCAGCTCGCGCACACGCGCAGCACCGGCCAGGAAACCCTGGAAATTAGCTATGCTGTGTCCTGTCTCGCGGAGCATTCTATTGATATTCCATAGATAATTGACTATGGCTACCATGGTGCCGAAAGACATGAGATTCCTTCCTGCCATAACAGCTCCCAGGACGAGGACGCCTGAGAAATTGATCCAGCCTATGAACGCATTGTAGGACTCTAAACCGGCCGACCGGGATGCGCGGAGGATGGAGAGACGCTGAACCTCCTCATTGTCTCCCTCGAATTCTCCTTTCATGGTTTCCTGCAGATGAAACTGCTTGATGACGGAAAAGCCTGCCAAAATGTTGCCGAGGCGTTCTGTAACCTTTCCTGTGGAGGTTTGGATTCCATCGCTCATCTTCCTAATGACCTTGGCAAACTTAGAATCAAGGAAGGCGAAGACAATACTCGAAATGATGAGGAAGAGGCTTACTCTCCAGTCCAGAATTATCATGGCAATTGCAGCCCCCGACCCTGACATTAACGTAACGAACAGGTTCCACAGCGGCCAGTCGTAGCAATTCCGCAGGGCGTGGACATCGTTGGTAAGTCTAGTGACAGTATCTCCTGAGTGGTTCTTCTCAAAATAGGGCATCGGCAGGTTTAATGCATGCGTCAGACTGGCAATCCTGATATCAGATGTGATCTTGAGCGAGCCGGTGAAAAACATGTAGAGGAAAAAGAAAAATAGTACCGCACCTGATGCTGATATGGAGAGGATGAGCGCGATACCGTTCCATAGACCGGAGAAGTCGCCCTCTACGGCAGCGTCGATCATGATCTTAATGGTCAACGGAATTCCCAGGTAGAAAAGAACTTCGCTCATAGTTGATAAAAAGAGCCCCGGAAGAAAACTTTTTGCCCCAGGCCGGATGAAGTGAAAAATTTGAGATATTGCTCCCGGTGCCTTTTTTATTTTTTTACTCATGTAAATCCTCCGCAGAATTGAATTGTCTGGAATAAAGCTCTGCATAAAGCCCTTGTGAGGCAAGGAGTTCTTCGTGCGTTCCCTGCTCTGCTATCTTCCCTTTATCCATGACGAGAATGCGGTCAGCGTTTTTTATGGTGGAGAGCCGGTGGGCGATTATGAGCGCTGTTTTGTTATGCAGGCTCCGGTCGATGGCTTCCTGCACCAGCGACTCTGAATGTGTATCGAGCGCGGAGGTAGGTTCATCAAGGAGGAGGACAGGAGAACCTTTCAGCAGAGCCCGTGCTAAGGCGATTCTCTGCTTCTGTCCGCCTGAAAGCTTGATCCCTCGTTCGCCAACCTGGCTGTCGTAGCCCTCATTGGTCTCCATGATGAAATCATGGGCGTTTGCGGTCTTTGCGGCCTCTATTACTTCTTCATGTGAAGCGCCGGGACGCCCGTATGCAATATTTTCGTGAATGCTTGCTGGAAAGAGGAAAATATCCTGCGAAATGACAGAGAAATGATATCGAAGCGCATCGAGGTTCCAGTCCCGTGTATCATAACCCTGCACCTTTATAGTTCCGCAGTGTGTCTCGTAATCGCCCGAGATCAGTTTGAGGACCGTACTCTTACCGCAGCCGGAGGCTCCAACCACACCGATTCTTTCCCCCTTTTTAAGAGAGAAGCTCAAGTTAGATATAACTTCTTTACCCTCTCCGTATGAAAAGCTGACCTTTTCAAAGCTCAATGCCTCAGAATTATCTTGCGGAACCCCCTGCCCTTGAAAATAGCAGACGC
>CAZRRN010000085.1:0-6986 GCA_964602475.1 uncultured Lachnospiraceae bacterium | reverse complement strand
TGCAGCCTGTTCGTTGCAGGATTCATGGGATCTCCGCAGATGAACTTTATCGAGAGCAAGGTTGTGCAGAACGGCAATGATGTTATGCTTCTCTTCGGTTCTAACTCTATCAAGGTTCCGGAAGCAAAAGCAAAGAAGCTGGTTGACGGCGGCTATGTTGAAAAGAATGTTATTCTTGGTATCCGTCCTGAGGATGTAAAGGATGAGGAAATGTTCATCAGCAGCTCTCCGGAAAGCACATTGAACGCAACAGTTCGTGTATATGAGCTTCTTGGAGCAGAAGTATTCCTGTATGTACAGATTGACCAGTTTGATGTTACTGCACGTGTTAACCCGCGTACAACTGCTCGTCCGGGCGATGAGATCAAGGTTGCTTTTGATCTTTCCAAGATGCATATTTTTGATAAGGAAAGCGAGCTTAATATTACTCACTAATCCAAAACATATGATTTACAGGAGGATGCCTTATGCATCCTCTTTTAATTTACAGAATGTTTTCAATTCGTCCTGAAGAAAGAAAACAGACATAAAAAGGACACAGAAAGAGTCTATAATTTGTTTTACAAATAAATCGAAAAGTGATAAGATAAATCTATATAGACAAATGAAAGGTAGGGAAGAGGGATGATTTCGAATCAGATACTTCAGAATACGATTGACGGACTAAGAGGAATCGCGCGGGTGGATCTGTGCGTTATGGATACCGAGGGAAAGGTGTTGGCGTCAACGCTCCAGATTGCAGACGGCTATGAAAGTGCGGTTCTTGCCTTTGTGGAATCACCGGCAGACAGTCAGGTACTTCAGGGCTTTCAGTTCTTCAAGGTATTTGACGAGCATCAGCTGGAATATGTTATTCTGGCAAAGGGCGACAGTGATGATGTATACATGATCGGTAAAATCGCTTCCTTCCAGATTCAGAACCTTATTGTTGCCTATAAGGAACGTTATGATAAGGACAATTTTATAAAGAATCTTCTGCTGGATAATCTCCTTCTGGTGGATATTTATAATCGTGCAAAGAAGCTTCATATAGAGACCGATATACGGCGTGCTGTTTTTATTATCGAAACAAAGCATGAGAAGGATACCAATGCTCTCGAGACGGTACGTGGATTATTTGCTGACAAATCCAGAGATTTTATTACTGCCGTGGATGAGAAGAACATTATCCTTGTCAAAGAGCTGAAGCTGAATGAAGGCTATGAGGAAATGAACAAGACAGCGCGTGTCATTCTCGACATGCTGAACACAGAAGCGCTGTCCAAGGTTCATGTTGCTTATGGAACCATTGTCAATGAAATAAAAGATGTGTCTCGCTCGTATAAAGAGGCAAAGATGGCACTTGATGTCGGGAAGATCTTTTACAGCGGACGTAATGTGGTCGCGTATAATAACCTTGGAATCGGCCGGTTGATCTATCAGCTGCCGATGCCGCTCTGCAAGATGTTCATCAAAGAAATATTTGACGGGAAATCGCCGGATGAGTTTGATGAGGAGACGCTGACAACAATCAATAAGTTCTTCGAGAACAGTCTAAACGTATCCGAAACCTCACGTCAGCTTTACATTCATCGGAATACTCTTGTCTATCGGCTTGACAAGCTGCAGAAGAGCACCGATCTGGATCTGCGTGTATTTGAGGATGCAATTACCTTTAAGATTGCTCTTATGGTTGTAAAATACATGAAATATATGGAGTCCATAGAATTCTAGAATTTGGAAAGTGAGGAATGACGAGCGTGAGGTATGATATTGAAAAAGACCTGAAGAAAGAAATTGATGCGCCGGTCATACTCTTTGAAAATGTCTATAAGGATTACAGACAGGATATTCATGCAGTAAATGATATCAGCTTTGAGGTACGTAAGGGTGAATTTGTTTTTATTGTCGGCAGCAGTGGTTCAGGGAAGTCTACACTGATTAAGCTGATGCTGCATGAAATCTGTCCCACCTCGGGTAAGATATTTGTTAACGGTAAGGATCTTGGAAGGCTGCGCCGTTTCGGAGTATCGAAGTACCGCAGATCGCTTGGAATCGTATTTCAGGATTTCCGTCTTCTGCAGGATCGTACCGTTTACGAGAATGTTGCATTTGCACAGAGAGTAATCGAAGTATCAGCACGGGAGATTGCGCGCCAGGTTCCAAGGGTGCTTTCCGTGGTCGGACTTTCGGACAAGCTGAAATCCTATCCGAGGGAGCTTTCGGGTGGTGAACAGCAGAGAGTGGCACTGGCACGTGCGCTGGTGAACAACCCGATTCTGCTGCTTGCAGATGAACCGACCGGTAATCTGGATCCTGCGAATTCGTGGGAGATTATGAAGCTGCTTGAGGAGGTCAACCGGAGGGGAACGACGGTGATTGTAGTTACGCATAATAAAGAAATCGTCGATAAAATGCAGAAACGTGTAATCGGAATGAACAAAGGTCTGATTGTCAGTGACACACAAAAGGGCGGATATTTACATGCTTAAAATAAACACTTTTTTTTACAGTCTGTATCAGGGAACCAAAAATCTCAGGCGTAACCGAATGTTTTCTTTGGCATCCATCGGAACAATGACCGCCTGCCTGTTTCTATTCGGTATTTTCTATTTTATTCTTACCAATATCCAACATATACTGACAGTGGCAGAGGGAACAGTAGGAATTACTGTATTTTTTGATGATGGACTGAGTAATGACGATATAGAAATGATTGGGAATGAAATACTAATGGATACCAGAGTGCTGTCAATCGAATATGTTTCAGCAGAGAAAACCTGGGAACAATATAAAGAGGAAAATCTAAGCGAAGAACTGGCGGAAAGCTTTGGAGATGATAATCCGCTTGAAAATTCAGCTTCTTATACCGTATACACACAAAAGGTTGAATACCAGATTCCTGTCGCCGACTATATCAGAGGAATTGAAGGAATACGGCAGGTTAATAATTCCGAGGTTGTTGCGGAAACGCTGCAAAGCGTTAACCGTGTGATTGCTTATCTGTCTGCTGTTATAATTACGATACTTCTCGGAGTTGCAACATTTTTAATCGGAACAACTATTTCCATGGGAATCTCGGTTCGAAAGCAGGAGATATCAATTATGAAGCTGATTGGCGCCGCCGATTATTTTATCCGCGGACCATTTATCGTTGAAGGAGTACTGCTTGGAATTATCGGAGCAGCAATACCGCTGGTTTTACTGTACGGAATTTATATGAGACTGACGGAATATGCAGCAGAACGATTTTCCAGTGTGTTTTCCACTATTCAGTTTGTGGATATTAACACGGTATTTTCAGCATTGGTACCGATATCCATTCTGATCGGACTTGGAATCGGTTTTCTTGGAAGCTACATCACCTTATGCAGAGAGCTGCGAAAGATTAACTGACGGAGGAACAGATTTGAAGCACCTCAGAGGAAGAATCATTTGTGTACTGATAGTTGTTTTATCAACATCGCTGCTTCACGGCGGTGCACGAGCCAAAGCGTCCGACTACGAAGCAAAGCTGCAGGAGACGCTGCAACGTAAAGAAGAACTGGAACAGTTGACCGAAGAAGCAGAAAAAAGAAAAGAAGAATTTGAGATCTATAAAAAAGAAACAGAAGAGTATCTTGTCTGTCTGGAACAGGATATTGAAGATGTTGCCGCATACATTGAGGAACTGGACGGGAAGCTTAACGAAGTAACAGATCATCTGTCTACGCTGGATCAGGCGATTCTGGATAAACAGGCAAATCTTGCACTGACAGAAGAACGTCTTGCAGAAGCTGTCAAAACAGAAGAAGAACAGTATGAGACCATGAAGAAGAGAATCCGTTATATTTACGAGAACGGAACGGCAAATGTCTGGGACATGCTTCTGAATGCGGAAAGTCTGACGGATCTGCTGAACCAGGCGGAATACCGGATGCGAATTACCGAATATGACAATACACTGTTGGAACGTTACGAGCTGGCAAAGGAACTGACGGAAACCAACAAAGCATATCTGGAAGCTTCTCTTCAGGAGCTGTACGCACTGCAGGAGGAAGCCGAGTATGAACGTGATGCATACCTTGCCCTTTCTGCAGAAAAGGGCGAGCAGGTGCTTGCCTATGTAGCGCAGTATGAGCTCAATCAGGAAATGCTGGAGGAATACGGCGAAGAGATTGTGAATCAGCAGATGACAATCGCGGAGCTGTATGATCTGGAAGAACAGCGTGCCGAAGAGGAAGAGCAGATCCGCTGGGAGGAAGAAGAACGGATTCGCATCGAAGAGGAAGAAAGAAAGCGCCGAGAAGAGGAAGCCCGCAAGAAAGCGGAAGAAGAGGAACGGCTTCGAAAGGAAGCAGAAGAGAAAGCGCGTCTGGAAGAAGAAATGCGGAAAGCGCGTCTAAAGGCTGCAGAAGGAATTACACTGACGCTGGAAACCTCGGTATACAAAATGATCTGGCCGCTTCCGGGGGATGGCCGTGTTTACTCCGGCTTTGGTTATCGTGTAGCTCCGCTGGCAGGAGCGTCAACCTATCACCGCGGAGTGGATATTGGCGGTGAATACGGGGCATCGATTGTATCAGTGCTTGCCGGAACCGTAACCGTAGCAGGCTATCAATGGCAGAAAGGGAATTATATCAATATCGATCATGGAAACGGAGTAGTGACCTGCTACCACCACTGCTCAAAGATTCTTGTTTCTGTCGGAACAGTTGTGATGCAGGGTGAAACAATCGGGCTTGTCGGTTCGACAGGAGTATCGACCGGTTCCCATCTGCATTTTGGAATCATGCTAAACGGAACGTATGTTGATCCGATGGATTACATATCATATAAATAAGTAACAGAAGTAAGATTGGAGATAAATATGAACAATAAATTTATAATGGGTATTCTGACCGGCGCAGCCTGCTCTCTCATCGCAGCTGCAGTACTGTTTACCGTGTATTTATCGGTAGAAGGAAACGGTACAGGCGGAACGGCAGTTCCGACGCAGAGCATTGCATGTGTGGAAGCCACGCCGTCAGCGGGTGCCGGCATAGCCTCCGGCAGCGGCGGAGTATTATCCTCGGTCAGTGATGAAGAGCTGCTTGATAAACTGGATTATATCAAAGGGATGATTGAGGAATATTCCCTTTACGGAGCTACCGAGGAAGAAATGCTGGATGGTATTTACCGCGGGATGCTTTATTCCATTCAGGATGCTTATTCCGAATATTACAATGCGGATGATATGAATGCACTGAGAGAATCCTCCAGTGGTATTTACTGTGGTATCGGAGCACTGGTCAGCCAGAATGTCTATACAGGGATCATTACGGTGGTAAAGCCGTTCAAAGGCGGTCCGGCATATACCGTAGGCATGCTGAAAGATGACCGGATTATCCGTGTTGAAGATATGGAAGTCACCGGAATGGATCTTTCGGAAGTGGTAAGCTATATGAAGGGCGAAGAAGGTACGCTTGTTCATATCACCGTACTGCGTGGTGATTCGGAAGAGGAAATTACCTTCGAAATCTCACGGGCAAAGATTGAGGTTCCCACGGTCGAATATGAAATGCTTGACAATAAAATCGGCTATATTCTTGTTTCCGAATTTGATGAAATAACCGTGGAACAGTTTGATGCGGCGGTTACTGCTCTTGAAAATGACGGAATGCGTGCACTGGTGCTGGATCTGAGGGACAATCCCGGCGGACTGGTAGATTCTGCTGTCAGCATGCTTGACAGGCTTCTGCCGAAGGGACTGGTTGTTTATACAGAAGATAAGAACGGAGTCCGTGAAGAGGAATATGCCAAGGATAAGATTGAACTTAAGGTTCCGCTTGTATTGCTGATGAATGAGAATTCTGCCAGTGCTTCCGAAATCTTTGCCGGAGCTATTCAGGACTACGGAAAAGGCACAATCGTCGGAACGAGAAGCTACGGGAAGGGAATTGTTCAGATTATTGCAACGCTGGACGACGGAAGCGGAATCAAATTCACTATATCGCAGTATTTTACGCCCAATGGAAATGCAGTTCACGGAATCGGTATTGTGCCGGATGTTGAAGTAGAACTGGACGAAGAGCTTCAGACACTTTCGGAGATTCCAAAGGATCAGGATAACCAGCTGCAGGAAGCAATCAGGCTGCTGGAACAGACGTTTGCCGATTAATATTATGAGAAGTCAGAGATGAACTGTCCACACATGATTTTCGAACCATGCGGCGGACAGTTTTTTAATCCGGGCGTTGATTTTTGAAAGAAAACAGTGAATCTTTGAAAAAGTACTTGCATTTTACGGAGTACTGTGGTAACATTTTTCGCAGGCGCACAAGTGTGCGCGGTAGAAAGACATGCCGGATGGCCGAAGGGAGAAGAAGTGTTGGACGACGAGAAATACTATCTGGTTCGCGAACGCGCTTTGCCGGAGGTGCTTCTTAAGGTGGTGGAAGCAAAGAGACTGCTGGACTCAGAACGTGTAATGACAATTCAGGAAGCAACAGATGCTGTTGAAATCAGCCGAAGCTCCTTTTATAAGTACAAGGATGACGTCATTCCGTTTCATGAGACCATCAGAGGAAAGACAATTAATCTGATGCTACAGGTGGATGATACACCCGGACTGTTGTCAAAGCTGCTTGGGCAGGTGGCAAAGAGTCATGCAAATATTCTGACGATACATCAGACCATTCCAATCGGAGGAATCGCTTCTATTACACTCGGAATCGAGATGCTTCCGCAGACGTTAGAACTGCAGGAAATGATTTCCCTGATGAAATCAACGGAGGGAGTTCATTATATTAAGATACTGGGCAGAGAATAAACAGATGATAACTGCCAAAGACAGTAAAGAAACGGAGGAACACATGAAAATAGCGATACTTGGTTATGGTACGGTAGGATCGGGAGTGGTGGAGGTGCTCCGGGTAAACCGTGATAATATTGCGCGTCGTGCAAAGGAAGCCATTGATGTAAAGTATGTATTGGATCTGAGAGAATTTCCGGGGGATCCGATTGCTGAGGTTCTGGTACATGATTTT
>CAZRRN010000084.1:0-7320 GCA_964602475.1 uncultured Lachnospiraceae bacterium | reverse complement strand
ATGCAATAAAGTCGGGAGCAAAAAGCTCTCGACTTTATATTTTCTTTATAAATTAATACTTTCTTAATAATTTATTAAAATGACATGCACATTTTGACACATTTACATTTAAAATAAGCCTAACCAGCTTTGAGTAGCATTTTATTAAAGCAGATTTTTCATAGCACATCCGTCCATATCGTCAAATGCCTGATTTTCGCCAACCATGCCCCAGATAAAAGTATATGCCTGTGTTCCCGAACCCGCATGAATCGACCAGCTTGGTGAAATAACTGCTTGTTCATTCCTCATAATAATATGGCGTGTCTGAGTGGGTTCTCCCATGTAGTGAAATACCAGAGCATTTTCCGGCATATCAAAGTACAGATACACCTCCATTCTTCGGTCATGGGTATGACAGGGCATTGTATTCCATACACTGCCCGGCTTCAGCTGTGTCATGCCCATTACAAGCTGACAGCTTTCCACCTGACCGGGAAGGATGTATTTATTGATTACACGATGATTCGATTCCTCCAGCGAACCAAGCTCTACCTTATTGGAATCCTTGATAATTACAACATTTTCGGATGCTGTTCCGTTCGGTTTGATCAATACGGTCGGATAGGTTCTGTGAGCCGGAGCACTGTTCAGATAAAACTTTGCAGGATTCTTGGTGTCCTTGCTGGTAAAGGAAATCTCCTTCGCTCCCATACCAATATACATTCCCTCTTTATACTCAACCGCATACTTTCTTCCGTCGATAATTATCTCACCTGCTCCGCCGATGTTGATGACGCCCATTTCCCTTCTCTCAAGAAAATACTGAGCACGTAGCTCGTCACCTGCAGTTAATTTCAGAGCATTTTTAACAGGTACTGCAGATCCGGTAATAATCCGGTCTATATGACTGTATACCAGCTTGATATCATCCGGTAAAAATAAGTCATCAATTAAAAATTCTTCACGCAGGCGCTCGGTTGTATAGTATTTGACGTCCTTTGGTGATGATGCTGTTCTTAGTTCCATCTTAATCTCCATTTCTGCGCGGCTTTTTGCGCATAACAGACTTTGTGTCAAGCACCGCGCAGGCACAAATCTGCGTGTGAAAGGTACATCTTTCACATTAAATCTCCTATGGTTTCGTTATTTGGCTGCAGACAATCCGGACTGAACCGAACGTGCAGTAATTTTTATGTCATAATCAGCGCTGTACCCGACCGGAGCCATCTCCTCCCGCCAGAGCTTCCACCTCAGCACGCGACACAAAGTTAAAATCTCCCGGTATAGTATGCTTTAGAGCAGATGCAGCAACCGCAAATTCCAGAGCTGATCTCATATCCTTTCCGTCAAGCAATCCGCAGATCAGACCTCCTGCGAAAGAATCTCCTCCTCCGACACGGTCTACAATCCTGACCTGATACTTTCTGGAATGGTAGAATTCTTTTCCGTCAAAGATTGCAGCAGACCAGCCGTTATCCGATGCAGAATAGCTTTCGCGCAGAGAGCTTACTACATACTTGAATCCGAAACGTTCAATCATGCGACGGAAAATATCACGGTATCCTGAGAGCTCCAGATCTCCGCTTGTCACATCGGTATCACCCGGTTTGAAGCCGAGAACCTTTTCTGCATCTTCTTCATTTCCTATACAAACATCAACATACTGCATGAGATTGGTCATGATTTTTTGCGCCTTTTCGGAAGACCAGAGCTTTTTACGGAAATTCAAGTCAACCGAAACAGTAATTCCCTTAGCCTTTGCCGCCTTCAGTGCTGCTTCGGTAAGCGCGGCTGCTTTATCACTGATTGCCGGTGTAATTCCGGTAAAATGAAACCAGTCGGCTCCGTTAAAAACTGCATCAAAATCAAAGTCCTCCGGATCTGCTTCTGCAATGGATGAATGCGCTCTGTCATATACTACCTTGGAAGCTCGCATGGAAGCTCCGGTCTCAAGATAATAAATACCGAGCCGTTCTCCACCATATGCAATCATCGAAGTATCCACATTATACTTGCGAAGTGCAGCAACTGCACATTCACCTATTTCGTTCTTCGGAACCTTGGTTACAAAGGAAGCCTGATGTCCGAAATTTGCAAGAGACACCGCAACATTGGCCTCTCCGCCGCCGTAATTCACATCAAAACTGTCAGCTTGAATAAATCTTTCATATCCGGGTGTAGAAAGCCGAAGCATGATTTCACCCATCGTTACAACTTTTGCCATATTAATCCTTTCATGCCGGAGCAGATTTAGGAGGATATCAGAAAGGAGTTCAATCTCTTCTGATATATCATCAGGTCTGTGCTCCGTCACAAACCTTCAAGAAAGTAATTTTCATTTACAGTCTCTATCATACATCGAATCGAACCGGATTTCAATACTAAACGAGCAAAAATGAAAGCGTTTACATTTAAGCTTTTCTCCTTCATCTGTTGATTTTCTTTCCTTTTGTTTTCATATCTCCGGTTTTCTTTTCTGTCATTCCCCGTCCCATCTTCGTTCCTGCATTCCTCTCCGACGTCTTCGTGCCTCTGCTCTGCTTATCGGTCGTCTTCGTGCCTCTGCTTTGTCTCTCCGATGTCTTCGTGCCTCTGCTTTGCTTATCGGTCGTCTTCGCGCCTCTGCCCTGTCTCTCCGTCGTCTTCGTGCCTCTGCTTTGCCTCTCCGACGTCTTCGTACCTCTGCTTTGTCTCTCTGTCGTCTTCGTGCCTTTGCTCTGTCTCTCCGACGTCTTCGTACCTCTGCTTTGTCTCTCCGTCGTCTTCGTGCCTTTGCTCTGTGTCTTCCGCATATCAGACTGGGCTCCGGTGTTCTCCCCGTCTTCTTCCTTCTTTTCTGTTGAATACCGTCCGGGACGAATCAGGCATTCTTTTCCGTAGCCAATCAAATCGGTACGTCCCGCTTTCGTAAGGGCTTCCATCACGAGCGCCCGGTTCTTCGGATTCCTGTATTGGATCAGGGCCCGCTGGAGCGCCTTCTCATGAGGTGATTTTGGAACATAGACTGATTCCATGGTACGAGGATCTAGTCCGGTATAATACATGCAGGTGGAAATGGTGGATGGAGTTGGGTAAAAATCCTGTACCTGTTCCGGCATATAACCGAGCTTTTGAAGATACTGTGCCAGCTCCACCGCTTCCTTCAATGTAGACCCCGGATGGGAAGACATCAGATACGGTACGACATACTGTTCCTTGCCTAACTGCTTATTAATGGCTCTGTATTTCTGAATAAACTTCTCGTAAACTGCATTTTCCGGCTTTCCCATCCGTTTTAGAACCTCATCACAGATATGCTCCGGTGCAACCTTCAGCTGACCGCTGACGTGATGCTCGCAAAGCTCCCGGAAGAAAGTACCGTCTTTGTCCGCAATCAGATAATCAAACCGAATTCCTGAGCGTATAAAAACCTTCTTAACCCTTGGAAGTTCACGAAGCTTTCGAAGAAGCCCCAGATAATCACTGTGATCCACACGCAGATTCGGGCAGGGCTTCGGAAACAGACACTGCCGGTTGATGCAGGCTCCTTTGCTCATCTGTTTTTCGCAGGCAGGCGCGCGAAAATTTGCTGTCGGTCCTCCGACATCGTTGATATAGCCTTTGAATTCCGGATCCCATGTCAGACTTTCCGCTTCTCTCAGAATCGATTCATGGCTTCTTGTCTGGATGATCCTTCCCTGATGAAACGTCAAGGCGCAGAAGCTGCATCCGCCAAAGCATCCACGATTACTAGTCAGGCTGAATTTCAGTTCCTCAATTGCAGGAATTCCTCCCGCCGACTCATACATCGGATGATAGGTACGCATATAAGGAAGTGCATAAACCGCGTCCATTTCAGACTGCGTCAATGGCTTTGCCGGTGTATTCTGAACGATATATTCCTGTTTCCCATAGGGCTCTGCAAGGCATTTCCCACTAAATGGATCGGTATTGCAGTACTGTATATAAAAGCTGCGCGCAAATGTTTTTTTATCTTTTTGTATTTCATCAAACGAAGGAAGAACCACCGGTTCGTAAACATTTTCAAGGGATTTCGTCTTATATACCGTTCCCTCTACAAACGTGATGTCCTGTACACGCAGTCCGCTTGCCAGAGCATCAGCAAGTGCAACAATCGATTTTTCTCCCATTCCATACGAAATAATGTCCGCCTGAGAATCGAGAAGGATGGAACGCTTCACCTTATCACTCCAGTAATCATAATGTGCCATCCGGCGAAGCGATGCTTCGATGCCACCGATAATTACAGGAATTTTGGGATAGCTCTTCCGAATCAGATTGCCGTATACGACAGTCGCACGATCGGGACGTTTCCCCATGATCCCTCCCGGCGAATAGGCGTCCGTTGCACGGTGTTTTTTTGCCACCGTATAATGATTCACCATGGTGTCCATGTTCCCGCCGCTGATCAAAAATGCAAGTCTTGGTTCCCCCAAAGCTTTGATCGAACTGCTGTCTTTCCAATCCGGCTGCGGGATGATTCCGACCTTATAACCGTTGCATTCCAGTACACGGCTGATAATCGCCGGACCAAACGACGGATGATCCACATAGGCATCCCCGATTATATAAACAAAGTCGCACTGCTCCCATCCCCGATTCATCATGTCTTCTTTTGATACCGGTAAAAAATCTCGCTTCATCCTTTTCTCCAATATAATGACTATTTTGCAACAATCTTATCCCAATCCACAAAAGATGTCAATGGAAGCTGCTATGAACTGTCCTTGTTTATAGATAGTTATTTTTGTGCTTGTCAACCACTCCCCTGATAGAGTATGATATTAACATAGCTATAATAATCATGATTCTGACAGATTACATCAGAAGTTCTTGAAGCTTTAGTGATATACTCTGCAGATTGATACGGTAGTGTCCGTGCGCTGTCCGGCACAACCGCTTGAGCTTAATGATGAGACCGGACAGATAAGCTGTGTCCGTGTGTTCAGCCTTAATTTCAAACAGCATAGAAAGAGATTAGTGTGAAAGATGAACCTTTCACACGCAGATTTGTGCCTGCGCGGTGCTTGACACAAAGTCTGTTATGTACAAAAAGCCGCGCAGAAATGGAGATTAGTGTGAAGGATGAACCTTTCACACGCAGATTTGTGCCTGCGCGGTGCTTGACACAAAGTCTGTTATGTACAAAAAGCCGCGCAGAAATGGAGATTAATATGAAAAATGCACCTACTCCGCCGATGGGCTGGAACAGCTGGGACTGCTACGGTGCAGCAGTAACCGAACCTGTTGTCAGAGCCAATGCGGATTTTATGGCAAAAAACCTAAAGCAGTACGGCTGGGAATATATTGTTGTCGATATCCAGTGGTATGAACCGGGTGCCACAACTCACGAATACAGGCACTTTGCTGAGCTCGACATGGACGAATACTCCAGACTGCTTCCTGCTGTCAACCGTTTTCCTTCTGCAGCAGGCGGAAAGGGGTTTGCACCGCTTGCAGATTATATTCATTCCTTAGGTCTGAAATTCGGTATTCATATCATGCGTGGTATTCCTCGTCAGGCTGCCCACCGCCACACCTCACTGAAGGGTACTTCTGTTACCGCTGACCAGGTTGCCGATCCGAACAATATCTGTGTCTGGAATCCTGATATGTACGGAATTAAATCCAATGCCGAAGGTGCCAAAGAATACTATAACAGCCTGTTCGAGCTGTATGCCTCCTGGGGTGTAGATTTTGTGAAGGTGGATGATATTGCACGGGAATTCCGTGTTGGAGAAATCCGGCTGATTCATGAAGCAATTGAAGCAAGCGGACGTGATATGATACTAAGTCTGTCTCCCGGACCTGCTCCGCTCGAACATGCAGAGGAATTAAAGGTTCTTGCAAATATGTGGAGAATTACCGACGATTTTTGGGATCGATGGGATCTGCTCTATGATATGTTTGATCGTGCAGAAAAATGGTGTACCCATTCCGGATTCGGCTGCTGGCCGGATGCCGATATGCTTCCGATCGGACCGATCCGTCAGGATTATGACAAATCTGCACGTACCAAATTTACAAAAGACGAGCAGATCACCATGCTTACATTATGGAGTATGATGCGTTCTCCCCTTATCATCGGCGGTGAAATGACCGGATTTGATGAATTCACCATGAGTCTTCTGAACAATCCGGAGCTGATCGAAATAACAAAGCACACGCATTCTGCCCATCAGCTATATCGTACAGGAGAAAAGGGACAGGAGAAGATTGTATGGTTTACTACACATGAAACTGACGGCTATTATATGGCATTGTTCAACTGTTCTGAGCAGGACACCGACTTCACTGCACAGATTCCTATCCCGGGTACATTCCGGCTGCGAAATGTATGGAGCCGCACAGACAACGGCACCTCAACCGGCGAAATTAACGTGGCTGTCAAATCACACGGAGCTGTACTGTACCATCTGACACGATAAAGAAAAGAAGCGGAAACGGGGAACAATTCTGTTCCCCGTTTCCGCTTTGTATACAGTCTCATTTCTCTCGTTTATATCAGCAACGAATCTGCCTATAAGCTATCTTCTACACTAAAGGAAATGGCTTCGTACCAAGGACTTCTTTTCCTTTGCAATACCGGAATCCGGTAAAATCTGCATATCCACCCTCTTCAATTGTTGCATAGCTGTACAATCCAATCCGGCAGCCCATAAAATGATCCAGCCGGTATTCCATATGCAGCAGCTGTCCGCTCCGTCTAAAGTGGACTCCGTCTTCTGAGAACAAAAATTCTGCCAGATCATGATTATCATCGAAATCAAAGTTAATCCGTAAATAAATAGCTTCTGCTCCATAAGGAAGCTTCTCTGTAACCAGTTCTCCGCCGTTCCCGTTATTGATACACATAACTGTATATTTTTCACCGTTTTCATCTACGCGGATACCGATGATTCCAAATTTCCCTTCGAATGCAGCCAGACCGGCACAGTCTCCCGGTTTCATCCCCGCCGTTTCCAATCGTACTTCACAGGAACAGGCCGGACCTTCAGTTCGTTGCGTCAGGGTATTACGTGCCTGAAGGATTCCTGACAGATTCACAGGTCCGTTAGTTAACCTGAGGTACCCTTTATGCTCAGTGAAAGACCAGAGCGAATTGTCCGGATTATGATTCCACTGCCAGTTAATCGCCAGACAATTACCCTCATGACAAAAATCATCGCTTACCGTGACCGGTGATTCTTTCTGTGAAGCATACGGAACCACAAAGCTTTCCGATGCCCGACCGTCTGTTCCAAGAACCGGCCAGCCGTTCTCCCAGCAAAGAGGCAGAAGATACGGAATTCGTCCGACTGCTCCGTGATCCTGAAACAGCATTGCATACCATTCACC
>CAZRRN010000083.1:0-7352 GCA_964602475.1 uncultured Lachnospiraceae bacterium | reverse complement strand
AGTAACAAGGAGTATTTATGCGCTTTTTTTTACTTCTGGTTTTACAATATTGTAAAACAAATTATTACACATACATATAAAAAGTATTATAAATATATTCTTGATTTATGAGTAAGATACAAGAATAGTTTTTTTGGGTAGATATACTACCTGATCGGGTGATGATTTGTTATGGTCTATTCTACGGTTTTGCTTTGCTGAAAAAGGTATATAAACTTCTTGTCCGTATGAACCCAACAATGTAATTTAACTTAAATTCTGTCGATAATGTTGAAGACCTGGTAAATTTGTAAATATTGGGGGAAATAAGCATGACTGAGAGAAAATGTATTATTGCTTCAAAATTCTCCTTAGTTACTCATTCAATGAAAGAAATAATTAAAATAATACAACCTGATTTAGAAATTGTTACAGTTAATGCAGTGGAGGAAATGATACTTAGTCTTAATCCAGAACAGAAACAGGTTATTGTTTTTGATAGCTATTTTTTCGGCTTATTTATTGAGGAAGAATTTAAGAAGATTGTACGTATAAATTCAAAGGTACAATTTATATGTGTAATGGATGAGATCTGTGAACGGTATTTTGGACTAAGGCTTATAAGAAGCGGATGCAACAGTATTATTTGCTCCAAAGGAAATTTTGAATTATTATTAGATCAGCTTCGGCCCGCTTTCAGAGGTGTAAAAATAATACCTGAAAATGTAAGAGATGCTTTAGACATGAGAGAATACCTGCTTATGCCTGACTGTATCGGTAGTTTATCAAAAAGAGAAACAGAAGTCCTATCTCTCATGGTCGGCGGTAAATCAATAAAACAAATATGTCAAAAATTAGGGCTTGCACATGGAACGGTTGCATGTATGAGATCTCGGATTATGAAAAAACTGGGAGCGACAAATTCTCTTGATACTGTGATGATAGCTGTGTCCTATGGATATACAAATAAGAAGGGTTTCGAGTTTAATTAAGGACAAAGGATAGAATAGACTATGAAATCATCAGTTCTATATTTCCTCTTCTCATAAAATCGATTCCAATACATAGAAGACATGGTCTTCAGTACAGAAGATCATCCGTTTGCCGGTGATAACGGGCGAGCCCAGAATGGATCCCTCTGTTTCCAGTTCCCAGAGGAGTCTGCCGTCCCTTGCGGAGAGACAGACGAGGCGGGGCGCTCTGTTTGCAGGCGAGTATTCTCCGCCGCGAAGTCCTAGATAGATGCGGTCGCCCGAAAGAGTCGGAGCGCTCGATGCCGGCTCGTCAAAGGTCTTTGTCCATGCTGTTTCGCCGTCTTTTATACCGAAGGCGCGCACCACGTTGTCTCCGGATGTATAGATGACGGTATTTCTATAGACTGCCGGAGCCATGAAATCAAGCATTTCTATGCAGTCGGTTAGAAGTGTTGTGGGATTAAAGCTGAGACTTTCGTCGAAGACGGCTTCCTCGTTTCTCTCCCATATCACTTCTCCTGAAAACCTGTCTCGAACAAGATATGAGAGTTTCCAGCGGGGATAACGGTTTATGCATTTTGAGTACAGAACCCTGTCTCCCTTAAGGGCAGGGAATGAGTACCATGCTGCGGATTCTTTTCCGGTGTCGATGAGCCAAAGATACTCTTTTTCGCGGATGTCGTAGGCCGAGAAGCTGCGGGGTTTTTCGACGGGGCCAGGGGCAAAGTACATGATGTCTTTGTAAATTTGAAAGGTATGATAATGCCAGACGGGGTTGGGGAGTTCGTGTATGAGGTTTCCGGATGTATCCAGAAAATAGGTATTTCCTCCGTCGCTTGAGAACACGATAAAACCATTGTAGCCTACTACACTCGACTGCACGGTGGTTCCCGTCTCGAACCGCCAAAGGAGGCTGCCTGTCATCCGGTCTACCGCATACAGGCCTCCGTCATTCGATCCGAAATATACAGCCTTCTGGTCGGCAAAAGGCACCGAGTTGACAGCTGCGTTCGTCTGGAACACCCATTTCATGTAGCCCGAATCGAGATCCAGTGCATAGAAGTTGCCGTCATTCGATCCGAAGTAGATTGAATTTCCGATGACTACAGGATTGTTGAATGATTTAGATGTCGGACTGTCTTTCTGAAGCCTGAGTTTCCATTTAATGCCGAGTGGAGGATACAGCACCTGTTCGGCTTCGCCGCGTCCCTGGTTTCCGCGGAATTGGATCCAGTCACCAGAGCAGGAAAGGAGTGCTAAGCTGAACGCTAAGCTGAACGCTAAGCTGAACGCCAAAATGACCGCTGCCGGATTGATTTTCATCAGTAGTACAACCCCCGTAGGTTAAATATTTCTCGTATCAAGCTAATAAATCCTTGCTTCCTCAGAGCTTTTACGGCTTGTGCATACTCCGCTCTAAGCGATGCCCATAATTCAGCCTTCTGTTCATCAGAAAAATCCGTTTTATAACGGAGAAGTGTATAGGTTTCTGCAAAACCTGATACGGCCGGATACTTACCGGCGTATTCCTTCGCCGTCTCGGAGGGCAGTTTGAGCCGGCAGCCCGAGTCGGCCATTCTCGCAAGCAGCAGCAGAAAGAGGCTTTGCAGTCCTATGATGCTGTTGGAGCGGGATGCAGCGGAGAGGCGGATGCGGCGGACTGCCTTGTATGCATAGACGGATGCAAGGGACAGTGCTGTAAGTGAAAGAATAATCCGGAAAAGTACGTCCCATTTGAAGGCGGTCTCCCGGCTGCGGTTTTTCTGTGCCTCTATTATGGGAATAACGATTCTCCTCGAGTTTGCGTCTCCTGATGATTCCGGAGGAATGGCTGTGCTGGTGCTCTCGAAATCTATCCATCCGAAGGGCGGAATGTAGAGCTGTGTCCAGGAATGGCGGTGGGCTGTTGTCACGAGGTAGAGAGAATCAATGTCATACTCTTGTAGTCTTGGAATAGACTGCCGGAGCATAGCTAATCCTTCGGTATGGTATTGGGTTTGAAGACCCCTGGATGCTAGATATCCCGTTACTACCCTCGATGGAACACCTATAAAACGAGCGAGCAGGGCGAGGGAATTAGAGAACTCGGTACAGTCGCCGCTCTTTGCAGTGAAAAGAAATTCCTCAATGTCATAAAGATCCATATTGTCATCAAATCCAAGCTGATATTGATACGTCGAAAATCCCTGCATGAGAGCTTCTATTCGTGCATAGTACCCTTCTGTGTCTCCTATCCATGAGTTTTTCAATGCCTCGAGTCTTTCCATGTAAGCGGCATCTAATGGTAGATCCAGATATTCTGCAAGATCCCGGCGCTCGGATTCTGAGAGGCCTGTTGCAGCCGCCCATTTTTCGGGACCAGAGAGGCTGAAGTGAGAAACCGCCTTGTAGGAATAGGCGAAGGGATGATAGGTTCCGTCGTGTACGGTAGGTACCACGGTCCGGGGTCTGTAGGCGAGATAGCGGCCCGGAAGGGTGGATAGTATATCAGTTTCGAACTCCCTTCTATCCCTGTCCTGTACAGGGCTCGTATCCTTCCATGTTTCGATAAGTCTCTTGTATGAGAGTTCGTTCAGGATCTCGGAATCTGAAAGATGGAAGCCGCTTTCCGGATCCAGCGTGCCCGAATATGCGCCGGCTGCGTACACGGGATCCACGGCTGAGGCTATTACCATGACTGCGTATTGCGGTATATCATCACCTTCTCCGGATCCCCCCTCCCAGCTCTCGGCAGGAATCCCTTCAAGACTTCCCTTATTGTCTGAGTTTCCGTTTTCTTCGCCCCCGCTCCGGTTTCCTCCCCGTATACTTCCCCCGGGAATACCGTTTTTCAGATTGCCCCCGTCTAATGGTTTCGGCTCCGGTTCCTTGCGGAGATTATTAATGACTATTGCATGTTCAACAAAGTCCGGCGGCAGGAGGAGGCCGACTGCAGTGATGAGGACGGCAAGGAAGGACGTGAAGGCAAGATGTTCGCGCAGACAATCCCTGCTGCCCTGCTTTCGGTACGATATTAGGTAGACTATGTATAGATGGGCGGCGAAGAGCCCTATGATAGCAAGGAAAAGTAGTTTGGAGGAGAGAGAACTTGAGTATGCTGCATCTTCTGATGACCGTGCGAACATGAGGAGCCTGTAGGCTCTTACGGCAAGGAAGGAGGCTTCCGCAAAACCGAGAATAAAGGCTTTGTAACGGAATTGCAGAAGCGTGAATATGAACGCTGCGGTACCGCAGGCAGCAGTAATCCAGGTGTAGGAATCAAACCTCGTAAAGAACACCGCGGCTATTGCAAGCGGAGCAAGAAAAGCTGCTGTATAGACGGGCTTTCCCGTCCATGAGGGCTTTAGAAAGTAAGCCGCTGCCATCTCGAGCGGAATGACGGCAAACCAGAGGAAGGCAGAAGCGGAATCGTAGGATACTGCTGCTGCAGGATGTATGATTGGTATTGCTCCGGATATTATGAATAATGCGGTTCTGAGTAACCATAGGATTGTCATATTATACCGCCTGAATCTTGATCGTTTGAATTTCGGCTGCCGGCGGCAGCTTCTGCTTCGCCGGAGTCCAGGGAAAATTCAGTATCCATAATCCCGGCAGCAGAGAAGGAGAGAAAGGAGCGAGAACCGGATAGGGAACCGCATCTTTGCCCGAGTCTTCAGCGATGAACAACCCGGCGTCCTCTCTCCCTGAGAGGGCTGCTTCAAGTTTTTGGTCAAGACTGGTGGAGAATATGTACCATGAGCCTTTTTCATACTCATGTACGCCTGTCTCAGGCGGAGGAAAGAATGAGGAGAACCGTTTGGCGAAGGCATCGATGCCGCTGCTGTCTTCTACGAGTTCGAATTCGCCTGCTGTCCAAACACGAAAGGAAAGGTTGGGCGATGTCTCCTGTGCCTGGTACATGAAGGTGAGGAGCCGGGACTTAAGAAACTGTGTTAAGGCTATGGTCCGGAGTGTTTCATGCGGATAAGGGTGGAAAGGTCTGTATTCAAGGTCCAGAATCATTGTCTTTTCTTTTGTCTCCGGCGAGATTCGTGTTATGAGCTGGTTCAGACGGCTTGAGGATTTCCAGTTGATGTCTCTCATCCGGTCGCCGGGTGCATACTCCCTCATGTAGTACCGTTCAGTATCCCCCTGTCTCTGCCTGTCTTTATGTTCGTCGCCCTTGGAAATGTCAATGACCGGTTTCTTCGATTCTGTAAAGACATGCGGAACTACGGGCAGAGATCTCGATACGGGAGAACCTATAAGAGCTCTCGAGATACCGAACATATCACGCACCTTGAACACTGCCTTGACTTCAAATTGACCCGACACGGGAAGGCATAAGGAAGCTTCGATTAAACCTCCGCGGTTCGAGCTGAATTCCTCAGAGTATCTTAAGTACGTCCCTTGTCCTGCTTTTATCTTCCCGTAGAGGTGCAGGTGAAGCCGGCAGAAGAGTAAAGGTTTCCAATCAGTGCATGAGGCGCGGACCATAGATGTCCTTTTGGCGTAGATAGTTTCTTCAAAGGCGAGGTCGAGTTCGGATGCGGCGAGCTTTACAGCTGCAGACTTGCAGACTGCTGCGAGGACGGCGGTGAAAACAATGCCCGCAATCCCTGCAAGGAGCGAATAGGCGTCGTCTCTCCATATTCCATTCATTGTAAGGGAGACCGAGAAACCTAACACGACGGTACCCGGAATACTCAGGGGGTAATGACGGACGGGGGAAATCATCGTCTGTTAAGTCTCCTGTGTTTTTGATCCACGGGAACCGAGGCCAGTATATTTGAGAGAACCTTCTCAATGGACAATGTTGTGTCGTGGAGGATTATTCTATGATTCATGACCGGGTAGAAAATTTCTTTTACTGTTTCGGGACTTACAAAGTCTTCTCCCCGAAGCAGACTAAGAGCTCTTGCCATACGCGACAGCTTGATGCCGGACCTCGGGCTTCCGGGAACCGCGACATCGGGGTGGCTCCGGGTGGATCTTACAAGGTTTACGATGTACGAAACAATATCATCATGAATGGGAACCTCATCAACTGCATCCTTCCATGCAAGAATGTCCTTTGCTCCGACTACCGGTCCGTAGTTTTCCCAGCTGTCGCCGCGTCCGTGACGTTTTACAATTTCAATCTCTGTCTCTGCATCCGGATACCCGAGCGATATCTGAATCATAAACCGGTCAAGCTGGGGGGCTGGCAGGGGAAAGAGGTGTACACCTTTGAGGTTCATGGTAGAAATTATAAAAAAGGGCGCTTCGAGCTTGAATGTCTTACCCTCTATACTTACTGTCTGCTCTTCCATAGCCTGAAAAAAGGAGCCCTGTGTTTTAGGAGTGAGGAGGTTAATTTCATCGCACAGGACAAAGTGTGAAAAAATCGGCCCTTTATTGAATACCATCTTTTCGGAATTGAGACGGTTGTAGCCCAGAATGTCTTGCGGCAGGAGGTCTACGGTGCACTGGATGCGGGAAAAGTGCTCCATGAGTGGAGAGCTTCTTTTTCCCCAGTCGATACAGCCGGCCAGGGCTTTTGCAAGCGATGTCTTCCCGACTCCGTGGGAATCGGCGAGAATGACGTGCCCTCCTGCAATCATTGCTGCGACAATGTATTCAAGTTTTTCAGGTTCAATCGATATTATCGATCTCATATTGTCTACAAGTTTCGATACCGAGGCTGGAATGTCTGCTGTCAGATTAGATTTCATGATTTCTCACAAGTAAAAACATAATTGGATTTGTATGCGTATTTTCATAAACATATTATTCAGCATTTATAATGTATAAGCTGTAATTTCAATTATAAGCCTAATCTTTGTAAGGTCAAGAAAAAAAAACTCAAACAAAAGAAGAAGTCGAACAAAAGAAGAAGTCGAACGAAAGCGCTGTAGTCGTACACAAGGGAAAATGCCCCCTTCTAAATGAGCTTCCTGTAAAGCTTACACCTCCGTTAAGAAAAACTCTCTATTGCTGATGAGTATAGGCGGCTTTAGACTAATTACAATAGGAGACAATATGTCAAAAGTAAAATGTTTTTTTGTGTATGCCTGTATTTTTATACTGGCATGTTCTTGTGTGTCTACATCAGGTGAAAAAGATGCAGTAGATAAAACACCTGCATGCGAGGCGCTTACCGTTGTTTTTAACAATGATTCTGTGTTCGATGGTTCTCAAGCCAAAGACATCGTATTCAATGGCGACGGTTCTGTAACATACAAAGCATCTGCAGCTGCCTCCGGCGGCGGAGTAGTGTTCTATATTAAACCGGATAAATCTATTATCAATATTTCTAACTACGACTCTGTAGATATTGAAGTTGAATGCACTCCTGTTGAGGGCATGTGGGCTTCCGGTGCTCAAAAACCCGGATTCGGTTTCAGACTCTATACACCGGAGGCTACCGGTTTTTGG
>CAZRRN010000082.1:0-7441 GCA_964602475.1 uncultured Lachnospiraceae bacterium | reverse complement strand
CACATCACAGGTGAAATCTACCTATTTAATTCCTACAGTAAATTTACGCTATCATGTTCTGGACATTGACAAGCCGAATTGTGAATGATATTCTATAGTTATGAGCAACCGATTGAGCAATTACTTTTTCTGAAAAAATCGCTCTGTTTTTAAAATTACATAAACGGAAGGACGCAGAATGGCATCACAGATAAAATCAAGAAGTGAACATATTACAATTGGTGATGTTGCACGGGAGCTTGGTCTTTCCAAGACAACAATTTCGCGTGCAATTTCCGGAAAAGGCAGAATTAGTGAAGAAACCAGAAAACGTGTAAATGAATATATCAAAGAACATAATTACAAACCGAATGTTATTGCAAAAGGACTTGCACAGTCAAAGACCTATAATATCGGGGTAATGCTTCCTGCTGACTCGAACCTGTCCGAATTGCCATTTTTTCATGGATGTCTGATAGGAATCAGCGAGACGGCTGCCGGTTGTGATTATGATGTTATTGTTACCACTTCTACAGAAAAGGATATTACGTTTCTTAAGCGCCTGATTGATAATCATAAGGTGGACGGAATCATTCTTACAAGAACATTGCAGGAGGATGATGCAGTTCAGTATTTAAAAGAAAATGAAATACCGTTTGTTGTAATAGGTTCAGTTGCCGACCCGGATGTAATTCAGATTGACAGTGACCATGTTTCTTGCTGCTGTGAGCTGACATCCTATTTACAGGTGAAGGGCTGCCAAAGAATTGCTTTACTATGTGGGAACCGCGATCATATAGTTAATAATATGCGATGCCGTGGGTTCATGATGGCGGCCGGAAAAACAGGAACCAAGCAGACGCCGGAACGGATTTACGCCGGACTGAATTCTAAAAGCATGATACAGCGTGCGCTTGACCTTGCACTGGATGATAATGCAGACTGTATTCTTTGTTCCGATGACAATATCTGCAGTACGGTACTGGCTAAGCTGAACGGGGACGGATATCAGATTCCGGGGGATATTAAGGTTGCTTCCTTTTATAACAGCTCCTATCTGGCAAACTATAATCCACCGATTACGGCAATCAATATTGATGTAAAGGAACTTGGCGCATTTGCCGGGAAGCGGTTAATTGAATTATTGAAAAACGGAAAAACGATAGAGAAAACTATGGTACCATATGAAGTATTAATTAAGAAATCTACCATGTAAACAGTTACCAAGGAGGAGTTATGAAAAGAAAGATTGGGATGATTGCAGTGTGTATACTACTTCTGACCACCCTGCTTTCTGCATGCGGCCGTACATCTTCGAATTTGGATTCTGAAGCACAGATATCTGATGTACCCGGCGAGGAAGCTTCAAAAGAAACTGTTTTATTAACACTATGGGGAGCGGCAGAAGATCAGGTAATATTACGTAAAATGGCTGATGATTTTATTGCTGCAAATGAAAAAGATGTCAATATGATTATATATGTCGGTATTGCGTCCGAATCATCTGCAAAGGATGCAGTACTTAAGGGCGTTGATGCAGCCGCAGATGTATTCGCATTTGCAGATGACCAGCTGGAACAATTGGTTCAGGCCGGTGCGTTACTGGAAGTCAGTGAACATAAGGAAGAGATCATAGAAGCAAACGGCGGAGCTAAGTCCGGGGCGATTAAGGCAGCAAGCTGTGACGGAACTTTGTATGCATATCCGATGACTGCGGATAACGGATATTTTATGTTTTACAGTAAAGAGTATTTTACCGAAGCGGATGTTCTGACGATGGACAGAATGCTGGAAGTGGCAGCACTTGCCGGTAAGCAGATTACAATGCAGCTGGATACAGGATGGTACTTGTTTTCTTTCTTTAAAGGTGCGGGGCTATCGGTAGGATTAAATACGGATAAGACAAATTATTGTGAATGGAATTCTGTAACCTCTGTGATTACGGGAGTAGAGGTTACGGAAGCAATTCTGGAAATGGCAATGAATCCGGCATTTATCAGCCTGAATGATTCCGAGTTTGTTACAGGAATCAAGGACGGTTCAGTTATAGCGGGTGTTAACGGGACATGGAATGCCAAGGTGGCAGAGGAGGTCTGGGGAAGCAATTACGCCGCTGCAAAGCTTCCGACATATACGGTCGCGGGACAACAGAAACAGATGTACAGTTTTATGGGATATAAGCTGGTCGGAGTTAACCCGTATTCAGATTATAAAGAATATGCGACAGAGCTGGCAGAGTGGATTACCGATTATGACAATCAGGTTTACCGGTTTGAACAGCGAAATCTCGGGCCGTCAAATATCAAAGCAGCAGCCTCGGCGACAGTGAAAAATGCACCGGCGATTGCTGCAATTGCACAACAATCGCAGTATGCAGATGTTGAACGAATCGGAAAGAATTTCTGGGCACCGACAGCAACCTTTGGAGCAATACTGAAAGCAGGAAATCCGGACGGAACAGACCTTCAGCTTTTGCTTGACAATATGGTAAACGGAATTATATCCGAAAGATAACCTGCTGTTAACGGAGACTGAGCAGTAGTCTCCGTATTGAAAAATTATGCATAAATTCTGTATTAAAGGCATTGACTAAGGCATTTTAAGAACTGAATATGTGCAATACGCACAAAAAATCAAAAAAGAAAGAAACTTTATTGATGAAATTGTGAAAAACTCCTTGACTTGCGATTCGCTCAATGCTATAATGATTCCACAATAGGCAAGCGGTTGCGTAATCTGTCAATTTTACATATGAGCAGCTGCATGGAGTCAGGTATGGGAAAAAAGCGACATCTTCAGCTTGGAGATATTGCAGCGGAACTTGGAGTATCGGCATCAACTGTTTCGCGTGCAATGTCCGGCAAAGGGAATATCAGCCAGAAAACAAGAAACCGGGTCAGAGAATATATTGAACGTTACGGGTATCAGCCCAATGCAATTGCCCAGCAGCTGGCGGAGGGACGTACTGGGAACATCGGAGTGGTACTTCCGTCCGATGCATTTATGAGACTAAACGATTTCTTTCAGACAACTTTATTCGGCATCTGCCACGAAGCAGCAATTCATGATTATGATGTACTTGTTACAACGGTGAACAATGAAGACATTTCATATCTGAAGCGACTGATGTCGCGAAGATCGGTAGACGGAGTGATTCTGATGAGATCACTTTCAAATGATCCGTCAATGCAGTATCTTTGTGATATTGAGGCAGATTTTGTTACGATTGGATCGGTAGAGCGAAGCGGAGTTCTTCAGGTAGATATTCCGCACACGGAGGCCTGCAGAGAACTGACAAAAAAGATGCTTCATACAAGGAAAAACCATGTAGGAATGATGATTGGTGACACAAATTACATTGTAAACCAGAATCGTTTAAAAGGGTTTCTATCGGCCATAGAAAGCGAAAAGGTAAAAGCAGAAGAATACAGAATATATACCGGTATGATCGAAGAAAGCGAGCTTAAGAAAGCAATTGAAGAATTACTTTCACTCGGAACGGATACACTGATTTGTGGAGATGATCATATCTGTATGGCTACACTGGAAATACTGGATATAATGAAGCTAAATTTAAAATCTCTGCAGATTGCATCATTTTATGATAATGCCACGCTGAAAAGTAAAGGCATTACGGCGATAAATGTTGATGATACTTCACTTGGAGCCGCAGCGGTAACAAAGCTGATTTCCAGACTGGAGGATAAGGAAGTAACCTGCGGAATGACACCGGGATACCGGATTAATTACAGATAACCGGAAAAACCGGTTTGGATTTACTGAAGGGGATATTGTGTGAAAGATGAACCTATCACACACAGATTTGTGCCTGCGCGGTGCTTGACACAATGTCTGTTATGTGTAAAAAAGCCGCGCAGAAATGGGGATTAAAATGAAACGGATGAAGTCAGTACTGATTACCGTGCTTGTCCTGTGTATGTGTGCGGCTATGCTCAGCGGGTGCACAAAAAAAGCACCTCAGGTAGCTTCGGATACACTTTATGTTGAGCAGGTGGAGAACCTTCCTGAAGATTTTATTCTGGGAATGGATGCATCCTGTGTTCCGGCACTGGAAGCAAGCGGTGTGACTTTTTATGATTTTAACGGGGAAGAGACCGATGTATACGAAACTCTTTATAATAACGGGATTAATTATGTCCGTGTCAGAGTCTGGAATAATCCCTATGATAAAGACGGAAACGGATTCGGCGGAGGCAATTGTGATATTGATAATGCGGTAGAGATAGGAATCCGTGCCACAAAGTATAACATGAAGCTTCTTGTTGATTTCCATTATTCTGATTTCTGGGCAGATCCATCCAAGCAATACTGCCCAGAGGCATGGAGCCAGATGGAAATCGATACGAAAGCAGAAGCATTGTATGAATATACCGTGGATTGTCTTGAAAAGCTGAAAAAAGCAGGTGTTGATGTCGGGATGGTTCAGCTGGGAAATGAAACCAACGGAATGATGTGCGGCGAAAAGATCTGGATGAATATATATAAACTGATGGCTGCCGGGTCTAAAGCAACAAGAGAGGTATTTCCGGATGCACTGGTAGCGGTACATTTTGCAAATCCGGAGAAAGTTACGAATTACGAGAGTTATGCAAGCAAATTAAACTATTATAATCTGGATTATGATGTATTCGCATCTTCTTACTATCCTTACTGGCACGGAACATTGGAAAATCTATCCGGTCTTCTTTCCAAGATAGCAGAACAGTATGGCAAGAAAGTCATGGTAGCTGAGACTTCGTATGCTTACACTACGGAGGACAGTGATTTTTACGGGAATACGGTATCGGACGGGGGAACAATTGTAAAATCATATCCGTTTACAATTCAGGGACAGGCAAACTGTGTCCGTGATGTGGTCGATACCATTGCGAATAAAACAACCAACGGAATCGGTGTGTTTTACTGGGAAGGTACTTGGATTTCGGTGGGAGGAGCTTCCTTTGAAGAGAATTCTCCGCTTTGGGAAAAGTATGGTTCCGGCTGGGCTTCCTCCTATGCTGCGGAATATGATCCGAATGATGCCGGAAAATACTATGGCGGCAACGCGGTTGACAATCAAGCCATGTTCGATGCAAAAGGAATGCCGCTTGAGTCTCTGAAGATATTCGGACTTTTGCGAAACGGCAATATTATTGAAAATAAAGCGGATGCAATAGAAGATACTAATTTAATTATTGATCTGAATGGTGAGATTGTGCTTCCTGATAAGGTTAATGCGGTTATGAGCGACAATACCAAACAGGAAATCGCAGTAACCTGGAAGGCAGTTGATTACGATGCAATGCGAACCGGTGGTGTGAAGAAATATGATATCATCGGAGAAGCCGGTGGGATGGAAGCACATTGTTATGTTTCAATGATTGAATATAATTTTCTGCAAAACTACAGCTTTGAGACCGGTGATGATACCGGCTGGATTCCGACAGCAATCGGATCTATGGATGAATTCTATAATGAGAATAAATCAACGGATTCACTTACTGGAGCTTATCATTATCATTTTTGGAGCGCAACATCGAATTCCGTAGAGTTCACTCTGGAACAGAATGTTACGGAGCTTGCGGCAGGAAAATATAAATTTGCAATATCGATTATGGGCGGAGATGCCGGTGAAACTGACATTTATGCATATGTTAAAATTAACGGTGAGATTGTTAAGACGGCTTCGATGGAGATTACAGGCTACGGAAGCTGGGATACTGGGACAGTTGAGAATGTGGATTATAACGGGAACGATACCTTTACCGTCGGCATTTATGTGAAATGCTCAGGCAGCGGCAATGGCGCATGGGGAAAGATTGATGATGCATTGTTAAACTCTATTGCAGAATAAAGAGGCAGACATGAGAAGAGTTGTGACCACGATTCTAACCTTCGGGCTGATGATTACAATGATAGTTTCGCTTTGTGCTTGTGCAAATAATAAAAAGACCGATACAATCGATGATAACTACCGGGTTTTTTATGAGATCTTTGTTGGTTCTTTTTCAGATTCTGACGGAGACGGCTGCGGAGATCTACAGGGGATAATTAACCGGATGGATTACTTAAATGATGGTGACACTACTTCCGGTGAGAGCCTCGGAGTACAGGGAATCTGGCTTTCTCCGATCTTTTCATCTCCGTCTTATCATAAATATGATGCGGCAGATTATTATGAGATTGATCCGAAATTCGGAACGGAAGAAGATCTGAAGGAACTGCTGGAGCTCTGTCATGAAAGAAATGTCAAGGTTATTATAGATCTGGTAATCAACCATTCCTCCAGCTCGAATCTGCTGTTTACAAAGTTTACAAATGCTCATAAATGCGAAGATACAAGTAATGAATATTATGATTTTTATACTCATTGTACCTCTGCCGGGAAAAGCGGAGGTCACAGCTACAGTTTGATTCCTGGTTGTACGGATGACTATTATGAGTGTAATTTTTCGACAGACATGCCGGAGCTTAACTTTGATAATGACAAAGTTAGAGAGTATGTGGTCGATCTGGCAAGATATTATCTGGAGCTTGGAGTAGACGGCTTTCGGTTTGACGCGGTTAAGTATATTTATTATTCCGACACGAAGAAATCCGCAGAATTCTGGAACTGGTTTATGGAAGAGCTAAAGGCGGTTAAGGAAGATATTTACTGTGTAGGTGAATGCTGGTCGGGAGATACCGAAACACTGGAATATACTTCGGCAATGAATTGTTTTAACTTTCAGATGGCTCAGAGCGAAGGCTTTATAGCTTCCGCGGCAAAGGGCGGTTATATCAGTATTTTTACAAATTATGTGGAACGTTTTACAAAGCTTCTGGAAGAAAAAAATGAAGCAGCAATGCTGATTCCGTTTATTTCGAACCATGATATGGATCGATCCTCCGGATATCTGACTCTTGCTACAAAAAGAATGTACATGGCAGCCAATTTATATATTCTTTGCAGTGGTTCACCATTTATTTATTACGGTGAAGAAATCGGTATGAGAGGAACCAGAGGTGCGGCAAATACCGATGCAAACCGAAGATTGGCGATGAACTGGGGAGATGGTGATACGGTAAGAGATCCAATCGGCACCACCTATGATTCTTCAAAACAGACAAATGGAACTGCGAGTGAACAGAAGGAACAGGAGGACAGCCTGTATCATTATTATTGCCGGCTGATTGCACTTAGAAATAAATATCCGGAAATAGCCAGAGGAAGCTATAAAGCGATTGCATATGATACTGCATGCTTTGGTGGTTTTCTTATTACGTATGACGATAATACAACGGGATTGTTTCACAATACTTCGGATCGTGATCTGACCATTGAGCTGAATGACAGCCTAACTATATTTGATGTAAGCTTTACGAAGGTATGTGACTATATTGGGCAGGGAGAAGTATCGCTTAAGGATAATATACTGACCATCGGTCCGCAGACCAGTGTAATAATTAAATAACCGGCAGC
>CAZRRN010000081.1:0-7561 GCA_964602475.1 uncultured Lachnospiraceae bacterium | reverse complement strand
AACTTTTAACCATGGATGTTATTAATCAATTAAAAGCAATTTCAAATGTAGAACCTACAGGTATTATTAGTGCTTCCACTAATTTTTCAGAAGGTAGAATGGAAGAGAAAGGAGAATTAGATCATTACATCGGGGTAGCAACATCAAGTAATGAAACTGCAGATTTTGATGTATTAAAAATTGATGCTAGTACCTGGGCTGTATTTGAATCGATTGGACCATTTCCGGAAACACTTCAAAATGTGTGGGGTAGGATATACTCAGAGTGGTTTCCATCTTCAGGATACGAGGCGGTTGAAGGTCCTGAAATTTTATGGAATGAGAGTCCAGACACTGGAAATCCAAAGTATCGAAGCGAAATCTGGATTCCAGTAAAGAAAAAAGACTATTAATGACATCAATGTTTATGATTGAGGGCGCTCTAGTAAGAGTGCCCTTTTCGTAAATGGTACGATTGGTGGATATGTTCCCGTCTACTGACAGTGCCAAAAACGTAGTGGATATGTTTCCGAGAACGGGCAACTTCAAATGACATTCATTCTGTCCTCTCGAGCCACGTTGAGTGCGTGGTATTGATGTCGCGGGTGGACAAGTAAAGACCGTGAAAATGGCTTGAAATCAAAGGGTTTCGTGGAATCAGCCATTCAGAAGAAGAAAGATGCAACCTGTTTTGTTCAGGTTTAGACAGCAGTTCTGTAGTCTAAGTTATACATATACTTGTGACTACAGAACTGATTTTACATATTGAGACAATAGAACTGTTGTCAAAGAGCTTATTTTGCACGGCGAGACAACAGAACTGCTGTCAGAAGTTTATGCAGAGAATAAAAGCGATTGTATTCGTATAAAAACAACCCTATTCACAAACAGAACAATTTGTGATAAAATGAGGACAGAATGACCCCAATATTTCATCGGGTCTGTAAAGGAGAACTTTGAATGAGTATCAGTGATGAAATTAAGAATAAACGCAACGCATTAGGCCTTACACAAAAGGATTTTGCAGATGCCTTAGGCATGGGAAAAAACGGTGATCGTACTCTGCGGCGCTGGGAAAACGGGGAATCAACACCGTCTGCTCTTGAATATAAGGGAATAATGCATTTTGCAGAAACAATTCCGTTTGAACAGACGGATGCAAATAACAGTTTTCGTTTTATAGACTTGTTTGCCGGAATAGGCGGGATTCGGATTCCATTTCAGGAACTTGGCGGAAAATGTGTGTTTTCTTCTGAATGGGACAAGTTTGCTCAAAAAACATATAAGGTGAACTTCGGCGAAGAGCCTGCGGGGGATATTACAAAAATCGAAGCAAAAGAAATACCGGACTTTGATATTCTCTTGGGAGGATTTCCCTGCCAGCCGTTCTCTCAGGCAGGCCTAAAAAAGGGATTCTCTGATACAAGAGGAACATTATTTTTTGAGATAGAAAGAATACTGAAAGAGAAGAAGCCAAAGGCATTTCTTCTTGAAAATGTGAAACAGCTTCGGGGACATGATAAGGGAAGAACCTTGAAAGTAATTCTTGAACATCTGGATGCACTGAATTATTATGTAAAATTTGAAGTGCTACGAGCTGGTGATTTCGGAGTTCCGCAGAACAGAGAAAGAATGTACATTGTAGGTCTTGATAAAGATTATTATGATATTCCATCAGATTATGACTTTGCTTTTCCGGAGCCTTTGTTTATAAAGACGAGACTTGGAGATATTCTTGAGGAAAATGTTGATGAGAAATATACCATCAGCGATTCATTGTGGGAAGGACATCAAAGGCGGAAAAAAGAGCACAAGGAAAAAAGAAACGGATTCGGTTATTCTTTGTTTAACAGTGAGTCTGAATATGCGAATACTATAAGCGCACGATACTATAAAGACGGAAGCGAAATACTGATAGAACAAGAAAACAGAAATCCCAGAAAACTGACTCCTCGTGAATGTGCCAGACTACAAGGATTCCCAGAAAAGTTTTTCATACCGGTTTCTGATACGCAGGCATATAAACAGTTTGGTAATTCAGTAGCGGTACCGGTGGTCAGAGCGGTTGCAGGACAGATATATAAAGCAATGAACGAATTACCAGTGAAGAATGCAGAGGAGAAGAAATAGGAGGATAAGATATGTTCACAGATTTAACAGATAGAAATATTCAGCCATCCGGAATCAACAGTGATGTGCCTGAAATAGTACTTTCGGATTCATTAAGAAACAAACTTCAAATAATGTTGGAAAATGAGGACGGTCTCGCGCATGTTTACAGTGCGACATCAGTTGTGAAAACAGACAACAATTATGTCTTTTTCTCTAACCACTGGTATTATCTTTCTGTATTATGCAGAAAATATGCTGAGGCATTATATCCTTACTGCATATTTTTTGATGAAAGAATCAGGAACAATTCTGAAATTGTGAATGATCTTGCAAACGAGAAATATGACAATGAAGAGTTCATCAAACTGTTTTCAGATCCGGAAGACCGTGACAGAATGATTATATTCATCAAAGGCGATACCGATTTCAGACCGGGTAAGGCACTGCTGAATATTCGGGATGGAAACAGAGTTGCAATTCGCTCATGCAGAGACATCTTTGGATCATGTGTATTGAAGAAGATAGCTGTGCCGGATGCATCTTCTGCATATTTCGGGAATGTGGTTTATTACCTTGCAAAGCATAGTGATTTGTACGAAGAATTGGATAAAGAAATAAATGGTTTCCTTAAGGAAAAAACCGACATTGAAACTGCTCAAAACCTGAAATACATAACAGGAATCAAAGTAAAAAAGCCGCGTAATCGCATTATTTTCGGTGCTCCCGGAACAGGAAAGAGCTTTATGCTCAACAAGGAAAGGAAGGAACTGCTCGGAGCAGATAATGAAACTGATTACGAGCGTGTAACGTTCCATCCGGATTATTCATATGCTAACTTTGTCGGAACCTATAAACCGGTTATGGTTTCTAACAGGAAAACGGCTGCAGATAAGGATACAGATTATGTTATCTCTGTTCTTAATGACAACGGGCGAACAGCACAGGAAAAATATGATCTGCTGTTTGAAAGGTTCAAGGATGATGGATTGACCAGACTTCCCGTACTGCTCGGACTTTACACAGATGAGATGTTCAAGACCCGCAAGCAGGACGGAACGGATGCCGCCGGTGACAACAGCGTAGAAAGAAACCACGGCAAAGCAATCAGAAAATATGTAAGCCTGCTTACGGGTCATGAAACTTCAAGCGATATAGCTTATGAGTATGTTCCGGGACCGTTTATGCGTGTGTATGTGAATGCTCTTAAGAGTGCCAGAAGTGCAAATCCGAAACCGTATCTGCTTGTGATTGAGGAAATCAATCGTGCAAATGTGGCAGCAGTATTCGGTGATATATTCCAGCTTCTTGACAGAGATGAAAATGAAGTAAGCGAATATCCTATCCAGGCATCCGAAGACATAAAGAAGTACCTTGCAAAGGAACTCGGAGGAGAACCCGGGGACTATAACAAAATAAAAATTCCGGACAATATGTTTATCTGGGCTACGATGAACAGCGCCGATCAGGGCGTGTTCCCTATGGATACCGCTTTCAAGAGAAGGTGGGATTTTACCTATATCGGAATTGATGACAATGATGACGAAATCCGCGGAAAGTATGTTGTTCTCGGAAACGGAACATCGCAGAAGGTCGAATGGAACAAACTCAGAAAGGCAATCAACAGGTTCCTTGCAAAGCAGAAAATCAATGAGGATAAGCAGCTCGGACCGTACTTCCTGTCCCGTAAGGTTGTAATCCCTGAAAGCGGGAATGAAATCGACAGAGACAGATTCTGCGAGGCTTTCAAGAATAAGGTTATCATGTATCTGTTTGAGGATGCCGCTAAACAGAAGAGACCGTCGCTGTTTGAAGGATGCTTTGATTCGAGCAGCCGCTATTCCGAAATCTGCAGGGAGTTTGATGAAAAAGGCGTGGGTATCTTCAACCATGAAATAGGTCTGGATACTGATCCGGAAGATATAAAGATTAACGGCACAGAGCCCGGTGAAACTGTGGAGGAGACTGAGTAATGATTTCAAGATTTCTGCGGGAACAGAAAAGGTATACGCAGAAGGAACTGTGTCAGATACTGCAGTGTTCTGAAGAGAAGGTCGTGCCGCTTATTCGTAAGCTCAAGGAATACGGCGTGTTGAAGGCCGTAAAGGCATCCGATGTGCAGCGGAACATGTCGGATCTTCTTGACGAGGATATAGAGGTCGCTGATGTTGAGGCCGGTGAAAATGAGTATCTGTATGTATTCACTTTTGTCGGGGTCATCACAGTAGCCGGTCGTGTACTTAAATGTTATCCGAAATATCTTCTGAATGCCTCCAATCCGAAGGAGGAGTTGAAGACTGTTCTTAAAGTACTTGAACGGTACAATTCAAAAGAACAGATAGTCCGGATGTGGAATGAAAGCAGCGAGAGCCAGTCCTTTAATCTCCTTGCAGTCCTGCTGTTCCTCCTGAACGATTATTATGAGAACGGCTCCTACAGCAATACCGAGGATATTATCGAAAGCAACGGTATGGGAGAAATACTGTGGGAGAAAACCATAAATGAGACATTCACACTTCTGAGCAACGGAAGGCCGTATTATACGGACCTTCAGACAAAGAAAAGAGTCAATGACGATTATGACTATTTCAAGAGGCTGCATGAATGTCTGATTACGGTTGCATCAAAGGAACTTGCGGAAGCGGATCTTCTTGATCTGTTCGAAATCACCGGCGCAGATCTTTCCGATGAGGAACCCGATGATTTCGGGGACAAGGAATATATCCTTTACAGGATTGAAAAGGAACTGAATGTTCAGTTTAACACAAGAAAGCAGCTTGTCCTGAAAGCAATCTACGCCAATGTTGACCGGCGCGGAAGCCTCATGGATATCGATTGTCTATCAATGTTCGGTACTAACAGCTTCAACCTCGTCTGGGAGGATGTCTGTAAAGTTGTCCTTGATGACAAACTTGAGGAGAGAATCGGAAACCTTCAGCTTCCTGAAAGACTGAAAGACGGATACAACCGGCAGGACAAGCTGATTGACCTTATAGAAAAACCGTTGTGGACTGCGACAGGAAAATGCGCGGCTGATACACTCATTCCCGACATTATTTCGATTGACGGCGCACAGTTCATCATCTTTGATGCGAAATACTATAATGCAGTTCTAAATGACGGTGACACGCCGAAGGGGCAGCCGGGAGTAGAATCAGTGACAAAGCAGTATCTGTACCAGCTTGCCTATAAGAAGTTTATAGAAGATCACGGCTTTGACCATGTAAGAAACTGCTTCCTGCTTCCAACCGAAGAGGATGAAATCATTGATAAAGGTGAAGCTGTTCTGAAGATGCTGGAGGCTCTTGGGCTTGAGAATATAAAGGCAAGATTCATTCCGGCAAAGCAGGCATACAGTCATTACCTTGCCGGTACAAAGATGGATATAACACTGCTCAATCTGTGACGGGAGGTTTTTATGGCGGACAGACTTACTCCGGAAAAGAGAAGCTGGAATATGTCGCATATCCGGGGAAAAGACACTGCCATTGAAGTACGGGTTAGAAAGTATCTGTTCGGACTCGGATACCGGTACCGGAAAAATGACAAACGTCTTCCTGGAAAGCCGGACATTGTGCTTCCGAAATACCGGACAGTGATATTCATACACGGGTGCTTCTGGCACCGTCATTCTGACTGTAAAGGTGCGACTACACCGAAGACCCGGACAGATTTCTGGACGGAAAAATTCAGCCGGAATGTTGAAAACGACAGGAAGCATAAAGAACAGCTCGAAGCCGACGGGTGGAAGGTTATTACTCTATGGGAATGTGAGATTAATAAAAAGTTTGAAGAAACCATGAACCGGGTGTTGTGTGAACTGACCAGATCATTTGAAAAATAAGGAAAGGAGGCTGCAGAATGAAGCGCATATGCATGGGAACAATGATTACTCTTTTTTATCAGAGCCGCATACGAAGCACAGATACGATTAAAGATATATGCGATGGCATTTTTGCGGCCTACGGACTCGATATCGATAACTTCAACAAGGAACTGCCGAGCCATTTGAAGAGCGGACACGATCCAGTTCCTGGAAATCTAATTGATGCCGCGAGAAAACTGTCAATTGAGGATATTGACAGAGGCTTCAAGGAGTATGTGATTCCGCTGATTCACAATGAGAAGCACGAGGCGGTCTTCCGCGCAATTAAGGATATCCTGCGTGATGACACAACGATTTTAGGCACAACTGTTGTCGGAAAGATAGCTGGTTTTGAAAAGGAAAACATTCTGAATTATGAGTCCTTTGATGAATCGGCGCTTCTTGCTAATGTTGTTACCTACGCTATCATAAGCACCGAAAATGATAAACTTGGAGCGAACATCCGAGAAATCGGAAAAGGATACATAGATGGATTTGTTGGTACGGGAGAAAACATCTTCTTTATCAGTCCTCTCGTTGACCAAGATCAGGTTTCACCGCTGAAACGGACGCTAAAGGATCCGATGTTCGACCGCATCTTTAAGAAGGCAACGGATATGACGATATCCAGCATGAGTAATCCATCCAAGGTTTGCGTTTTCTACATTGATCCGAACAACTGCAAATTCAGATTCCGTGATTTGAAAGACTTTATCATAAACAACATTGGCAGTTATGTTTTTTCACGGGCGCAGATAAAGCGGATAACGGTAATGACAAAAAACAATGCCGCTGTTGGAGCAAGGGCGATGTTGAAGTTCATGCAGAAATACGGAGCGAATGCCGAGACCGTTCTCGGTGAAGTTTTGTTGTTTATTTTTATGGAGCAGGAACTTGACGCACCTAAAATTATGAGCAAGATTGAACTTGATGAATACAACCGTGGCGTTGTCAGCAAGAGCGATGGCATACATCTCTTATCACTTGACCGTTCCGGGCAGCCTTTTCATCAGCTTGTTTTCGGTGCATCGGATATTGTGGGAGATTTGTCGGCTGCTGTTGACCGGGCTTTCGATAAAATCATAAAGATTGAGGCACACGGGGATGACGAATTGCGGATGGTGGAAAGTACTACCCAGTGGACAATTTACGATCCCGATGCAACGCAGTATATGGTTGACCTGATGCGTCCTCAAAAGGGTGGTGTCTATAAGCCGGACATGGCTTTTGGCGCATTTCTCGGTTATACGATTCAACTTGATAAGCCGGAAACGGACAGCCAGAAATACAGAACCGCTGTTAAGGATCAGCTTATAAAGGATATTGCTGCGGTTCAGTCTCACATCACAGATCTTATTGTGCAAAACGGTTTAAGCGCGTACAGTTTCTACTTCTATGTACTGCCGTTCAATGATGCCCCTAATGAAAAAGTCAGTATTGTTAACGAGCTATTGACAGGGGGTGTTGTCTAATTGATTCAGATTCCAAGAAACTCCACTCTTGCGGAAGCGTTATATCGTGATATAGACAAGGATGCTTATCTCCGGGAGATTTATGAGTATTTGCTTTAGTTTTCGATGAGTCCATTTGTACCTTTGCGGTACACAT
>CAZRRN010000080.1:0-7638 GCA_964602475.1 uncultured Lachnospiraceae bacterium | reverse complement strand
CTTGTCAGCGAAGTCTCTGCACATTCTTGCAAATTCACGCAGGTTCGGTGCTTCTATATTCTTTGTTTCTTCTGTATATCCATACAAAGTCGGTCCTACAATATCCGCCCCCATTTCGACCGCACGCTTTGCTTCAGAATAATTTGATACATCGGCGAAAATAATAGCTTCTGGAATTTCCTTTTGTACAATCGGAAGTAATTCATATGCCGGCCAGCCCTCATGGTTTCTCTGTTCAGTACAGTCCATTGCGATAATCTCTGCCCCTGCCTCCCAGATTGCTTTTGCAGCTTCCAGTGTAGGAGTAATAAAAACATCGGTATCGTCATGCCAGATTTTCCACAGACCAATCATTGGCAGATCCACATGTTCTATGATCATTTTAATCTGCTCGGGCGAATTGGCCCGGATACCGGCTGCACCTGCCCATTCTGCCGCTTTTGCCATTTTAAACACAAAGTCCTCCGAGTAAACCGGATCGTCATGTTGTACCTGACAGGAGACAATCAGTCCGCCCTTCATACTCCTTAGAATACGTTCTTTTCTGTTATCCATTGTTTTCCTCTTTTCTGAGTTTCTTTACCTCATCTGTGATTAATCGGTTTCCCCCATATGACTTCTCTGTTCAGTAATCTTGTAATTGTAGCTGTCCAATGCTTCAAAAAAAGCACGTATATTGTCCCATGAAGCAGTGTATGGAATATCACAGCCGGAAGAGAGAATAAAGTTTCGATAGTCCCCACAGTGTTCCAAAAGTGTTCTTGTCTCCTCCCTCATATGTTCTGCAGTTCCTTTTGTGAAGCAGGATACCGGATCAATATTCCCCATAACAACAACTTCCTCCGGGGTATGCAAAAGAATTTCCTGTAAATCCACTGCATTCCCGAAATGATAAGCAGAAGCGCCGAGCGCATACAGATCCTCTGTCATCTGCGGAACCGAATTTCCACAGTTGTGATAAATAACCGCAAAGTCTTCATCCTGTACCGACCGAATAATGTCCGTCATATAGGGGCAGGAGAACTCCTCAGCCATCTCCCTGCTTAACAATCCGCAAAGTGGTTCGGCTACGATAATTCCATCTGCTCCGGCTGCTTTCAGGGCACGTGCGTATTCTGTAAGAAAAGTGGTTGTTTTTTGAAGCACTGTATGAACCGTTACTGAATCGTCATAACAGGTATACATGATTTCCGTTACATCCATCAATCTGCCTGCCAGTGAAAACGGACCGATCATTCCGGCAAATACCGGTTTACCCTTGATAATATTCTTCGCTTTTCTGACTGCTTCGATTGTAATTGGAATCCGCCCTGCGATCAGAGGCGGAATCTGCAGCGCCTCTGCTGCATGACGGTCAGCTATCAGCTGTCCCTTTACTGCCGGAACCTCATTCTCCGAAAATACGACATAGGCTCCAAAAGCTTCCGCTTCCAGAGAAAGATCCATCAGGCTGACTGCACCGATGGTTTCTGTTTCGCGTGCTATCAGCTCCATTGCTTCTGCCTGCAGCCCTGCAGAGTGAAGGAGCTGATTTACTGAAACTCCGAGCCTTGCTGCTGCCGGAAAGGATAATACCGGCAAGGCAAAGGTTTTACTGTTGTTTTTTATACTTTGAAAAAAATTTCTCATATTTACCTCCATGCCTGAGCTTTTTCACTCTTCCCATTAAGCAATATTTTTGCAGAATTCTGCTGCTACGGCAGCTGCGGAAGCTGCGTCATCAGTATATGCATCCGCTCCGATGGAATCTGCAAACTCCTGTGTAACCGGAGCTCCTCCGATCATAATTTTAACTTTGTTGCGGATTTCGGCATCAACGGCAGCCTTAACGACCTGTTCCATCTCCGGCATAGTGGTAGTAAGCAGTGCAGAACAACAGATTACTCTACAGTTCTCGTCTATTGCTGTCTGAATAAACCTTTCTGCCGGGACATCGGTCCCGAGATCAACAACCTCGAGTCCTTTTCCCTCCATCATCATCTTTACAAGATTTTTTCCGATGTCATGCAAATCTCCTCGTACGGTTCCGATACACACCTTTCCGGAAGCACGCACTCCGCTGTCTGCCAGCACCGGTTTTAGTACCTCGGAACCTTTTCCCATTGCACGCGCTGCAACCAGTACCTCGGGTACAAAAATTTCATTGTCACGGAAACGACGTCCGATGACTTCCATGCCTGCAAGAAGACCTTCCTTTAGGATGACTTCTGCCGGGATTCCTTCGTCTAATGCCTGCTGTACCAGTGCACTAACATCCTTTGCTCTTCCCTTTTGAAGCTGTTCCGAAATCTCACTTAAGCTCATCGATTTTTCCCTCTTTTCTTTCATATATTTCACTATATAATTCTACCAGCGGTTCTTTGAGTGCGCTTTGATTGTCTTCATGATATAATCTGCTTCTTCCATATTTCCGCCATATACAACCATCTGCAGACCACGGCAGGACAGATTATCGAGCAGAAGCTCCAATTCGTTCGTCTGAGGAAACAAAATCAGGTTTTTCCCCGCCTTTTGTATCTTCTGCAGCTCCGGAATAAAGGTTGAGGTCTTCGGTTGCCCGGCAACCGGAGTCCATTGAATCGCCCGAAGCTTCTTTAACGAAAGCAGAAGGTCAAGGTGACGTATTTGCTCCTGTCCATCAAAATGATAGACCGGATAATCTAAGAATTCCGTTAATTCGTTCAGCTCGGGAAGTATGAACTTCTCATACATTGCAGGGGAAATCATAACACTTAAGTCACACTGCATCTGCGCACAACGCTGTGGTGCCCACAAATGCATCCATGACAGGATACTGCCCTCGTTGTTCTCCTTCACAAGGGAAAAGAGCTCCTCCTGTGTCTCCTTGTAAATCGGAAGAAGTTTGCGGATTCCTTCCAGTACAAACTCCTCCTCGGTCATCATATCCATCAGGAATTCCTGCGCACCTCTCATCGCTGCCAGTGCATCAGCAATTCCGCAGTTATCCGTCACGGTAACCGCATAATCCTTACGGGAAAGTGTAACCAGCCGCGCAATCGCCGCCTTTTGGCGTTCGAAGCCTTCCATGTTTCGAAAACTGATTTCACCGGCATCCGGTTCCGGAAGACAGGGTTCAAACCAGGTTGTCCTTGGTGTATAATGAGGCTTACATCCTGCATATTCCGCAATACCTGCAGTACCGAAATACGGAAACAGGCAAGGAATTGCCTCCCATAGATAATCGTAGCTTTGAAAACGCCGGTTACGGTGCAGCTCGTCTGCCTTCTCCGTATCAAAGTAGTAATTCACTTCACCAAAATCACAGTTATTCGGTCTGGATACAATTAGTGCAGCGCAGCTTCGGTCTGTTTCCTCCCTGTTCCAGTAAGCTTCCATTCTTTTCTTCAATTCATCAAAATGATCGTTGTACAGCATATTTCCTCCTTATTCATTTTATTCAATGAGCTCGTGTGTCTTTCAGCACATGACAGTCTGCATGGCGATTTACCGTAAATTCACTGCAGCTTCCTCATTAAGCTCACAATATAGAATTTTGGCAAAAATGTCTTATACTTTTTTTCCCTGTTCTTGCATTATTTTATTGACCCGTGTTTCTTTCCCGTTTATAATTGACTTTAGCGCCAAAATACATCACCTCTCATAAGAAAACGGAAATGTATCACCACAAATACACAGAAGGAAGGAAACCGTATGAGATATTTAACTGAATTTCTTTCTCTTGAAAAGGACTTTCCTTTTGCAATCTATTCCGGTGTCGGTTTCTCTCCACAGGATAATTCTGATGGTCGATCCTATATGCATAACCACCACAGTCTTGAGATTAACTTCTGCCTGTCCGGGGAAGGACTGTATACCATTACAGATATTGATTATCCGATTCTTCCCGGCGATCTGTTCATTATAAATAATCTCGAATACCACATGGCACGCAATCTGTCCGATGATCTTTCTCTAATGGTCATTGTATTTGAGCCGGAGCTTATTATGGCAGGCAGCAGCGATTACCAGTATATCAGTGCTTTCTACGAATGGAAATCCGGTTTTAAGCACCGTCTTCCCGGAAACGCTTTTTCAAACAATGAGATTCGAGATGTATTACAGAAGCTTCAAACGGAGTGGGATATGAAGGATTCTGGATGGAAGCTCGTCTCAAAATCACTCCTTCTTATGCTTTTAGCCCTCCTATACCGTTGTTTTTTAAGCACACCCGGATATTCGGAGAAAATACAAGGTTTTCAAACTTCCTATTTGAAGCTCGCTCCGGCAGTCAGTTATATGGAGGAACATTTCAAGAATTCTGTTTCTCTTGCCTCTTTGGCAGAAGCAGCACATATGAGCACTAATTATTTCTCAGCACTGTTTTCCCGGACAATGGACTGTACCGTATCCGAGTATCTGCTCCGACTTCGTTTGAAGAATGCTCACACTCTTTTGACCACAACAAAAGAAAGCATTCTTTCGATTGCTCTTGATTCCGGCTTCGAGAACATCTCCTACTTCAACCGCGTATTCAAACGTGAATTTAGTGTTACTCCCGGGGAATACCGTAATCGTCTCACATTCTCCGATACTCATTACGGTTCTGCCCCTTTCTCGAAGAAGGACGTTTGATTCTGCTTTATTCTGACTGGTTTATATGTAAGTTATATTGCATTATGTGTAATTGTAATAACCCCGGGTTTCTGTTATGTTTGATTAAAAAACAGGAGGTATTATTTCTCTGTATGAAAACATCCTTAGAAATAAAAGAGAATAAAAATTTTCTCTGGGGAGCTGCTACCGCGGCTTATCAGCTGGAGGGCGCCGCTTTTGAGGACTCAAAAGGTCTCAGTATCTGGGATACGTTTTCCCACCGAAACGGCACGGTTGCCAATAACCATAACGGAGACACAGCCTGTGACCACTATCACCATCTTGAAGAGGATCTAAATCTTATGCAAGAGCTTGGGCTAAAAAGCTACCGCTTTTCTGTTTCCTGGCCACGCATTCTTCCTAATGGAACCGGAGCAGTGAACGAGACTGGTATTTCGTTCTACAACCGGCTGATTGATGGTCTTCTGGCAAGAAATATCGAACCGTGTATGACTCTGTTTCACTGGGATCTTCCTTATTCTCTGCATCGAAGGGGCGGCTGGCTGAATGATGATTCCCCTCTCTGGTTTGAAGAATATGCCGGGATAATCAGCAGAAAGTTCGGTGACCGCATAAAGCTCTTTATCACCCTGAATGAACCACAGTGTATAGCCGGCGGTTATTATAACGGAGAACTGGCTCCGGGATATCATCTCTCGAAAGGAGAACTCCTTCAAACCTGTCATAACCTGCTAAAAGCCCATGGAAGAGCGGTGTCTGTCCTGAAGCAGGATAACAGCTGCAGAGTCGGTATTGCTCATGCAACCGCTCCGTTCCTGCCTGACACCGATGCTACCGAAGATGTGGAAGGTGCACGAAGCGGATTTGTAAACAGCGATTATGACGCATTTATGTACTCTCCCACCTTCTGGACTGATCCGATTGTATTTGGCCGGTATCCTGAATGGGTGAATAAATACAAAGCCCTTGATGCTCCGGTTATTACAGCGGAAGAGCTTTCTCTCATCAATCAACCGATTGATTTTATTGGACTGAATATCTACACGGGTACCCGTTACAGTGCATCTAAAGGTCTTCTTGTCTCGCCGCCCGGTTCTCCACATACCTTGATTGGATGGGATATTGTACCACAAGCTCTGTACTGGGGATCAAGATTTATCTATGAGCGTTATGACCTGCCGATCATGATAACAGAGAACGGTATGAGCTGTCACGATGCTGTCTCGCTCGACGGAAAGGTCCATGACCCAAACCGAATTGATTATCTGGAGCGTTGCCTTAAGGAACTTTCGAGGGTCTCTGCAGATGGCGTTGATATTCGCGGATATTATCTCTGGTCTCTTATAGATAACTTTGAATGGGCAAAAGGTTATCAGGAACGCTTTGGAATCATCTACTGTGACTATGCCACCCAGAAAAGAACTCTGAAAGATTCAGCTATATGGTATAAGAAATTAATTGAAACAAATGGCGCTGCTTTATAACAGCGACAATAGGAAAGGATAATTATGAAAATTTGTAAAATGAACAGTATACTGTTACTTATTCCGATTCTTCTGATTCTGATCGGATGCAGCAATACAAACGGAGCTGCTCCTTCTCCGACAGAACTACTGTCCGGCTCAACCACAACGCCTGCTCCGACAGAAATGCTGTCCGGCTCAACCACGTTTCCGGACACATCAGTAACTCCCGTTGCATCGGTTACCACGGCTCCAACCGGCATTACTCCGGACACGGATGTCATCACAGCTCCGACCAATATCCCTTCTGAGGTAATATATGATGGAATTACTTGGCAGTCCTTTGTACAGGAGATGGGGATGGGCTGGAATCTCGGAAACACCTACGATCCAAACGACTGTACCTGGCTTATCAATGAAATGTCTTATGAAACCGCCTGGGGAAATGTTAAAACCACGCAGGAGATCATTGACCTCGCAAAAGATCAAGGTTTTAATACCATTCGAATCTCTGTGTCCTGGCATAATCATATATCAGTCGAAGTTGATGAAAACGGACGAAAGATTTATACCATCAGTGATAACTGGATGAACCGGATTCAGGAGGTGGTGGATTACTGTTATAATGATGATTTATATGTGGTCATTGACGTCCATCATGATGATGCCTCAACCGACTGGATCTACCCTACCGAGGAATGCAAAGAAAGTTCTCTCAATTTTCTGACTCAGATCTGGGAGCAGATTGCGAAACGGTTTTCCGATTATGATCTTCATCTTGTGTTCCAGACAATGAATGAAGTCCGCCTGTCCGGTACAAGCGACGAGTGGAACCCCTCCTCTGCGGCTTCGAAAAAGGCACAGAACATTATCAACGAATTTAACCAGGCCTGCGTAAATACCATACGCACTGCCGAAGGAGCTTACAACCAATCGCGTTTTATCCTCTGTCCCGGCTACTGCGGCTCTCCTTACTCCTACCCTAACTACAAACTGCCAAGCGATCCCGGAGGTTATGAAAACCGTATCATGGTTAGCATTCACCCATATGTACCCTATACCTTCTGTGGTGATGTTTCAGCAACCGGAAAAAGTGTATATGACAGTTCGGTGCTGACTGCCATCAAGGATGTCTTTCGTATCGTCAATGATGAATGGACTTCAAAAGATATTCCGGTTATTATCGACGAATGGGGAGTTATCCTAAAGACAGACAATCAGCAGGAACGAATAAAGTATGTTAATGCTTATATTACCCAGGCTGTCAGTACCTGTAAAGATTCCAGTGGAGACATTGTCAATGTTCCTTGTATCCTATGGGATAACGGCGACGTCAGCAATGTAGGCGGAAAAGAAGTGTTCGGATATATGGATCGTAAGAATCTTTGCTGGCTCGATCAGGAATTTGTTGATATGATTATTAACACTGCCAGAGATAATGCTCACGCGCAGCAATAGAATACAAAAAACAAGAAGGAAGGAAACCAAAAGGGGTTCTTTCCTTCTTTTTCTTAGCCGTTACAACAGCCGGAGCAATTCATCCTGAATCGTTTCATAATGGGACGTAACGATACCGAAATCCATCATCTTATAGGTCCAT
>CAZRRN010000079.1:3991-7949 GCA_964602475.1 uncultured Lachnospiraceae bacterium | reverse complement strand
ATAACAAAAGAGGAATTGCAGAGCTTTTCCGCAACAGACGAGGGCAGGGCAGTATTAACAGAGATCGGATTTATTCATGGAGACCAGCATAAATCCATAGTTGACGAGACTACAAAGGGGCTTGCAGAAAACAAAGCACGACTGCTTGCAGAGAAGAAACAGCTTGAGGAGAAGTTCAAAGGGATTCTCCCGAAGGCCGAAGCGGTAGACAAACTTTCAAATATTCTCAAGAGTCACGAAATAGTGCTTGACGAAAATGGTAATTTCAATTTCGATACACTTGAAGATTTAATAGTTAAAGGCAAGTCAGGAGGAAGCGGAGACGCAACCGAACTTACAAAAAATCTCACAAAAACCCAGAGGGAAAAAAGAGATTTAGAACTTGAATTTAACAAATTTAAGAATCAGCATGAAGAAGTTGGAAAAAATCTTAACATAGCTAATCAATTTATCGAGAAGCTCTTAGTTGAAGACAGTATCCTGAAAGAACTTCAGAAGCTGGACGACATACCGAAAGAACTTTTCGATTCACTCACTATAGTGTTGAAGCAGCGTAGCGGAGCTTACGTTGAAGTTGACACGGAAAACCCATCAATCCGCCGAGCGGTAACAAAAGAAGGCGATTCAATTGCCCGATTTATTGAACTCTGGAAGGAGACACCTGAAGGTAAAACCTTTAGACGTGCTCCGCAGAATACCGGCGGCGGTTCTAACCATTCAGGTTCTAACCACTCCAAAGGGAAAGAGATGTTGAGATCAGAATTTGACACTCTTCCGCCGGCACAACAGAGGGAATTCTTTAAATCAGGCGGAAAACTAAGAGATTAATTTTAAGGAGACCTAATAATATGGCAAGTGCAAACACTTTAACAGGCTTGATTCCTGTAATGATGGAAGCGGCTGATATAGTAAGCCGTGAAATGGTAGGCTTTATCCCTGCTGTTGATATTGACGCAGAATCAGACGGCGTTGCAGAAGGGCAGACTGTCCGTGTTCCTATAGTACCTGCGGCCGGAGCAAACGTAACAATAACCCCAGGAACAGCTTCAGGCGATACCGGCGGAGTAACTGTCTCATATATTGACATGTCAATCAGCAAGAGCAAAATGCAGCCGGTTGCATGGTCTGGCGTAGACCAGAAAGGTCTTAAAACAAACGGGCCCGGTAAATATGAGAAAATCATGATTCAGAGATTCGCACAGGCTATGAGAGCCCTCGTAAATGAAATCGAGGTTGACCTTGCAACAGCAGCATATCAGGGAGCTTCAAGAGCATACGGAATAGCAGGAACAACTCCATTTGCTTCATCTCATGCGGATGTAACAGCTCAAATCAGAAAGATTCTTGATGATAATGGCTGTCCGGGAATGGAAAGATCGCTTATTATAGACTCTGCCGCAGGTGCGAACCTCAGATCACTTACAGGTCTTAATACTGTATATGCTGCCGGAACTGATGCAACTCTCAGACAGGGAACTCTGCTCGGTCTTAACGGTTTTGATGTGAAAGAGTCTGCCGGAATAGTATCACACACAAAAGGCGCAGGTACAGGCTATGTAATTGTTGCAGCTGGAGAGGATGCAGGCCAGACAACCATCTCTCTTGATGGTGGTACTGTAAACACTTCAGGTATCAAAGCAGGTGACATTGTTACCCTCGGAACAGGCGGCGGTTCAGGAACAGGAACAGATTACGACACAAAATATGTCGTAAATACTGGTCTTACTGCTGTTTCCGGTAACATCGTGATCGGAAATCCCGGTCTTAAAGTGGCCCGTGTAAATGATGACGCTATGACTGTCGGAGCATCTTACAAAGCAAACGTGGCTTTCCACAGACAGGCTCTTAAACTTCTTGCAAGAACTCCGGAGCTTCCCGAAGAAGGAGACCTTGCTGAAGATGTAACTTATATTACCGATCCGCTTTCCGGTCTTACTTTTCAGATCTGTATGTACAAACAGTACAAACAGGTTCATTATGAGGTCGGCATTGCATGGGGTGTTAAGTGTATCAAATCAGAACATGTGGCAGTTCTGCTCGGTTAATATTCTGATTATACAATAATACGGCGGGTGTAAAAGCCCGCTTTAACACAGGAAGGTAAACCATGATAGATGCAAATAAAGCAGGAAAGCTGAATAAAAGCAATCCAGACAGCCAGTCCGCAGCTCTTGGGACTGAAATGAAGTACCTCTCAGACAGCGGTTTGTATTATCTGGAATGTTCAATCACAGCAGACGCAACAGGTGAAAAAGCAATAACAATTCCGTTCGCATGTGAAGTAGTTGACGTTATAGTACAATGCAGAGCCTCAAACGGCGGTGGAACTGCGACTCTCAAAAAAGGTTCAACGGCTATAACGAACGCAATAGCAATGGCAACAGACAAGGCAATTGCAAGAGCAGGAACAATTGATGACGCACAGTCAACTCTTGCCGCAGGGGACGCCGTTACAGTTGATGCAAACGGAGCAAATGACAGGGGACTCGTAACAGTAGTTGTCAGGAGGCTATAATGTTAACAGCACAACAGGCAGCTAAATTAAATACATCAGGGCCGGATGAGCAAAGTTCACAGATAGGGTCGGAGCTTTATCATAGCTCTGTTAATGGTCTTTATACGATTGATGTTAATATTACTGCGGATGCGAGAGCGGGAAAGGCTATCCCTATTCCTTTTAACTGCGAGATAGTTGATGTTATATGTCATTGTAAAGCGGCCGGCTCGGGTGCGGCAACGGTTATAATCAATAACGGTGCAACCGCCATAACAGACGCTATTGTTTTTGACGCTAACCACGCAGTAACAAAAGCTGGAAGTATTGATGATGCTCAGTCGAGCGTAACTTCTTCCTCTGTTATAACAGCGGTCACAAATGAAGAGGTAAGTGTAGGTCGTATATCTCTCTTGGTAGTGAGGCGATAATATGTACGAAGATCAAATGACCCATGCTCAGGCCGTGATGAGTACAGACCACGCCTATATCCATAAGAAACTGGGATTTTCTTTGGCGTTTAATACCGGATCACTTGCGGGAGACGCTTTATACAAGGCGACTCTCAGAACTCCGGCAAAAAGCACAGGTAAGGTTGTCCATCTCAGGCCTTCATCTCTTTCAGCGACTGCAAATGCTATGCAGTTATCTGTTTATGAGGATTCTGTCAGCACATCTGGAACAGTGGCGCAGCTTCTTAATCATTTTAGAGAAGAAAATCCGGTGGTGGCAAAGTCTACTTTGAAATTGGGAACTACTGTAGCATTGACCGGAAAGAACCACATGGCTGCAACTGCTGGCGGAGGATTTGCAAATCAGCCGGCAGGTTCAAAAGTAACAATCGTGTCCGATAATAATGTTGAGGATAAAATACCGACATTGACAGTTTACGGGACAAAAACAGGGGCAACTGCAACTGTTTCAAGCGAAGTTATGCAGTTAAATGGAACAACGGCGGTTGACTCGGTAATAACCACATGGCAGAATATACTTGGTCTTGAGCTTTCTGCGGCGTGTACGGGCACAATAACGGTTAAAGACGGAGCTGGTAATACTATTATCACTATTACTGCCGGAGACTTAACAAGAGGAATTGCAACGATTACAGATTCAAGAGGACGGGATCAGGTTCTCAGAATTATTGCTTCCGATACAAGTACATCTCCAGTAGGGGTTATCGGAACAAATCCGGACGGAGATGCAGTATCAAGCGTTAAGGCATTAAACGGAGCTTCTTCGGTAAATCTCAATACTGATGTTTTCAGGACGATAACAAAGATTCTGATAGGCGCACCGGCAGCAAACAGGAATATAACAGTATCAAGGCCTGAAGTTTTAATGACCCATGTTTCAGCGGGAGCGGGCGGCGGATCAACAGCCTCAAGGTCTGGCGGGAACAATGGAGAAAATGACGAATGGATTCTTGAACCTGATACTGATTATGTTTTTGTAATAACAAACGGA
>CAZRRN010000079.1:0-3891 GCA_964602475.1 uncultured Lachnospiraceae bacterium | reverse complement strand
ACAGGCTCTTGAGTGGCCTCGGTCGGGTGCATACTATAATGACGGGATATCAATTTCAAATACAGTTATACCGGCAGAGATCAAGAAAGCCCTGGCTTATTTTGTCTATTATTCAAATGCTGGAACGGATGTTGTGCCGGTAAGAGAAGGTGCTAATCTGAAAGCCGAAAGCTCCGCAATATCCGGAGCAGTGTCAGAATCAAAGGAATACTGGTACAGCGGAAAGATTACTCCTGAAATATCAGAGATTAAGATGATACTCAGAAGGCTTTTAAAAAAGAGCTCCATGTCGCTTGATTTAAGGCGGTAAAATGGATTACGCAAAGAAAAAAGAAATGGCCGACAGGCTTCTGCAGAAAGACGGGAGCCTTATTACATTAACCAGGTATGAAAGTACATCGCTATGGGTTAAGTCTTATGATCCGGTTGAAATGTGCGATAAATGGACAAAGGCGGCAACGGAAACTACTCCGGAAGAGGTGACATACACAGCCCCTACCGGTACACCAACGACTTATCAGAAGTACGGTATCAGAACAGAATTCAAGTTGTCAGAAATTGACGGAACAGTAATTCAGCGGGGAGACGTGAGGCTGGTATTATCAACAGACTTTCCCGAACCGCAGGAAGGGGACAAGTTCACAGTCGACAGTGTAGTATATAATTATGTAAACCATGAAGTTAAAGCCCCGGCGATAACTGAGATTATATATATAGTGCAGGTGAGAAAATGACAGTCAGAGGTTCTGGAAAATTTGCAAAGCTGGTTAATGATTTTGCAAAAGAAACTCCGGAACTTGCGAGACAGTCCATAAACAAGTCAACTCTGGATTTGTTCTCAAAAGTAGTTACGGACACTCCGGTTGCAGAAGGAACTTTAAGGGGTAACTGGCAGGTATCAATAGCACAGCCGAATACAAGCCGGCTTGAAACGACTGATAAAGACGGATCAGAGACTATAAGAAAGGCGCAGGCTGTTCTGAATAACGATAACACGTCACATCCTATATTTATTCAAAATAATCTGCCTTATGCAAAAAAGATTGAATACGGCGGTTCAAGGCTGAAAGCCCCCAGGGGGATGCTTAGAAAGAATCTTACTCTGATGAATGATTATTTAAGAAAGGCAATAGCGGAGCTGAAAGGTGGCAAGTAAAAACGGGAAAATAGGGCAGGTCTTTGATTCATACCTGAGAACATGGGCTACCGCCCAGTCTGTTCCCGTTGCGTGGGACGGTTCACCTTATACACCCGTTTCAGGTACAAAGTATGTTTCACAGGTTCTTTTACCGGCAAGGCCGCAGAATATTCTTGTCGGTAAGGACTCGGCTCAGAGATACACAGGAATTTATCAGATAGACGTTTACAGCTCAACTGCAAAGGCAAAAAAAGACGTTGATGACATTGTTACACTGCTTGAGGCGGTGTTTAAAGTCGGATATGCCTTAACATATAGCGGAACATCGGTACAGGTTGAAAACTTTTACGCTGATCCTCACGGATTTGAAGACGGCTGGTACAGGGTTTCAATATCAATATTTTACAGAACTGAACTTTAAGGGGGCAATCAATGACAATTGCAACAGGATCAAACAGATATTTAGCGTTTATAGAGGAAGTTACAGCGGGAACAACTCCGACAACTCCGACACTTGCGAAGATAAGGAATACAGGCGGGAGCGGTATCACAAACGAAAGAAGCTCTCTTCAGTCCGGTGAAATCAGAGTGGATAGAGGGATTTCGGATATACGGCTGGGGCAGAATCAGCCCGGAATATCAATACCGGTTGAGTTTTCCTATGCCTCTTTCGATTCGTTTCTAAGAGGGGCTTTCGGCAGTAGATGGATAGGCGGGGTGTCAATTACAGGGAACATGACAGCAACCGGCGCAACAATGACATATGCAGGAAATGACTTTTCCGCACTTGGTCTTAATGTAGGCGATTATATAGTCGTGGACGCAACAACTGCAGCAAATGACGGAGTTTACAAGATAAAGACAATCGGCGGTACAGGGAATATTACACTTACTCTGTATAAAGCGGACGGAACAACAGACGCAGCACTTTCAACAGTTACCCCGGCAGAAGCGGTAACGATTATATCCGGCTACAAGGGCGGAAGCCTGAACACTGCAACAAACAATATAACCGTTGCAGGAACAGCAAAGACATACACCGCAGCATCCGCTTACTGGATTACTACTCTTGGGCTTAAAGTAGGTGACATGATTTTCTTTGCGGGATTCTCGACATCCGGTAACAATGGATGGAAAAAGGTTGTTACTGTTACAGATACAGTTCTTACGGTAAGCCAGACTTGTACTAACGAGTCGCTTTCAAGCGGGCTTCTCGAAACAGGTTCTAAGGTGGCATATCTTAAAACATCCACCTCGGCAGATATTCCAAGCTTTACTGTTGAAGAGGGGTTTGAGGGAATATCACAGTATCACAGCATGACCGGTGCGAAGGTCGATAAATTCAGCATATCATGTCAGCCCGATAAAATGATAGACGGGTCTTTTGATCTTGTCGGCATGAATTATTCAGGATTTTCGGGATCTTCGATAGCTGCGGCCTTATCAGCGTTTAACGCAAACAATCCTTTTGATAGTTATACGGGTATGCTTAATATCAACAGTGGAAACGTAACCCAGGCTCTCGGGATTGTTTCAGGGGTGAACATACAGCTTTCAAACGGGCTTTCCAGAAGGTTTGCGGTTATGAGCCAGAACGCCGCCAGTGTTGGAGAGGGCAGGGTGAACGTCTCCGGTTCTATAAATGTTTTCTTCAGCTCTTCAGCACCTTTTGCGGCTCTATACTCAGCCGAAACAGACGTTGATTTAGAGCTTCGCTTCGTGGATCTTGACGGAAACGCTTATATATTCTACATCCCGAAACTGAAATTCACCAAAGATACAAGGACGATATCAGAAACAGATGTAACAGAAAGCCTTGATTTCCAGGCGCTGATCGATTCAAATGGAGTTACGATGTCTATACTTAAACAGCCGGTGTCATAACCGGCTAAAACATAAAGCTCAAAAAGGAGAGAGGAGATGGAATTAGTCAGCATTAAAGAAGCAGTAAAAAAAGAAGGTGTGTGGTTTACGCCGAAATCAATCGAAGGTAAAACTCTTGATATTTCATTTTGCATTCTTGGCAGAAATACAGAGGAGTACAGAAGGGCTATACATAAAAATATAGTAGGTTTATCTTCAAGCCGTAAGGGGGTAGCCGAGGAAACCATTGAAAAAAGCACCGTTGAAATGCTCATCGCATGTGTTATCGACTGGAGAGGCATAACCGTTGACGGAAAAGAACATCCATGCACGAGAGAAAATAAGAAATCTCTCTTTGAGGATGCTTCAACAAAATGGCTTGCAGAGCAGATAGAGGCTGCTATAAACGATGACTCACTTTTTTTATCAGTGAAAGAGTAATAGAGGAAGTAGAAAAAGCAGTCCTCTATTCTCTGGACATGGACTATACAAAAGACGGCGAACCCTCACGGCGGGCATTATACCGCCAGAGGGCAAAGCAGTTAAAGACTGAAGAGCTTTTTGAAGATGAAGACTTGCAGGATGAAGTCGCATATTTTCACGGAATGTTTTTTGAAATATGGAATATCTCGGAAGGTATGACATATCAGAATTTATACTACTGGCAACAGATTTACGGGATTAAACTTTCAAGTGAGATTATAGACATGTTGAAGAAAATCTCAGGTAAAGCAAATGAGTTTATAAGCATAAAGAATAAACCAAAGGATAAAAAATAATGGCTGAACTCGCATCATTACAAATTAAGGTAGTCAGGGACGGGATTGAACAAGCACAGAAAGCGCTTAGTGATCTTGCGAAAGCTGCTGACAAGGCGGAAAAGGATGTAG
>CAZRRN010000078.1:0-8782 GCA_964602475.1 uncultured Lachnospiraceae bacterium | reverse complement strand
GGCTGTAAGATGCATGTAAACAACCATCCTGGTATTACACTGAGGCATCTTCCTTAAATGACAATGAGTTGCCAATACTTAATCAGGATCAGTACGATGCTTTTTTAGGTTATATGAAAAACCTAGTATAAACAAGACCCCGTGGCTATTTACCGAAATAATACCAGCCATTTAGGCATTAAAATGTTTTATGACAACATATTTTGTCGTGTACTTGACATACGGGTATGCCGAAAATCATGAAAGCGTGTAAAGACAGCGGACTGGAAGTAAAAATCATCGCGTACTTGAAGGAACACCCGTAAATCGTGCGCAGCGAGGAGAACGAGTTGCTTGGCGTCAGTCAGGCAACTCGTCTAACCGTATACTCAAAAGACTGGTTTCAATAAAACGCTTTGCTTTCCAGAGTGATATAACGGCCTTCGTGACTGCTTTGTTCGAAGCAGGTCATGGCTTCAAGAACATGAAGGGTGAGCTGGGCGTTTGCCTGATGATGTAATTTTCCTTCGACAGCGTCTGCCATTTCGGAGAGTCCATAGCCCCGGCTGTTCTCCCTAAAGTCGGTGAGAAGCGGGATTTCCTTGTACTCGTTATCACCCTTGCGAAGAAGCAGCACAGGACCGCCAAAGGTATTGGGATCCGGAACTTTGATACTGCCCTCGGAACCAAAGATCTCAAAGCGGGAGCCATTGTTGTCATAGACATCAAAGGTAGTAAGAAGGGTGCCTACAGCACCGGATGAAAAGTCAAGAATGCCGGTGACGTAGGTGGAGACCTCTACCGGAATGATTTTCCCATACTTGCTCTGGCTGGTGATGGTTCTGGTTGGAAAAGAGGTTCTGGTAAGTCCTGTAATTCCTTTTATATTGCCTAGAAGTGTGACGAGAGCAGTCAGATAATAGGGTCCCATATCTAACATTGGTCCGCCGCCCGCCTGATAATAAAACTCAGGATTTGGATGCCAGCTCTCGTGACCACGGCAGATCATAGCAGCCTGTGCTCCGATTGGTGTTCCGATGAATCCGGCTTCAATTAGCTTCTTACAGGTTTGTATTCCGGCACCAAGGAAGGTATCAGGAGCTCCGCCGAGCAAAAGACCCTTTTGGGATGCCAATGCAGCCAGTTCCTTTCCTTGCTCGTAATTTGCAGCCAGCGGTTTTTCTGTGTAAACATGCTTGCCAGCCAACAGTGCTGCTTTTGTTACATTATAATGCTCGTACGGCCGCGTTAGATTAAGGACAAGATCCACGTTCGGATCATTGAGTAAATCTTCCATTTTGGAGTAGGTTTTTGGAATGGAATAGGTTTCGAGTGCATGCTCGATCTTTTCCTGAATGGGGTCGCATATTGCATAAACTTCAACATTGCGGAAGGTGCCGGTAAGATTTTTCAGATAAATGCCGCTGATGTCGCCAACGCCTATGAATCCAACTTTAATCATGTTTAGTAACCTCCTTTGCCTGCCCAAAGCATACCGCGCTCTATGAGGAGCTCTGCTTCGTGGTAATTCTCAAATATATCATCGTGATGACCGAGTGAGGTATAAAATACCTTTCCCTTACCCCAGAACTTTGTCCATGCAACGGGCATATCGACGGGTTTATTTGTGGCATGGTGATAATCTACAAGTGGGAATCTGGTTGATGCAAGAACCTCAATGGCAGGGTCGATATGTAAGTAATAATGCTCACTGCAGACTGTAAAATCGGTAAGTCCTGCGGTGATTGGACTTGAACCGTGATGAATGTGAACAGTATAGGTGACACCGTCGCAGCCCGGATGGCTTACCCATTGTCCACCAGTCATAAATTGCCACTCTGTATCATTTCGAAAAGAATCACACATACCGCCATGGCACCCTGCAAGCCCTGTGCCGGCAGCCACTGCGCTTGAGATATTTTCCACATAGGTATGGTTAATCTCGCCCATGGTCCAGCAGGGAACGATGAGGTCAAGAGAGAGTAGGTGATCCGCATCTGCCAGACAGTCCAGAGTGTCAAAAATCTCGACTTTATAGTCGTTTTTCTTTAATATTCTCTCAAATCTGGCAGAAACGAGAGCCGGCTCATGCCCATCCCAGCCACCTTGCAGAATAAGTGCTTTTTTCATTTGATATTATCCTCCATTTCTGTGTGAAAGGATCATCTTTCACACTATCTTTCTTTGATATTACTTTACTTGCATCATAGCACGAAATAAGGTAAAATACCTGTCAATAGAGATTGTAATTATAGACAAATATTGCATGAGGCGAGCATGAAATTATTTTTTGAAAATCATCCGAAGTTTTTTAGTGTATTTGAGGCGTTTGAAATCGAATTCGTACCGCATATCCATTCACATCTGGAATTTGTTTATGTATGTGAAGGGGTTTTCACCATGAGTATCGGGAAAGAAGAATTTGTTTTGGAGGAGGGTGATTTTGCGGTTGTATTTCCTAATGTTCTGCATAGCTATCAGGAGAATGCAGGAAGGCATTGCAGAGCAATTCTGGCGCTGTGTAAATTAGATACAGCCGGAGAATATCGGCAGATCATCGCGAGGAAGCAGCCAAAGTTTCCAGTAATTCGAAGTACAGAATTACATCCGGACATTGTATATGTGATGAAATCCCTGCTTTTATTGGAACAGGGGAGAAACAATCAAATTGAATATGAGAATGAAGTGGCAAGTGCATACGTGCAATTAGTCTTTGCACGTTATCTGCGTCAGGTTGTGCTGCGTAATAATAATGAATTACAGACTCCGGATATGATGATTTCATTATTAAGCTATCTGGGAGAACGATATCTGGAACCAATCAGCTTAGACGATGTAGCATCACATCTGGGAGTGAGTAAATTCTGTGCATCGAGAGCATTTGGGCGAAAAATCGGAATCAGCTTCAGCAAATACATTAACACATTACGAATTGATTATTCAGAGAAGCTGTTACGTGGAACGGAGGATTCCATAACTACGATAGCGTTTGGTAGCGGATATGAAAGCGTGCGGACATTCAACAGGGAGTTCAAGAATATTGTAGGGATGACTCCGAGAGAGTATCGTGAGCAGTGGAATGAAAAACCACCGCTGGATTCCGAATGAATAAGCATTGCGTTTTTTATTTTAAACTGTGGCGGAAACGTATTCTAATATTTTAGAATTTCACTATGAAGCAGGTCATTAACATGGTATACTGCAAAATGCGATGTCAGTAATATAAAATAATACGAAAGGGAAGGTGCATGTGTGGAACAGGAACACAAACGACGTGTGCGTTACAAAGGGAAAAATCCAAGAAACTTTGAGGAAAAGTATAAAGAATTAAATCCGGAAAGATACAAATCCGACATTGAAAAGGTTATACAGAAGGGTAAAACACCGGCCGGAATGCATATTCCCATATGTGTGAATGAAATAATTAGCTTTCTTCAAATTAAGCCCGGACAGACCGGGATTGACTGTACACTCGGCTACGGCGGTCATACTCAGAAAATACTTGATTGTCTGCAGGGTGCGGGACATTTATATGCAACCGATATCGACCCGATTGAATCCACTAAAACAGAGCAGAGACTAAGGGCGCTTGGTTTCGGCGAAGAGCTTCTGACAATTCTTCATATGAACTTTGCTGACATCGATAAAATCATTCCGGGCAAGGGCTTTGATTTTTTGCTGGCAGACCTGGGCATTTCTTCAATGCAGGTAGATAATCCCGAAAGGGGATTTACTTATAAGTTTGATGGTCCTCTCGATCTCCGTCTTAATCCGACAACCGGTCTGACAGCGGCAGAACGACTTAGAAGCCTTGATGAAGATGAGATAACAGGTATGCTCATCGAGAATTCTGATGAACCCTACGCCGAGAAGATTGCAGCAAAAATTATCCGTACTTATTCAAAGGGCGGAAGCATTGAGACAACAAAGCAGCTTGCTGATATTATTGAAAATGCTCTTTTCTTTGTCCCTGCAGCAGAGCGGAAAGAAGCTGTTAAGAAATCCTGCCAACGGACTTTTCAGGCATTAAGAATTGACGTAAACAGTGAATTCGAAGTTCTGTATACCTTCCTCGATAAACTGCCGGATGCCATGAATCACGGTGGCAGAGCTGCTATTCTTACGTTTCATTCGGGAGAAGACAGACTTGTTAAGAAAGCATTTAAGCAGGGGCTGAAGGACGGAAAATACAGCGCAATTTCTGAAGATGTCATCCGCCCGTCCGCAGAAGAATGCTTTCAGAATCCTCGTGCGCACTCCACAAAAATGCGTTGGGCAATCAAAGCATAACGATAGGTATCTTGAAAAAGATATTAGCAATAACTTGGGAATAAATTAGAATGTAAAAGCTTCTCAATAGATGTAAAATGCTGTATACTATTGTTCACTAACGAGTATATTTTTGTAATCAGACAGTAATACAGACTTTTACGGCAAGGAGAAGGGTTATGACAGAAGAACAAAAAGAGTACATTAAGATTAAAAAACAGACCTTGATACATCAGGCAGCACCGTTTTTTGAAGACGCCCCATGTTATAAATTAGAGCAGCTATTACAGTTTCAGAAAGCATTTCGATTACTTGCTTATGAATCAACAGATATGAATATTCAAGAGCATATGGATGCTTTTGAGGTGATAATGAAGCAGATGAAGAAGATATCCTGTGCACCTGAACGCGTCTATCTATGGAACGAAGAAAACATGCCTTCCCTTGGAAGCTATACGGAAAATGAGAACCTGCGATATAATCATGATCCTGATTTTAGACCATACCTGTATGAAATATTAATAGACGAACAGGTGCAGCCAAAAGGCGCGGTGATTGTATGTGCGGGCGCTGATCATGGTGAATGCACCCTGCATGAAGGATACCAGACCTGTCTTGATCTATGCAAGGTCGGATACCAGTGCTTTTTATTACTGAATCGACCAAATCATTGTCCGTATGATGCCAAAGAAGCGGGAGTGGATGCGGCGCGTGCTGTTCAATTGGTGCGTATGAATGCAGATAAATATCGCATTGACCGGAACCAGGTTGCATTTGCCGGATTTTCAAATGGAGGGCTTACAGCAGAAGCCTGTGTTCAGTATTTTTCCGGAACACAAACCATTCGCCGGCATTTTGAAAAATATCAGCCGGAGGAAGCAGATCAATTCTATAGTGCACCGGATGCAATTCTTAATATTTACGGACCACGTTTTGAGAATGCCCCTTTTGATTATACGAATGTTGTGTATCCGCCAACCTTTTTTGCTGTAGGAAGAGAGGATGCTGCACTGAAAAATCTGAATGCAATGGTACCGGATTTATTAAAGCACCATGTGGAAGTCGAGGTTCATACATTTTCGGGAGTACCACATGGACAATCGGGAATAACTATTTATGGAGTTAATTCATATCCACATTTTCAGCTATGGCTGTCGCTGGCAGATGCATTCATGCAGAATGTCTTTGCAAAATCAGTCGTAAAGAAAGCTCCGGATAAGCTGGAGGAGCCTGCATACCGTTATGATGCATTTTCAAATGGAAAAGCTTTGCTTAACAAGAAAAAAGGACATCTTCCTGCAATGGGCTGGAACAGCTGGAATGCATTTGGAAGTGGAAACACAGAAAATCTGACGAAAGAAATGGCGGATGCGATGGTTCGCCTTGAGCTTAATCAGCTTGGATATCAGTATATTGTATTGGATGATGGCTGTTATAAACCGGTTCGTGTAGAAGGCAGACTAGCTAATGAAGAAAAAAAGTTTCCCAATGGATTTAAAGCGCTCAGCGATTATATACATAATAAAGGCTTGAAATTCGGTATGTATAATGATATCGGCACCAATCTGTGCGCAGGGGCAGCAGTTGGAACCTGCGGACATGAGGCTGTCGATTCAAAAAGTTATCTTGATTGGGGAGTAGACTTCCTAAAAGTCGATAACTGTTATTATCTATGGGATAATGCAACCTTCTCCGATGCAGCAAATGCAAAATATGTCTATGCGCCGAACCTTAAAGGCTGTACAATTGCCGGAGAAGGTATGTTACATGATTACTCCGCAGTGAGGGACGGTGTGATTTGCGGAAACGGTATCAGGATGACAGAAGATTATGTGACCGGAATTGGCACCTTTGATGGAACAGGACCGGAACAGACACCGGTTGGGATGGAGAGCGGAGAGTTACATTTCACAGTAACAGTAGAGAAAGCAGGAAGCTATGATCTGACTGTTACATATGCCACCGCTATGGAAGCAGGCTGCGGAAGCTGGCTGCAGGTGGCTGTCGGAGAAGGCGAATATACACAAATATATTATGATGATTTTATGCCGGCATCGCCTGATAGCGAAACCTTCATTACTTCCGGAAAGATTACAATAAAGCTGGAAGCCGGCACGAATACATTGCGCTTTATGAATCACAGAAGACAGGAAAATACGTTAAGCTCTTATGCAGTATTGCTGGAGGGTCTTAATAAAGCCAATCCGGAACATGATGTGATATTGTCTATCTGCGAATGGGGCAAGACACAACCACAAAACTGGGGCTACAAAGTCGGAGATTCCTGGCGTATCCTGAATGATATCACCTTTCAGGTTGGCAGTGACGGAGATCCGGGAAGAGGCGCGTGGACAAGTGGTTATACCACCGGTGTGACAGCCCAGTATAATAAAGCCGTTATCATGGATGAATTCTGCGGTCCGGATAAGGGTTATAATGACCCAGATATGCTGATGATCGGTATGGATGGAATGAGTCCGACAATGAATAAAACACATATGACAATGTGGTGCATGATGAATTCGCCTTTAATGCTTGGAATGGATCTGCGCCGTGTACAGAAGGGAGATATACTTCACCGGATTATTGCGAATAAAGACATTGTTGCGTTAAATCAGGATTCCCTTGGTGTAGCTTGCAAACGAATATTTACCACTTATCAATGCCAAAATCCTGATACGGACTATATTCGGGATAATAACCGTATTGATATCCTGGCAAAGCCGTTATCTGATGGCAGTATTGCAGTTTCTTTTATTAATTTAAGCGAGGAGACGCGTTCAGAAGGATATTCGATAGATGTGGCGGAGATTATAAGGTACCTTGGACACAAAATGCTTCACGCAGATAGATTTCAAAATGCGCAGACATTTAATGTTAAGGATTTATGGAAGGGCAGTACAGAACTGAATAAAACAGGCGTGTTTACAGTGCCGGTACTAGAGGCATGCGACAATGTGACCTTACAGATTACACCGGTGATGTAATGTATTCTTAGATCGGAAGAAGAACGCTATGGAATAGGAATTAAAATGGATGATACACAGGGTAAAATAACATGCAATCAATTTCTTTGGCTCATTTTAACGTATACAGGTAAAGGTGAGAGTCTTCAAGCTGAGGAGCAGGCAGAGACTAAGACAGATTTGCCTGATTCACTTGAAAAAATAAAGAAATACGGAAGGAATCGTGGCTGGCTTGAGGAGCAGGAAATACTTTTCGGGGAAAGAAAGATTGAGCGCAGACAGGCAGCGCGAATACTTCATGAATATCTAAAAACCGAACTACATGAAAAGGATAACGAAGACTGGCAGAACGCAATGAAGCTTCAGGATCTTTTTGATTGCAGAAGCTGCGTCAATCATGTGGCTCAGATGTATGTTAAGGGAATTATGACAGCATATGAAGAAGGACACTCGGATACGGTATTGCGTTTTGGGATGCGTAACCTAATACAGCGAGAAGAGGCAGAAGAAATATTAGAAAGAGTCTTTTTTCCCGAAAAGCGAATCAGAACAAATACATCCATCTGTGAGAAGCAGGATGGGCGGCTGACTTATGAAGAAGCCTGCAGTATGATGACAAGAAATGCAGACTATATGCTGGTTGATGTCCGATCGGAATCAGTTTATATGATATCTCATATCGAACAGGCGGTAAGCATACCGCTTTGTGATATCTTCTTTAATCCGGTTCAGCTAGAGGAGATGAAGGATAAAACGATTTTTCTATACTGTGACAAAGGCTGTCAAAGCGAAATAGCAAGAGTACATTTGAAGGAACAGGGGTATCAACATGTATTTTCATTTGGCTGTAAGCAGGATTGAGCATATTTAATTATTAAATAACTAAATACCATATGATCATAACCCGGAGGGAAAAGAGTGGAAAAAGCTTTGCTGAAAGAACTGAATATGACAACTAGAAAAGACGTTCTGATTCTGTTAAAAAAGCTATGGAATTGCGAAAAGGCAGACTGCCCAATATGCGGTAGCGAGCTTGAGCCTTTACACAAGAAATCCAAAAAGAGTAATTGCGACTGGCAATGTAAAAAGTGTGATAAAGTATATAAAACGATATATTTACTGGACGAATTAAACGAGCAGATGCCAGAGTAAAACGTGGAGGTGGATTTGTGTTTGCAATAGAGACGGGCGATTCAAAACGAATTATCAGTGAGCTGTCAGACTATATGATGGAGCAAGGATTAAGTTTTAAAACGATTAATCTAAAAGATTCATCACCGTATGCTATTTTGACCGGAAAAACTTCAGTTGGTTTTAGAACAAAGTCTAAATGGAATAAAACCGGAATAGTGTTCTTCTGCACCAAAACTGATGCAGACAATATATCTAAGGAATTGTTCTTACCTGTAGATAATAATAGTACTGATATTTCCAGACCATATGCTATTTTCTCACCTGATATGCAGGTTCCGGAAGTTGTACAGATACTTAAAAAGAATACAAAGAATGTATTTAAAGCTGCCAAAATCGAAGAAGTAGAGAAAAACGGCTTTGTCCTAACCCCCGGC
>CAZRRN010000077.1:0-8902 GCA_964602475.1 uncultured Lachnospiraceae bacterium | reverse complement strand
TGTCTCACCTGCCGGTGTTACGGGTGTCTCACCTGCCGGTGTTACGGGTGTCTCATCTGCCGGTGTCACGGGTGTCTCACCTGCCGGTGTTACAGGTGTCTCATCTGCCGGTGTTACAGGTGTCTCATCTGCCGGTGTCACGGGTGTCTCACCTGCCGGTGTTACAGGCGTCACATCTCTAAAGCTCTCTTCTGCTTTATAAGAAACAGTTTCGGTTACCTTTTTGCCCAACAATTCAGCTACAGTGTAAGAACTATTAGATATGATATCAATCCAGTTTCCTGTAAGAAAATAATCTCTTGTATCCGTATCTTTGGTTTCCGTTGCTTCTTTAATCTGTTCTGCCTTTAAGGAAGAACCGGTATAAACGCTTACAGTACTGATTAATGTAGTTCCATCTGGTTCATAAAAGTATACATTAATTTTTTCTTTCTCCATCAAAGTACCGTCAACATGCCATCCATCACTATGATGCTTGATTACATACCAGTTAATATAATAAGCTTCCAGTAAATTCTCAACATTTGTAATCTGCCCTGAAAATGCTGAAATTTCAGGTGCTGTCACAAGCCATCCGTTCAAAGTATAAAACGTTCCGAGATTAAGTGCTGTCTGTGATGCAAAATTAAAGCTTTTGATTGCATTATTAACAGAGACTCCCGGTTGATAGAACAATGCAGTACTCTGACCGGAAACATTTCCGTTTTCCGTATATGATTCTGTCGGGTTCGATCCAATTGTTTTATAAACATAAAACGTTGCATCATAGGTAGAGAATGCTTCTGTCTCAGTATAATCACAACCCTCGTTGGTACAGCAGCGAGTAATACTTTTTCCGTCTTCAGACAAAGTCCAGTTGCTGTAATTGTGGGATGTACATATTACTCTGTTTGCATCCTGTCTTTGTTCATGTTGATCTTGACCATTATTATGCTCCTGACCCTGATTATTATGATCTGAACCATGTGCGCTTACGCCCGTGGCAGCCTGTCCTGTAATCATTGTTAATGCCAATATAAAACATATACTGAACTGGAATAACCTTCTTTTCATTGTTGTTTCTCCTTCGCAAAAGCTTATTTTGGGTTTGGCTTTCTAAATGAAAGTCTGCTCACATTTGTACGAGGTGGGCTCCCTATTTTCAGCCTCGCTTTTTGAGGAAAACGTGGTTAACCTACCTGACGTTGTAGGGTCAGGCTCCTGTTTTCAGCCTCGCTTTTCTTGGACAGCGGGGTTAACCTCCCGTACATTCTAGGGTACCGGGTCCTGTTTTCAGCCTCGCTTTTCTTTGCCGGTTAGCGTGGTGAACCGGGCAGTTTTAATTTCATAACGACTGCGCACAAACAATGATAAATTCCTGATGTCGTTTATTCAATTGTCAAAGTGCACCAACATAATGCGAAACCGAGTGTCTCGCTCAGAGATACAAATAGACGTTAAATGTAATTATTTATAACATTTTGTATCTAATATGTATATTAGCACTGCGGGATACATTTGTCAAATGCATTTATGTATTATTTTTTAATTTATATCTATATTGTTTGCTTTTATGATATCTAAAGCATAGGTTTGTTCTGTAATAGATAATTTATACCACGAACATCCCTTTGTAATGCATCTGCCCAAAACGTTAACACACAAAAAAAGGCATCAATGCTGTATATTAACCTACAATCATTGATACCTGATTCAATTCTTATTAAATAAATTATATCTCCACTTCTTCTGCCAGAAAAACAGGACCTTCCTTACAGATACGTTTTTTGTTTACATTCAGATGCTCATCCTTATGAACCGAACGGCATACACAGCCAAGACACGCTCCTACCCCGCAGGCCATACGCTCTTCCAACGAAATTTGAGCCGGTATTCCTTTCGTCTCAGAAAATTTTTTAACTCCACGCAGCATTGGCATAGGACCACAGGCATAAATCATATCTCCGATTACTGCATTTTCTTCTGCAGCATCAATCACATTTCCTTTCATACCGCAGCTGCCATCCTCCGACGCAACAATCACCGTTCCATATGGACGAAATTCTTCTTTAAGAAAGCTCTTATCCCGGAAACCAAGAACAATCGTTTTCTCACAGGTTAATTGTTTAGCAAGTTCAAGCATCGGAGGAATTCCAATTCCTCCTCCAAATAAAACCGCTTTTCCTTCCTTCTGAAGATTATAGCCATTTCCAAGAGGTCCCATGATTTCAATCTGCTGCCCTGCAGTCATAGACGAGAACTCATCGGTTCCCTTTCCTGCCACCCGGTAAACAATTCGTACTGCCGATTGTATCTCATCAATCTCGCAGATACTGATCGGGCGTGGAAGAAGCCTGCTTCTGTCATTACAATAAACCGCAAGAAACTGTCCCGGACGTGCAAGCTTTGCTATCGCATGGTTTTCAATCCACATACTGAATATCCCGTTAAAAATCATGTCATTCGAACGGATTACCGCTCTCTGCTTTATCAGATTCATCTTAAGCGCTCCTGTAAATAAGAATATTTCGTTGGTCTTGTGTGATTATTTTACCCTATAAACGGCGTGTTTTTCACGCCATCACAAGTTGCAAAGCAACTTGCTTGAAACCCTTTACGGTTTCATTTTACCATTAATCTGTGCATTCTTTTGCACATCTAAAAAAGCGTCAGCTTTTTTGTAATAATCACACTTGTGTGATTATTTTACCATAGTATCCCTGAAATGAAAACCCCATTTTTAATCCTCCCCCTGCTCTTCGCGAGGTTCAGGGCGGCAGATTTCACGACACATTCCATACATCGGTATACAAAGCTTTGCTCCAATCTGCAGATTGTAGATTTCCACATATGGATTTGCACGAAGAATCAATGCCAACGGAACCCGGAATTTTCCACTGATTGAGTATAGTGTATCTCCACGACGAATTGTGTAAACAATCCCATTGCAGGAATTATAGTATTGCATTTTTCACTCTCCTTTGTCGAAACCTTTAGGTTTCTGACATTATGCTTCTTCAGTATTATATTCATTCTTCCTTTCTTTGTTACCATTCATATATATAGGAAGAAATTTAATAGTTATTTTGTTGAATTTAAGAATTTAATAGCGTATAATGAATAGCACTGGCGAAAAAAAAGGAAATTATGAGGAGTAATACCATGATCCCTACACAATACACTCTCGGAATTGATATCGGTTCTACCACTGTAAAGATAGCGATTCTTGATAATAATCATCAGCTTTGCTTTTCAGATTACGAAAGGCATTTTGCTAATATTCAATCGACTCTTGCCACTCTGCTTCTCCGTGCTTATGACAAACTCGGTGAAATAAAAGTCTCACCGCGTATTACCGGTTCCGGCGGACTTACAATCGCCAAGCATCTTGGTATCGAATTCGTGCAGGAAGTTATCGCTGTTGCCTGTTCCCTTCAGGATTATGCTCCGAAGACCGATGTTGCCATTGAACTTGGTGGAGAAGATGCCAAGATTATTTATTTCACCAACGGAATTGAACAGCGTATGAACGGAATCTGTGCCGGCGGTACCGGTTCGTTTATTGACCAGATGGCAAGTCTTCTTAAGACAGATGCCACTGGGCTTAATACCTATGCAAAGGAATATAAGGCAATCTATCCAATAGCTGCACGCTGTGGTGTTTTTGCAAAAACAGATATTCAGCCACTGATAAATGAAGGCGCAACCAAACCGGATCTTGCAGCATCGATCTTTCAGGCTGTAGTAAACCAGACAATCAGCGGCCTTGCCTGTGGAAAACCAATCCGCGGAAATGTTGCATTCCTCGGTGGTCCGCTACATTTCCTTCCTGAACTGAAAAATGCTTTTATACGCACACTAAAGCTTACAGAAGACCAGATTATCGCTCCTGAAAATTCTCACCTTTTTGCTGCGATTGGTGCTTCCATGAATGCAGAACATGATATCCCTGTTGAACTAAAAGAACTCGCCGATCGTCTAAATGTCGGTATTAAAATGGATTTTGAAGTCAACCGTATGACTCCTTTATTCCAAAATAAAGAAGAATACTCTGCATTTTGTTCACGTCATGCGGCACATACCGTTAGGAAAGCTCCTCTTTCCGATTATGAAGGGGATTGTTTCCTTGGAATCGATGCCGGTTCCACAACAACAAAAGCAGCTCTGATTGGAGAAGACGGATCCCTGCTTTATTCCTTTTACAGCAATAACAATGGAAGTCCGCTGAAAACAACGCTCAAAGCAATCAAGGAAATATACGAATATCTTCCGGACAGTGCACGAATTGTCCGCTCCTGTTCCACCGGTTACGGAGAACAGCTGATTAAAGCAGCTTTACTTCTGGATGAAGGCGAAGTCGAAACCGTTGCCCATTATCACGCTGCTGCATTCTTTGAACCTGATGTTGACTGTATTCTCGATATAGGCGGACAGGATATGAAATGTATCCGGATCAAGGACGGTTCCGTTGACAGTGTACAACTAAATGAAGCATGCTCTTCCGGCTGCGGTTCCTTCATTGAAACCTTTGCAAAATCATTAAGCTATGAAGTTACTGATTTTGCTCAGATTGCTCTGTTTGCAGAAAATCCGGTAGATCTCGGTACCCGCTGCACCGTATTTATGAATTCCAAGGTAAAACAGGCACAAAAGGAAGGTGCAAGCGTTGCCGATATTTCGGCTGGTCTCGCCTATTCTGTAATTAAAAACGCTTTATATAAAGTAATAAAAATTACCGATCCGAAGGATCTTGGACGGCGTGTTGTCGTACAGGGTGGTACTTTTTATAATGATGCTGTACTTCGTGCGTTTGAATGCATTGCCGGATGCGAAGCAATTCGCCCTGATATTGCAGGAATCATGGGCGCTTTCGGTGCTGCATTAATTGCACGGAATCATTATCAGGGGCAGACTTCAACCATGCTTTCCCTTGAACAGATCAATGAGCTTCGTTTTGAATCCTCCATGGCACGCTGTAAGGGCTGCACCAACAGCTGTCTTTTGACAATCAATAAGTTTACCGGCGGTCGTCAGTTTGTATCCGGTAACCGTTGTGAGCGGGGAATCGGAAAAGAAAAGAACAAGGATAAAATCCCGAATTTATTTGAATATAAAAACAAACGTATATTTTCCTACTCCTCTCTGGAGCAGGACAAAGCATTCCGTGGTGATGTCGGAATCCCTCGTGTACTGAACATGTATGAAAACTATCCTTTTTGGCACACATTTTTTACCTGTCTCGGTTACCGTGTTGTACTATCTCCTGAGTCAACCCACCGGATGTATGAGCTTGGGATAGAATCCATTCCGAGTGAGTCCGAATGCTACCCGGCAAAGCTTGCACATGGACATATCATGTGGCTTATCAAACAGGGACTGCATTTTATCTTCTACCCCTGTGTTCCCTATGAGCGCAAGGAGGTTCCAAATACCGGAAACCACTATAACTGTCCGATAGTTACCTCCTATGGAGAGAATATAAAGAATAACGTTGAGGATCTTCGTGACTGTGCAACCGATTATATCAACCCGTTTCTTTCCTTTGAAAGCGAATCGATTCTTACCAACCGGCTTGCGGAAATCTTTTCGGAACGCGGAATCCCAGATTATGAGATCCGTATAGCAGCCGCTGCTGCCTGGAAGGAATTGTGTACCGCACGGACCGATGTTGAGAAAAAAGGGGAAGAAACCCTGAAATATCTAAAGGACACGGGACGAACCGGTATTGTCCTGGCTGGTCGCCCTTACCACCTTGACCCGGAGATCAATCACGGGATCCCGGAACTTATTAATTCCTATGGTGTCGCTGTATTGACAGAAGACAGCATTTCCCACCTCGGTGTTGTTGACCGCCCGACACTTGTCGTTGACCAGTGGATGTATCATTCCCGGCTCTACGCTGCGGCTTCTTTTGTTCGTACCCAGCCAAATCTGGAACTTGTCCAGCTGAATTCTTTCGGCTGTGGACTTGATGCTGTTACCACCGACGGTGTAGCTGACATTTTAACCTCCGGCGGCAAATTCTGTACCGTATTAAAAATAGACGAAATCAATAACCTCGGTGCAGTCAGAATCCGAATTCGTTCCCTGCTTTCTGCGATAGAGGAGCGGAAAAACATACATTACGAGCCGAAGCTTTATTCTCCGGCACATCACCGTGCTATTTTCACAGAGAAAATGAAAGAAGAGTATACTATTCTCTGTCCGCAGATGTCTCCGATTCATTTTGATATTCTTCAGCCGGCAATGCGCTCCGGTGGATATCATATTGAAATTCTTCCGAATGACAACCGTCATGCGATTGATGTCGGGTTAAAATACGTAAATAACGATGCCTGTTTCCCGTCACTGATGGTTGTGGGACAGATTATGGATGCACTGCTGTCAGGTCGTTATGACCTGAACAAGGTTGCCGTTATGATTACGCAGACCGGTGGAGGCTGCCGTGCTACAAACTATATCAACTTTATTCGGCGTGCTTTACGAAAAGCCGGGTTTGACCAGATTCCGGTTGTCTCCTTAAGTTCCAAAGGTCTGGAAAAGAATCCCGGATTTAAGATTACCCTTCCGCTTTTACTTCGCAGCATGCAGGCAGTTATATACGGTGATCTGTTTATGCGGGTTCTTTATAAAACTCGTCCTTATGAACTGGTTCCTGGATCAGCTAATGAACTTCATGCAAAATGGCGGTCTGTCTGTCAAGAATCAGTAGTAAAAGGCAACTGGAAAACCTTCAAGAAAAATATATACGGTATTGTTAAGGATTTTGATGAGCTTCCTTTACAGGAGACACTTAAAAAGCCACGTGTCGGCGTTGTCGGCGAGATTCTTGTTAAGTTTCTTCCTACCGCCAACAATCATATTGTTGATCTGCTGGAAGCAGAGGGCGCAGAAGCTGTAATGCCGGATCTTCTGGACTTTCTGACATACGGCTTTATGGATGACATGTACAAGGCCCGGTATCTTGGAAAGAGTAAAAAAACTGCTTTCATATCCAAACAACTGATTAAAGCACTTAATTTATTAAGAAAAGATATGACCAAAGCACTAAAGGACAGCAAACGCTTCTATCCCCCGTCGACAATTACAGAACTGGCATCCCTTGCTTCTCCGATTGTTTCACTTGGGAATCAGACCGGTGAAGGATGGTTTCTGACTGCTGAAATGATAGAATTAATTCACTCGGGAGTACCGAATATTGTCTGTGCACAACCGTTTGCCTGCCTGCCGAACCACATTGTCGGAAAAGGAGTAATAAAAGAGCTGCGCCGGCAGTTCCCATCCGCTAATATCGTTGCAGTTGATTATGATCCCGGTGCCAGTGAGGTTAACCAGCTGAACCGTATCAAGCTGATGTTGGCAACCGCAGTCAAAAACATGAATGCGGAAGCTGTCTCTTCCGAAGAAAAATAAGCTTCCGCACCTGTCAGTATATTCTGATGTATTATTTATAGCTGCCAGTCTATCGGACGAACTCCATTGGCAGCGAGAAAATCATTTGTCTTACTGAAGTGCCTGCATCCGAAGAATCCCCGATATGCTGAGAGCGGGCTAGGATGCGGCGCTTCCAGAATCAGATGCTTCGGATTGGTTAGCATTTCCTTTTTCGCCTGTGCCGGTTTTCCCCAAAGCAAGTAAACAATTGGTCTGTCCTCATGATTTACTGCCTGTATAATAGCATCAGTAAACTGCTCCCAGCCCTTTCCCTGATGAGAAAATGCATGATGTGCTCTTACCGTAAGAACCGTATTCAGTAGAAGAACTCCCTGCTTTGCCCAGTTTTCCAGACATCCATGATTCGGAATGCGAAAACCGATATCATCATGCAGTTCTTTATATATATTCACAAGTGAGGGAGGAATTTCCACCTCCGGTCTGACCGAAAAACATAATCCATGCGCCTGTCCGGGCTCATGATAAGGATCCTGTCCTATTATTACCACCTTTACTTCAGACAATAAAGTCAAATGCAATGCGCTGAATATCTCCTCTGCCGGAGGGTAGATTATATTGGTAGAATATTCATTTTTAATAAAATGGTAAAGATTCTTATAATACGGTTTTTTGAATTCTCCGCCAATCGCGGGAAGCCAGTCATTCTCAATTGCCCCCATAAAGATACACCTTCCGTTATACTAATTCCCATTTCTACGCGGCTTTTTGCACATATAACAAACTTTGCGTCAATCATCACGCAGGCACAAATCTGCATGTGAAATGTTCATCTTTCACACTATCTTCTGACCGGAATTCCTCGTTCGGCCAGATACCTTTTCAGATCCGAAATTTCCATTTCACGATAATGAAACAATGACGCAGCAAGTACTGCATCTGCTTTTCCTTCCGTAAATGCGTCATAAAAGTGCTCCATTGTTCCTGCACCGCCGGATGCAATTACCGGAATGGATACGCGTTCTGATATCTGCTTCGTCAATTCCAGATCATACCCTGCCTTGGTTCCGTCACAATCCATGCTGGTTACAAGAAGCTCTCCCGCGCCAAGTTCATTTGCACGTACAGCCCACTCCACCGCATCTATATTCATATCAACACGGCCACCGTTCTTATATATGTTCCATCCGCTTCCGTCCGGTCTGCGTTTCGCGTCAATCGCAACTACAACACATTGATTTCCGAATTTTTCGGCCGCCTCTGTTATCAGGTTTGGATTCAATATCGCTGCCGTATTGACAGCAACCTTATCCGCTCCTGCACGCAGAATACTACGAAAGTCCTCAACAGTGCGGATTCCTCCTCCGACCGTAAATGGTATAAATACCGTCTTGGCAACCCTCCGAACCATATCTGTCTTTATTTCCCTTGCATCAGAAGACGCTGTAATATCAAGAAATACAAGTTCATCAGCGCCTGCCTTGCCATACATTGCACCAACCTCAAACGGGTCTCCGGCATCACGCAGATT
>CAZRRN010000076.1:0-8946 GCA_964602475.1 uncultured Lachnospiraceae bacterium | reverse complement strand
GAATTTATGGTTGACTGTGAAGTCCTGCGTTTTGGAGATTTTGTAACCAAAAGTGGAAGAAATACGCCATTTTTTGTTAATACCGGATTCTATCGGACGGGATCACAGCTGAATCAGCTCGGAACATATTATGCAAATGCGATTAAAGAAAGCTTTGGAACGGGATTTGATGTATTATTCGGACCGGCATATAAGGGAATCCCGCTTTGTGTCAGTACAGCGATTGCCATGAGTACACAGTACGGAAAGGACATACGTTATTGTTCTAACCGGAAGGAAGTGAAGGATCATGGAGATAAAGGAATTTTGCTGGGCAGTCCGTTAAAAGACGGAGATCAAGTTGTTTTAATTGAGGATGTTACTACCGCAGGGACATCAATCGGCGAGGTTATGCCAATTTTACAGGCGCAGGCGAAGGTTTCTGTGATCGGACTGGTGGTTTCCGTTGATCGAATGGAGCGCGGAAAGGGTACTAAAAGTGCACTGGATGAGATTTCAGAGACATACGGAATCAGGACGACAGCGATTGTAACGATGAAAGAAGTTGTTGAACATTTGTATCGGAAGAATTATAATAATAAAGTGGTGATTGACGATACCGTTAAAGATGCAATCGACCGGTATTATGAGCTGTATGGTGCTGAATAATGAGCGGCTTTGCAGTATAGAACACATAAATCGATAGGACTCAATGAAAGGCGGTAAATTATGGAGAAGGTTTATAATGCGATGAAGTCGGTCGGTATCTGGAATCTGGTTCTTGGTATTTTGTCAGTTATTGCAGGCTGTCTTGCCGGAGCTTTGCTGATTGTAAATGGGGTTCGTCTGTTACATAAGAAAAAGGAATTATTATTCTGATGTGAATGAACAGCAGCTGTATACGAATGGGTCACTTATTTTATCGTTGCAACAGCGTGCGGAAATGAGGATATAGTGAAAGAAGAGCTTTTAAAGGAATTTTCACGTGTGTTTGGTGAAGGTGGAGAGACTGCTTTCTTTTTTACACCCGGACGTGTGAACCTGATTGGAGAGCATACTGATTACAATGGAGGTCATGTGTTTCCTTGTGCGTTGACCATTGGGACATATGCCGTAGCAAGAAAGAACAGTGACAGCTCACTGCGTCTGTATTCGATGAATTTTGAATCGGTAGGAGTAATTGAAGCTTCTGTGGAACGCCTTGTCAACCAGCAGAAGTATCACTGGGGCAATTATGCAATGGGAGTAATAAAAACGCTGCAAGAGGCGGGTTATAGCATTGATAAAGGAATGGATATTTTGATTTATGGGAATATTCCAAACTCCTCAGGATTGTCTTCCTCTGCTTCGGTTGAGGTGCTGACTGCATTTATTGCCAGAACATTTTTCTCTCTTGATTTGGATTTTGTTACTATTGCCAAGCTGACACAGAAAGCTGAAAATGAATTTATTGGCGTTAACTGTGGAATTATGGATCAGTTTGCAATTGCTATGGGAAAGAAAGACCATGCAATTTTTCTTGATACATCGGATTTGTCGTACCGCTATGCCCCGGTAGTTTTGTCGGGAATGAAGCTGGTGATCGCATGCAGTAATAAAAAACGCGGTCTTGGGGATTCGAAATACAATGAACGGAGAAGTGAGTGTGAAGAGGCTCTTTTACGCTTACAGAAGGTATGCAGAATCCGGTCACTGGGAGATTTGACAGAAGAACAATTCGAAGAATTCCGTTATGCAATTGGAGATCCGGTGTTGGAACGACGTGCAAAACATGCAGTATATGAGAATATTCGTACTGTAAAGGCGGTAAATGCACTGGAAAAGAACGATATTGAAGCATTTGGACAGTTAATGAACGCTTCTCATAGTTCATTGCGAGATGATTATGAGGTTACAGGTGTTGAACTGGATACACTGGTAGAAGCCGCTTTAAAACAGCCGGGAGTGCTTGGCTCGCGCATGACGGGGGCAGGGTTTGGTGGCTGTACCGTCAGTATTGTGAAAGAAGATTCCATAGAAGAGTTTATGAAAAATGTCGGAGATACGTATCGGAATAAAATTGGATATAATGCTGATTTTTATGCGGTAGAGATCGGAGACGGTCCGGTTCGGCTTGGATAACCATGCAGATGCCGTTTCGAGAAGACTTGGATAACCGGGCAAATGCCGTTTTGAGAAGACTTGGATAACCGGGCAAATGCCGTTTTGAAAAGACTTGTTAACAAGTTGGATGATGCTATGGAAAGAAGATAGAAAGCAGTTTTGTGGAGGATGCCGTGAGCAAAGATGAAAATGAAATAAATAAAAAGGCCGCAAAGGATACGGACGGTGAAAGTGATACTTTATCCGGAAAACAAAAGATTATCAAGGAAATACTGAGCTATGTTATTATTATTGTATTAGCGGTTCTGATTGCCGGTCTCTGGAAGAACTTTATAACCACCAAGATTGAGGTTATTTCGGGTTCCATGAAGGACACACTACAGGTTGACGATCGTCTGATTGCTTCAAAGCTGCCTTATATATTTGGTGAAGTGGAACGTGGAGATATTGTAGTTTTTCATTTCCCAGATGATGAAAGTCAGGTATATATCAAGAGATTGATTGGTCTACCGGGAGAGACAATCGAGATGATTGACGGATACGTATACATCGACGGAGTTCTGTATGAAGAGGACTATGTACGCGGAGAGCGAAGAGGTAATTACGGACCGTATGAAGTTCCTGAAGGAGAGTATTTTATGCTCGGAGATAATCGAAACCAGTCAGGAGATTCAAGAGAATGGAAAGATAAATATGTGTCAATGGATCAGATTATCGGGAAGGCATTATTTCGGTATAAACCGAATTTTGAAAAGCTGTATTAAGCCGGGTATATTTATTGTACTGGTACTGTTACTGTGTTTTTTTTCGGAACGAGAAGCAGCATCAGCAGGAATGACGGATGTCAGAGTCGGACTTGCGGCTCTCTACAGCGGTAAGGAAAGCATTCAGATAATGAATAACAGTATCGGATTTGGATACTGTATTAACGACAGCTATACCTGTGAAATATCCCTGTCGGGAACGGGTGGATTTATCTTCACTCCGGCGACAGGGTATTTCTATGTATTAAAACAAAAGTTTTCAAAATACGAAGAAGCAAAAGCAGCGGCAGAAGAGATTAAGGCTATCGGAGCTGATGCATATCCTGCAGTATTGTACCGCGGTGTTTATACGGTCTATGTTGGCGGAAATAAAGACAAGGCAAAGGTTCAACAGCTATTTGCCAGGATTAAGGGGCAGCTTGGTTTCAGCTACGAAACCATATCAGAGGATAACGGACACCGGATTCTGGTAAGCAGCTCAAAAGAAACACTTCTGATTGATGCAAAGCCTTATGGGTGTTACCCTCAATTTAAGGCAGTCACGACTAATTCTTCCGGAATTGCTGCAATGAATCTTGGAAGCAGGTCTTATCGGGGACGAATTGAAATCGGACGTTACGGTAAAGCAACATTGACAGCAGTCAACATATTGAATGTTGAAGTTTATCTGTATAGTGTTGTTGCATGTGAAATGCCAAGCAACTGGCAGGAAGAAGCACTAAAGGCTCAGGCGGTTTGTGCTAGAAGCTATGCACTGACAAAGACGGGATATTCAGCAGATTCATCGCTGACAAAGGCGTATACATTAGAAGACACCGTTAATACACAGGTTTATAAAGGAATTGCGTATGAAACTGAATCGACAAAAGCCGTGGTAAATGCAACACTAGGTGAAACTGTTCAATACAACGGTTCGACAATTATGGCATTTTTTTATTCTACCAGCGGAGGAAAGACAGAGGACGGTTACAATGTATGGGGACTGACACAAAGCTATTACAGCAGTGTGACGGATTTATATGAAACCGAACCGGAGCGGGCTCCGTGGACAATGACCATGACAAAACTGCAGCTTACGGAAAAACTGCAGGATTTTGGATTTCAGATTGGAACGGTGAAAGCTCTTGCGGCTCAGATCACAACGGCTTCCGGTCGGATTTATTCACTTAAGGTCAGCGGATCAAACGGAAATGCTGTTCTCCAGACGAACACCATTCGAGATATCCTTGGATTAGCGAGTACAAAATTTAAAATGATTACAAACACAGAGGTTCCCGACCAGGTAACGGTTCGTACTGTACAAACGCAGGGCAGCCTTCGCATCAGTGAATGCTATGTATTAGATGGAAGCGGAGAAATCAAACCGGCAGACAGTGATACAGGGCAGTTTATTGTACAAAGCGGCGACAACCTGACTAATTTTCCGGTAAATGCGCCGTCATCGGCTGATACATATCTTTTTGCCGGTATGGGGTACGGACATGGAGTTGGGCTTAGTCAGTCAGGCGCAAAAGGAATGGCAGAAGCTGGATTTACTTACACAGAAATTATTGAATATTATTATAAGGGAGCGACCATCGGAAACTACAGATAACTGGTTTCCGTAAGCTACTCCGAAATGAGGGCTGTTATGAAAAGACAGGATTTTTTTTATGAGTTACCACCGGAACTGATTGCACAGGATCCTTTGAAAGACCGTTCTTCTTCCCGTTTGCTTGCGCTGAATAAAACGACAGGGAAAATAAAGCATACTGTTTTTACTGAGATTATTGATTATCTGAATCCCGGAGACTGTCTTGTGATTAATGACACAAGGGTAATCCCTGCAAGACTGTTTGCTGAACGTGTGACAGAAGAAAGCAGTGGGCATGCATCGGAAATTCCTCACGGAGCAAGGGTCGAAGTACTGCTTCTGAAACGCCTGTCGGACAGACGTTGGGAGACACTGGTAAAGCCCGGGAAAAAAGCCCGAATCGGTCAGAAGCTTATCTTCGGCGATGGTCTAATGACCGGAACGGTTGTTGAGGTTGTTGAAGAAGGAAACCGTGTGATTGAATTTGAATACGACGGTATTTTTGAAGAACTTTTAGATCAGCTTGGGCAGATGCCTCTCCCTCCTTATATTACTCATGAGCTTCAGGATAAAAATCGTTATCAGACGGTATATGCAGTTCATGACGGGTCCGCGGCTGCACCAACGGCCGGTCTTCATTTTACGGAAGAACTACTGAAGAAAATTGAAAATAAACAGATTTCTATTGCCAGAGTTACGCTGAATGTCGGACTCGGAACATTTCGACCGGTGAAGGAAGATGATATTTTGCAGCATCATATGCATTCCGAACTGTTTGAAATCCTTCCCGAGGCAGCAGATAGAATCAATTCTGCAAAGGCGGCGGGAAAACGTGTGATTTGTGTCGGGACGACCAGCTGCAGGACGCTGGAAGCAGCGGCAGATGAGAACGGATTTATTGTACCGCAGAAGAGAGAAACAGAGATATTTATTTATCCGGGCTACAGGTTTAAGGTAATGGATGCATTAATCACTAATTTTCATCTTCCGGAATCGACGCTACTGATGTTGGTTTCAGCGCTTGCAGGAAGAGAAAATGTTATGAAAGCTTATGAAGAGGCTGTGAAAGAACGTTATCGTTTCTTTTCTTTTGGAGATGCGATGTATCTGGGAGATAATGTTGAATAAAAGCGGTATGGAGGAAGAAATGAAAAGAGTCGAGTTATTGGCACCGGCGGGTTCCTGGAACTGTATGGTTGCGGCAGCAAATGCCGGCTGTGATGCTGTCTACATGGGTGGCAGCCGGTTTGGCGCGCGAGCATTTGCGGAAAACGCAGGACAGGAGGATATGCTGCGAGCCATTGACTGGATGCATGTCCGTGGCAAAAAGCTTTATATGACTGTCAACACTCTTTTAAAAGACGACGAGATCGGAAAAGAACTGGAAGCGTTCTTAAAACCGTTGTATCTGCATGGATTGGATGCAGTGATCGTACAGGATGTCGGTGTAATTCGGTTCCTATCTGAGCGGATGCCGGAACTTCCGCTGCATTTAAGTACACAAATGACGCTGAATACTGCAGAGGCAGTGGCTACAGTACAGAAGCTGGCAGGTGTGTCTGCTCGGATTACACGTTTCGTACCTTCCAGGGAACTGAGTCTGAATGAAATCCGAATTCTACGAGAGAGCACGTCTCTTGAAATAGAAACATTTATTCATGGTGCACTCTGCTACAGCTATTCAGGACAGTGTCTGATGAGCAGTCTTATCGGAGGGCGAAGCGGAAACAGGGGCAGATGTGCGCAGCCATGTCGCCTGCAGTACCGGTATCAAAGCAATGCTGGAAGTAAACCATCCGAAGAAAGGTGTTTACTGAGTCCGAAAGACATGTGTACTCTGGGGCTTCTTCCTCAAATGATCGAGGCGGGAATTGATTCCTTTAAGATTGAAGGTCGCATGAAGCATGAAGAATATGTTGCCGGAGTAACGGAAGGATATCGTAAATGCATTGATTTGTATAATGATTTAGGAAAAGAACAATATATCCGTTTTCAGAATGAAAATCCTTCGTTTTTACCGGATTTACAGAAACGTCTTTCAGAACTTTACAACAGGGGTGGCTTCAGCCACGGTTATTATGACTGTGCAGGCGGAAAAGAAATGATGTCTTTCGACCGTTCCAATCATAATGGCATTCCGGTCGGAACAATAGAAAGCGTCCGGGGGATCAATGCAGGCATACGTTTGTCTGAAAAAATACAGGCGCAGGACATTCTTGAGATACGAAATAGCAATTCTGCTGTTTATGAGTTTACAGTAGGTACGGGAGCAGAGAACGGAGAACTCTACTATACAAATTTTAAGCCCGGAAGCAGGGTTGAGCCAGGATGCGAAGTGTTTCGAACCAGAAATCAGGTTCTGCTGCATGAGCTTAATTCCGCCTATGTACAAAAGAATCGGTCGATACCGGTGTCAGGACGATTTGTTATGAAGACCGGTGTTCCGATTACTCTGACAGTTCAGACAGAGAAAGTTTCAATCCGGGTGGAAGGAGAATCGGCACAGGCGGCAAAGAATCAGCCGATGACTGATGAAAAGCTGAGAGAAAAACTTTTAAAAACGAACGAAACTCCGTTTTATTTTACTTTACTCGAAATAGAAAATGACGGGGAAAGCTTTTGTCCTGTCGGAAAGCTGAACGAATTAAGAAGAAATGCATTGGAACGACTGGAACAGACAATTGCGGAACAATACAGAAGAAACGAGTCTGATTGTCTGAACTGCCAGACAGATAGTGTGGAAATTGTGTCTGCAGTTCGGTCGGATAAGAAAGAACCGGGAACGAATGGTGACATAGAAAGCAAAGAAGAAATCAGACTGCAGGTTCTCGTTACAACACAGGAACAGTTCAAGATGGTCTTAAGTATGCCGGAACCTGACGATGTATATCTGGATATAACGGATCTGGCTCCTGACCTGCTTCCTGAGCTGATCAAACAGATTAAGAATACAGATAAGCAATGTTTTCTTGCATTTCCAAGAATTCTTAGAAAAGAAGGGATAGATAAGCTGACTTTGTGGAGCAAAAATCCGACCTTGATGGATTTAGACGGAGTTTTACTCCGTAATCTGGATGTTTACCCACTGCTCACAACAATATTAAAAGAAGATTTAACAAATGGAATCTGCAAAAATCTATTTATTACCGACTATAATTTGTATACCATGAATAAGTTTGCAAAGAAATTCTGGCAAACAGGATTTGGAAGAATGACCTGCCCGCTTGAGTTGAATGGAACAGAGCTTTCTGAGCTTTTACTATCTGATATGATACTTCCGGTTTATGGAAGAATTCCACTCATGGTTACAGCGCAGTGCCCGAACAGGCTTATGAACGCATGTAGAAAGGGAACACAACAGGGTGACGGAAAATCATCCAACGTGATGAACGTACCCTGCCTGATTGACAGGCTGAAAAAAGAGCTTCCAGTGATAGCCCATTGTGGATTTTGTTATGCTACAATTCATAATTCAAACGTGTATTCCCTTGCCGGTAATATGCGTGAAATAGCAGAAAAACATCCGTATGCAGTACGTCTTGATCTTACAAACGAAACTGCAGAGGAGACCGCAGGAATTATCCGAAGCTTTTATGATGAGCTTCGTTTTGGAATTATGCCTGACCGAAGTTTTCTGTTCGGGCAGACAAAAGGAAACTATCAGCGAGGAACCGAATAGCGGAATAGTGCAAATCGTGAAGAAGGTGTTGAATTTGTCCGGCGGTTGATGTATACTTAATATTAGTTTTGGAAACTCACCAAAAGCTGGAGGATTTGCGATGATTGAAGCAACGAGCTGTGGTGGTGTAGTTATATTCAGAGGTAAGATCTTATTACTATATAAGAACTACAAGAACAAATATGAGGGCTGGGTACTGCCAAAAGGAACGGTAGAAGAAGGAGAGGAGTACAAAGAGACTGCAATCCGTGAAGTAAAGGAAGAAACCGGTTCAACGGCAACGATAATCAAGTATATCGGGAAAAGCCAGTATACCTTCAATACTGCGCAAAGCATGGTAATGAAGGATGTTCATTGGTACCTTATGATGTCTGACAGCTATTACAGTAAACCACAACGAGAGGAATTCTTTATGGATTCCGGATATTACAAGTATCACGAAGCTTATCACATGTTGAAGTTTATGAACGAAAAACAGATTCTTGAAAAAGCATACAGCGAATACGTGGATATGAAAAAGGGAAATCTGTGGGGCATGCAGGAAAATGAGTAACAGATGGCTCCCCTGTCAGTTTGACAGGGGAGTTTCTTAATACAACCCCCTTTGATTCACGGAGAAAGACCGGAGGAATATAAATGAAGGAATTGCAGGAGTATATGCAGGAAATTGATGCGGTTATTGCAAAGGGCCCCTATCAGGATACATGGGAAAGCCTAAGCCGGTATACGGTTCCGGACTGGTATCGAAATGCCAAGTTTGGTATCTTTATTCACTGGGGAATATTTTCTGTTCCTGCATTTGCAAATGAATGGTATTCCAGAAATATGTATATTCAGGGAACAGAGGA
>CAZRRN010000075.1:0-9140 GCA_964602475.1 uncultured Lachnospiraceae bacterium | reverse complement strand
CTAGACTTTTAATTCGATTCATGGTAAACTAGATAATGAAGTATGAAATGAATTCAGCCGACAATCATTGGTAATCCACTGATTGTTTTTTTATCTCTTAAGAAGTGCATAGAAGGAATTCACCGCGGCAGCTGTCAAAGCATCCCGACTGCTTTTTGATGATTTTCGCCAGCAAGACTCTGATAACTCTTTAGCATTCTTTAAGGTGTAATTCTTAGTTATTACTGCAATAAAAAACCGGAAATCCTTTTTAAGGGTTTCCGGCTATACTGCGGAGTAAGAGACTTGAACTCTCACGTCTATTGACACATGATCCTTAGTCATGCCTGTCTGCCAATTCCAGCAACTCCGCATTCGGTACATTTCTGCGCCGCTTAAGTATAGTAGCATCTTCAAGGCAAAATGTCAAATATTTTTTTGAGTTTTTCACACAATTTAAAAAGATTTCCTACTTCTCCTAAAAAAAGAACGAAAGAGCTTGCTGAGCCTCTTTCGTTCTTCAGAATTTAATGCATCTTTCTGAATTATAGTTACCGGATCGTTGACAGTTACATAACCAGCAGAATCTCGTTCTCAGACTTCAGATCCGATTCTTTGACGTAATTCTTTGGAAGCTGTATTCCATTCAGCCAGCACTCACGGTAACCACCCTCTGCTCCATTCGGATTCTTTACGGTGATATTCAGCTTTCTGCCACGGAACTGTTTCGTCATAGAGAATTCCTTCCAGTCGGACGGAATCGCAGGAGCAATACACAGACCATACAGATCCGGACGCATTCCGAGAATTCCTTCCACGCAGCCTACCATAACCGTGGATGCGGTGCCGGTCAGCCAGTGTGTATGTGATCTTCCTTCAAACGGGCTCTCCACGGATTCTGTAAACTGTCCGTGAGCATATGGTTCCAGAACACGAATCTCTGCCTGATCATTCATCGCAGCAGGAGAAGTCTCGGTAAAATACTCAAATGCGCGGTTTCCGTGACCCATCAGTGCTTCCGCCAGAATAATCCAGCCCTGCGGCTGTGAGAACACCCCACCGTTTTCTTTGGTGGAACCGTTGAACAGAAGTGCAAGCGCTCCGTCAAACGCATGATCCTTATAAGAGGGTGCCATGGTACGCGCACCATATCTGGTGTTCAGTTCACGGTATACTGTTTCGAGAGCTTTATTTGCTTCCTCTTCACCAGCGAACTGACTTATCACTGCCCACGACTGCGGATTCAGCCACATGCTGGCTTCCGGATCATTCTTGGAACCGATTACCTCTCCGGTCTCCTTAAAACCACGGATGAACCGGTCTCCCTCCCAGCAGGTCTTCTCAATTACATCCTTAAGCTGGGTTTGTATTGTATCAAGATACTCCAAATACGCAGTGTCTTTTCTGTCTTCCGCAAATCCACGAAGCACTACCATTGCATAATATAGCTGTAATGCAACAAAGCTCGATTCGCCCTTCTTGCCAAGACGCAGACAGTCATTCCAGTCAGCATGAAGTCCCGCAGGCATATTATGCGGTCCGAGCCGTTCCATAGAGAACGTAATGGCACGCTTCAAATGGTCATAAACCGTTCCCTCATCTTTGTTCGCATAAGGAATCACTTCATCAAGGAATGCCTGATCTCCTGCTTCTGCTATATACTTCAGAACCGTCGGGAACAGCCAAAGCGCATCATCAGCACGGTATGCCGGATGTCCGGTTGCCTGTACATAGGAAGCATCATCCGGTGTATCCTCATGACCGGGATTATGGTTATACTTTACAAGAGGCAGACCGCCGCCATTGTCAACCTGTGCGGAAAGCATGAACACCAGCTGCTTCTTTGCCATTTCCGGATCCAGATGGATAATACCCTGAATGTCCTGAACCGTATCACGATAACCGTAACCGTTTCTCAGTCCGCAGTAAATAAAGGAAGCTGCTCTGGACCAGGTAAAGGTGATAAAGCACTGATATGCGTTCCATGTATTGACCATGCAGTTCAGCTCTTCGCTCGGCGTATTGATCTGGAAACGTTCGAGCTTCTCATGCCAGTAACCAGTCAGCTCCGCCAGTTCTTTATCAACGATACCAAGATCCCGATAGCTGTTAAGAATTTCTGTGGACTCACGGTCGTTATTCTTCCCGAGTATAAACGCAAATTCCTTTGTTTCTCCGGGTGCAAGAGTAAACTTTGTCTGCAGAGCGCCACAGGCATTCGCATTATAATTCAGTACATTGTCACAGGCTCCGTTCTCAACACCGACCGGATTGTTGTAGCTGTGATAAGCTCCGATGAAGTGAGCCTTATCTCCGTTATAAGAAGCAACCTTTGCTCCGGCAATGCCGAAAAAACGCTCGTTATGGTTCGAGCCTTCTGCATCCTTATAGCAGTTCTCGTTAATTGTCTGCAGAATCTTATTACCGTTCTTAAAATAAGTCCTGGTAATAAATAATGTATACTGCAAATTAACCAGGTCATTCTCGTAATTGCATTCATTGGTAAATTCTGCATAGCCATAAGAAGAAAGACTGCGGGTTTCTTCTGACTTATTCGTCACCTTTACACGCCAGACCTCATAGGCACGGTTCAGAGGTACGTAGTACAGAACCTCCGAAGCAATCCCCTTATATTCCGCACCGATTTTGGTATATGCGGTTCCGTGACGAACTTCGCTCTTATATACATCAAGCGGTTTACCGACCGGCTGCCAGGATGCCGACCAATAATCACCATCCTTCTCATCCCGTAAATATACATAACGACCCGGCTTGTCCTCCTGATTAAAAATATAGCGAAGAATCCGTCCGTGTGCTCCGCTCTTTACAAAGCTGTAACCTCCGGCATTGTTTGAAATGATTGCACCATATTCCGGTGAACCGAGGTAATTCGCCCACGGTGCCGGAGTATCCGGTCTGGTAATCACATATTCCTTCTTTGTCTCGTCAAAATATCCGTATTTCATAGGTCTCCTTTCATAATATAAAATAATCGCTGTTTCCATTGTAGCCGAAAACAGCGGTTTGTAAAATGGTTTATTTTATCCTTGTAAACAAAAATATTGTCATTTAAATACAGATTAAATCCGTTCTATTCCGGTTCAAAGGAAAGGATATAGGTTCCGGTTTTATAGATCGTTGTTATTAGCTCTCCATTGTCATTCACTTTCGAATTCATCTGCGCAATGATTGTAGTACGATTCGGGGTAAAATACAGCGCACAATCCTCTGCATCAAAGCCCGCCGGAACTGTAATTTTCATTTCCAGAGGGAGTTCCTCTTCTATATCGTAGTCCACCTCAAGTTGAAAGGTAATAAATCTGCTCTTTCGTACTGCACGGGTTACAACTCTTGATACATAGCTGTTCGAAAGAGAACTTCCGCTTATCATTCCTGCGTCAATATCACTTGGCAGTGCGACGCTGCATACCGCTTTCTGAATTCCGTTCGATACCGTAAAGGTTGCCGCATTATCGTAACTGGTTTCCTTTGCTTCTTCTCCGATTACATAAATATCTGCGGTCAGACCCATATAATGTACGGTCTTCACATGGGAGCCGACAAAGTAAATCACAGGACTTGGAAGATCAAAATCCGTAACCTTCTCCGTTGTTCCGTCTCCATAAGTTGCCGTAACAAGAATATCGGATTTTCGAACCTCTTTTCCGACCTCAACACTCGATCCGGTATAACGTGCGGTTAATGAAGTTATAGACCGTTCAATTCCGTTCAGATTAAAGGTGGCCGTTCTGTTATCATAGCTGACTACAATCGTATTGATTCCGAGCATGGTTGGTGTTTCAGTGGATATCTCATAATTGATAATCGGCTCTGTAGTTCCGTCCTCATAACTTGCCGTAACATAAATCAGGTTCCGGTCAATCGCATTTCCCATCATAACGTCTCCGCCGGTATAGGTCACTGTCAGAGCCTTAACTGTTTGGGGAATAATTCCGGTTACAGTGACAGGACTGACTTTACCTCCAAACGCAACAAAAACTGTATTCTCTCCGAGCTTCGTAATCGTCGGGGAATACAGTAAGAATTCGGTAACCAATTCTGTTGAGCCGTCACTGTAGACGGCATAAACAAATACATTTCTTTTGTCTACCGCATTTCCAATGCTTAACGGATTTCCGGTATATGCCGGATATATCTGTGTTACCGATTTCCCCCATACCGAAAAATACGCTGACTTTCCGAGATAAACCACTGCTATTTTATTCTCTCCGACCTTGCTGACTGTCTCTGTCGCAAGATAGTAATCGCTGACCTCCACCCTGGTTCCGTCGGTATACACTGCCCACACCTTAAGCTGCGTAAGGTCAATCTTCTGGTCAACCATAACAGACTCGCCTTCATAGGTGGCATAAATATAGCTTGGTACCTCAGTATCTGCTTTTGCTCCGGTAGCATACATCATGATGCCCATCACGCAGAGTGCAAACGCTGCATATAACATAACGAACTTTTTCGCCTTAAATAACTGTGTTCTGCTCATTGGGCATCCTCCTTTCCGCTTATCCGGTAACTCTTCATCCGAACCGGTTGTTTGACCGGTATCTTATCTTTGTACTTTATTTATCGGATGATTTTTTAATTTCTTTAGACCATTTTTTCAAAAAATCACATGTTGAAGTGAATGTCAAGTCCCATTTTCATATTTTATCTATATTTTGTATGAGGATTGTTGTTCTTGCCGTTTTTTAACTAAATATAGACGTGCGCATTTTTTGAATGCTTAGTCACCCGGGCTCTGCTGTAATACCTTTATCGTACCCGGGCCGATTCCTGATCCTGCCCCCAGTCCGCTCCAGCCCTTATACTTCCATAATGCACGTACGGCAGCCGAGGTCTTCGAACCCCAGCTTCCATCTTCTATTAACGGGACGGTAACCGACAATCTTCCGTTGTTAATTAATTTATTGATCCGGTACTGCATCCATCTTACCTGTACCGGCTTTGCCGTTGCGCGGATGATTACTCTGCCGGGGATATAATCCGTAAGGTAACTGCGCAGCTTTTCCCGCTCACCGCTTTGATATCCTTTTTTATAACGGTTTGTCTTATGAAGCTGAAAAAGGCAATCATAATATAAATCAAAATTTGTCTGTGTAAAAACAACCGGCGTACTCTCCGTAACCAGCTGCCTGAAATAATCGTATGCCGTCAATGCTCCATTTCTCACGGCGCTGCTCCAGAACGCATCCTGCCATGCCGGAGACAACGAATTCAGGTCTGTGTGAAAGCCTTTGTTTATATATCCTCTTGTTACCTCATAATACTCGGTACGGACAAAATCGCGTTCCTTTTGTTCAAAGGCTTCGGTTCCGGTCTGTATAATCATTTTGTTCCAGAATTCTGTTACTGTTTCGATTGCAGAACAATACTCCGGTCCTGGATAACCATCCTGTTGTATGTCCGGAAGATTGTTAAAATACAGCCCGGACTGTTTATACTCCTCCGAAAAATATCTCTTTAGAAAATCAAATACATGTCCCCAGCGAAGCGTAAGCTGATATGAGCCGTAAGAGGCACCCCAGTCATTACCACACTGAGAAATACATGTACAACCATTACTCCCCGATTCAAATTCCCTGACAAGTAACCCCTGCATATAAGCCATCAAAAATATACCCCCTTCTGATAGATTATATGCAGCAAAAAAAAATGTGTCCGTTTTTGTTTCATGAGACACGCTTTTCTATGAAAAAAAAACCGGAAACCTTAATCATAAGGCTTCCGGCTTCTGCAGTCGAAGAGACTTGAACTCTCACCCACGTAAGTGGACATGAACCTGAATCATGCGCGTATGCCAATTCCGCCACGACTGCAAATCGAGCAGTTATGATGATAACATCATCAAGCGAAAATGTCAATCATAAAATTGTTCGAATTCTTCTAAAAGGTCAGAATATTACACTGCTTTTATTTTAACAAAATGTCACTCAGGAAAGAGGTCCCAGATATCTGCTCTTTACAGCCAAAGTAATCCAGAATTGTTGCTCCGATATCCGAGAAACTGGTTCTTGTACCAAGATTAAGCCCTGTACGAATTCCCTTTCCGTAAATAATCAACGGAATATATTCTCTGGAATGATCTGTGGACGGAGTTGACGGGTCACAGCCGTGATCTGCAGTAATCATCAAAATGTCCTCCGGGCGAAGTGCTTCACGCAGCGCCGGAAGCTGCTCGTCAAAGTACGTCAGAGCCTTCGCATACCCGTCTACATCATTTCGGTGTCCATACAGCATATCGTAGTCAACCAGATTCGTAAAGCAAAGTCCGCAGAAGTCTTCCTTCATATGCTCCAGCGTCCGCTCTATTCCCTCGGCATTTCCTTTGGTACGTACCGTACCGGTAATTCCGCTTCCTGCAAATATGTCATTGATCTTGCCGACACCATATACATCAAAACCCTTTTCCCTCAATACCGTAAGCATTGTAGCTTTGGGAGGACAAAGTGAAAAATCATGACGATTTGAAGTACGGGTAAAATCCGGATAGGTTCCGATAAAAGGACGTGCAATGATCCGTCCGACTCCGTATTTACCTGTACAGAGTCTTCGTGCAATTTCGCAATATCGGTACAGCTCTTCCAGCGGTACAATTTCTTCATGTGCAGCTATCTGAAAAACACTGTCTGCAGAGGTATATACAATCAGTGCTCCTGTATTGATGTGTTCTTGTCCGTAATCACGTATTACTTCGGTTCCGGAATAAGGAAGGTTACAAAGTACCCTGCGTCCGGTCTCTTTCTCAAATTCATCAAGCAGTTCTCTTGGGAAGCCGTTCGGGAAGGTCGGAAGCGGAGCTTCCGATACCAGACCGGCGATTTCCCAGTGTCCGACTGTGGTGTCCTTCCCGCCGGAAGCTTCACAAAGCCGCGCTACAGCGCCATCAAATGCTCCTTTCGGATTCTTTGCAACACTTTCTGTCGTCTTGGCAAGCTTTGCTTTCCATACTTCCGCGAATGCTTCTTGTCCGTCAATCCGGTCAAGTCCCATACGGCAAAGATTCGGCATATGAAAGAATTCACTGTGCGCCGCGGCAAGCAGTGTATTGCTCCCTTCATCACCATATGCTGCCGCATCCGGCATTTCACCGATGCCGACACTGTCAAGTACAATCAAAAAAACTCTTTTACTCATTCCTGCCTCCTTGCCGGAGCATTATTTTGTGTAGGCATGCGACTCCTTCAGATCCTGATCTGCGGTCACTTAGGGTTGTGCTCCGTCACTAACCTGCCAATTGAACATTTTGAAAATACTTTCTTCAAATCAATCTATATAACTGAAAAATAAATTTCCGCACTCTTCAAATAAAGCCCCGGCATCATCCCTGCTGATTTTTCTTGTCTTCCCGGAGGAAGTATCCACAACCTCAATATTCGAGGCATCATAACCACAGAGGAGTAATGCACTGTTTGGTCCTGTAACGGCAATCACCGGCCGTTTACGATACACATAATACAGTGCCTCGTCAAGGGATATGCCTTTCAGGTTAACAGCAGAAACATTCATATACTGCTCCAGCCATTCCGTAATCGGCTTTTCTGTAAAAGAAAATGCTGTCGTATCCACCTCAAGACCTTTATAAGTAAAAATCATCCTCAATGCTGCCTGCAGACCATTCATGGTTCCACTGCCAACCGGAGTGATTCCGCTGATGGAGCTTTTGGCAGATTTAATGCCTCGCTCCCAGACTACCTTTCCTTCGCTGTCAATTACTGACCCGACACTTTCGTCTTCATCGGCCAGTCGAATTGCATAGGCTGCATTTTTGGTACGTACCACCACGCGACCGAAAGAGTAGGTTAAATACTCCTCTGCCAGTTCCTCGGATGCGGTAATCCTGACCGTTGTGTCTGTCGAAAGCACTGTATAAAGCGGTGAAATAACACTTGGAAGTTTTTCAATCGAAACATCCCCCGGAAACGAAATGTAATACTCGGTTCTCATAAGCTTCGTCACCCGGCTGACAATACTTACCGATGTCACTTCCGCAACCGTGTGGTTCTGAATGACATCCGAAGCCAGTGCATCATAGGCAAGCGTCGTCGAATCACGCTTCTTGACACGTTCCAGAGTAATGACGTTCTCCTCCACCGCTGCTGCCGTGACGTAGACTCCGTCCTTTTCGTAATTCTTCCGGACAGTGCCGTCCGGATCGGCAATCAGAACACGATACAGCGGTATGGTTAGTGTTCCGTCATAATTGACGGCAATATCTGATTCTTTCGCATATCCGTAAATCAAACTTGTTTCCACTGCTCCGAGAAGACATATAACCTCCTCTTTTGGTGCGGCAATCTTGCTTTTTTCTCCATTTTCCAGATTGAGCACCGTCAGTTCCTTTGACTCTGCATCCTCCGGTGTCTCCTGCCAGATTACCAGCTGTAAACCAGGCAGGAAAACAACGTGCTCCTGCGGCACCTGGTCTGCAACAACACTCAAGATTCTGGTTGTCAGGTTATAGGAATAAACCGTATCATAAACCGCAAGATACAGGACGTCAAAACGGTTCATGTAGATACATTCGTTCAGCTCACCCTTCAGCAGCTGATAGGTTGTGTTTACCGGAATGTAAGCTTCCTCTTCTATCCTGTTTTCTTCATGGTAGTACCGGTAAAGAACAATTCCAACCCGTCCCTCGTATTCTCCCCGATTCATGTAACCATATACAAGAAAATCAATATTTCCTCTGCTGTCAAGGTTCAGTATCTTTACGGCGTGAGCATCATACAGCTCCATAAGGTCGAAATCCTCACTGCTGCGGAAGGAAAAGATGCAGTTCATCTGGTTCAGCGTCCGGTCATAGCACCAGAGCTCACGGTTTCGTACAAATGCAGTGTACTTATAGCTGTCTGCCGTTAACAGCTCCATTCCGGTATCATTGGTAATCCCAAGCTTTAAATCATCCTTGGAAAGACTGGTATTCAAAACGTCATAGATTGCTTCTGTTTCGCGTTCGTAATTATATAGATAGGTTCGGATATCCGTATATAAAAAGCGGAAGCATTCCCGTACGAGATAATACTCAGTTCCGATATCTCCGTTTACCGAAACAATGTAGGACAGCACAACCGCTGCCGTTCCCTCATAAAAATCCGTAACTGTAGGCGGAAGCTCCGCAACAATTACCGGAGCAAGATCGCCCC
>CAZRRN010000074.1:0-9239 GCA_964602475.1 uncultured Lachnospiraceae bacterium | reverse complement strand
GTCCTTTCTCCCATTGTTCGTCTCTGCTGCGCGAATAATATACCATTCGTCCGGTATCGACTGTTGCCTGAAATGCTTCTTCATTCATATATGCAAGCATAAGTACCTGTGAGGTTTTGTAATCCTGTACAATAACAGGAACCAGTCCGGCTTCGCTCTTTTTCAACTCGCCAAAGGAGATTCCGCAATCGGTAACCGTTGTTTCGATTCCGCTGTCCTTAAGCATCCGCTTAACCTTCATGATATCTTTATTTTCATAGTAATTGGTTGCAACAGCAGCTACATTTTCAAGCTTCAATAAAGTCTCAATATCATTTCTGATCAGGCTGTCCCGGATATAAACCGGCATTTTTGCCGCTGCAATAACCGAGGTTGACAGTGCATTGACATCCAGATGCTTTAAGAACAATCCTGCTACCCCGTTTTCTTTACAGCATTCCGGAAATTCCTCTTTTAAAAATACACCGTCGTCATTTTCTGCACTGACATCCAGTTCGAGCAGTATTTTATCCTTTCCAAACCGGTCTGATATTTCCTTTATGACCTTAAAATCTTTCAGCTTTCTGTATGGAATAACAAGCTTCTCCGCACCCGTATATAATGCTTTTTTCGCGTCTTCAAAACGTTTTACCGTAAAACCGATAATCAGAGGGATATCTACCGATGCTGTCAGCTGGCGCATGACACCAAGGAACTCTTCTCTTTCGTTTTCATCTACGGAATAATTGTAAATAAATAAACCGTCAGAACCCATACGTTCATAATCAGCTGCTTTTTTCAAAACAGAATTTACCAGCTCATTTTCCGCATTAATATAAGTGATCAGCTTTTTTTTCATGTCATCCCCACTTCTTGTTTCTGCACTGCCGCCATTAAGACATTGCATTAACACAGCTCATTTTATAAACTATCGTCAGTATTTTTCATTATCTTCGCAATCTTAACGGTCTTTATTTTTCAAATTTTAAAACTGCTTCATTTAGATCCACACGTTTCTCATAAAGTGCTTTCCCGATAATTGCACCCTCTACATGTATCTTTTCCAGTTCCCGGAGATCCTCTGCTGAGGATACACCACCCGATGCAATGATATCAAGTCCCGTTATCCGTACCATTTCAGCTGTATAATTAAAATTAGGTCCCTGCAGCATTCCGTCTTTCATTATATCAGTGTAAACAATCGTCCTTGCTCCCTGTGATTTCATTTCAAGTGCCAGATCCACCGCAGTCATTCCGCTGATTTTCTCCCAGCCCTCAACTGCAACCATTCCGTTCTTTGCATCAATTCCTACAACGATTCTTTCTGCACCGAAAAGTGAAATCAGTTCTCTGATAAATCCGGGATTCTCCACGGCTTTTGTTCCGATAATCACTCGCTTCACACCCATTGCAAGCTTTTGTTCGACATCCCGTGCGGTTCGTATTCCTCCACCGATTTGAACCGGAATATGAACCTGCTCTACGATTGTTCTGATTGCTTCTTCATTGATGGTATGTCCGGCCAGTGCTCCGTCCAGATCAACGATATGAATGTATGAAGCACCCTGTGCTTCCCACTTTGCTGCGACCTCAGCAGGAATCTGTGAGTACACATCTACCTCATGAAACTGTCCCTGCTTCAGCCTGACACACTGCCCGTTCTTTATATCTATCGCCGGATATAATCTCATTGGTTCCTCGTTTCCATTCCGGAATTGCGATCTTTGCTTACAAAGCTGTCGCAACTGCACGGTTTTTTATAATACATCTTTCGATGAAAGTACCCCGTTAATCCTGTCATCAACTATAGTCGCTTCGTTAAGCGCTCTTGCAAATGACTTAAACATCGCCTCAGCAATATGATGATTGTTGTCCCCTGCAAGCTTTCGGATATGAAGATTCATACCTGCTGAATAGGATATTGCGTAAAAAAATTCCTTAATCAGTTCTGTGTCCAAATCCCCCAGTTTCTCTACAGTAAACTCTGCCTCAAATCCGAGGTAGGGTCGTCCTGACAGATCTATCGCACAAAGAACCAGCGTTTCATCCATCGGAAGAACCGAGGAGCCATACCGCTTAATTCCTTTTTTATCTCCAAGTGCTGTCCTGACAGCCTGTCCCAGAACAATACCGATATCCTCTGTGGTATGATGTCCGTCCACAAATAAATCACCCTTGACGTTAAGCTTCAAGTCAAAAAAACCATGCTTTGCAAATCCTGTCAGCATATGATCCAGAAAGCCGATTCCTGTATTGATTTCGGATGTTCCGTTACCGTCAAGGTTCAGCTCCAGTTTAATATCTGTTTCTTTTGTCTTTCTGGTAATTACAGCAGTTCTTGGCATTTTTCCTCATTTCTGTCCAGCCGTAACAGTCAGTTTTCCATAAATGGCTGCCAACCGGACGGTATCCGTCTGAATAATTTTATTATATCAGTGATTTTCATAGATTCCAAGTATAAACGTTAAGATAATGAATAGTTTATTTTCCTTCTCCGAAACGTACAGCAATAGAATTCGCATGAGCGGTCAGTCCTTCCGATTCTGCAAACCGGATTATATCCTGATGAACAGGCTCAAGTGCTTCCCTGGAATAAGAAATAATACTTGATTTCTTCATAAAATCGTCTACACCTAATGGTGAAAAAAACTTTGCGGTTCCGTTTGTCGGAAGGATATGATTTGGTCCGGCATAATAGTCTCCAAGCGGTTCACTTGAATATGCTCCAAGAAAAATCGCTCCTGCATTCTTTAAGCGTGTCATCGTATCGAACGGATTTGCTGTCAGCAGCTCGACATGCTCTGATGCAATCTCGTTCGCTGCATCAATAGCCTCATTCATATCGGATGCAAGCAGAATATATCCGTAATTCTCCAGAGATTTTAAAATTATTTCCTTACGCGGCAGAACCTCTGCCAGCCTTTCGGTTTCTTTTGATACCTCTTCTGCAAGCTTATGGTCCGTTGTAATCAGAATTGCAGATGCAAGCTCATCATGCTCTGCCTGAGATAATAGATCCGCTGCCACATAGTCTGCCTGTGCCGTTTCGTCTGCAATCACAAGTATTTCACTCGGACCCGCGATAGAATCGATACCGACGATTCCATACACCGCCTTCTTTGCAAGAGCCACATATATATTTCCCGGACCGACGATTTTATCAACTTTACGGATTGATTCTGTTCCGTATGCCAATGCAGCGATTGCCTGTGCCCCTCCGGCTTTATAGATTTCAGTTACTCCTGCTTCTTTTGCAGCAACAAGAGTGTTCGGATAGATTTTCCCGTCCGGTCCTACCGGAGTCATCATCGTAATACGCTCCACTCCTGCAACCTTAGCCGGAACGATATTCATAAGAACCGAGGACGGATAAGCAGCTTTCCCACCCGGCACATATACTCCGACAGAAGAGATTGCCGTAATCTTCTGTCCCAGTAAAATGCCGTCCGGCTTCGTTTCAAACCAGCTTGTACGAAGCTGTTTTTTATGATACTCCCGAATATTTTCTGCTGCCGTCCGAATAATTGCAAGCAGCTCTGCAGGAACGTTCCGGTAAGCTTCTTCGATTTCCTCGTCGGTTACCCGGAAGCATTTTTCTGTAATATCAGCCCGGTCAAAACGCTTTGTGTATTCAAAAACCGCTTCGTCCCCACGGTTTCTCACATTCTCAAGAATCTCCTTCACACGCTGTTCATATTCACCATACGAATTCGGGCTGCGTTTCAACAGATCCTTTGAGATATTCTTTCTTGTCTCCGGCGTTAATTTAAGTATTCTCATCATGAACTTACCTTTCCGTTCTTATTTCTTGTTTTTGTTTTGTGCTTCCTTCAGTTCAACCTGTTCTCTCAGACCGCTGATCAGTTTCGTGATACGCTCCTGTTCCATTTTCATGCTGACCTGGTTTACTACAACTCGCGCCGACAGATTACAGATTTCTTCCAAAACACCAAGCCCATTCTCACGAAGTGTAGACCCCGTCTCAACAATATCAACAATCACCTCAGACAGCCCAACAATCGGAGCAAGCTCTACCGAACCGTTCAGCTTGATAATCTCTACAGTCTGATGTTTTTTATTATAAAAATAATCCTTTGCTATTCCCGGATACTTTGTAGCAACACGAATCCGTTCTCCATGCATCAACAGCTCTCTTGCTGTCTCCGGTCCGGCAACACACATTCTACACTTTCCAAGCTTTAAATCAAGAACCTCATACAGTTTTCTTGCTTCTTCATCAATGGTATCCTTTCCTACCACTCCGATATCTGCAGCACCGTATTCAACAAAGGTGGGTACATCAGAAGCCTTTGCCAGAAAGAATTTCAGCTTCCATTCATCATTTTGAAATACCAGCTTTCTTGAATCAGGGTCTTTCATTTCTTCACATAGGATTCCCATTTTTTCAAGCAATGCCATAGTCTGTCCGGCAAGCCTTCCTTTTGCCAGTGCTATCGTAATATATCTCATTCCTGCCTCCATATGGTACTTAGTAATTCACTATATTTCTACTTTGTGTTCCAATTGATTGATTACTGAATCGTAATAATTTCTGTAATTCCCATTCTCTCAGAATAAGCTCTGTAATCCTCGTCAGTAAAATCCTTCTCCTTTATACAAAGTACACAATCGGTTTTTCTTTCTCGAAGCTCCGTTGCTTTCGTTACTGCTTTTCTGAATTCTGAAGTTTCGTATAGAATTAATATGCGTTCTGTCATTTCGGCGGAAGAGATTTTCTGTCTGGACATTGCTGCCATCAATTCATCCAGTGATAAGGCAAACCCAATCGCCGGAGCCTTTTTCCCGAACTGTTCCACAAGTGAATCATATCGTCCACCGGTTACAACCGGATTACCTGTTCCATACGTGTATGCGCGGAACGTAAGTCCTGTATAATAATTATATTTGCTTAATGCTCCAAGGTCAAATGTAATATATTTTTCAAATCCGTAGGCCTTCATACATTCATACAACGTTTCCATCCGTTCAATCGTCTGAATCGCCCTTCGGTTCTTTGTAACCTTCTTCATACTGCTGACCGCCTGCATGGTGCCGAACAGTTCCGGAAGCTTCAAAAGTGCCTGCTTTGTATTATCATTTATTTGCCTGCTTTCCAATATGTCTTCCATGCCAAAGGTATTCTTATCAATAATTGAATTACGAAGAAGATCTATTTCATCTGCGGATAATTGTGCTTCTTCAACGAGTGCGCGAAAGAAATCAGCTTGACCGATTTCTACCTGAAATTCTGTTAATCCTGCTTCCAACAGGCACTCCACAGTTAATGCAATCATCTCCGTATCCGCTTCAACGGAAGGATCATTGATCAGTTCTGCTCCAATCTGCGTAATCTCTTTTAGTTTCCCCTGATAATCTGTTTCGTTTATAAATGTGCTTCCGCAATAGGACAGACGAACCGGCATCTTCTCTTCTTTGTAGTATTTTGCTACACATCTTGCAATTGCAGGAGTCATATCCGGTCGCAAAACCAGCGTGTTTCCTGCCCGGTCAAAAAATTTATACATATCTCTTGACGGAACCGTTCCACGTTCCGCAGAAAAAATATCAAAGAATTCAAATGTCGGAGTCTTTATATCACGAAACCCATATCTGTTCATACGGCTTTTGATTGCTTCCTCCAGCTTCATCCTTTGTTCGCATTCACCATTATATATATCTCTGACACCTTCCGGGGTATGTAACAGCTGTTTCATTTTATTCTCCATTTCTGCGCGGTTTACGCATAGCAGACTTTGTGTCACGCGCTGCGCAGGCACAAATCTGTGTGTGAAAGGTTCATCTTTCACACTAATCATCCATTTTGTTCCTCATAAGGTCTTAGTTGCTCCATGCTTTACTATGCTAAAGCATTAGCGTGTTATCATGTTATGAGTATTATATTCGTGTCTCTACAGGATGTCAAGAAAAAGTTTTTTAGTAAAAAATCCGCAGACGGTAACATCTTTCCGTTACAGGTATATACTGATATAGACAAAAACCATGAGGGTTTCTTTTGAAAAAAATATTATTATTCAGTCTGATTCTGTCACTTCTTCCTTTCGTTGGCTGTTCTGAAAAAAACGACTTGCAAACGGTACGACTTAACGAAGTTGCACACTCAATTTTCTATGCTCCGCAATATGCCGCAATCGAGTTTGGTTATTTTACAGAGGAAGGAATTAATCTTGAACTTACGAACGGTGCAGGTGCCGACAAAACCATGACTGCCTTGTTATCCGGAGAAGCAGATATCGGTTTTATGGGATCAGAAGCATCTATTTATATTTATAATGAGGGAAATCCCGATTATGCAGTTAACTTTGCACAGCTGACACAGCGTGCCGGTAATTTTCTTGTAGGTCGTGAAGATACAGAAAATTTTAGCTGGAAGGATTTGAAAGAAAAGACGGTAATCGGAGGAAGAGCAGGTGGAATGCCACAAATGGTATTCGAATATATTCTGAAAAAAAATGGTCTCGATCCTGCAAACGACCTGACAATTGTACAGAATATTAGTTTCGGGCTTACTGCGCAGGCCTTTGTTTCAGGAACCGGTGACTACACTGTTGAATTTGAACCCGGTGCAACGGCACTGGAATCTGAAGGTCAGGGTTATGTTATTGCTTCTCTTGGTGTTGACAGTGGTCTGGTGCCCTATACTGCTTATTCGGCGCTTAAAAGTTTTATAGATAAGAATCCAAAGCTGATTCAAAGCTTCGTTAATGCTTTACAGCGAGGAATGGATTATGTCGGTTCTCATACTCCGGAAGAGATTGCAGCGGTGATTAAACCGCAGTTTCCTGAAACCGATCTTGAAACACTTACAACAATTGTCTCCCGGTATTACGATCAAAACACCTGGAAATCAAACTTAATCTTCGAAGAATCCAGTTTTACATTACTACAGGATATTTTGGAATCTGCCGGTGTGATAACCAAACGAGCTCCTTATAATACTCTTGTTACAACGGATTTTGCGGAACAGGCAACAAAATAAGCAAAGAATTTTCCACCTTTTTCCCTCCTTTGTCTACTGACAAATATGTAAAATAATGTTTTGATATTCACAAATATAGAATGCATTGGAGGGAAAAATGCTAAAACATATTAACATTGAAAAAGCACATCTTCTTCCCGGTCTTTTCAAGGAACGTGCTGACCTTAACAGGAACTATCTTATGGAACTGAAAACCGAAAATTTACTGCAGAATTTCTATCTGGAAGCCTGTGTCCGCTCCGACAGGGATTTTTCCGAACAGCACCTTGGCTGGGAAGCTCCGACCTGTCAGTTAAGAGGACATTTTCTCGGTCATTGGCTCTCTTCCGCTTCTATGCTTTTCGCGCAGAACAACGACCGGGAACTGAAAGCAAAGCTAGATCATATTATTGATGAGCTTCAACGCTGTCAGGAGCTTAACGGCGGCAAATGGGTTGGTTCCATTCCTGAAAAATATTTTGAAAAGCTTGAAAAAAAACAGCCTATCTGGTCACCCCAATACACCCTGCATAAAACACTTCTCGGACTTTATCACAGCGCAGTATACGCAAAAAATGAAAAAGCAATTATGATTTTGAACAATACCGCCGATTGGTATCTTGACTGGACTAAAGATATGGAGAACAAAAATCCAAATGCCATATACAGCGGAGAAGAGGGTGGAATGCTTGAAGTATGGGCTGGTCTATATCAGCTTACAAAAGATAAAAAATACTATACTCTGGCAGAACGTTACTCGAATCCACCCATTTTTCAAATACTTGCTGACGATGGAGATCCATTGTCAAACTGTCATGCAAACGCAAGTATTCCATGGGCGCACGGTGCTGCAAAGATGTATGAAATTACAAAGGACAGCAAGTGGTTTGAATTGTTGTCAAAATTCTGGAAGTGTGCTGTATCAGACAGGGATGCATTTTGTACCGGAGGACAGAATTCAGGTGAATACTGGATATCACCACGTCAGTTAGGAATGTTTCTCGGTGATCGGACGCAGGAATTCTGTACTGTATTTAATATGGTACGACTCGCAGATTACCTCTATCTTTTTACGGGAGATACTGTTTATCTTGATTATATTGAAAAAAATCTTTATAATGGATTTCTTGCCCAGCAAAACAGATTCACAGGAATGCCTTCCTATTTTCTTCCTATGAAAGCCGGAAGTAAAAAGAACTGGGGCAGTAAAGCACACGATTTCTGGTGCTGCCACGGCACGATGGTACAGGCGCATACCATCTATCCCCAGCTTTGCTGGTATGAGGATCCAAAACACAATCGCCTTATCGTAGGACAATATATAAATTCCGAATACCGATATAATGAAAATGTCACCATAACACAATTAACAGATATGAAATATTACGGCAACCAAACCTTCTTTGACGAGCACGATGAAAGCAGCACATCAAGATGGTTCATTAAGTTTCATATTACTGCGGATAAACCCGAAACCTTCACCCTTTCGCTACGTATTCCTAAATGGGTTCATGGAAAACCTGTAATTAAGATCAACACTGAGGAAGCACAAGCTGCAGAGGCCGTAAATGGTTATTATGATATCAACAGAACATGGAATAATGATACAATAAGCATCTTCTTTCCTGCAGCAGTCACGATGTCATCTTTACCGGATCAGTCACAGCTTACTTCTTTTCTGGAAGGACCTATTGTTCTTGCCGGACAGACGGAGAAGGACTGTGGAATCTATATGGAAAACAGTAATTTAAAAACTGCTCTCACTCACGTCACAGAGCATACCTACAGCACGTTTCCGTGGCAACAGAGCAATTACCGAACAATCAATCAGCCTGCAAACTTTGATTTTGTTCCTTTGTATGAAATCACGGATGACCGATATACGTTATACTTCACTAAGAAAACCTTACACTGATTCGCTTCTTCCATAACTGTTCTTATATTGTGACGGAGTTATCCTCTCAAGCTGTTTAAAAACTTTCATAAAATACTTTTCATCTGAGAAGCCGCATGAAAAAGCGGCTTCTTTTATTGATACATTATAATTTGAAAGCAAATTTTTTGCCATAGTTATCCGCAGCTGGTTCGTATAACGAACAATAGAAATTCCCATACTGTTCTTGAACAAGGTAGACAGATAATCCGCGCGATATCCAACGGCTTCTGCGAGCTTTGGAACATCAAAGGATTGATTATAGTGTTTTTTAATCCACTCTCTTGTTAATACTACTGCAGCCGGATACCTGTCCCTGCCATCCTGACTGCGGCAGTATTCCTTAGTTAG
>CAZRRN010000073.1:0-10188 GCA_964602475.1 uncultured Lachnospiraceae bacterium | reverse complement strand
ATGTGCTTATCTTTCACCCTGCAAGTTTGTAACGGAGCACAAACTTGAATCGCAGTGCAGAATTTGACATTCTGCTCGCGTGCCTTCACAAAAAATGCTCCGGCATGGAGGAATTTATGAGAAAGAAACTGTTAAGTATTCTGCTGATAACCGCAATGGTTATGACAATGTTTACAGCATGCGGCAACAATTCAGATGGAGGTACCAATCCGACGTCTGCGCCGACAAGTCCGGCTGCGACTTCTGCTCCGACTTCTGCCGCAAAGAAAGTTACCCTAAAATGGGCAATCTGGGATCAGGAAACAACCACCTACTGGAAAGCCCTGAAGGAAGCTTACGAGAAAGAATATGATAATATCACCATCGAAATGGTAGACCTTGGTTCTACCGATTATATGACCGTTCTTGCTACCGAATTATCCGGCAGCGGAACCGATTTCGATGTTGTTACAATCAAGGATGTTCCCGGTTACGCAACACTCGTCCAGAAAAATACGCTTCTTGCTCTTGACGATTATATTTCATCCGGATCGGTTGACTTAACAAAGTATTCCGGTGCAACCGATCAGGTGACCGTTGACGGTAAGCTTTATGAACTGCCGTTTCGTAATGATTTCTGGCTGCTCTTCTACAACAAGGATGTCTTTGATGCTGCAGGAGTTGCTTATCCTAACAATGATATGACCTTCGACGAATATGACGCACTGGCAAGGTCGGTTACAAATACCGAATTTGGCAATCAGGTGTACGGAGCTCATTACCATACCTGGAGAAGTGCAGTTCAGCTGTTCGGTGTACTTGATGGAAAGAACAATATCTTAAGCGGAAATTACGAGTTCTTCAAGCCATATTATGAAATGGTTCTGAATCAGGAAGCTGACGGTGTATGCAGAAAATACTCCGATCTGAAAACTGAAGGTCTGCATTATTCTGCTGCTTTCTCCGGCGGGGATGTTGCAATGTTAAATATGGGGTCATGGTTCATCAGCACTCTGATCAACAATCTTGCTTCCGGCGAATATGACAGCTCCCTCTGCGGCAACTGGGGTCTTGTTAAATATCCGCATGCTGACGGCGTAGAAGCCGGCTCCACCCTCGGAACCATCACAGGTCTTGCAGTGACCAGTGCTACCGATACTCCCGATGAAGCATGGAACTTTGTTAAGTGGGTCAGCGGAGAAGAGGGTGCAAAGGTTATGGCAGAAACCGGTAACTTCCCGGCAATCATGACCAGCGAAGCAAGAAACATTATCACAAGTCTTGCAGGCTTCCCGACAGATGACGCAAGTAAGGAAGCTCTTAATGTATCAAATCTGTACCTGGAAGTTCCTTATGCAAGCAATGTTTCAGAAATCAACTCTCTGCTTGATACCTATCATACAGCGATTATGTCAGGTGAAATGACCGTTGATGAAGGAATTGCAGCAATGAACAACGGCGTTGCCGGATTAAAGTAAATCTGTATATCTTATGGGGCCGGCGGGTAACCTCCGGTCCTATTTCAAAATTATAACCCGTCACTGGATAACAGGGTAATTCGGAGAGGAAAGAATGAAAGAAAAAAATACAGCAAGTAAAAACAGGCGAAGAAGGGAAATCAAGCGGAATCTGGTTGCTTATTCCTTTATCGCACCAAACTTCATCGGATTTGCCGTCTTTACACTGGTTCCGATCGTCTTTGCATTTGCACTGGCCTTTATGAACTGGGACGGAAGCAATGCAATCACCTTTGCCGGCATTGATAATTTTAAAAAGCTCGGATCAGATCCTTTATTTCTGTCAGCACTCCGAAATACCGTACTCTACTGTATCGGTACGGTTCCCCTTACTATGATTGCTTCTCTCGCACTGGCAATTGTTCTGAACCAGAAAATCATCTGCCGCGGAATCTTCCGGACATTTTCTTTTTTTCCGTATGTTGCTTCTATGGTAGCTGTCACCGCCGTCTGGAAAATGCTCTTTCATCCTTCCAAAGGACCGATTAACAGCCTGTTGTACAATGTTTTTCATGTGTCTTCGCAGAATCTTCCGCAGTGGTTCACTGGTAGTCTTGTTCTTGTCAGTATGATTCTCTTCAGTGTATGGAAATACATGGGGTATTATATGGTCATTTACCTTGCCGGTCTTCAGGGAATCTCCTCAGAGCTTTATGAGGCTGCAAGTCTGGACGGTGCCGGAACCTGGAAGAAATTTCTCTACATCACCTGGCCTCAGCTGCGCAGCACCACCTTCTTTGTTGTCATTATGCTGACTATTAACTGTTTTAAGATTTACGATGTTGCTATCATGCTGGCCGGCGGAGGCAGTGGAGAGCTGGCACCGTCTGCAACCGTTCTTGTTTATTATATCTACCAGAAAGCATTTATTGACTGGAAGCTTGGATATTCCAGTGCCGTTTCTATGGTGCTTTTCGTTATGGTGCTTGCGGTAACTCTGATTCAGTTCCGCAGTCAGAGAGATCGCTAGGGAGGAGACCGGGATGATCACTAAATCTTCAAAACGAAATGCTGTAATCAGCAAAATACTTATCTATGTCATTCTGATTCTGATTGCTGCCGTCATGCTGATTCCGTTTCTATGGATGCTCTCAGCATCGGTAAAGAGTGACCGGGAGGTCTTCCAGATGAATCCGTTTGTCTGGATTCCTGAAAACCCACAGTGGGAAAACTATATCGAAATCTGGACTAAAATCCCGTTGTTCAAATTTGTTCAGAATACCGTTTTTCTGACAATCATCGTTACGATTCTTCAGCTACTTACCAGCAGCTTTGCTGCATATGCATTTGCCAAGCTGGATTTTAAATACCGTAAAGGACTTTTTCTTGCTTATATTTCAACAATTGCCATGCCCTGGCAGGTCTATATGGTTCCCCAGTTTTTGATGATGCGGAATTTCGGTCTAAATGACAAGCTTCTCGCGATTATCTGCCTGCAGGCCTTTTCTGCCTTCGGAGTCTTCATGATGAAGCAGTTCTATGAGGGGGTTCCGGATGATTTCTGTGAGGCTGCACGAATTGACGGTATGAGTGAATACAAAATATACGCATATATTATGCTTCCTCTGTCAAAGCCTGCACTGTCAACGCTGACGATTTTTACCTTTGTGGCAACCTGGAACGATTACCTCGGACCTTTGATTTATCTCAAAAGTCCGGCTAAAAAGACAATCCAGCTCGGTCTTAAAATGTTCATCAGCCAGTACTCCTCCGATTATGGGCTCATCATGGCAGGTTCCGTACTTTCCCTGATTCCGGTCATTCTCGTATTTTTAATTCTTCAGAAGTATTTTGTCGAGGGGGTTGCTGCCTCCGGTCTGAAGGGATAGAATAAAATACCATTGGAGGGCACATGCTATGGAGATAATCTCATTAAATATTCGAAATAAAGAAAATCAACTTCTGGCAGAGCATACCGGTACCGGATTTGTCGATCTGGTTTACATGGCAGACTATGCCGAAGGTGATTATATCGAAATAATACCGGCAAAGAACAATATTTTTCTTCGCATTCAGGTTGATGACGTTCTTGGTTCGTCTCTTGTGTATATGACAGCTGCTTTACGTTATACCGTTCCGTTCGGAGAAAAAAGAGTCTGCTACTCTCCTTCTGCTTTCCTTGGCAGCATCCATTACTTATATGCCGAAACAGTACCGGCCGAGGAACTGACTTCATACTGTAATCTGGCACTTAATCCAAATGACCAGCACGGAGCCGTACCTTGTTTTCCGCATGCTTCAGCAAACGTCGAGACCCGCGGCGAATCGGTATTTGCAGCACGCAATGCCATTGACGGTGTCCGTGCTAACCTGTCACACGGAGAATGGCCATATCAGTCCTGGGGAATTAATCGCAGAACGGACGCAGCCATTACAATTGATTTTGGTTATTCTGTCAGGATTGATAAGCTTCTTCTCTATACACGTGCGGATTTTCCGCACGACAGCTGGTGGACACAGGTAAGCTTTCATTTTTCTGAAGGCAGTGTGCTCACAAAGACACTTGAAAAAAGCATTCTTCCGCATGAGATTTGCTTTTCTCCGAGAGTGATTACCTCTCTTACCATGGACACTCTCATCAAAGCCGAGGACGATTCACCGTTTCCGGCTCTCACACAGCTTGAGGTCTATGGAACCAGAGAATTGCTTCATATATAGATTATCCCCCTTATCTTGGTAAAAAAGAGAACGAAGAATTCACCCTCTTCGTTCTCTTTAATCATTTATTAGTTAGTTTTTGAATATGTACCTGCCTGTACCTGTTGGATTGCCGTCATGCTCTGATAGGTATCTAAGCCCGGCAGCTTCGAATAGGTATTGTAGCTGTAGGTCAGCTTTGTATGATCCTCGCTGAAGACCAGCTCTGCAGCCACATAGACATCCTCGCATTTTCCGACAGCCACTACAGTTCCGTCTTCTTTGATTTTGATAATGTACGAATTCATTGAACTCTGTTGAACCGGCAGCTGAACCATCTGTATAATCGGATTATTTCCGCTGAGTGAAATATAGTCATTTGCACTGTTCCTATAGCTTCCGATATTCGGTGTAAAATACTGGTAGAACAGACGCACCAGTTCCGTTCCTTCCTCCTCGCTGATTGGCTTTGAAATCCAGAGGTCAGCATAATCTCCCTCCACATAATGCTGCCCGAAGAAGAAACCAAGTCCGACCATCATCGTCTCTGCTTTATGATTTCTTGTGTGATTATATTCAATGTTGTCTGTCTGTCCGACTTCATACCGGTAGATGACACTTCCGTCTCTTTGAAGTACCTCTGTGTCATTTAGTTCACCGCTCCACCACTGAGCTTCATCACTGCTAAAATAAGCCTCCAGCATTTCTGCTTCCGCTTCATTCTCAAGCCGGTACATCATCTTGGTATTTACCGTCCGTCCGAATTCGTTATAGGAATACAGAGTAAACTCTTCATAATAAATCATATTGTCATCGGTCGTAAAGCTGCTGTTGTAGGTATAGGCATTAGTGATATACTGGACAATATAATCCTCAGTTTCAGGCTGAAAATACGCACTGTCAATTTCATCCGCAGGAATCAGTCCCCATGCTCCCATAGAATCATAATCCGGGTAGGTATCCGGTTTGATGTACGGATTTGCGTTATCGAAGTTACCCTTCAGAATTACGCTTCCATACGACATATCCAGATTTATTTCTTTATAGACTCCGGTTGCTTCATCAATGTAGAGGTAAATATTTCCTTTGAGTTGATCGCTGTTCTCATCATAAGCTTCATAATAAACGGATGTATCGGTGGATTTTGTGCTGGTCAGTCCCCAAAGTGTTGTAGAGTAACCGTCAGCCATAGCAACCTCTGCGAGCAGAATTCCGTACTTGTCTTTATACAGTGTTACACTTGATCCGTCATCCTCATAATATGTTCCAAGTCCCCATTCTGCCACTTCAATCAGCTTGTAGCGGCTGCTGGAACTATAATAATCCGTTAACAGAAGGTTCTCTCCGTCATAAATATCATAATAAATGTAGGCACTGCTGTCGAATCTAACCCTGATTCTGCAGTTATAATACGTAGTTCCGCTAATTACCGCTTTTTCCGCTGTTCCGTAATAAGACGTCTGTGACCAGAAAGGAACCATTGTTTTTATTTCAAACATTGCATCATTTCCGGCTCCTGCATACTTAATCAAGAATCCGTCATCCGCCTGAAAAACTCCCATCCGGCTGTTATTCGAATAGCTGTCATATATCTTGTAATAAATCTGATCAACCGCTGCTTTTTTAACCTCAACCTCCGTATCTGCTTCCGGAAGATAAACATAATCCCCCGGTCTGGCAGTAAACGGATCATCGACTGTAGCAGCTTCCTTTCGCGTTGAACCGATTCCGCTGTATTCTGTAATTATCGAAGCATCAATTGTCGAAGACATATTTACCGTAATTCCGCCTGCCTCGCCATAGGTTACATAGAGATTCGTCCCGGTATAATCATCAAGGCTGACAGACAGCTCCGAAGGGAATACAATATCCCAAACCTGATTTTTGCCGTCCATGTAGGAAGAAACATATTTTCCGGAAGCGTAGCTGTCATATCGTGATTCTCCGACGTTAAGCTCCGTATCTAGATCACAGAAGTCCACCGACGCATTCGAGCCAAGATATCCTGCGTTCTGGCTGTACTGCGTATACCAGTGGCTGCCAATCAAGATATTGTTGTCCTTCTCCCAGTCACCGAAGCTGACTGACATATCAAACTCGATAGTACCGTTCTGATAACCGGACTTATTTACAATATAGGTTTCTTTTGCAAACGGATTTGTAAAGCATACAATAATCCGGTTACTCTCAGGCTGGGATAATGTCACCTTCATACTGCTGTAGTCTGCAGTACATTCTGTACGTTTGTAGCTGTAAGCTGCTGCTACGGCATCCTCTTTTACGGACACGAACCGCCCGCCTGATGTCGCTGCCGCAAGTTTTTCTGTCTTTGCAGTTACATCGGCTGCCTCAGTATAGTATACAATGCTTCCTGCAAGACAGGCTCCGGATAATTCATCATACCGTGCTGTTGCCTCGCCGGCGGTTCTGTATACTTCTCGAACCTGCCGTGTCTTTGAAGTTCCGCCGCTGTAGGAGTAAAGCACCGCGAAGTCATGAAGCCCTGCAGCACCCTCCTGTTCGAAGAGTTCTTCAATAATGTAATCCTCTGTCATAGGACGAAAGGAAAGTGCATCCATCGCGTAGGAGTTGACATTTGTAATTCTTTCGCTGCTGCTTTGCGAGGCATATACAAACGGCTCACAAGCTGTTCCGCTTATATCGGTCTTCTCATATCCCAGGTCTGACATACTGTTCTTAAGCTTTTCCTTACAGCTGCTTCCTTCATAATACGAATAATCCGGAAGATAAGAATAATATAGCTTTCTGCTCTCCTTTATATATACAATTGCTTTTCCGGTATCCGTTGTCGCTTCCGTATATAGCAGACTGTCAATATCTCCGTCGCTGATATACATGCTGATTTCCGTGCCAAACTGACAGTGCATTTCATCCGCATTGTCAAAGACATACTTTGTGCTGCAGACAGCTACACTGTCATTTGCAATCGTAAGGCTGAAATTCACATCATAATTGTACGTCAGGGAACCGACCCCGCTTATATAGCCATAGCCTTCTTTTGTACCCTTGTAGAATACGCAGTCAGCAGATTGTTCCGGACGGAAAAACAGGGAATCAAGTTCTGCTTCACTGTAGCCCTTCACCTCGTCCGGATAGGTATAACTTCCGGATTTGATACCGTTGAGCTTACTGCCCGCATACAGACCGTTTGTTCCGTTTGTCTTAATCTCTGAGATCATGAATTCAGTGAATGTATAGTCAGGTTCATATTCATAACCGGTACTGAATCTGATTATCCCATCGTTCTCTGTAAAATCCCAGTCTTCGCTGTCCGTATATTCTGTTTCTCTCACGGTAAATTCGAAGGTTTCATTTCCGCAGTAGGTTGCATTAATACTGAATCCGTCTTCATAATTAAAGCTCCAGTCCATTGACTCCGGCTTTGCTGTTACACCACTTGTATATCCTGCGATGCTGCCATTAAACCACGGTGTATAAAGAAAAATATTTGTGGTTTGATCCTCTTTTATCAGTTCGGAGAGATTCTTTACCCGTACCAAAAAGCTTGCTTCCTTTTCCGACTGAACCGTCATTGCCGCTTCGAAATTCTGTACACTGCTTAACATTTCTTCGCTCAGAACCGTTTCCTGTGTCAGAATATTTTCTATGGTATAATCACTGTAATAACCTCGTTCGTAATTATTCTCACCAATACACAGATGATAATACCAGACATTTTCAAAGGTTATATCGCTCTCGTCAGGAATACTGCAGATAAAAATGATATCATTCCCGTTAACAAGGACCTGTGGTTCCGGAAAGCTTAGACTGATTCCGTTATAGCCATCGTTCCGGGCAAAAAAATAAGCGTTATTGTATTCGCCGGGAACCTGTAGGTCATCTTTCACCGCTGTACTCTGATACTGGTTGTTAACAGTAAGGTCAATGTTTATATAGGTACCCTTTGTTTCGGTAATCTCATCGGATTCCATTGACAACTGATAGGATTTTAACGTTCTTCCCTCTTCTACAGACGAATCATAAACAGGGAAGCCCTGCCCTAAACTGCTGTCCGTAATGATGATTACGGCATTCCGCTCATCAATCATCTGTACCTTCAGGGAGTACCCGTGATTCTTCGCATCCTGTTCTCCGTAATCATTATCATGATTACTTCCGCTATATCCTCCATCACTGCCATCATCCCAATCCGGATCATAATCCGAATCATAATCTCCGTCATCCTGCCAGTCATCATCTTTGTCTTCTGTATTTTTCTTTCCACCGCATGCTGTAAGAGAAAATGCAAGCAGCACGGTGCACAATACCAGAAGTATTTTAAAATATTTTTCTTTCATGAAACCCTCCTATGCTTCTGCTCCGGTTCATTTTACAGAAGCCGTTACAGAACAAAAATATGGGCTATTATACCATAAGGGGTGGCTCATGTAAAGTCGGAACAAGTAAAAGACATTTACATACGCATCTTCATTTACAGTCACCATACAGAAGCCGGAGCTTGGCAAATAAATCTTCCAGAATGAATCTGGAGTCAATGCTTGTATACACCCGTATCCTGTTCCGTTCTTCTTCAAATGATAACGTGGTATCTTCATGAAATACCGGTGCCTGTCGGTATACGTAGGTACCGCAGTTTTCATTCAGTGCAATCCCAACTGCCGGAGAATCACCAAGTGACCAGCTTTCGCCCTGCGTCCATCCGGCTTCCTTGGATTGATTATACTCGACCATATTTTCAAAAAGATGCTTGCCGATTTTACCGCAAGGATATACTTTTTTCTGTAGCTCCGCCAGACTGACATTCATCGTGATATATACACTGACCGGAATCATCCATAAATCAACTCCGCTTGCAGCTACAAAATTAGCGGCAGCAATATCGTTTCCTGAGTTAAACTCCCTGAACTTCGGATTACGGTCATCAAAATTCTGTCCGCCTTCATTGCAGAAGCAACATTCGTAATTGCTCCGAGACATAAAACGTACAGTGGTTTTTCGTCTTTTCTTTTTGCTTCCTGAATCAGAAATTCTGCAGCAGGAGAAAGCTCCCCTTCGTTAAGCTTGGACAAGGGATACTTTTCTCCCATATATACCGGCACGCTAAGCTCCATTGCTTCCAGTACCGTCGTGATTTCATCATAACTCCTTTGTGTTGATTCCGGAGTGCCAAACTGTTCTGCAAATATTGCCTTAACCTCGAGCTTTCTGCTCATCAGTGCCTGTGCAATTGCAAATGGATCGTCCGCTTCACAGGCTGCATCCGTATCAATAATTACGCGGATTCTTTTGTACTCCGGTACCTGGTAATTAAGTGACATAGTTTTCTCCTCTTTTCGGTTTATTTCCCTGGACATAAACATAAATTTTTACCGCCCAAGTCATTCCTACGTTTAGGTACGGCGGCACTTTGCTTCATTTTCTACGCTACTTTTATAGCTCTTTAATCATGGTATAGTTATTTAAAAGTGTACCATCCTTTAAACAAACTGCATTCGGATGAACTCCTGTAATTCTGAATCCCATCTTCTCGTACAGGTGCCGCGCTCTGGCGTTTCCTTCTATAAACTCTAATTCAATCTGTATTATACCTTCTCTGCTTTCTGCAAGGCGAATCATTTCTTCGAACATTTTTGTGCCGATCCCCTGGTTCCAAAATTCGCCGATCAAAGCGATTCCAATTACGGCTCTATGTTTGGTTTTCATTCCTGTTAAAAAGTTAATCTCACAATTACCAACAACCCTATCGCCAACAACGCACATAATCATCGCTTCATTTGGAGATTCATTCTTTCTCTCAAAGAATGTTTTTTCTCCTTCCGGTGTGTATTTTCCGCATTCCTCCGGATACCGCAGAATATACTCAGTTTCTCCGGCAGAAATCACCAAATACTCCAATGTACTTTCAACGTCTTCCTCTTTAGGACTGCGAAGCACCGCTTCACGCCCATCTTTTAATTGAAACCTTACATCATCAATGATCATATTCTCTCTCTTCTTATTAATTTAGCTTCAGGCATCATATAGTGGCTCAGTTGTCAAGACAAAAATTTAAGATTTTTATAATGAACTGATA
>CAZRRN010000072.1:0-10285 GCA_964602475.1 uncultured Lachnospiraceae bacterium | reverse complement strand
CATAAAGTAAGGAGGAAACCATTTTGGAGGTACATGTTGTCGGATATAATCATTTTCATGATGCCGATTTTAATATTGACCGCCCGGAGGGCTCCGGAGATTATTTATTTTTATTAATTAAAAGTAATGCTGTGTTTCATTTTAAAGACCGGGAGCAGATTGCACAGCCAAATTCCTTTATCTTATTCAAGAAAGATTCTCCGCAAAACTATACATCCTATGGAAGCGGCTTCAGTAATGATTTTTTTCATTTTTCAATGACAGAAGATGATGTGAAGTGGCTGCAAAACCTTAAGATTCCTTACGACAAATTAGTTCCTCTTGATAATATTCATGAGTTTTCCACTTTGATTAATCAGATCTGTTCTATTAACTACTCTCCTTCTCTTTACCGCGAGGAGCTATTAGACTATTATCTTCGTATCTTTTTCTTAAGTCTTTCCAATATGCTACTTTCTCCAAGGGAAGAGCCGAAAAACATACCGAACTACCTTAAATTGTCCCTAATTCATAACAAAATCTATACCATGCCCTATCTGGACTGGAATGTCAACTGGTTTGCACACGAGCTGACCATGAGTAAATCCACCTTTAACACTTTGTATAAACGTGTTTACGGAACAACTGCGATGGCGGATGTCATCAACAGCCGGATCGAATGCAGTAAATACAAGCTCAGCACAACCAATATCAGCGTAAAACAGATTGCTCTTCTCTGCGGCTATAAAAATGAAACACATTTTATGCGGCAGTTTAAGCAGATGACATGCATTACGCCTTCGGAATATCGCGAAAAATATCATTAGAAACGATACTTTAATTATTCCGTAAATGTCTTCAACCTTTCCTATAAAGTAAAAAATGGACGCAGCGGCAATTGCCGCTGCGTCCATTTCATAATCAGTAAATTACTTATTAATCGTCGTATACATGAAGTACTTGTAACCGAGAGGGTTCGAGAAGAAGCCTTCTACACTGTCATCGATCATATAGATATCTGTGTAGAAATACAGCGGTACGATACAGCCGGTTGACATCAGCAGATCTTCTGCTCTGTGCATCAGAGTATAACGTGTTTCTGTGTTAGTACAGGATTTGATGGCAGCAATCAAAACATCATAGGTTTCTGACCAGGTTCCGTTAGTTACGTTGACATCATAGCCAAGGTCGGTCAGATTCAGGCTGTACATTGCAGTTGCTTCATGCTCGCCTTTACCAAACTGAACATCATTATTACCGGAGCTGGTTACCCACATATCCAGGAAGCTCATCGGGTCATTGTAGTCTGCCAGCCAGCCATTTCTTGCTACGGAATAATTTCCGCTCTTACGGGTATTCAGGAACGAATTCCATTCCTGGTTCTCAAGTTTCATGGTTATTCCCACTGCAGAAAGTGCCGACTGCAGATATTCGCCGATTGCCTTGTGACCTTCCGAAGTGTTATAGATATAGGTAAGAGCCGGGAAATCGGTAAATACGGTACCGTCGTATGTATAGTATTTCTTCAGCGTTTCAACTGCTGATGCAAAGTTGCTCTGCGTAGCATCTTTTGATACATCATAGTATCCGTAGTAATCAGAGCTGGAACCGGCGCTCTGGTAGAACTCGGAGCCATCCGGATTTGTCATACCCATTGCTACGAAGGAGGATGCCGGAACCTGACCTGCCTGACCGATTTCTTCAACAATATAGTTACGGTCGAACAGCAGTGCAATTGCATTACGGATCTCAGTACGGGCTGCTTCTGCTTCTGCTCCTGTCAGAGTACTGGTTGCCGGAAGAATATCCTCGTTAATATTCCAGCATACATAATATGTTCCGATTTGTCCGGCAACAACAAATTCATCCGGATACTTCGTCTTAAGGCTTGCGATTTCGTTGGTCGGCACATCATCAATCAGCTGCCAGCTGCCATTTTCAAAGTTCGAAAGCATATTATTCGCATCATCGGAAAGATAGAATTTAATCGTCTTCATGGTGATTTCGTCAGCATCCACGAACTTGTCGCTCTTCTCCAGTGTAATAACACTGTTGTGTTCCCATGCTGTCATGGTATACGGTCCGTTACATACATAGGTTGAAGGGTCGGTTGCCCATGCTTCATTCGAAACAACATCCTCACGTAACGGGAAATAGGTCGGGAACGCAAGAAGCTCGTTCCAATAAGTAGCTGCATTCGACAGGGTTACAACAAGTGTTTTGCTGTCAGTTGCGGAAACATTCAGAGCTGCATCCGGATTTACAAAATTCTCGTCTGCATCAGTTTCCCACATCTCTGCGTATCCGTCAACGATTTCAAACATATATCCGTAATCTGCGGATAATGCAGGGGAAGCGGCACGGTTCCATGCAAATACGAAATCCGCTGCGGTAACATCCTTGCCATCTGACCATTTCAGACCATCACGCAGAGTATAGGTATAGGTGACAGTTCCGTCGGCATTGGTAACACCTTCTACCAGTTCTTTGGCTGCATCTGCTACAATAACAAGCGCACCATTCTCATCCTTTTCCCATTTTGCGAGACCGGAAAATAAATGCGCAATCAATGTTGCACCGTCTACAGCCGAGTTCAGTGCCGGATCAATCGTATCCGGTTCAGAAGCCAGACATACTGATATTGTACTGTCTGCTGATTCTTGGTTGTTGCCGCAGCCTGCCAGTGACAGAACCATTACGGCAATCAGTAATAAAGCTACAACTTTTTTCATACTACAATCCTCCTTTTTTTTATATCAAATATACGGCCAAATCCATCTCCCCGGCTGCATATATGATTTCATTTGCAGATATCCTCGATACGATGACAGGCAACGAAGTGATCCTTTGAAATCTCCCGGAATTCCGGCATGCTCTGTGCACACTGCTCAGTCGCATACTGACAGCGTGTCCGGAACGGACACCCTGACGGGGCATTCAGCGGACTGGGAATATCGCCGGACAGGACAATACGTTTATTGGCACGTGCAATCTTCGGATCCGGAACCGGAACCGCAGACATCAGCGACTGCGAATACGGATGAAGCGGTCTGTCGTAAATCTCCGCTGCGTCCGCAAGCTCAACCATTTTACCGAGATACATCACCGCAATCCTGCTACTGATATGACGGACTACCAGAAGATCATGTGCAATGAACAGATAGGTCAGTCCGAGTCTTTCCTGAAGCTCATCAAACATATTGATTACCTGTGCCTGAATAGAAACATCCAATGCAGATACCGGCTCATCACAGACAAGAAATTCCGGATTGACTGCTAAAGCTCTGGCAATCCCGATTCTCTGACGCTGTCCTCCGGAAAATTCATGTGCATAGCGTGCTGCATGCTCACTGTTCAGACCCACCTGGGACATCAGCTCCAGAATACGGTTCTTACGGCTCTCTTTGTCCGGACAAAGCCGGTGTACGTCGAGAGGCTCTGCAATAATATCTGCAACCGTCATTCTCGGATTCAGTGAAGAATACGGATCCTGAAATACCATCGCTGCTTTTTTACGGAACTCCTTTATATCGGTCTGCGTCCGGATTTCTTTTCCGTTATACCGGATTGTTCCCCCTGTCGGCTTATATAGATGCAGCAGCGTCCTTCCGACGGTTGTCTTTCCACAGCCCGACTCACCGACCAGTCCGAGAGTCTCTCCTTTTCGGATAAAAAAGGATACATCATCCACCGCTTTCAGTGGCTTTGTTTGGAACAGGCCCATATTAATATTAAAGTATTCTTTTAAGTGTTCCACCTCAAGAAGGGGCTGTGCTTTGTCATTCGCGCTCATTTTGCAGCCTCCTCTCCCATTCCGTTCCTAACATTGATCCAGCAGGAAGCCTGATGATCCTCGTTGATTCTCAAGCGCTCCGGCCGCTCTTTCAGGCAGATTTTCATTGCTGCATCACACCGCGGAGCAAACGGGCAGCCCTTCGGCATATTCAGTAGATCAATCGGTGTTCCCGTAATCGGCTGCAGCTTCATTCCCGAGGATTCAACCGTAGGTATGGATCTTAACAACCCTCTCGTATATTCATGCCGGCAGTTGTAGAAAATCTCATCTGCGGTACCCTGCTCACAGATAGAACCCGCATACATAACAATTACCTCATCACACATCTGTGCAACAACACCCAGATCATGTGTAATCAGAATGATAGCCATGCCAAGCTCTTTCTGAAGATCCTTCATCAATTCAAGAATCTGCGCTTGAATTGTAACATCCAGTGCAGTAGTCGGTTCATCCGCAATCAAAATATCCGGTTCACAGGCAAGTGCCATTGCAATCATAACCCTCTGACGCATACCGCCGGAAAATTCGTACGGATACTGCTTCATTCTTTTTTCAGGTTCATTTACATTCACCAGCCGAAGCATTTCCACAGCACGGTCATAGGCCTGTGCCTTGTTACGGTCGGTATGAAGAAGAATTGCTTCCATCAGCTGTTTCCCAATAGTATACGTCGGATTCAGTGATGTCATCGGATCCTGAAAAATGATAGATATTTTATTTCCCCGTACATTTTTCATTACACGCTCACCGGCACCGACCAGTTCCTGACCCTCCAGTTTAATCGAGCCGGAAACAATCCGTCCGGTTTCCGCAAGAATCTGCATCACGGAATATGCCGTTACCGACTTCCCTGAGCCGGATTCTCCAACGATTCCGAGTACCTTTCCGTGGTCAAGGAAAAAAGATACCCCGTTTACCGCCTTCACTTCCCCTGCATCCGTAAAGAAAGAAGTATGCAGGTCATTTACTTCTAATAATGCCATGCTTTCTCACTCCTTTCTAACTGTTCAGCTTCGGATCAAACGCATCACGCAGTCCGTCTCCGAAGAGGTTCAATGACAATACAATCAAAGAAATCACTACCGCCGGAATAATCAGGCGATAGGCATAAGAATTAATTCCGTTCAGCGCATCGGAAGCCAGAGAGCCAAGCGACGGCATCGGAGCATTAACCCCGAGTCCAAGGAAAGACAGATAGCTCTCGGTAAATATTGCATTCGGTATCTGAAGCGCCGTCGAGATGATAATAACACTGATACAGTTCGGTATCAGATGCTTTCGTACAATCCAGCCACCCTTTGCTCCGGTAGACTGTGCTGCCAGAACATACTCCTGTTCGCGAAGGGAAAGAATCTGTCCACGAATCAGACGCGCCATGGAAACCCAGTATAGTAATGCAAATACAATAAACAGACTGATGATATTGCTTCCGATTTTAGCCAGCGCTGTTCCTTCGATCTTTTTATCCAGAACCACTCTCAGAACCGAGGCCAGCAGAATTACCATCAGCATATCCGGCAGTGCATAAATGACATCCACAATACGCATAATCACCAGATCGACCTTCCCTCCGCAGTAACCCGAAACTGCACCAATCGTCAGACCGATAATCAGCACGATGATACTCGCAAAAAAGCCCACCACCAGAGAAATACGGGTTCCGTAAACCACACGGATGAAATAATCTCTTCCTGCCGAATCCGTGCCGAATATATGCGGGAATATACTTTCACCGGCTTCTATCCTTGCTTGTTCAGTCTTCCCGAAGGTAAACGGAGAAAGGTTGTTGTAGGAAGCATCCACCGGCTGTCCGGGGGTAACTCCCAGCATGCTGTCATAAGAATATGGCCAGAACAGCGGAATAATTACTGAGGAAACCGTTATAAATAAAATGATGATCAGACTGGTCAGTGCGACCTTGTTTTTGATGAGCCGCCGCATGCCATCTCGTAAAAACGTTGTAGATGGGCGCATCTGCACCATATATTCTTTTTCTTCCTCCGATGCCGGAAGAAAGGCATCCAGATCTGTATGCATTGTGAACTTTTTATTCATTCCCGTCTCCTTCTTTGCATCTGTTCTTTACCTTATTCCAGCGTAATCCGAGGATCGACAACCTTGTAAAGAATATCACTGACAAGCGTCATAATTACAACTAGCGTAGCAAGAATAATCGTTGTTCCCATAACCAGCGGATAATCTCTGCTAGTTATGCTGTTAACAAACGCCCGTCCGATTCCCGGAACTGCAAAGATTTGTTCCACTACCAGCGAACCGGTAACAATATATGCAAGCATCGGTCCGAAGTACGTGACAACCGGAATCAATGAATTTTTAAGAGCATGTCCAAAGATAATCTTACGGGCTGACACGCCTTTCGCTTTTGCTGTCCGGATGTAATCCTGTCCGAGAACATCCAACATGGAAGAACGAGTCAGTCTGGTAATATAAGCCATCGGATACAGCGATAATGTAACAATCGGAAGAATCAGTCCTCCTGAGGAGCTTCCATTTGCCGGCAGCCAGGAAAGACTGACTGCAAAGATAAGCAGCAGAAGAGAACCCATGATAAATGACGGCATAGATACAAATGCCGTAGAAAGAACCATAATTACTTTATCAATCAGCTTATTTCTCCGCAGTGCCGCTAACGATCCCAGAACAGTTCCTGAAATCAGGGCAGCAAAAGCAGCAATGACACCCAGTTTTGCGGAGGTTTTCATTCCGTCTTTGATAATATCAATAACATCTCGTCCTCTTTGCTTGAGTGACGGCCCGAAGTCAAACCGGGTCACAATATCGGTCAGATACGTCACATACTGCTCCATGACCGGTTTATCCAGACCATATTTCGCCTCCAGCTGCGCAAGCGCTGCTGCCGATACCGCTTTTTCTCCCAAAAACGGTCCACCGGGAACAGCATGCATTACAAAGAAGGTTATGGTAATAACCACCCAAATCGTTACCACCGCTAATCCAAGACGTTTTAAAATGTAGCCCAACGTTTTTGAATTCATTTCCCCGCTTTGCCCCCCTTTTCTTACCGTTCACGCGCTGCTTCTTTTCCGCAATGATGCGTTGACCCAGCGGCGCGTTGAATTACTAATGTGGTTAATTATAATCTCTTTTTACAAAAAGCACAAGAGATTTTCACAAGGAATGTTAAATAATTAACTTACTTTTCACAATTTTTATTATTTTTTGGTACATAATCCTGCATTTGCGCGCCGCATCAGAATTTCATCGCGGGTTTTCCCTGTAATAATTACATAATCCAGAAAGGGCTCCTGTTCGGTATACAGATACGAGCCGTATACAGTAATATCGCACGCAATTGTCATATGCTTACTAATCATCACAACTGCGTAACCAAGAGAGGAATAAATCCATGGAAAATGTTCTTTCTTTCCGTCAGACAGATAACCGGCATTATCCCGCAGACGAAAGCGGCATTCGCCGTCTTCATCCATTCCATAAACTGTCTCATTCTTCTGCCAGCGGAAATACTGCCAGTACCGATTTCCCTGTGATGCCACCTGAAGCAGCCGGCTTTCCGTGCTTTTCTCTGACAGGAATGGTTTATTTTCTGCATCAAGATAAGTAATACATCCTGTCTTTTGATCTACCGACAGATTAATCCCTTTACTTTTCAGCTCTATTTTACCGTTTCGCTCACAATATGCCCAGGGTACGGTTCCAATCAGCTTCTGCTCCGGACCTGCCTTACTCTTTTCCAGTGTTTTGTCGCAGGTAAAGGTCACCCGAAGGACATTTTCCTGAATCGGTGACAACCGCAAAATGCCATAACGGCTGACCAGATACAGTCCGTCATTTCGTTTTTCCACCCAGCGTACTGCCATATCGGCGTTTGCGTGTCCCGGTCTCTTCAGTTCTTCAATGGAAGGCTTTTTCCCGAAGACCTGATTACCGGTATTCTGCTGCAAAATCCGAAGCTCGGATTCTCTTGCAGTGACAAGCTCCCTTCGCAGCAGTTCCTTTTTTGGTACGGAATCCGCTTCCTTCTGCGTATCTTTACGGGTTCCTTTCTGTAATGGATTCTTTGATTCCCGTTCTGCTCTTTTTAATGTTTTTTCCAACAAAATGGTATCACCACGCTGTCGTTCCGTATCGGAGATCAGTGCATGATCCACATAGCTGTCACGCATTCTATTTTCCATCCCCGAATCCGGCAGATCTCCTTCAAGCTCCTCCGGGGCTCCTTCCGGCAGAGGATCGGCGATCAGTCCGGTCAGATCGCGACAGTACATAACACAAAGCTCATGCAGGGCGCGAGTCGCCGCAACATACAGAAGCTTCGCATGTCCGTCATCGACCGGATAGTCTTCTCTTGCCGGATCCAGGATAAGAACCGCATCAAATTCCAATCCTTTGGTATATTCCACCGGAAGCACCAGCACGCCCGCACCGAATTCTGCGGTCTCCAAATCATTTTCCAGCACCTCGATTCTCTTTCCTAGGACTCCGTTAACCGTCTGTGCCATTTTATCGTCCCGACATATAACAGCAATCGTGTTCAGATCCTTCTTCTGCCATTCGCGAATGCATGCTGCCGCTTCGTCATACATCCGTTCCGTTTCCTGATATTGCTGCAGGACAACCTCCCTGCCGTGACGGATGACCGGCTCTGCCGTATAGGCACGGCTTCGTCCATGGCGCAGGATTGCTGTTGCAAATTTTGAGATTTCCACGGTATTCCTGTAACTTTTCTTCAGTATCCCGAAGCTGTCACGGTCTCCGGTCAAAAGCAGTTTTTTCAGTTCCTCCCAGTCGGACAGCCCGTAACCAAAGCGTATATTCTGCGAAATGTCTCCCATAACAGTATAGGTGCAGCCGGTTACACAGTATTTCAGTGCCATGTAGACCATCATTCCAAAGTCCTGCGCTTCATCAATGACAATGTGATGCGCTTCATTCACCGGATCTGTCTCGTTGATTCTTTTATAGATGTAGGCCAGCGCAGCAAGATCATAGATATCAAAGGTACTGCATGGAATACGGAGTCTGCAGTCAGATGTACTTTGACTGCTGAGAAATTCTTTATATAGTGTAAATATATCAATCTTCGCATTCTTTTTCCCAAAATACCGATAGAATGCTTTTCGGATTGCCTTTCGCTCCTCAACCGTATAGGTAATGTTTTTCCCCATCAGCTCTACGTCCAAACGGTTATCCAGCCGCTGGTTCAGCATTTCAGTTTTACTCATCATGGAGATTGTACGATCTTTCTTAACGTAATCTTCGATTTCCTTTCGATTCATCAGCTCCACATAATCTTCCGGTCTCTGCGGTTTTCCCTCGGTAATATCATGTACTCCGGCAGTCCCCTGATAAAAGCCTTGAACAAACTGCTTCTTATTCAGTATGATATCTTCTCTCTTAACCGAATTCCATTCATATTCGTCGCAGAAGATCTCCAGCTTTTTAAACCAATCCGACGTTCCCTTAACAAAATCTGTTTGGCAAACCGGCACAATGGAGTATTTTCTGTCATCCCAGTCTTCATACATCAGCCGTGTAAACAGTTCTTCCATCGTCATCTGCTTTGCACCGTGTACATCAAGCTCCGGAAGTACTCCGGTAATGTAATTCAGCAATATCCGGTTGCTTCCGATGATATAAAAATCCTTCGGCTGAAACCGGTCCTGATAATTATATAAAATATATGAAATCCGGTGCATTGCGACCGTCGTTTTTCCGGAACCGGCAACTCCCTGTACCAGCACATTCCAAAACGGTGATTTTCGAATGATGTCATTCTGTTCTTTCTGTATGGTCGCAATAATTTCTCCGAGGACAGCCTGCTTATTCTTCGCCAGATACTTTGTCAAAAGTTCGTCGGTGGCAATTGTTTCGGAATCGTAATAATCAATCAGCTGCTTTCCGTCCACCTCATAGGTACGTTTGCGGCTGACATCAAGTTTAATCCGGCTCTGATCCGGTGCAGTAAAGCTGCACGGTCCGATAGAGCTTTCATAATAGGCTGCCGAGATCGGAGCCCGCCAGTCGGTCACAATGAGTTTTGTCGTATCACGAAAAATACTACCCTTTCCGATGTAAATGGTTTCATCACGATTGCTTCCGTTTTCACGATAGTCAATCCGCCCAAAATAAGCCTTTTTTAATGCCTGACGGTTACGGAACAGAGCTTTTTTTGTAAAGTCGTTCTGGGTAATGGAGTTATTCAGAATCGTATAAAGTTCTGCATTGTCGTCATGGAAATGAGCCAGCAAACTGTCTATTTCCGACGACATTTTGCTAACCTCCTTTTCGTATTTTGCAACGTTTTGTTCTACCACCTCATAAACCTGAAACAGATGTTCCTTTTCCTTTTTCGTCTCTGCCGTGTTCTGCATGGAGTCTCCGTTCTGAAGTGCACTGCACTTCTGCTGCGATGTTTGCGACTGTATTATTGTAAATAAAAATCAAAAATAATACTAGACTTTTAATTCGATTCATGGTAAACTAGATAATGAAGTATGAAATGAATTC
>CAZRRN010000071.1:0-10670 GCA_964602475.1 uncultured Lachnospiraceae bacterium | reverse complement strand
CTGCGATTCAAGTTTGTGCTCCGTTACAAACTTGCAGGGTGAAAGATAAGCACATCAGTGTCATCTTTCACACTATCCGCTTACAAATTCATTATAAAGTCTACACAAAATTTTTGAATGTTTAATCTTCCGATTTCATTTACATTTTTCCGATAGAGTATTTATTCCTGTTTTTAACGCTTTTTATTCATGATGTAATATTTTATAAAATATTGCAATTTTTCTTCATTACTGGACTTTTTCCATGTTTTTTATTATCATTTACATAGACGCATTATTTATTTTGGTCTTAACTTCGGCAAACGGGAGAACAGGAAGTCATGGTACGGCAAAGGAAAGAGAAAACTAAACTAAAACAAGGGTCAGGATATCTTCGTAACCGGATTCTGGTTATGACGCTTACCTTTAGTATTGTCATGAGCGGTATTATTACAGTGATTCTTTCCTATGTATATACAAATTATCTGAGAAACAGTCTGCTGCAGACAACGAACCTTAATATACAGTTTCTCTCTGATTCTATCGACGGAAATATGGAAAATATGATACGGCTGATTCGCTGGAGCCAGAATAATTCCACAATCAGTGAATACGTGGAATCCAAAGAAGAAAAGTCACTGCTGTCAATCCGGGCATTTGAACGTCTTTCGGAGGAGCTGACCAATAACAGCGCCAAGGATTACGTTCACAGAGTAATCATCTCGAACAGCGGAACAAAACGGTTTATTCAGATTGTTCCATCCACCTATTCCAGTGTTACGGATATCGCAGCGGAAGCGCCGAAGCTTTCGTATTTTGATGAGCTGTATAATGACAGCGGGATGAACTACAGCGTTGGATTTGTGGATGATCCATTTTACAAGGGAAGAACTAAGATGGTTCTTCCGTTGATCCGGCCGATACAGAATCAGTACAGCTCCCTGCAGGACGGCTGGATTTTTATTGCCGTGACGGAGGAGCTTTTCACAGATTCCATGAGGTATTACAGTAAGGCGGAGGACAGTCAGGTATATCTGTCCCTCGGAGAGCATATCTATCTCATGAGCTATGAAGGATTGACCGAGCTTACTCCCTCCTATACCATCCGGGAATCAAAAGACACTAAGCTGTCGGAAAACACCTATACATTTTACTGTACCGATAACGATACAGGAGAGGTCTCCTTTGTGCTTACAAAGAAGCTTTCCATGGCGGACTGCTATATCAGCCAGACAATATCGCCGAGTGAGCTGAATTCCCAGCGCTCACTGTTCTTTATATTTGTTGCTATTGCTGTTCTTCTTATCTGTATTCTTGGCATTATCCTGTTCTATCTGCTGTACCGGACAATCAGCATGCCGGTAAAGAAGTTGCAGGTTAAACTTGCTTTGGTTTCGGCTGGCGATTTTACCAGAGATACCTCCATCGAATGGCAGCATGAGCTTGGAGATATCGGGCGGGGAATCAATGATCTGTCCGAAAGCGTTCTTGAGCTGATGGAACGACGGGTGGAGGATGAAAAACAAAAAAAGGATCTCGAGTACCAGATGCTGCAAAGCCAGATCAATCCGCATTTTCTTTATAATACTCTTAATTCAATCAAATGGATGGCAACAGTTCAGGGAGCGGACGGGATTGCCGAGATGACCACGGCACTTTCACGATTGCTGAGATCCATCACGAAGGGAACTTCGCTTGTGATACCGCTTCGGGAGGAGCTGAATCTGCTGCGGGATTACTTTACAATCCAGCAGTACCGCTACGGCGGAACGATCACCATGGAAATCAATGTAGAAGCAGAAGAGCTGTACGACTGCAGTATCATCAAGTTCACCCTTCAACCGCTTGTTGAAAATGCAATCTTCCATGGAATTGAACCGAAGGATGCAGTCGGACATATTACCATTACAGTAGAAAGAGAAGAACAGGAGGTTCTGATTACCGTGGAGGATGACGGGGTCGGAATGCCGCCGGAGCTTCCGGAACGTCTCCTTACCGGAACCGGTGAAGCAAAGTCAGAATTCTTCAAGGAAATCGGAATCCGAAATGTCAACCAGAGAATCAAGTACCAGTTCGGGGAGAGATATGGGATATCCATTGAAACAGAGCTTGGAGCCTATACAAGGATGCTGATCAGAATCCCGTTTCAGATCTGAAGGAGGGAATTATGTATACACTGCTGATTGTCGATGATGAACCGCTGGTTCAGGTGGGTATCAAATCCATGCTGAACTGGGCGGAGCTGAATATACAGATTTGCGGAATTGCGATGAATGGAAGGACTGCACTGGAGATGATAGAACAGCAGTCTCCCGACATTGTCATTACCGATATTAAAATGCCGATCATGTCGGGGCTCGAACTAATACGAACCTGCTCGGAACGCTATGGGGAAGAAGCACCGGAATTTATCATTTTGACCAGCTATGAGGATTTTTACATGGCAAAGGAAGCCGTGAAATACCAGGTAGCCGATTACCTCGTGAAGCTTGAGCTGAATGCGGAGACGCTGAGTGCTGCGGTACAGCGGATTCTTGACCGGAAGGAACGGCTGAAGCCGGAGAACAGCGGACACACCTCCGATTCCGGACTTGGGTCATATTATGATAAATATTTCATTAAGCTTCTGAACAATCTGTTCGAAAACGAAGAACAGGAAGAAATTCAGAGAAAGAACCTGGGAATTAATCTGGAATGTGACAGGTACAACTGTGCACATGTGGAGATTATCAGCAATATCGGCGACAACCTGCCGGTGGAAAAGCAGGCAAAGCTGTTCACTGCAACCCTGCAGATGTTCTGCGAGCTGATTGTCAAGTACCTTCCTTCCCACATTATATCGCTGGATCTGCATCACTGTGCATTGCTTTTTCTGCTGAGGGAGGATGCAAAGCAGGATTCCCTGACGGATGTGATTGAGACCGTTACTGCAACACTGAAAAAGTATTACAATGTTGATTTCAGAATAGGAATCGGTATTCCGGCAGAGACAAAGGGAGATATATCGGAATCATATCAGGCAGCTCGCCGTGCGTTTTCCGACACAACGGAACAATGTCCGATGGTATCGGCGGAGCAGATTGACAGCAATGCAGGAAGAAACATCTTTAATATTTCCATATTCCGTGATGAACTGGGACGTGCCTTTGAAGAATTCAACGAGGATTCCCTGAATAAAACACTGACAGAGATCACAGAGCTGTTCCGCGCCCATCCATCTCATTATCTGCAGGCACTGGACGGAGCCTGCAATATTCTGTACCTTGCCATTTCCCTGATACCGAACGGGGAAACAATTCTGTCGGAATTCTTTAAGGAGGATCAGGACAGCTACCGCTCAATATACAGGAAAAATAATATGGCTCAGATTATCGACTGGCTGACAGTGTTCCGGGATTCGCTCTGTGCGTATTTCAGGGAAAGAAACAAGGATCACAAGAATCACATTGTAGTACAGGTGAAAAAATACATAACCGCGCACATCAGAGAGCGGCTGACGCTGAATGATGCCGCGAACAGCTACAGTATCAGTCCCAATTACCTAAGCCAGTTGTTCCGGAAATACAACGATATGGGATTCAATGAATATGTGACCTATCTGAAGATTGAAGAAGCCAAAAAGCTGCTTTCCGAAGGAACGTACAAGGTCTATGAGGTGGCGGATATGCTTGGCTTTGAAAGCGCATTTTATTTCAGTAAGGTCTTTAAAAAGGTTGAAGGGATTTCACCGACCGATCATCAGAATAATAAGGCAGGGAATGATGAAGTCCCTACTTGACGCGGTGAACGGAATGAGGTATTCTTTCCCTAGCGTATTGTCCGTTACGGCGGGCGCAATTAATTAAATAAAGGAAAGTTATTATGGACAGTGATTCATTATACCGAACATCGAAGAAAGACTTTAAGAAACTAAACGAAATCCTGACGAAATGCTTTGCTGAAGATCCTCTGTACTGCCGCTTGATTCCGGAAGAGGATCTGCGAAAACGGCTCCTCCCGGAGCTGTTTCAATGTGATCTGGAGGAAATGTTTGCTACCTGTGAAATATTTTCCGACAGTCCGGAACTTAACTCAATTTTGGTTGTTTCCGATGAATCGGAAGCATATAACCACGCGATATATAATATCGTGGAATTTCTTGCTAATCTAAAGACCGATGAATGTCTGATCAAAGAAGACCCGAGCTTCAAAACACTGGCTAATTTTATTCAGGGAAAAGAATATCTGGATTCCTCCTGGGCGGATGAACTTCCGGAACAGAACCGTATTCATATTATCTATCTTGCGGTTTCACCTGATATGCAGCATAAAAATATAGCCGGAAGGCTGGTAGATGAAGTAATTCGTTACGCTGATGCACACCGGCTGATGATTTCTCTGGAAACTCACAACGAGAAAAATGTCAGCATGTATCAGCATTTTGGATTTGAACTATATGAGGTAGTAGAAAAGCATTTCGGACTAAAGCAGTACTGTATGATCCGGGAACAGAGAAAAGAGGTTGTTAATGAAGTATCAACTGGTTATGGGAAATGAAGCAATTGCACTCGGTGCAATCCGTGCCGGAGTGAATCTGGTTGCAGGGTATCCCGGAACACCGTCAACAGAGGTTCTTGAGACGGTAGCGAAGAACAATCCGGGCGATGTGTATGTAGAGTGGTCGGTGAATGAGAAAGCGGCACTGGAGACAGCGGCGGGGGCAGCTTATGCGGGAGCCAGAGTTATGGTGACAATGAAGCAGGTAGGCTTAAATGTTGCTTCCGACCCGCTTATGTGTGTTAACTATGTCGGAGTGAAGGGCGGAATGGTCATCGTGGTTGCAGATGATCCGGGTCCGATTTCCTCACAGACCGAGCAGGACACAAGACACTTTGCACACTATGCCAAAATGATGGTATTTGATCCGTCATCCCCGAGAGAAGCCTATGAGATGATTGGAGATGCTTTTGAATACTCGGAAAAGTATCATGTTCCGGTATTCTTCCGGCCGACCACCAGAGTCTGTCACGGTTATGAAACCATTCCGGTTTCAGAAGAGCGTCTGTCACACAATGCGGAAGGCTTTGTTAAGGATGCTTCCAAATGGGTCATTTTCCCAAGGCTGTCGAATGCGAATCACAAAAAACTGGAAGATAATATGAAGCTGATTTCAGAAGATTTTTCTGATTACCGGTTCAATAAAAGAACAGGGAACGGAGTCCGCGGAATTCTGACCGGCGGGATCAGCTATGAATATGTTATGGAAGCATTGAACAGCGGCAGAGTAAAGGAAACCGGAGCTGGAGATATCCGGGTGCTGAAGCTTGCAACTGCAAATGCATTTCCGGAACGTCTGGTGCTGGAATTCTTAAATGGCGTCACGGAGGTTCTGGTCATTGAAGAACTGGATCCGGTGCTAGAGGAAGCACTGCTGCAGCTCTGTGGCAAATATCATCTGGAGACAAGAGTGTACGGTAAGCTGACCGGGCATATCGCTGTCGCCGGAGAGAATTCCGTAGCACAGACCGAGAATGCAATCAATGAATTTGCAGCAAATGATTCTGAACAGCAAGGTTCCAGAATTGATATACTCGGAATCAGTGCGATCGAACCCGTTGCAGGAAAGGCGGCAGAAACTGCCGAGGCTTCAGCAAAGGAAACTCTTCCCGAACTTCCGGCACGACCGCCTGTGCTCTGTGCAGGATGTCCGCACCGTGCTTCGTTCTACGCGGTCAAGAAGGCAATGACCGGGAAAAAGACTAGATTCTGCGGAGATATCGGCTGTTATACACTTGGGAATGCAATGCCTCTTGATATGGTTGATACCTGCCTCTGTATGGGCGCGGGAGTTACGATTTCGCAGGGCTTTACCCGGGTAGAACCGGATGTATACAGCTTTGCATTTATCGGTGATTCCACCTTCTTTGCTTCGGGAATGACCGGAGTAGTCAATGCATTATACAATCAGGCAAATGTCACTATCATTCTTCTGGATAATTCCACTACGGCAATGACCGGACACCAGCCGCATCCGGGCACGGGAGTTACCATGATGGGCGATATCGCTAAGAAAATCAATCCGGAACAGGTACTGCGCGGGATGGGTGTCGAACAGATTGTATGCATCAATCCGCTGGAACTGGATACTGCCGTTGATACAGTGAAGAAGATGGCAGAGCTTCCCGGAGTCAAGGTCATAATATTCCAATCACCCTGCATCGCGGTTTCCAAGCCAAAACAACGGGTTGTAATTCGAAAGGACCTGTGCATCGGATGTAAAAAATGTATCAGAGAACTTGGATGCCCGGGAATCGTACTGCGTGACGGACGTCCGTTTATCGACCCGACTTTGTGCTTTGGCTGCTCATTATGCGAATTTGTCTGTCCGGTCAATGCAATCGAAAAAGAGAGTGAGGATACCGGAACATACGCGGCAGCGGGAACATCTGCTGACAGGGCATCAGGTATTGGAGCGGGAACGGCAGCTGGGCAGCCGGACGGAGAAAAAGTATCAGGGCAAATCGATACAGATAAGCCGGAAGGAGCCGATGAACCGGGAAAGACAGATAAACAGGGAGCAAAAGCAGTCGGGAACGGAATTGCTGCTGACCAGGCAGACGCGTCTGCATTACAGCAGACCGGCCGAAATTACCTGCTCTGCGGAGTCGGTGGTCAGGGCACGGTTCTGGCGGCCAAGGTACTTGCGGCAGCGGCAATTGCCAAAGGTGAAAATGTCAAGACAACAGAGACCATCGGCATGGCACAGCGAGGCGGTTCAGTTGTATCACATGTAAGAACAGGACAGACAATACATTCACCGCTGATTCCCATGAAGGGAGCAGATCTTTTGATTGCCTTTGAACCTGCTGAAGCAGTTCGCAATCTTCCGTATCTGAAGGATGGAGGAACCGTTGTTGTCAGCAGCCGTCCGGTTATGCCTGTGACCGCAGCTTTGAAGGGTTCGGATTATAATGGAACCGATATGATTGAATATCTGCAGAAAAAGGTCGCAAGACTGATTGTTCTGGATACGGATGCGCTGTGTGCGGAATGCGGTTCCACAAAAGTAATGAATGTGATTCTGCTTGGTGCAGCGATAAGAAGCGGAGCACTGGAGGTCAATGAGGAAGAAATCAGAACGGCACTTTTAGCACGCTTACCGGAAAAACATCATGAGCTCAATATCAGGGCTCTAAGGCTTGGAATGGAAGGATAAAAACCGGAATACGAAAGAGAAGGAGAATCAACCGAAATGAAAGATGAACAATTTCAACAGATTAAGGAACAACTGTTACGGCTGACCAAACGCGACTGCTTCTACAAAAAGAAACTGGAAGGAATTGATGTAGAAGGAATCCGAACCCCGGAGGATTTTCAGACACTTCCGTTTACCTGGAAGGGAGATCTGCGGGAAGCTTATCCGCTCGGGCTGATGGCGGTACCGGAAGAGGAAATCGTCCGAATCCATTCCTCCTCGGGAACGACCGGAACTCCCGTGATCATACCATATACTCAACAGGATGTGACCGACTGGGCGATTCAGTTTGCACGCTGCTATGAAATGGCAGGCGTTACGAAGCTTGACCGGATTCACATTACACCCGGCTACGGACTCTGGACGGCCGGAATCGGATTCCAGCTTGGAGCGGAGCGCCTTGGGGCCATGACCATTCCAATGGGACCCGGTAATACCGACAAACAGCTGAGAATGATGCAGGACATGGGTTCCACCGTGCTCTGTGCGACCTCTTCCTATGCTCTTCTTCTGGCAGAAGAAATTGCAAAACGCGGTATCGGCGACAAGCTGAAGCTCCGTAAGGGAGTAATCGGATCGGAACGCTGGGGCGAGAAGATGAGAAACCGGATTGCCAAGGAACTCGGGGTCTCCCTCTATGATATCTACGGACTGACTGAGGTCTACGGACCGGGAATTGCCATCAGCTGTGATTACGAGAACGGAATGCATTACTGGGATGATTATGTTTATATAGAAATCGTCAATCCGAAGACCGGAGAACCGGTCCCGGACGGTGAAATCGGTGAGATTGTCATCACAACACTGAAGAAACAGGGCGCACCGCTGATTCGCTACCGGACACATGATTTGTCCAGAAAGCTGGTAGGAGAATGTCCATGCGGTTCAAAATACCCTCGCATCGACACGATTATCGGACGTACCGACGATATGATTAAGGTCAAGGGTGTCAACATTTTCCCAAGTCAGGTAGACGATCTGCTGAAGGAGATTGAAGGTGCCTCCAGTGAATTCCAGATAATGATTGACCACATTGACGGCAAGGATATTCTGACGCTGTTTGTAGAAGCAAATAAGCATGCCAATAAATACGAGCTTGAGATGGAACTGAGTGAGAAGTTCAAGAGCAGAATCGGACTTACTCCGGTTGTGAAGGTTGTCGAACTTGGGGAGCTTCCGAGAAGTGAGAAGAAGTCAACGAGAGTCTTTGACAACAGGTACTGATTAGAAATACATAAAAGGAGCTGTACAGGAAGGAGCTGTACAGCTCCTTTCTGTAATCATAAAATTTTACGCAACTGCCGATTCTTCACAAAATCGACACAAGCAACCCTCATGATTAATGAAAGAAAGCCGCAGGGAGAGCTTTTTCATAAATGACTTTATGAAGACCTGCTAAATTACATTTCGACATGAGGATCAGAATGAAAGATAACAGCTACAATAAACTGACGGCCCGGTTTCGCAGAAAGCTGGCAGCCGAAGGAATTCTTAAAAGTCTGCTGCTTAGTGCCAACTGTGCGCTGGCAGCAGGAGTTATAATCGTACTCTTAAGCAGAAGCTGTTCCTGAAGAAGGCGAAGAGCAGCAGGAAGGGGAAGAGCCACCGGAAGGCGAGGAACCACCGGAGGGCGAGGAACCACCGGAAGGTGAGGAACCACCCAATGGAGAACAACCGGATGGCGAGCCTCCGGAAGGAGAAATGCCGGAGGGTGAGGGAGAAGAAGCGGAATATATCTATGATCCTGATTCCCAACCAGAGGAGACTCCCGACGAGACTTCAGATGAAACCGAAGGTGAGGATAGTGAGAGCGCAGACGGACGGGTTCCATACTCCGATGTCTATGAGGAGTATTTTAACCGTGCGATGCAGGAGCTTACGGAGCAGGATCTTCCGGAAAGCCTGCGGGAAGCAATTGAACGGTACTTTACCATGCTGGAATAACAGAGAATGTACGGCAAATATGGCAGAATAAGCGAATCACCGTAGCTATAAGAATCAGTACAACGATGTGTATCGTGAAGAGGCATTACAGTTGCTTGATAAGATTGTAAAGATGTACAGATAATGAATATGGCACCGTAGGGAAGAGCGCATCCCTATGGTGCCATATTTTAATCTTTCTTATAAAAATCACATTCGTAACCATCTGCGCGAAGGAGAAGTCCTTTGATCCAAGGTGGTGTTCTTCCCATCTGTTCGCATATTGCTTCAAGCGAAACATCCTTACTACATTCGATAATCAGTTCATCATGAACATGACCACAGATAAAGCAGTGGGAAACTGCCGATATGAAAACAGCTGTAAGAAAAGCTGGAAAGTCGGTAAAAAAGGACATCCAAGCAAATGCTCCAAAGAAAACAGGTGCCTATTAATCGGTCATATGACCAAGAAGGAAAATCAGCGAGATTTATATAGAGGTCTTGGCTCGATTGATTTAGTGGCGGCCGCTAGAAGTGTTCTTCAAGTTTATCGTGTTGATGATGATTCTACTGCAAGATATGTAAAACATATCAAGAGCAGTCTTGCACCAAAGGGTGAAGATTTTGGATTTGATTTGGATGCAAAGACAGGATTTCAGTGGCTTGGAACATCAGAGGAGTTTGGTGAAGCTACTTGGAGTGAGATGATTAGTTCCGGGGATGTAAAGGCACAATCCAAAGATGAGATGATAGCAGGCCTTCTAAAAGAAAAACTTATTAATGGACCTGTTAAGGCAACAGAGATACAGAGCGCTTTTGTAGAAATGGGAATTAGCATTAAATCATTGAAGCGTGTTAAGAAAATCATAGGAATTAAATCCATCAGAAAGCAAGGACAGTGGTTCTGGGCAATGGCTGATGTAAAGGAAGATGAGTAAATGGAAAAGATAAAGGTTGCTGGGTATGTTAAGTTGGCAAAATTATGGGAAAAACGAAAAGAGGCAGCAATGCCATACCATCAAAGGTACTATCAGGAGATGTTCGCAGAATCAGATATCTTTGAATATGTTGGTGTGTATGTAGATATCACAGGCAATAAAGAAATCTTTAAGCGAAAGGAAATGCTACGGCTGATACGAGATGTTTTGGATGAAAAGGTCGATTGCATAATGGCTATGACAAAAGGTTATCTAGCCGCTAATATGAGAGATTTTTCGTATTTATTTAAATATTTGATGGATGCCCGTGGAGGGCAGATAGATTTTATGACAGAGGATGAAAACGATGTAGAAGATACCTCTGGTTTTTATATTGATACCATAAAAAACGATGATGACCAAAAAGGCGCGCTTAAAGAAATGGTGGAGCAACTTGTCAGTTTATATCCACAAGAATATGAGGATTGGAAAAATAAGCTAGAAACAGCAATGCAAAAATTGGAAGAAGGAAGTGATGGCAATGGATAAGAAACTGGAGAGGCTTGGTGTCAGTGACAAAGGCGGTAAGACCGGCATGTTCAAGGCAATACAGGAGC
>CAZRRN010000070.1:0-11363 GCA_964602475.1 uncultured Lachnospiraceae bacterium | reverse complement strand
AGGTGCTTCTTCTTTATCTATTTAATTTTTCCTACAAAAACTTTACCCTAGCACTTGGACATTACTTAGACATTGCTTAGACATTACTTAGACATTTGCGTTTTGGGCGGATTTTCTGTAACTGTAACTCATGTATCTACAGTCTAGAAAAGAAAACAAGCGCTCTACCATCTCTGATAGAGCGCTTAATGATTAAATGATATAAACTACAACTTCAATATCCTTCCACTGCACCATTCTCAAGTAGCTATCACGAGCCTTTCTAAAGGCCAGAGCCTTGTTATAATCAAGGTGTAAAGTGTACTTAAGTTTGAATGTACTATCTACTGTTGATTGCAGCCTGAGCAGCGGCAAGTCTGGCAATCGGTACACGGAACGGTGAACAGGACACATATGTCAGTCCAACCTTGTGGCAGAATTCTATAGAAGAAGGATCGCCTCCATGCTCTCCGCAGATTCCGAGCTTAATGTTCGGACGGGTCTTACGTCCCTTTTCTGCAGCCATCTTCACAAGCTGTCCTACTCCGTTCTGATCAAGACGTGCAAAAGGATCTGATTCATAAATCTTGCTCTTATAATAAACATCAAGGAATTTACCAGCGTCATCACGCGAAAAGCCAAATGTCATCTGAGTCAGGTCATTGGTTCCAAAAGAGAAGAATTCTGCTTCTTCTGCAATCTCATCGGCAAGCAACGCTGCACGGGGAATCTCAATCATGGTACCGATATGGTACTGGATTGCTGATTTTCTTTCTGCTTTCACTTTCTCCGCAGCTTCTACAACAACGTCTTTGACAAACTTCAGTTCTTTTTTGTCACCAATCAGAGGAATCATTATTTCAGGAATAACATCGTATCCCTTTTCTTCGCGAACTTCAATTGCTGCCTCCATTACGGCACGGGTCTGCATTTTTGCTATTTCCGGATAGGTAACGGACAGACGACATCCACGATGACCCATCATTGGATTAAATTCATGAAGAGAATTACAGGTTGCCTTAACTTCGTCGACAGACATATGCATATCTTTTGCAAGTGCAACAATATCGTCTTCTTCCGTCGGAACAAACTCATGAAGCGGCGGATCCAGAAAACGAATCGTAACCGGTCTGCCTTCCATTACCTCATATAAGCCCTTAAAATCACTCTTCTGATAAGGGATCAGTTCAGTAAGTGCCTCTTCTCTTGCTTCTACACTCTTAGAGAGAATCATCTTACGAATCTTCGGTATTCTTTCCGGATCAAAGAACATATGCTCGGTACGGCAAAGCCCGATACCTTCTGCGCCGTATTTAACTGCATTTGCTGCATCCTTCGGCGTATCCGCATTGGTTCTTACCTGCAATACACGTGCATCATCTGCCCATTTCATAATACGGTCAAAGTCACCGCTGATAGCAGCTTCTACCGTTCTGATATCTCCAAGATAAATCTTACCGGTTGAACCATCGAGTGAAATATAATCTCCTTCGACAATTTTCTCGCCACCGAGTGTAAACTCTCTTGCTTCTTCGTCAATCTTTATATCACCACATCCGGAGACACAGCAGGTTCCCATACCACGCGCAACAACAGCTGCATGGGAGGTCATACCGCCATGTACTGTAAGAACGCCCTGTGAAGCATGCATTCCTTCGATATCTTCCGGAGAGGTCTCAAGGCGGACAAGAATAACTCTTTCGCCTTCTTCGTGATGCTTTTTGGCATCCTCTGCATTAAAATACACCTTACCGGCTGCCGCTCCCGGGGAAGCTGCGAGACCGGTACCGATTACCTTGCCATCCTTCAGTGCTTTTGTATCAAAATTCGGATGAAGCACCTGATCAAGCGATTTAGCCTCGATTCTCATAACGGCCTGTTCCGGAGTAATCATACCTTCATCTACGAGATCACATGCAATCTTTAACGCTGCCTGTGCGGTTCTCTTGCCGTTTCTGGTCTGAAGAAAGTACAGCTTTCCCTCTTGAATCGTAAATTCCATATCCTGCATATCACGATAGTGGTCTTCAAGTTTTTTTGCAATTTCAATAAACTGCTGATATGCTTCCGGAAGATCCTCAGCAAGCTTCGTAATCGGCTGCGGTGTACGGATTCCTGCTACAACATCCTCACCCTGCGCATTAATCAGATATTCACCATAGATTCCTTTTGCACCGGTAGAAGGATTTCTTGTAAAAGCAACACCGGTTCCGGAAGTATTTCCTTTATTTCCGAATACCATCGCCTGAACATTAACTGCGGTTCCCCAGTCTCCCGGGATATCATTCATCCGGCGATAAACAATAGCACGAGGGTTGTCCCAGGAACGAAATACGGCTTTCACTGCTTCCATCAGCTGAATCTTTGGATCCTGAGGAAATTCTTCTCCCATTTTTTCTTTATAAATTGCTTTATATTTCTTAATAACCTCTTTCAAATCCTCTGCAGTCAGATCTGTGTCGTATTTTGCTCCCTTAGCTTCTTTAATATCGGTAAGAATTCCTTCAAAGAATGTCTTGCTCATTTCCATAACTACATCGGAAAACATCTGAATAAATCTGCGATAGGAATCATATGCAAATCTCGGATTGCCGGTCTTAATCGCAAAGCCTTCCACTGCCTCATCATTCAGTCCAAGATTAAGAATCGTATCCATCATACCCGGCATGGATGCGCGTGCACCGGAACGTACCGATACCAGCAGCGGATCCGCGTTATCTCCGAACTTCTTTCCCTGCTCGTTTTCTAATATCTTTAATGCATCAAAGATCTGGCCTTTAATTTCCTCCGAAATCTTCTTCCCCTGATCGTAATAATCCGTACATGCTTCTGTCGTCACAGTGAAGCCCTGAGGGATTGGTAAACCGAGGTTTGTCATCTCTGCTAAATTGGCACCCTTACCTCCGAGAAGATTCCGCATATCTGCATTTCCCTCTCTGAATAGATATACCCACTTTGCTGCCATTTTGTATCCTCCTGAATTTATTTGGCTCTAGGAATACGTTCCACCGAACTGTTCCCTATATATTCAAAGCAAAGAATCATCAACTATGCTATGATCCACTATCCCCTTTACGTTGACCAGAATACACGTTCGCGAAAGATGCCTTGTAAAGTACGCATATTATGAAATCATAAGCAAAAGAAAAAAACGCCCCGTAGAGCCGCCATAAAAATTATAGCATATTGAATCCTCAATGCAAGCATTTTTTATAATGAAAGTGCTTTCAAAACAAAAAAGGTTGCTTATGAATCCGCAACCTTTCTGTTAATTTAATAAATATTCTTAAAATTCCAGCTTTTTATCAAAATAAGCTTTTAATTCTTCGATTTTTACCCGTTCCTGCTCCATTGTATCGCGGTCTCGTACTGTAACGGCTCCGTCATTCTCAGACTCGAAATCATAGGTGATACAGAACGGTGTTCCGATTTCATCCTGTCTGCGGTATCTCTTGCCAATATTACCACGATCATCAAATTCACAGTTATAATACTTAGACAACTCGGTATAAATCTTCTCCGCACCTTCATTCAGTTTCTTTGAAAGCGGAAATACTCCAATCTTCACCGGAGCCAGCGTCGGGTGGAAATGAAGAACCGTACGAACATCACCCTCTGCTATTTCTTCCTCATCATATGCTCCGCAGAGGAAAGCAAGGAATACACGATCTGCTCCAAGTGACGGTTCAACAACGTAAGGAACATAACGAACACCCTTTTCATCATCAAAATAGCTCAAATCCTCTTTTGATACATTCTGATGCTGTGTTAAATCATAATCGGTACGGTCAGCAATTCCCCAAAGCTCTCCCCAGCCAAACGGGAACATATACTCAATATCTGTGGTTGCCTTGGAATAAAAGGAAAGCTCCTCCGGATCGTGGTCACGTACACGCATATCTTCTTCTTTCATACCAAGAGACTTCAGCCAGTTGATGCAATACTGCTTCCAATATGCAAACCATTCAAGATCCGTATCAGGTTCACAGAAGAACTCCAGCTCCATCTGTTCAAATTCACGTATTCGAAAAATAAAGTTGCCGGGGGTAATCTCATTACGAAAAGATTTCCCGATCTGTCCGATTCCAAACGGAATCTTCTTTCTTGAGGTTCTCTGTACATTTCTAAAGTTTACAAATATTCCCTGTGCCGTCTCCGGACGAAGATATACTGTGTTCTTCGCATCCTCGGTAACTCCCATAAAGGTTTTGAACATCAAGTTAAATTGACGGATATCTGTAAAGTTATGTTTTCCGCAGGAAGGACAGTCAATATGATTCTCATCAATATACTGCTTCATTTGTTCCTGAGTCCATGCATCAACTGCAGTATCAAATGTAATTCCTTTTTCATTTGCATAATCCTCAATCAGTTTATCTGCACGAAAGCGCTCATGGCATTCCTTACAATCCATCAGTGGATCAGAAAAGCTTCCTAGATGCCCGGAAGCAATCCATGTCTGAGGATTCATCAGAATCGCAGAATCAAGTCCGACATTGTATGGGTTCTCCTGAACAAATTTTTTCCACCATGCTTTTTTTATATTATTCTTTAATTCCACTCCGAGATTTCCGTAATCCCATGAGTTTGCAAGTCCTCCGTAGATCTCCGAACCCGGATATACAAAGCCTCTTGCTTTAGCCAATGCGACAATCTTGTCCATTGTCTTTTCCATGATTTCTTTCCTCCTTATTCTTCCGTTGCCGTATTGATATGTATTGTAAACGCTAACTCTGTATTTTTCAAGCACTTTTTCTTTGTCGTCTTTTTTGTGTCTTTATGCTTCTTTTTCTGATGATATTCATCCTGGACAAATTAGTAGCCACATTATCAGCTTAATAAAGCTCTTCAGATTTCATGGTGTGCCCGACGTAAGCTTTGCGATATCTGTTTACCAGCAATACCAGCTCAGAAAGATTATCCGGAGCAAGTGTGAATGAAAACAGCTTTTCATACGGTGCCGAACAGATAAAACGAAGCGCATATACTGTTCCGCGGTGAATCTGTACACTCTCTTTATCCCAGTCAGTACAGGCACCACAGAGCAAGCCGCCAAGACGTACACTGAATGAGAGCCGTTCCGGCAATTCCTCTGATTGTTCCATCCGGCATCCGCATTTAACACATTCACTGATCTGTGGACCTTCTCCTTCTATTACAATCATTCTCAGGTCGTAAACAGCACGGATCAGATTTGGCTCAAGCCTTTGATTACTCAGTGCACGCAGTGATATGTATAAAAGTTTCAGAACTTCTGTTTCGTCATTCCCCTCCTGCGTGTAATACTCTGCGAACTCACAAAAGTACATCCCCCGGTAAATCCATTCATAGTTGTCACGCAGTTCCGAAAAATAATTAGTTATATCTGCACTGATCAGATTATAAGCAGATTTTCCGGGATAAACAGTGAATTTTCCAAAGGTGAATGTCTGTGTACACGCAATTAAGGCGCTGCTTGGTTTCCGCGCGCCTTTTGCAAATACCGACAATTTTCCACGTTCCTTTGTCAGAAGACTGATTCTTCGGTCATATTCTCCGATCGGCATAACGGAAAGAACAATTCCCGTCACTGTAATTCCGTCCCTCATTCTGCGCTGATTCCTCTTCTGTTGTCTGACAAGTTGCCGACAGCTCTTCACTTCCGTCCTGACATTTCATATGACATGTGTACCCGTTGTGGTTATTTAATACATAGTTTAGATATGCACTTATACTTCCTGTCCGCTCAAATTCACCCCATAGCTCCTGTGACACCATATAACACCCCCTGTTTCTTTGGCTGCTTTAAATACTCTGCCAGTTCATCAAGAATGTGCCTGCACACTCCTCGCTGACACCGTTAATGACAACAATGTTCATTTCAGGTGTCATACGAATCCTTTGTATGATGATAGCATCTCCAGCCGGAGCGTCTTTATTCCTCCCGGTAACCAAAATTCTTCAGTTGTACTTCGCTGTCTCTCCAGTCCTTTTTTATCTTCACCCATAGCTGCAGGTTCACCTTAATCCCGAGCAGATTTTGAATTTCTGTACGGGCTGAGGTTCCGATTTTTTTCAGCATTGCACCTTGTTTTCCGATTATAATGCCCTTGTGAGTATCCCGTTCACAGATAATCGTCGCCTCGATATCCATCAGCTTTCCGTCCGGACGTTCTTTCATTTTATCAATTACAATTGCGATTCCATGCGGAATCTCATCCTTCAGCAGGCGAAGTGCTTTTTCACGGATTAACTCTGCTGTAATCTGGCGTTCCGGCTGGTCCGTGACAGTATCCTCGTCGTAATACATCGGTCCTTCCGGAAGATATTTGTAAATTACGTCAATCAGTACCTGTTTGTTCTCTCCCTTTAAGGCAGATACCGGTACAATATCCGCAAATTTATGAATATCCTTATATGCTGCTATGATCTTTAGTAAATCTTCTTTTTTTACAGTGTCGATTTTATTTATTACAAGTATCACAGGTGTGTCGGTTCCTGCCAGAACCTGAGCAATGTGCTGTTCTCCGGCTCCGATAAATGTTGCAGGCTCCACAAGCCACAGTATTACATCGACCTCCGAAAGAGTATGCTCCGCAATATTCACCATATATTCGCCCAGTTTATTTTTTGCTTTATGAATTCCCGGAGTATCCAGAAAAATAATCTGTCCCCGTTCTTCCGTATATACAGTCTGAATCCTGTTCCGTGTGGTCTGCGGCTTATCCGACGTAATTGCAATCTTTTGTCCAATCAGCTGGTTCATCAGTGTGGATTTCCCCACATTCGGACGCCCAATCAAAGTGGCAAAGCCGGATCTATATATTTTCTTCTGTGGCATAATGGCTCCGTTTCTTACAGTTTATTTTTGTAGCAGCAGAGGCTGTATTTCGCTGAACAAATCTGCACATTCGCTTAATTTATTCTCATTACCCAGCGTACATCTGTAATCTGCTGCAACAATTGCTTCAATTATCCCGGCAGTCTCGCGAATATCCTCTACAGTAGCTGAAAGAATCTCATCTCTTGTCTTCTGAATCTGATTCTTTGTCAGACCGCTGAAGTAAACCAAAAGAGATCGTTCTCCCTTCTGCATCGGAGTCATCGGAGTATCTTCATTGCTCATTGTCCCGATGATATACTTTGTCATTTCCCGTTCATCGGCTTTGAAATTTTTGATATAATCCGTTGCTTTCTTATATACATCATAGGTTTCGCGAAGATTCGGATCCCGATAGGACACAAAGAATCCGGTACCGTCAAAGGCCCCGAAGTTGCACATACATCCATATGCGCCACCCTTCACCCGAACATTCTGCCAGAGATATTCATAGCTCATAATGGAGCGAAGTACGCTAAGTGCTCCTGATAAATGATAACCTGCCTCAATAAAATTACCCGTACATGCAGCATATTGAACCTGGCCGGCATAACGGAAGGCTTCGTTTTTAGGATTATATGGATATAAAATATCCTTTGCAGTTCCGCCGTAGGTACCGGATGCAGGCATTTTTTCTGCAAACATAGTGAATTCCGAAGCAAACTGTTTATTTCCTTCTTCATCAGAAGTCAGACTTACCATCATATTCCCACGATAAAACAAGTTCTTTTGTACTCTTTTAAGACCTGCAACAATATCTTCCTTACGCTGTTCAAATTCCCGGTAGCAGAGATCAATAAACCGGTAGTAATCTATTCCAGATATTTTCTCTGAAAAAACACCACTCTGTGTATGATAGGAACGACTCCTTCCAAGTGCGACCGTGTGCCCACTGGAATTCATCTTCATCTGAATTCTGGAACGAACCTCTCCTATAATCTCATTCAGGCGTTTTGTGTCATCAAACTTCGAATGGAACAGGATTTCATCGATCAGACGAAATGCTTCACTGAATTCAGAATATAAAAGCTTTGCACTGACCGTCATCATCGGACGATATTCTCCGGCTAACTGATATTTCAGATAAGACGCATAATCAAAACCGATTCCTCCGGTGTGAATGTTTATTTCATCCGACAAATCAAGGAATTTATGCTCATCTGTATCGATATATCCAAGTACATCAGTCAGCAATCCAAAATACGGAATATCTTCATATTCGATTCCCTTGAGATCAAATAAGAGCTTCAGATAAGCTATTCCGTTTGTATATACATCATGAAAAAGAACAGGAATACCTGCAGCCGTCTGTTCTGAGTTATAGATTGGCGCCGCCTGCTTTTTGATCTCATCTCTTCTTAACAGCGGAATTGTCTCAAGCGCCTCTTTCGTGGAAGGTTCTTCCTGATAACGAACCAGTGCCGAAGTATTTTCCACCAGTGCTTCAAGCTCCTTCTTCGTAAGTGTACTCTTATATTCCTGAAGCTCCTTTTGAAGCTTTTTTTCTTTCTCCGCAGTTAATCCCTTCTTTGGAATCAGTACAAGCTTTGTGGAATGTGTGGAATTCAGTATATATTTTCGTATCAGATTTTCAAAATATCCTTCTTTCATTTTTCTCTTTAGATTAGCAAATATCTCGTTTCTGTGCATATACCGGAATGCTGCCTTATCATCATAAAGCCAACTTGAATGCATTGTCAGTCCATACATCAGTCCTTTCGGAAAATTCCCGAAATCACCTTCCCGGTAACGGAATTCCAGGTTATTGATTGCCGCAAGCAGGGATTTTTCCTTAAGACCACTTTCTGCAAGCTGTTCCATTGTTTCCCGTATAATTCTGATAAACTCCGTCTGCTGTTCTGTATTTGCATTTTTTGCAATGATTGAGAAAAACGGCTGCAGTATTTCATTCTCATAGATGCAAATGATATCGTTACCTATACCTGCATCAATCAAAGCCTGTTTTACCGGAGCGCCGGGGGCTTTCAGAAGAACGGTGCTTAATATTTCCATTGCAGTATTTTCTTCCACATCAAATGCGGTTCCTGCAACAAAATTATAGGACAGATAGGTATTGTCCTTCTCTTCTTCGTCAGAACCGATTGAATAAAACTGTGTGATATCTTCAGTAACCTTTTCTCCGTCCTGTTCTGGAATAATTGAATCAACCGGCTGAGCCGAAAATGCCGACAGGTATTCACGATCCATAAATTCCAGTGTTTCCTCTACATCCATATCTCCATACAGATAAATAAAACTATTGGAAGGATGATAGTACTCTCTGTGAAAATCAAGAAATTGTTCATAAGTAAGCTTCGGAATTGCATCAGGATTTCCTCCGGACTCCGTACCATAAGGAGTATCCGGAAAAAGGCTGTGTTGTATTTCACGAAACAGCTGTTGTTCCGGAGAGGAGAAAGCTCCTTTCATCTCACTGTATACGATTCCGTTCAGTTTTAACTCAGAGCTCTCTTTCTCAAGTTCATAATGCCAGCCTTCCTGCTTAAAAATCTCTTCATGTCGGTAAATGTCAGGATAAAATACCGCATCCATATATACATTCATCAGATTCCGAAAGTCCGTATCATTACAGCTTGCTACAGGATACATCGTCTTATCCGGATAAGTCATGGCATTCAAAAATGTGTTCAGAGAACCCTTGGCAAGCTCTATAAAAGGATCCTTTACCGGATATTTTTTCGATCCGCACAATACGGTATGCTCAATAATATGCGCGACCCCTGTATCATCATGCGGCGGCGTACGGAAAGAAATTGAAAAAACTTTATTGTCATCCTCATTTGAGACAACACATACACGGGCTCCGCTCTGTTTATGACGAAGCACCACTCCCGTACTCTTGATATCTGACAGGTTCTCTTCATATTCAAAACTGTATGCCGGTAAAGGAGCCAGCTCTCCTGCATTTTTTATATTTTTTGACATCTGCATCCTCCTGATCATTCAAATAAGAATTATTTTTGATTCGTTTATACTGTATTTCATTTTAAGAAGAAATGCAAGCATTTAAGGAAAATGCGTCTGAAAATCGTTCTGCCGGTTTTTATTTGGCAGAATGAATAATCTATTGTTTCTGAACAAATTCATATGCTAAATTTACCGCTTTCACAACAGCCTTCGAAGATATTGTTGCACCTGACACAGCATCTACCTTTGTTCCCTGCTGCTCCTTTGTTTCCTCTCCTTCTGTTTGATTTGTTTCTTCCCCGGCTTCCTGTTTTGTTTCATCCCCTCCGGCTGCCTGTTTCAGGCACTCTCTGACCAGAGTACTGAATTCTGTAATTCCAATGCTGACACCGGATACCGCATCTGTTTTACCGTTCTCATCTTCATTTAGTCCGCTAAGTCCCTGATGCTCCACAACATACTCCTGCAATGCATCCGCTTGTTCTGCCCAGATTAAACCGTCATCTGTCATTTTGTAGAGTCCCTGCTGTGACAGAACACGCTTTGTATTTCCTTCAGAATCTGTACAATCCCACATAACACCGGTAATCTCACCATTCTCTATTGTTAATGTAACTTCTCCAAGATACCCGTTGGAAGCTTCTTCACTCACTGCGTGATACACTCCGTCAATTCGTTTTGCACCTTCTCCGAGATTTCCAAAGTAATTATCAGTTTCATTTTTTTCGTCACTCTCATTTTCTGTTCCCGAAAGATATGACGGAAGCTTCAGACCGGTAAACTGACTTAAGAACGAAGCTTCTGTAATTTTGGCACCAAGATTTTCTGTTTCATTCTGAGATATAATCTCAAGTGTTTCCAGTGTTGTCCCTTCTCCGTCTATTTTGATTTTTGTTTCAATTGGACCATGATACCCCTGGACGGTAATATATACATCATAAGAAACTGTATTTCCGTCTTTGTCTTCAATACGGTACGCTTCCGTTATTCCATGCTCTGAATAGGTTCCTACCTCAAGTGCGGTTCCTTCCTTTTTATTCATATTATTTTTTATCAGTATCGTACCGATAACAGCAACCACTGCAATAATTAAAAATGTAACCACAATAATACTTCCCTTGTCACGCTTCATAAGTTATCCTTTCCATACGCCCTTGTTTTTGATCCCCTTGACAGTTTTTCAATCCTTCGCTACAATAAACACAGTTTTCATAAAATTGACACCTGCCATAAGAAACCGAGGTTTATATGTTATTTAGGATTTTCAGCCGGACGGATAGATATTCATTGAAAAGAAATTTTTTTTTATTTTTCATGACATTATTTATTACTTTTTTATTTACCGGATGTGAACAAAGTTCTGTCTCGTCCGGTCCAACCTCATCACTCAGTGGTTTTTATCTAAATACAGTGATTAAAATATCGCTTTATGACGAAAGCAATCCCTCTCTGATAAATGAATGCTTTGCGCTCTGTGCTGAGTATGAAACACTATTCAGCCGAACAGATTCTGAAAGTGCGCTTTACCTTCTGAACCACAGCCATTCCAAAGAACGCCAACTGACTACGGAGCTTGCCTCACTTATAGAGACAGGAC
>CAZRRN010000069.1:0-11454 GCA_964602475.1 uncultured Lachnospiraceae bacterium | reverse complement strand
CTGTGAACATCAGATAATAATTCATCCCTTTGCAGAATAACATAAAAAAACAAAAAAAAGAAGGGCTACCCTAACGGACAGCCCTTTTACCACGCGAAGTTATGCGGGGATATACTGATTCAGTTCATTCTGCATCATAGCCCAAGCTACGATTCCTAATCCGAAAATGCTCAGTACAAGGTAGATAACTGATAAATTACTTGCCTGCTGACCTTTTTTTGCCTTAATCGCAGTAATCTTCTCACCCTGCTTATAAGCCCAGAATAAACCATAAATATTACAGGTAATGAGTGTAAGTAAAAAAGCCATTCCGCCGGAAGTACCCTCTGCCTCATTCAGAGTGTTGGTATCGTTTGTCAGCTGAATAAACCAGTAAATTCCGTAAATTCCGCAGGTAACGATAGAAAGAATAATACAGGTAACAATGTTTCTTTGTTTCATTATGTATGCCCCCTTTCATATTAATTTCACGTACAAGTTTATATTTTCTTTATAATTTTGTCAAGCTATATTCCGCATATTTTGATAATAATTGACTGATTATTATCATTTCTTCTTTATCTGCTTTACAGACTGCACGGTCGTAAGTATATAAACCGTTTATTTCTCCTTCTACATCGGAAAGCTGCGTATAAATTGCAGCACAAAGTCCCTTCGCTGCCATAGGAATCACGTCCCGTTCATACAGAATCTTCAGTTCCTTTTGAAATTCTTCTTCCGAGCTGCAGCTTTTATATCCATATATGCCTGTTTTCCGCCATATATGACCCGGACATCTGCAGGCAAATCCTCCGAATTCCGTAAGTAGCAGGGGATGCTTTGTCACCGGCAGCTGTACCGGCTTAAAATACACATGCATGCTCATGACCGGATTTTGTTTCATTCTGAACCACCCGGAGGCAACATCAATAAACCGTGAGCTGTCCCATCCTAAAAACTTTCTGTATACCTCATTAGAGTCAAACTGACCCCAGCCCTCGTTAAATATTGTCCATTCACAGATACATGGATGATTCTGCAAATGCTCCACCGTTTGTCTGGTCGAATTCAGAAACTGCTCCTTTTCCTTTGCTGAAATGCGAAATTTTGTATCGTTTTTCTGAAAAAAGCCGAACGTCGGAAGCACGGTATCCCGTATATAATGATAGGTTCCGTTATTTACCATGTCCTGCCATACAATCATTCCAAGACGGTCACATTCATAATAGAACAGCTCAGGCTCCACCTTAATATGTTTACGGAGCGTATTGAATCCGAGCTCCTTCATATTCATAATATCCTTTGTAAAACATTCTGCCCCAGGTGGGGTAACAATTCCGTCCGGCCAGTATCCCTGATCCAAAACCCCATGAAAGAAATAAGGTGTTCCGTTCAGGCAGAGTCTGCTGTGACCGTCCACAACCTCAGTGGTCAGAATTCTCAGCGCAAAATATGAACTGACGGTATCTTCTCCGCTGCTTACGGTAATTTCATATAAATACGGATTTTCCGGTGACCATAGTTTCGGATTTTCAACGGAAAAGACAGCACTTCTTCCGGTAAATGTTTCTTCCCGTCCGTCAAAGCAGATCGTCTTCTGCCGTTCTCCGCCGTCAACTGTGATTGTAAACTGGTTTTCATTATTGGTAAATCGAAGCTTCTCTATATACAGCTCCGGAACCACCTCCATCCATACCGTCTTCCATAGTCCCGAAAACCCGGTATACCACATTCCTTTTGGTTTTCTGGTCTGTTTTCCGTAAGGATATGTTTTGTCATAGTCATCCAGAACATGTATCTCAAGAATATTTTCTGCAGCTTTCACAAGGTCTGTAATATCTGCATCAATAGGCAGATAGCCGCCCTCATGCTCCGTCACAAAAGTTCCGTTGATAAAAACCCGTGCAATCTGATCCGCTGCTCCGATGTGCAGCAGCAGACGTTTACCGGACAGCTTCTCCGGTGTCGGAAAACATTTTTTATAATGCAGATACTGTCCGTTCCTATGGGTGCGTTCGATGCCCGACAATGCCGATTCCGGCGGAAACGGTACTGTAATCCGTTCCGGATAAATCTCTTCGGTTTCTTTCCCGGAGACAGCAAATTCCCAGCTTCCATTCAAATTTATATAGCTTTCTCTCCTCATCTGAGGACGCGGATACTCCTGCCAGGGAGCCGTCACCTGATTCATGTTCTCCGACGCTGATAAAACTATGGTATGCAGCCTGCAGTGTTCCCTGTTAAGCATACAGAATACAAAAATAAGAGCAACAGCGACAAATACCAGTACAATTAGCGCCGCCAGAAAAATTTTCTCGTTTGGAATAAAAGATTCAGTTCCGTCAGAATTAAGAACCTTCTTTGCGTTTTGCAGAACGCGGGCACCGATTACCGGTCCGACAGAGCCGGGAATCAATACCTGAAATACAATTCGAGGTCCCTGAAAGCGTCCCGCTTCTCCTTCCGGTGTATAATCTCTGATTGCAGCCCCAAAAACCGCACAGCCACACAGATAACCTGACATCATCAAAAGTGAACCAAGGAATACAAATACCGTCGAACGAAAGAAAAAAAGAATCAGGTATCCAAAGGTCAGCAGAAACAGCGGCCAGACAACGGCTTTCTTAAATTGTACCCGGTCATACCGCTTTCCGTAAAATGCAGTCAGTACCGATGCAAGAAGAATTGCCGGAGCCATGATAAAAACATAGTTCTCCATATGAAGCCCCTCGGTATAATACAGAATCAGATAAGGCATGAATACCTGAATCGAAATACCGAATATGGAATAGGTGACCAGAATTGCATAAAGAGTTTTGTTTTTCTTTATCACTGACGGTAAAAAACCGTGTACAACCGTTCTGACATAAGGTTCCTTCTGTGGTGTAATCGCAGGTTCACGAATTAGGATAAACCCAAGAAAACCGATGACCGTAACTACTGCCCCGATAATAATGTAAATTCTTGACCAACTGTCCGGCTGTGACAAATCGAAAGCCATGAAACCACCAAATACCGCAAGTACTGCAACCAGCGGCATCATGGAATTAATGCCTTCCACACGTCCGCGGTTCGAACTGTCTGTGGAATCCGTCAGCCAGGCATTGAAACAGGCATCATTTGCCGTCGAGCCAAAGAAGGTCATGACACAATCCATCAAGATGGTTAGTCCGACCCCCAGTGAGGCTGCCGCAAGATATTCCGAAACAAAGCTTGTCAGAACATCCATCCGCAGGAAAGCAAATGTCAGGATTGAAAGTCCCCACAGAATATATCCAAGACAGATAAGAAGCTTTCTCTTTCCGATTTTGTCCGACAACGCACCCATCAGAATCGTTGTGACTGCTGCCGCTATGGCTGACGCTAAGACCATGCGTGATATATCTGCTGTCGTCGCATGAAACATATTATAGATAAATACATTAAAATACATATTCTCCACAACCCAGGCAACCTGCCCGACCAAGGAGAATACAGTAAGAGCTGTATAAAATTTTACAGATGACTTTTTCAATCCAGCCTCCATGAATAATCATATTCCGTGCAGCCTTCCCTCCGTTGTAAATCACTCCACGCCGCAAGATACGGTATGCACGGCCAGACGCTGTCATACTTCATCAGTTCCCGAAGGTATTCGTTGCTTTCTGTATTCCTTCTCTGTGCTTCCAGATATACACTGATTCCGTAAAACGCAATGACAGTGTTAAGAACATTTTCATCTTTTTTTATCCGGGTGTCAAGCTGAGTCGGAGTGATATATCCTGCAAACAGTTCTACAGCATTTCGATATGCCGTATGATGACCGACATTTCTTTCCGGATCATATTGCGAAAGAAGTGCCGGCGGCATTTCTGCACGGTAACAGCTTAAGGTATGCCAGTAAATTACGGCAATGGTCATCTCCCCTGTATCCGGCAGACAGCGTTCAAAATATGCTGCGGCTGCGGCTGGATTATGCTGAAGATATTCACTGATTCCGAGCGGAAATGCTGTTTTCTTTTCATCCTTACATCTGATGCGGCAATTCTTATAGGCTTCCACCGCTTCCTTAAACCGGCGGAGTGTGAGGTTCGCACCTCCGATCCGATACCAGAGCTGCCAGTCATCAGTTCTGATCTTCAATGCGTTTTGATATGCATCCAGTGCTTCCCGAAAACGGTATTGTCCCGCACGTGCATTTCCAAGCTGAACCTGACTTTGATAATCATCGGCTTCACGCAGCCAGAACATGTCTTCCGTGTCCTCAACGGTGCAGAAACCGCCTCCGAGCTGACTCTGTAAGCCTGCATATAACGACGCTTCTTCGTTCACTTTTCCCTCCATGCCCATACCGTGACTGTTCTACTGAGCCGCTGACGGTTCAATTTGAATCATTTTCCAGCCTCCGCAGTACTTCTGCAGGACTGAGCTTTTGTTCCCTTGCCGCTCGTGCAACATCCTCAAATTCATATTTTTCTTTTCTTATTCCATATCCTTCGGAGGTTTTTTTGCGGATCGTTCCAAATGCTGTATCCACTGTATCTATTGTCCGTTTCATAACATGTCTTCTGCTGACATTTTCACGGATTCCGATGGTTGAGGTATACTTGAATAAAAGTTGAATCATCTGTTCCCGGAGATTTTCCTGGCACATCACGCAAAGAAGAATTCCCTGACGCGATTTCTTCATACAGACCGGCACAGTGTATACATCAAGTGCTCCGGCTTCAAAAAAACGTTCCATGGCAAAGCTGACTGCTTCTGCTGTCATATCATCAAGATTACATCTGAGTTCCAGAATAAAGTCCCCATTGTCCTCCGTCTCTCCGAACAGAGCCCGGACACAGTTCGCTGCTTCGAAGTCCTTTTTCCCCATTCCATACCCGATTGCTGTGGTCTTCATAACCGGCATATCCGCAAATGTGGTCGCGAAATATTTCAACAGCGCCGCACCGGTCGGGGTACAGAGTTCGCCCTTCACTCCGCCGCCGTAGATCGGAACATTCTTCAGTATATATGCTGTTGCCGGCGCCGGAATCGGCAAGATTCCATGTGCGCAGCGCACATGTCCGCTTCCTACATGTATTGGAGAAACGATTATCTGCTCCGGTGCCAGACGGTTCATCAGCATGCAGACCGCCGTAATATCAGCAATTGCATCCATGGTTCCGACCTCATGAAAATGAATTTCCGTCACAGGCACCCCATGTGCAGCACTCTCTGCTTCCGCAATCAGTCTGTAAACCGCCAGAATATCTTTTTGTATCTTATCAGACAATGGAAGCCTTTCAACAATATGACTGATATCCTGCATTCCACTATGATGATGGGAGTGTTCTTCGTGCCCGTGGTCTTCGTGCCGGTGGTTTCCGTGGCAGTGTTCCTGTCTGCTGTCTTGCTCCCCGTGCCCGTGTTCCTGTTCTTCGTGATGGGTATGAGGATACAGCCCGGTATCTTCCTCCTCACCGTTTACGGTTACACAGATATGACTTCCGCATATCCCACATTTTACTGAAGCTTCTTTTCTTATTACAACATCAGGAATTCCAAGAGCATTCAGTTCTTCGATAAAATTATCCTGATCCGGTAAAAGCTCAAGCAATGCCGCTGTCAGCATATCTCCTGCAGCACCCATTCCGCAGTCCAGATAAAGAGTTTTCATATTCCTTACTCCTTTTTATGATTTATCATACTCGCAAGATATCCTGCTCCAAAACCATTGTCAATATTAACTACCGAAACTCCGCTAGCGCAGGAATTAAGCATCGACAGCAACGCGGACATCCCACCAAACGATGCTCCATAACCGACGCTTGTAGGAACGGCAATCACAGGACAGTCGACCAGCCCACCGATCACACTGGCTAGCGCTCCCTCCATCCCGGCAATGGCAATAATCACATCGGCACTCATTAATTCTTCAAGATGTGACAACAGCCGGTGAAGACCCGCTACCCCGACATCATACAGCCGGATTACCTCATTTCCGAGAACCTCTGCCGTCAGCGCTGCTTCTTCTGCAACCGGGATATCACTTGTCCCACCGGTTGCAACGACAATTTTACCGATTCCGTCCGGAACCGGAATTGTCCCAACGACTCCGATGTGGGCATCCGCATAGTATTTAAGCTCAAGCTCCCTGCCAACCACTTCCGCTGCTTCTTTCGAAAGCCTCGTGATTAAAACCGTTTCCTGATGATTTCGTTGCAGAACTTCAATAATAGAACTGATCTGTTCCGGTGTTTTCCCGGCACCATAGATTACTTCTGCGGCTCCCTGCCGGGTCTTCCGGTGAAGATCCACCTTTGCGAACCCGATATCTTCAAACGGAGCGGTCTTCAGAATTAATTCTGCTTCTTCAACTGTTGTCTTTTTGTCTCTCACATCCATCAGTAACTGTTTTACCGAACCGTTCATTACGTACCTCCAGATCCAAAACTACTGCTGTATAGTATTTTTTCAGTGCCGCAAGAATCTCTCTTCTGTTGCTTATAACAAGCTCTATATCTGCCTCGGTAACCTGAATTCTTGCAGCCATATCAAATATTCGCACCCGAAAATCCGATAGTCCGAGCGAAGTAAGATATTCCTCTGCTTTCTCCGTCTTCTGTAACTGTTCTTTCGTAATCCCGGTTCCCGCCGGAATCCTTGTCGCCAGACAGGCATAAGCCGGCTTGTCCCAGGTAAATAGTCCTGCATTTCTTGAGCGCAGACGGATTTCAGTTTTACTGAGTCCACATTCCCGCAGCGGTGAACGAACTTCCAGTTCGGCAAGTGCCCGCATGCCCGGACGTTCTGCCGTATCGTCGGATGCATTTGTTCCGTCCAAAAGCAAAGAATAACCATCCGCAGCTGCACGTTTATAAATCGTTGAAAATATTTTCTTTTTACAGTAATAACAACGATCGGCAGGGTTCCTTGTAATCTCCGGCTCGGACAGAATATCCAGATCAAGCACTGTCATTTCCGCTCCAAGCTCCTTTGCTGCCCGTATGGCATCCCTGCGTTCAAATGTGGGCTGAAAAGCAGAATTTACATAGTATGCATGGATTTCTTTTCCATAGGTCACTGCTGCATACAGCAGATAAACAGAATCAACTCCGCCGGAAAACGCAATCGCTGCTTTGGGATGCTCTGCAAAAAAAGCTGCAAGTTCCATCTCTTGCTCCCTTCCTTCGGTAAAATCAGCCTGTAAACTTATGGCGGTTCCGAAAAATGCAAAGGAACCGCCATATGTTAAATTATTTTTTATGAAACAATGCTTCTCTGATTACACCCTTTGGGTCTTTTACCAGTACGATGATAAGCCAGATAACCAGCCCAAGCGCCACAGCTGAAAGCCCCAGATAAAAATCATTGAGCATTTCTTCCGGTGCCGGTGTAAAATATTCCGCACCAAGCTCTGCGTATTCGAAGATGGCATCCACCAGCCACATTAAAGCGGCTCCCCAGTACAGCCAGCAGAGAATTCCAACCTTCATCTCATTCTTTGGAGCATTCTTGTACCAGATTACCGTACAGATTACTGCAGCAAATACCGTAGTAAGCAAGGTCATGCCGTTTCCTCCTATTCAATCAACAGGTGCCGATGGTTATTTGGATTCCGGCTGCACTTTTTCTGCTTTTCTTTCCATTATTCCCGATACAACAAGCATACCACCCCAGACAAACGTAATCAGGGCAGCCATGGAAACTCCGACCGTTGACATCTCATGTAGCATCTCTGCCGTATCAGCCGTATTACCCGCTGCTGTCAGGAACGGAAACCACGGTGTTACCTCTCCGTGCCACAAATGTTCAAATGCAAGCAGTGCCGATCCGCCACAGAGCAGATTGGTAAGCCAGCCAAGCTTTCTGGAAAACGGTATTCGTGTCTCCTTATTCTCCTGAATACAATCCTCTGTAGTACACGCTGTCGATTCTTTTGATTTTGCTGCCTTTTTTATCACTGTTGTAACAAGTGCTTCAGCTGCAGGTACTAAAAAACAAGCCATATTTCCTCCTTATAAAGCGTTCACTTTGTCTGCTGAAAGTAAATCAATCAGACGGTTTGATGTCTTCCAAAATATTCATTTGTGTCCTGTTAATTCTCTTCTGTCGAACAAAATAATTATAAAGATGTAGCTCGCACTTGTCAAGCCGGGAAGCGTTGTTGTTTGATGATGAGATTAATAGACTCAAATCCTGTTTTCTGTAACGTGAAATAAAAAGGGTTCTCCGTCGTTGTCGTACGGAGAACCCTTTTCATGCGGATAACAGGACTCGAACCTGCATGCTCTCGCACCAGAACCTAAATCTGGCGTGTCTGCCAATTCCACCATATCCGCGTAACTGGGCTAACTGGATTCGAACCAGCGAATGCAGGAGTCAAAGTCCTGTGCCTTACCGCTTGGCGATAGCCCAATAAAACATTTACTTTCAAAAAAAGTCTTTTGCCTACTGACAAAAGACTTCAAACGTCCGCAATAAGCGAATGTTAGGGTGGATAGAGGGACTTGAACCCTCAACCTCCAGAACCACAATCTGGCGCTCTGACCAATTGCGCTATATCCACCATACAATTGAATCCAACGTGCCAGAAGGGATTCGAACCCCCGACACACGGCTTAGAAGGCCGTTGCTCTATCCAACTGAGCTACTAGCACACAACTTGAATATAAACATTCAAGAAGCGGGTGATGGGAATCGAACCCACGTGTCTAGCTTGGAAGGCTAGTGTTCTACCATTGAACTACACCCGCATAATAAAATATTAACTTGTATCGGGGTGACAGGATTCGAACCTGCGACCTCTTGATCCCAAATCAAGCACGCTAGCCAAGCTGCGCTACACCCCGCTTCCGCTACTCCGGAGAAAGACACCTCTTTGCGTGACGCATAGCATATTATATATTAGGGTTTCCAGAATGTCAACTGTTTTTTATGCGATTTTTAATATTTTTGCATATTAAATATATAATTAATACAAAAGCAACAATCCCTTTATTCACAGAATACTATAACGAGAACAACGTCGGATGGAGTTCTCCTTTTGAATCCAGATCCATCACAATATATGAATACCGGCTGCCTCCGCGAGGATAGGAAATACTGCCCGGATTCATTACCCAGATATCACCGGAAAGATCCATCTCAGGTATATGCGTATGACCGTATATCACCACATCTGCTTTATTCTCTCTTGCATGCTCCTTCAGCTGTTCTGTCCCGTAATACACAGAAAAGCGATGACCGTGCGTCATCAAAATCCGGTGCCTGCCAAGCTCCAAAATAAGCTCTCTCGGATCTCTGCCCAGCCAGTCGTTATTTCCCGAAACTGCCTCAACCCGGCAGCCTGCCAGCTGTTTTACCTGTTCTTTGTCGTTTTCGATATCGCCAAGATGCAGCAGAAGATCAATCGGGCGGATACGCTCCAGAAGACGTTCCAAATTGGATATTTTTCCATGAGTATCGCTGATTACCAGAATTTTCACCTAAGGTACTCCTTTATTCTGCAGATAGCCTTTGCCCTGTGACTAATTCTGTTCTTCTCCTCAGGCGACAGTTCTGCGCTGGTACAGCCATATTCCGGAACATAAAAAATCGGATCATAGCCAAAACCGTTACTTCCGCTGATTCTGTCCCCGATTCTTCCTTCAATGGTATCCCGAACTACTTCGGTCCGGCCATCCGGCCAAACACATGCAATTGCACAGACGAACCTTGCGGTTCGCTGTTCGTCCAAAACTCCCTTCAACCGATCAAGAATTGCCTGATTTTTCACCTCGTATGAGGTATCCTCACCCATATACCGTGCAGAATAAATTCCTGGCTCCTTATTAAGATAATCAACCTCCAGTCCGGAATCGTCTGCAAGAGCAACAAGCATTTCTTCCGGAAGAAATTCCTCAGTGTCAGAGGTTTTATTATCAAGATAAGCCTGTAATACTGCTTTTGCTTTTATTACGGCATTTTCTTCAAAGGTCGATCCATTCTCCTCAATCTTAATGTCTACTCCTGCTTCTTTCATCGACAGCACACGGCAGGAAAGGTCAGAAAGCAATGCTCGTATTTCTTTTATTTTCCCTTCGTTAGACGTTGCGAAAATTATTGTTTTCATTCGTTCCCTTTCAGCTCAAGAGCCTTTAATACTGCTTTATACAACGCTTCTGCAGCCAGTTCCTGTTTACTTTCATCGATAATTACCTGAAGGTCACTTTCGTTTGACATAAATCCGATTTCTGCCAGTGCTGCAGGAACCTTCGCTTCATTCAGAACTGTCAGATTGGTTCCCCGTTTGAATAATCCACGATTGCTTAGCTGAAGTGCTGAAATTAATTCCTCCAGACAAAGCTGAGCAAATTTTTTCGAATTTACTCCGGACCAGTCATTCTGAAATTCTGTATAAAGCACCTCTGTTCCGTTCGCATTCGGATTCTGATATGCATTATTGCAATGTATACTGAGGAAGAAATCAGCATTCAGATTATTGGCAAGGGCAATTCTATCGGAAAGAGCGATAAAACAATCTGTTGTCCTGGTACAGTATACCGTTATATCCTCCTCTTGGTCGAGAAGCGCTTTCAGCTTCAGAAGGATACTAAGGTTCATGTCTTTTTCCCTGTATCTTCCGTCTGCGGAGGAAGTTCCGTTGTCCCAGCCTCCATGTCCTGCATCAAGAACAATGATTTTACCGTATACCTGTTTAGCCGGAATCAGCGAAATAAAATACTGTTCCTCGGTCTCGTACAGACGGTAAACATAGGTACTGTTAAGCTTCATTTCCAACACAAGCGTTGTGCTTTTGTCCTCTTCTGTCTTTTGATAGATGGTCAGCTTTTCCAGGGGGTCGCCTTCCTTTGATTCTCCTGTAAAAAAAAGCTCCCCGGCAATTCTCTGCAGATTTTCTTCTGTAATTTCGGTCTCTGCACAATTGCGAAGGGTCAGACGAATACTCCGATTTACTGCCAAATCCTCAAGAAGGGTTTCAACCGTACCTTCCTGCAGACAAGCTTCCGGTTTATCCATAATGATACAGCGTTCTCCGACCAATTCCTTCCATTCATCAGAAACCAGAATGCCGAGCTGTTCCCACGCATCTGCCGGTATAGTTTCTGTCGGAGTCGGCGGTGCAGTGGGTGTTGCAGGTTCAGCAGTCGGACTTGGCTCACTGGTCGGCTCCGGTGCCTCAAAAGTCGGTGTTACCACATCCGTTAAGGTAATCTGGGCAGACGGAGTAGCTGTTGCTGCATGATTCGAATCTAATCCGTCCTTTGCAAACACAAGTACTCCTGCACTGACCAGAAGTGCCAGACAGTACAAAGTTATATATTTTATTATTCTATGGTTTTTCAAGTAAAGCCTCCACGGACCATTCCAAGCATATAAACGGTATTAAAGATATAACTTAAACAGTATATTACAAAACTTCTTTTTCGACAACTATTTTTGTAAATTAAGCACTAGCTAGGGTAAAGTTTTTGTAGGAAAAATTAAATAGATAAAGAAGAAGCACCT
>CAZRRN010000068.1:0-11618 GCA_964602475.1 uncultured Lachnospiraceae bacterium | reverse complement strand
TCCGCCAACCGAGCCGATTGACATTTAAGGATAGTTTGTGTATAGTTCAGATAGAATATTCTGTTGTTTTGAAATTATGCAAACGCACTTACTATGACCGGAATAATCAATGCCAGAATCAGAACAATAACAATAACCAGTGAGAATATCCGCTTAAATTTCCTGTTATTCATAACATCCTTTCCTGCATTCTTTGAAGCCTTGCTGCAAAGATGCATCACTCATATTATTTGCGGCCTGTTCGGCCGAAAGGACTTCATTATGCCTGTCATCCTTGGACTGCTTATTATCATAGTCGTTTTGATCGCTTATGAAAAGAGGAAATCAGAAAAACAGCAAAAAAAAGATTCGGATCATTTCTGGGAACGCGAACGTGAAGCCAACTGTACTCGCAGGAAGGACATCTCCGCGCTCTCCTATCTGACAATTCCTTTTGATACACTGCCTTTCTCCGCCACCCCTGAATCTGAAGAATTCGCCGAAATAGAACAGCGGCTGCGCACGCTGTCAGGTGAACGTATTCTGAACCTGTCCGGTAAAACGAACACCGAGCTGAAGCTTGCCTATGGTACGGCAAATCTTCCTGCGCTTTCACAGTATGACCAGAACTATATCGTTCTAATCCGCGCACTCTCTCGCTGGGCGGTTCTGCTTCATAACTGCGGAAAGGACTCCGACGCTGTAACGGTTTTAGAATATGCCGTCCAAATCGGCAGCGATATCCGGAACGATTTTCTGCTGCTTGCCCGACTATACGCTGATAAACAGGATCTTGCGTCTCTTGATTCTCTGATTGCTCATACAGAAACACTCACGACCCTTACAAAATCCTCTCTGTTGGAAGCCCTAAAGGAAATCCGAAGAAAATGCTCTTCCTCGCCGGTTACGGATTTATTTGTCTGAATCGGCAGTTCTCCTGAAGAAAGCAGGTATCACAGCCTGGTTTTCTTGCGGTGCATATCGCACGTCCATGTGCAATAATCTGCAGATTCCAAAGAATCCAGTGATCTCTTGGAAGCACTCTCATCAGATCGTACTCTACCTTTTCGGGATCCTCTTCGTCCGTAAATCCAAGTCTTTTTGATACACGCTTTACATGCGTATCCACAACTATGCTGGCGTCATGATATATATTGCCCCGAATAACATTGGCAGTCTTTCGCCCCACTCCCGGAAGCGAGATCAGTTCCTCTACACTTCGAGGCACTTCTCCGTCAAAATCACGGATCAGCTTTTGTGCACAGGCTATAATGTTCTGTGCCTTATTATGATAAAAGCCCGTGGAGCGTATAGCAAGTTCCAGCTCCATAAGGTCGGCTGCCGCAAATGCTTCCAGCGTAGGGTATTTGCGGTAAAGCTCCTTTGTTACCAGATTGACTCTTGCATCGGTGCATTGTGCACTTAATATGGTTGCAAACAGCAGCTGCCATGCATCGTCATGTTCCAGATAACATTCAATTGCTGTTCCGTAATGCTCATCCAGCAGATGAAGCACTTCGGAAACTGTATGTGTATTTTTCATGTCATCCTCATTTTTTATTGTTTCGTACATAACAGACTTTATATCTTCCGTCAGGTCATCATCGGTGACAGGTTCTTCAGTATGACAGCGGAAACAGGTGGCATCTTTACCGTCAGAATCCCAAGCTTTGGACGATCGATTTTTGCTTCGAACCCATATCCGTTGCCGTCTGTACGAAGCAGACTGCAGACTGCTTCATTTTCCATAACTCCAAGTCTCCATACCGGAATCTTTGCTTCTATCTCGTAGTCATTATTATTCACCACTACAATGAACTTATCAATTTTATCAAAACGTCCATAGGACAGAACGCCCTGAGCTCCATACAAAAAAAGCAATGAACCTGTCTTTAGTGCCTGATATGATTTGTGCAGACGGATTATCTCTCTATGGAATTCCAGCAGCGATTTGTCCTCATGTCCCCACGGATAGGTTCTTCGGTTATCCGGATCACTCCAGCCACAGACTCCCGCTTCATCACCATAATAAATCGTTGGTGCTCCCGGCCAGGTAAATTGTATTACTACTGCTTCTCTCATAACCGCCGGCTGAATTCCCTCATTGGCTGCCTGCGCTCCCCTGCCTGCGCTTCTCCCGACCACATGGTTGGTACGGGTCATAAAACGGGAATGATCATGGTTTGACAGCTCATTCATTGCCACCTGCAGGGACTGCGTTTCAAACCGCGTCATAAAATGCTGCATTGATCCAAAAAAATGATCTGAATTTGACAGCAGCTCCGGCTTAAAGCTGTCGCTGTGTTTCTCCATACCGGTCAGAAACCAGGTTACAGGCTCCATAAACGCATCGTAGTTCATTACCGAATCCCATTCATTCCCCTGAAGCCAGCTGTACGGGTCTCCGTAATGCTCCGCAATAATCAAAGCTTCCGGATTCGCTTTCTTTACAGCCTCGCGAAACTTTCTCCAAAAAATATGATTATATTCAGGAGAATATCCGAGATCTGCAGCAACATCCAGCCGCCAGCCATCCGTATAGAACGGTGCCGACAGCCATTTTGAAGCAATTTTTAAAATATAGGACTCAAGCTCGGGGGAATTCTCGTAATTAAGCTTAGGAAGTGTTAAGTGTCCCCACCAGCCATCATATGATTCGTTTTTCGGCCAATGCTCCTCCTTAAATCGAAAGAACGAACGGTACGGACTGTCTGCCGATTCGTATGCTCCGGCAGGATACCCTTCAGTACCATCATAGATTCCCTCGTGATCCAGCCATTTGTTAAAGGATCCGCAGTGATTGAAAACGCCGTCCAGAATCACCTTGATCCCCCGTTTATGAGCCTCCTGAGTCAAAATGGTAAAGACCAGATTCGAACCGACAAGGTTACTTTTATCAGTGACCCGGATTCTGTATTTCGTTGCCTTAGAATTCTGTGTTTCCCCTTCCTCAAGCAGGCTTCCGCCATCTGTGCCGATAACTCCGAAATGCGGATCTATATAATCATAATCCTGAATGTCGTATTTATGATTGGATGGAGAAACAAAGATCGGGTTCAGGTAGATTGCGTCGATTCCCAGTTCTTTCAGGTAATCAAGCCGCTTAATAACTCCGGCAAGATCACCTCCGTAAAACTCACGTACTCCATCGACGTCCGGATACTGATCCCACTGTTCCGTTCTTTTTGAGTAACCGCCAAGATAATAATACTCTCTTGTCTGTACATCATTTCCGACATCGCCGTTACAGAAACGGTCTACAAAAATCTGATACATGACCGCACCCTTTGCCCAGTCCGGTGTCTTATATCCGGGAATGATTGCAAATTGGTATTTCAAGCAGGTTTTACGATCTGTTGTACCTATCCTGCAGTAATAATATGTCTCCTGCTTATACTGCAGCAGGAAAAAATAATTCATTTTTTCCTCTCCTACAGTAACTGCTTTTTCATAATAATCAAACAACGGATCGGATTCCGCTTTTTGCATTAAGAACATTGTACCATTTACCGAAACCGTTACCGTATCAACATTGGAGACAGCCGTTCTTAACCGTATCAGAACCTTATCAAAAGGCATTGGTTCCGGTGGATTTCGAAACTGCATGGTTCCGTCACTGAATACCGCTTCGGGAACAAATTGATCCGGAAGATTCTTCTGATAAATCCCATTCTTCATTTCTTTGTCAAGAAACTGCTTCATCCGTCTGGCTGCAGCTGCATTGTACGTTAAATTATCTGCCATATATTCTCTGAGTCCTTATCGCTTGACTGAAACCTATTTAAATCAAGTTGTGAAACAACTTGCTGAAACCGCTTGCGGTTTCATATTACCACATCATTCGGCGTGCTTTTCACGCCACATCAAGTTGTGAAACAACTTGCTGAAACCGCTTGCGGTTTCATATTACCACACATTTGCATGTTTTTCAACATATCCCAGAAAGCAAAAAGGGACAGCATTTCGGGGCGCTGTCCCTTTTCGGAGAAGGTATTTTGTTACTTATGGGGTGTAGCAAAAACTATATAATGTATTGGGGTTTACGAGAGTTATTATATCAGCAGTTTGCAGAAAAGTGTGCACAAACATTATTCTTTATCTAGGGTTTTTTTGACGGATTTGTCAACACAGTTGTGATATTATACAAAAAACAGGGTGTATTTCGTACAAAACACGCCCTGTTTTCATCATTTTTTCACATTTAACATTTTATGTCATTTTTTTCATTCTAATTCCTATTTCTGTACAACTTTTTGTGCATAATTGATTTTGTGTCAAGCACCGCGCAGGCACAAATCTACGTGTGAAAAGGTCATCTTTCACACATAGCTTCTGCAATCACTGTCTCCGTCCCTGAATGGAAGAGACCTTCAAACTCATCCCGGGTAATGCGCTCTTTTTCAATCAGCAGCGCTGCACAGCTGTTCAGAACATCCAGGTTCTGCGTCAGGATACGTTTGGCCTCTGCGTAGCATTCGTCAATAATATTTCTAACCTCAGCATCAATCTTATCTGCGACTGCTTCACTATAGCTTCTTGTATGCGCAAGATCCCGTCCGATAAATACCTCATCGTCATTATTATCATAATTTACCATGCCGATACTGTCGGAAAAGCCGTATTTGGTTACCATACTGCGTGCCGTTTTTGTCGCTGTCTTAATGTCCTGAGAAGCTCCTGTTGTTACATCATCAAAAACCATCTCTTCTGCAACACGTCCGCCAAGCGATACGATAATATCCTGTCTCATCCTGCCGCGTGTGCTGAACATTTCATCACGCTCCGGTAAAGGCATCGTATAACCTGCAGCTCCGAGTCCCGTCGGGATGATGGAAACCGTATATACCGGTCCCACATCGGGGAGTACATGAAACAGGATAGCATGCCCTGCTTCATGGAAAGCGGTGATTCGTTTCTCTTTATCGGTAATCACCCGGCTTTTCTTCTCGGTGCCGATTCCAACTTTAATAAAAGATTTACGAATATCTTCGTCTCTGATAAATGCACGGTTATCTTTGGCAGCACTGATTGCTGCTTCGTTCAGAAGACTTTCCAGATCTGCTCCGGTGAAACCGGCGGTTGTCTGCGCTACCCGCTTTAGATCGACATCTTCTCCGAGTGGCTTTCCTTTCGCATGTACCTGCAAAATTTCTTCTCTGCCCTTGACATCCGGTCTCCCTACCATGATTTTCCGGTCAAAACGACCCGGACGCAGAATTGCAGGATCAAGAATATCTACACGGTTAGTTGCCGCCAGAACAATAATACCGCTGTTCGCACCAAATCCGTCCATTTCAACAAGCAGCTGGTTCAGCGTCTGTTCACGTTCATCATGCCCGCCACCCATACCGGTGCCTCTGCGGCGCGCTACTGCATCAATCTCGTCAATAAAAACAATACACGGATTATTCTTTTTGGCTTCCAGGAACAGGTCACGAACCCTGGAAGCACCGACTCCGACAAACATTTCAACAAAATCAGATCCGGAAATGGAAAAGAACGGTACTCCCGCTTCTCCTGCAATCGCCTTCGCAAGCAAGGTCTTGCCGGTTCCGGGCGGTCCCTCCAGAAGAATTCCTTTCGGGATTCTTGCTCCAACGGAAGTATATTTCTTCGGTGCCTTAAGAAAATCGACGATTTCCTCCAGTTCTTCCTTTTCTTCCTGCAGTCCTGCAACATTCTTAAATGTTGTCTTCTCGTCCATTGACATTTTGGCACGGCTCTTTCCGAAATTCATTACCTTGGAATTACCACCGCCGCCTGCTGCCTGCCCGGTCATAAAGACAAACATCAGAACAATAACGACAAAAACCAGCAGATACGGAAGTACCGTAGTCAGAAAAATACTGGGTTTGGACACATCCAGCAGATTATATTCAATATTGTTATCTACGACCAGCTTAACGATTTTACTGACATCTGATACATAAAAGCTGACTGATTTATCACCTTTCAGAGCTGCGCTGACCTTTCCGGTCGGTACCTCTTCATTCTGAGAAATTACCGCAGACTTAACCTCCCCGGCTTCAATACTTTTAATAAAGTCAGCATATTCATATGTGTCACTGACCGATGCCGTCTGTAATCGCGACAGGACATACATCAGAATCAGTATGATAGGAATCACGATATAAAATCCATATCCCTTGAATGATTTTTTCACCTTGCTCCTCCTTACAACTCTTAATCTTCCTTAGTTCTTGTCAAAATACAACTGCAGACGGTTCAGACTTCAACTACACCCACATAAGGAAGGTTGCGGTAATTCTGGTCATAATCCAGTCCACAGCCGACTACAAAATAATCCGGAATCTGAAATCCCACATAATCAACCTTAACATCCACCTCTCGGCGATCCGGTTTATCAAGCAGAGTGCAGAGACGGATTCCCGCCGGTTTTCTTCCCGTCAGCATTGTCAAAAGATAGGAAAGCGTCTTGCCGGAATCAATAATATCTTCTACTACCATTATTTCCTTGCCCTGTACCGGTTCATCAAGATCTTTAATTATTTTAACACTTCCGGTACTGACGGTACCCGAACCATAGCTTGATACCGACATAAAATCAATGGTTACCGGTATGGTGATGTATTTTGCAAGCTCAATCATAAAATATGCACCACCCTTCAGTACACAGATCAGATGCAGCTCTTTATCGCAGTAATCACGGCTGATTTCTTCTGCCAGCTCTTTAATCCGGTCATTGACCAGTTCCTCCGAAATAAGTGTAGTAATCTTATTCTCCATCGTATTCTCTCCATTCTGCAAAAAGAATTCGTTTTGTATGCTCCGTCACATGAAATCCTTCTCCGGTTCTTCCGCCAATCACCCACAGAATATCAGATCCGGCTGCAAGTACCGGGATCCCAAACCGCTGTTCTCTCGGAACCTTTGTATCGATAAAATATCTTGTCAATAGCTTCGTTCCGCCGGCAGCACTAATTGTGATATGGTCACCCGAAAGGGGCATTCTTAGTGAAACAGTATTGTTTATTGTATCATAATCAAAGCATTTCGTATAGACGTTTTTTAAATTTACAAGGGGTTTTTCGTTATTTTCCGCTTCTGAAATGTTTATGTTACATAATGTCAGGATCAAAGTCCCATACTTCTTTGGCAGATGTATCGTATATTCAGTCTTCAGGCTGCAGCAGTCTGCTCCTTCATGGTTTTCTTGTTCCAGACAAAAAAACTCAGTAAATCCGTTCTCCGTCAATTGCCCCTTTTTTTTATATATTATAACACAATCGTATCCGCGTTCTGCAGTAATCCCATAGGGAAGATCAACCCTGCTGCCGACCTGTTTGGCAAAAAGCTCTGAAATTGAAGTTATATGGGCCGACGTAATATCCTTTCTGCATTCCGCAATCCGGCAGACTGCTTTATAAAGCACAAGGTTCTGCAGCACACGATCCTCTTTTTCCAGTATCGGTAAAATTACCTTCACCGATACCGAGGCTTCACCGTCTTCATTAACACAATCGCGGTACAGACGTCCTGCTGTATCGTCCAAAAAGCGTTCCACCTCTGCCACATGCGCTGCTAAAACACTGATATTTTTAGCCGCACCCGGATTGATTCTTTCTTCAGCCACCGGCAGGATAGTATTCCTGATAACATTTCTGCTGTAATCAAGCAATGTATTTGTTGAATCCGTACAGAACTCCAGACCCTGTTCCTGCAGATAGCCTTCAATCTCTGCACGAGTCACGCAAAGCAACGGGCGAAGAACCTTCAGACACGTTTTTCCTGCTCCCTTTGTCATTTCCGGTGTAACCGGGCGGATTCCTGCAAGACCGGTAAGACCGGTTCCCCGAAACATACGAAACAAAACCGTTTCCGCATTATCATCCATGTGGTGGGCAACTGCAATCTTTGTGCATTGTCTTTGCTTTGCCTCCTGCGTAAATGCTGCGTAGCGCACCAGCCGTCCCGCTTCCTCTTCCCCGATTTTGTCACGTTTGGCTGCTGCAGGTACATCCTCCGAAATGCTTCTGCATTCCACACCGAAACGGCGGCAGAGCTGTTCCGTAAACAGCATATCTCTTTTTGCTTCCTCTCCCCGGATTCCATGGTTCACATGTACCGCAAAGAGTTTCAGATTATATTCAGTTCGAAGCTTTACGAGCACGGAAAGCAGGCAGACAGAATCTGCACCTCCGGACACACCAATCACGAGCCGGTCTCCCTGCTCGAGCATTTGGTGCTGTTCAATAAATGCTTTTACTTTTCTTATCATATGTCCTTTCCCGGAAATAACACTGCTTTTCTTGAAGCTGCTTGTAATCCCCTTGTCCTTAAAGTTCTTCGAATAATCCCGTAACCAGTATCGTAATATCATCGCGCGCCGTATATCCGGGACTTTTCAGAATTCCCTGCAGCAGTGTATTTGCCATCTCCTGAGGACTTTTCTCTCTCATTCCTGCAATCAACTGTTCCATGTATTCTTCCCGTTCCTTCAGCCCGATACAATCAAGTGCTCCGTCCGAAAGCATAATTACATAATCGTCAGGATAAAGCTTTTTATGCTTTGTTTCATACTCAATCCGGTCAATCACCCCAAGCGGCATCGAGGTCGATGCAATCGATTCTACCCAGTTCTTGCGTTTGATATACGTTGTGGCTGCACCGGCTTTGATAAATTCACAGTTCCCTGTATAAAGATTCAGTATACCAAGATCCAGAGTTGTAAATTTTACCTGCTCGGATTTTAAAACCAACACAGCGTTCAGAAGCCTAACCACCGATGCTTCTTCAAATCCGGAATCCAGCAGCTGTTCCAGAAGCTCCACTACCATCGTACTGTCTTTCCCTGCTTCTGCTCCGCAGCCCATTCCGTCAGCCAAAATCATGACACTGTTCCTGCAGTTTGTCTTAAGAAACGAATAATTGTCACCGGATCTGCTTTTACCTTCCCGAATCATCTGGGCACATCCGGTCAGAACGTAGTATTTTGGTACTTCATAAAAGACATATTCCGCGTATTCGCATCCGATCACATTCCGATTCTCTTCTCCGGATTGAAGAGGAAGATCAAGCAATGCACTCAGACTTGCCGCTGCTGTTTTGGAGGTCATACAATGTCCGCGGCGTCCTCTGGCGCAGATTCTGACTTCTTTTCCTCCGCTTACACCGGAATATAGGGCAATCTCCCGAATCAGCACCTTTTCGGAACAAAGAGCAGCTGCAATCATCTGTTTTTGCAATTCTCCTGCTTCTTCTTTGTTGTTCATCATACGGGAGAACCCACGCACTGCCAAAGAAAGCTCTGTCATCTGGTCTGCCAGCATGCTGCGGCTTTCTGCCAGTCTGCTTCGAAACATGTTCTCCCGTCGTACACCGAGAAGAGAGCGGTTCAGTTCCTCCGCATACAGTTCGGCTTTTCCGCATTGCAGACGGAAACGCTCCGGTACCTCTGCAGGTAAAATACTGCCTTTGGTGCAACCTAGTTCTAACAGTTCACAGATTGATAGATAACTGTTCTCGGCACAGACGCCCCAGCAGGAATCGCAGCCCTCACAGTCTCTGCAGAACTTATCGGAAAGCTCCTCCATCAGCTTGCTTTGATCCGGCTGTACCGGCTTCGTTGTGATTTCACCTGTATCACGGACACTTTCTGCAAGACTTGCAAAGGAATCTGCCATTCCCGCGAGCTTCTGCCCAGTCATAACCTGACCGATATTACGATACCCATACAGTTGTCCAAACAATCGTCTTCGCAGACGAAGTACCTGTACCGATGCATACGGATACAATAAAAATACAATCCAGCACATGCTGAACGCAAGCAATATCCGCAGCAAGGTCTCTGATTGTATCCAAATCACAAGTGCAAGCAGAAAACAGCCTGCAAATATCGTTTGTAATTGTTTTGTCTTTCTTTTCACTCCGGTCTCCTCGCTTCATTTCGTAGTAAACGAATTATAGCGGGGCTGCAGGAAAATGTTTGTCAAAAGGCGTACCGTTCTAAAAGATTCGATTGACATAAATCCGCCGGAATATGATTTCCCATGCGATTTGAAGGAGTTAAGAACATTTAGGAGAATCAGCTTTCTGCTTTAATTCACCTCGTCATTCTGTATTACAATATCCTCAGGATCTACAAGACCAAGGACACGGCGTGCAACATCCTCAATAAATTTTTTAGTTTTTACATATACACTATATTCTTCAATCTCTTCCGTACGTTCCTGTTCATCAGAAATACTCTGTTCCAGTGATGTCTGCTGCTTTTGAAGAGCTTTGTATTCATTATCAAGTGAGATCTTATTGTAAACTACAACACCGCAGAGAATCAGCACCGTAACAGCAATGATTCGAAATCCAATGACACGTTTCTTACGTTGTCTCATCCGTGCGGCTCTCCTTTTCTTCTTTCTTTTTGAAGCTCTCGAATAACATTGTAACCCTATTAGCATAATATTTCAATCGGTTTCGACGGTCACACCGTCTCTTTCTCAACGTACTCATCCGCCTTCTCCGGTATTTTTCGACAGCGTGCGAAAGCTCTGCCGCTGCCGGTCTTGTCAGTATGTGACATATAAACAAACCAAGTCCCGTACCAAATACCGAAAAGAATCTCAGAATTCCATAATTAAGCCGGTACTGAATATAGTATGCCGACACGGCAACGCATCCCCAATACAACAGTTCTCCTGCAATTTCGAGAACGATTCCTATTCGGAATGCCCGTCGCAGGAGACTGATCATTGTATAAGATATAACAATCAATGCTCCAAAGATAAAACTGGCGGCAAACAGCTTTAGCTCACTGAATATCAACAATCGGGAAGCAAACGCAGTCAGCTCCATGTTCTACCTCAACAGACGCTTCAGCCAGTTTTCACCGTTTTTTGCGTGATCCTTTGCTTCCGTATAAATCAGACTGTCAATCCGCCCGTTCAGATCAACTTCTCCGCGTTCTGTGGTCAGCCGGTCAATATGCAGCCCGCTTCCGCGGATAATTAGTAACCCCATCTCTGTTTCTAATAAGACTTCCTGTTCATCAAAGGATTGAACTTCCTTGACTCCAGTGACTGCAGCTGTCTTTCTTGCATTTAGTTCCAATCTGTGGTTTTTTAGGGGCAGTCGTTCTTCCGGCATCATATGCCTCCTGTTTGTTTCTCCCTACAGATATATGCGCGATTAAAGATATTTAAACATTTCTTTGGCATCTTCCTTTTTTGTTGTCTCACGTATTTCAGTTATCTCCGCTTTTACGGCTTTTTCTCCGAATCCAATCTCCAGTATATCTCCGACTTTCACCTCTGCCGAAGGTTTTGCCGGTTTACCGTTCACGCTGACACGTCCTGCGCCGCATGCATCATTCGCTACCGTTCTGCGTTTTATAAGCCGTGATACTTTTAGGTATTTATCCAGTCTCATAAATAATCTCCTTAAAAATAAAAGGCTGTTCTGAAGATTCCTTCAAAACAGCCTGCTCGTCATAGTTGTCTGATTACTTGTTAACAACGTCCTTCAGTGCCTTACCAGCCTTGAACTTCGGTGCTTTGGAAGCTGCGATCTTAATCGTCTTCTTCGTCTGCGGATTTCTTCCGGTTCTCTCAGGTCTGCTGGCAACTTCAAATGTACCAAAACCAACTAACTGAACCTTCTCACCTTTAACAAGTTCCTCAGTT
>CAZRRN010000067.1:0-11941 GCA_964602475.1 uncultured Lachnospiraceae bacterium | reverse complement strand
GATGAAAAGGCTGTAAACAGTTATTTCGACACCGAGCTCTCTCATATTTCCGAAGCTGTTTATGATGACTTTGGCCGGCTCTCCGTCAGCGGAATCAGTATTGCTGACACGATATCCGACTCCTGTGATAATTTCTTTTTACATAATCAGATTACTGCTGCAGATCTAAGATCACGTCCGGAGCTGATTGAACCTCTTCTTGCAGAACAGATTCAGACTCTTAAATCTACCATTACGTCCTATTCCTGCGGCGGAGCTTACATTCTTCTGGATGCTACCGTACAGCCGGAAGGTGAGACTGCCGAATACTCAAGAGCAGGTATTTTCTTAAAAAAGATGCAGCCTACTTCAACACAGATCATAGGAATCAAATACCACTATCTACGCGGTCCTGCACAGATTGCAAGGGACAACGGAATTGAGCTGCTTGGTCAGTGGCAGATGGAATACAACATTAAAGACGAGTCCTTTTTTACTAAAGTTATGGAAACCGCACGGCAGTATCCCGAGCTTCCGGTTTCCCGCCTGTATTACTGGTCCGGCAGGGTGACTCTTAAGAACAACAGCGAAGCCGGTTTTCTTCTTTGTGTTCCGCTACGAAGCAGTGACGGAACTGTGTTCGGTCTCTGCGGAATTGAGGTCAGTGACCGTATGTTCAAACAGCTGTACTGTCCTTCCGATACTCTTTACACCAATGTATTTTCCGTTGCTGCACCTTCTTCTTCGGATACACTTCTTACCTCCTCCGGAATCATTGCCGGAAATTATTACCTGACCGGTAACCGTATGAATGAAGACCTCGGCTATACCTTAAAGAACAATGGTTTTGTTGAATTTACCGGAGAACAGACCTATGCCGGAAAGCAGACATCTCTGCGTCTGTACCCATCCGGTTCTCCCTATGAAGATAACACCTGGTCCGTTGCGGTAATGATGCCGGAAAATCTGTTAAAAGCTGCATTACAGGGTAACTCCGCTTATCTGTTCCTGATTATCTGCATCTTTCTGATTATCAGTCCTATCGCTGCTATCATAACGAGCCGTCGTTATCTGCATCCGGTTACCAAGGCATTGGAGGCAATCCGCCAGCAGGACTATGAAACCGTCCACAGTAAAGCTTATCTCGAAATTGCCGATTTATTTGATTTTCTTGCAGAAAAAGACAAGGAGCATGAAGAAGAACGCCGTCGTCTGGAAGAAAGGAATCAGACTTCTGCCGCAGAAGCCGAAAGTGCTCTGACTGAGCTTTCCCGTATTGCAGAAAGAAAGCGTCAGGAAATCGACCCTGACGCTTATGCTCTGTTCTGCTCCAACCTTGGAACTCTGACTCCGAAGGAGCGGGAAATCTTCCGGCTTTATCTGGATGGAAAAATCGCAAAGGATATCACCGGTACCCTGAATATCAATGAAAACACTTTAAAATATCACAACCGTAATATCTACGGTAAGCTGGGAGTTTCCTCACGTAAGGAGCTTCTTATGTATGCCGTACTCCGGAATCAGGAGCGAAATACCGTCACCTGAACGGAGCAGCCCCCAAGCTTCTAAACCATGCAGATTAACGGAGGGAAAGAAACACCAGCTTCTAAACCCCGCAGATTAACGGAAGGTAAAAGACAGCAGGTCAAACAGATTTCTGCCTTCAAACTCCTTTACAAACCATCCGCCGTAATCATGCTCTACCCGCAGATAGACAGCATGTCTTCCGGTTATTTTTTTGATAACTCCTCTGTATTCTCCGCTATGCCGGTCAATCTTGCAGCATCCCAGTTCTTCTCCGTTCTCACTATCGGTCAGCACGTGAATTGTGGAACGGCATCCTGTCCCTGTGACATTCACACAGAATTCCATGGTTCTGCTTGAATAATCCTCTCCGAAATCAAAATACTTATAGCCCAGCACCACACCGTTCTTGATTCCTGTGACCGGTCTCGTAAATGTATCCAGCTCGGACACCATACAGCCACCCTTCATCACGCAGGCAATCTCCGCAGGAATCAGCTGATATGGCTGCAACGCTTCTTCAAAGCCCAGGGAAGTCATTTCAACCGTCGGAATCGTTCCGTCCGGAAGAATGTTGATTTTTTCGACGCAGGCTCTTCTGGACATTATCGTTCCGTTGGTCATGCGATGGTAGAATACGTACCACTGTCCGTTGATCTGACAGACCGATCCGTGGTTGTTACCGGCAGGGTAATCCACCCCGTTATCAATAATAAATCCTTTTCGTTCAAACGGTCCGCAGGGACTGTCTGAGATTGCATATGCCAGACGGCTGCCTTTTCTCGGAGAATAAATCAGGTAGTATTTTCCGTTAATTTTCCTAGGAGAGCTTGCCTCAAAAAAATCATTCTCTCCCATTCCCGCAGGAATCAGATCCTGCTTTAATGTTCCGGGTCTGATTGTAGCCATGGTCTTCGGATCAAGCTCTCCCATATTGGAACGCTCATATCCGTAATAAATGAAAACACGTCCGTCATCATCTGTAAGTACTCCGGAATCGTTAAATATACCATCGTCTCCGGCATCTGCTTCCTCATAGCTGTATCTGGAAAGCAGCCGGAACGGTCCCTCCGGCCGGTCACTTACTCCGACACAGCCCTTCGAACCAACAATATATGCATACAGGTAGTATTTTCCGTCCTTTTCGATCACATCCGGAGCATAAAGCTCATGGTCGGTCCAGTCCGTATCCGAAGGATGGTCACGGTCGGCACGGGTATGAAAGCTGTCTCCGTGGCACTTCCAGTTATTCAGGTCATGAACAGAGGCTGACCAGACCTTCAGCCGGTAATCACAAAAATAATCGCAACCGGGACGGTCATGTGAGCCGTACAGATAGACACGGTCACCGAAAACTCTCGGTTCTCCGTCGGGAATGTATTCCCATAAAGGTAAAATCGGATTCATTTTTTCTCCATTCCTAAGTGTATTCGTGCGTTTTAAGGTAATAGCACTTTGTAGCCTGTGAAACGCCGATAGTTCATTCTATCACAACAAAAGCTCTATTACCAGACTACAGTACAATCTTTCTGTATACAACTATTTCTTTCTGCTAAGAATTTCTTTTCCGACACAGGAAAATCAGATTGGATTCTTTTAATAATTATGCTATGATTAAAAAGTATCGGCTGTCTGTGTTTCATTATCAGCCCGTATAATTTCCGAACATCTTATTTGGAGGATTACAGATGACTAAGCTTATTGTATCGGATCAGAAGGGAACCGATATCCGTAAAGGAATGATGGGGCTGTTCTTTGAAGATATCAATTACGGAGCAGACGGTGGCTTATATGCAGAAATGCTTGAAAACCGTTCTTTCGAATTCGTCCGCGCCACCGGAACAAATGATGCCTATGTTACAGAATATAACGGCGGATACGCATGGTCCCGATATCCAGCTGAGACACCCTTTGTATCCATGGAATACAGAACTGAAAATCCATTATCGGCCGTCAACCCACATTACCTGCATTTTCACAGCGTCCGGCCGGAGCTCGGCTTTATAAATAAAGCCTATGACGGTATTTTTATGAAACCGGATATCGGATATACTGTCAGTCTCTATATGAATGCCGGATGTTATCGCGGTGATATAACCGTATTCATTGCGCAGGACGGAGCAGATCTTCTGACTGCCAAGCTTTCCGGCGAGGATATTTCTCAAAGAAATCCGGCTTCTTCGAGTTGGAAAAAATACAGCCTTACAATAAAATCAGCCTATCCGATTCTGTCCGGTACCTTTGGTATTCGGCTTTCCATGCCCGGTGAGATTGATTTTGACTGTATTTCAATGATGCCCGAAGATGCTGTCTGCGGCGTATTCCGTAAGGATCTGGCCGAAATGCTAAAGGATCTTCAACCTGGATTTCTTCGTTTTCCCGGCGGCTGTATCATTGAGGGAAATAACCTTAACAATCGTTACCGTTGGAAACAAAGTGTCGGTGAGATTCCTGAACGAAAAGCGAACTGGAACCGCTGGGCGGTTCATGAGAATAAGCTCTCAAACAACTACAACGGTGTATTTTCTGAGTACAACCAGACTCTTGGTCTGGGATATTATGAGTATTTTCTGTTGTGCGAATATCTCGGTGCCAAGGCAGTTCCTGTTGTAAATGTCGGTCTCGCCTGCCAGTACCAGTCAAGCGAGCTGGTTGAAACCAGTGACCCCGCATTTCAGGAATATGTACAGGATGCACTGGATCTGGTCGAATTCTGCAATGGTGCCGTTACAACCACATGGGGTTCCCTGCGTGCAAAAATGGGACATCAGGAGCCTTTCCATCTGGAGTTTCTCGGTATCGGAAATGAACAATGGGAAACCGAGCGCGTTAATTTCTTCGAACGATACCGTCTATTCGAAACGGCGATTCACAGAAACTATCCTGAAATAAAACTGATCGGCTCTGCAGGTCCCGATGTTCATACCCCGCGTTATAAAGCAGCGTGGAACTTTTATCGGGATGAAATGTCCCGAAATCCGAAATTCACCTATGCGGTGGATGAACACTACTACATGCCGCCGAAATGGTTTCTCGATAATACCGGATTTTATGATCAATACCCGCGTGATGTCAAAGTATTCTCCGGTGAATACGCTGCACACCCCGAGCGTCTTTGCGGCATCGCTTCCGCAAATACACTTGAGGGCGCACTTGCGGAAGCTGCCTTTCTGACCGGAGTGGAACGGAATGCCGATGTTGTCTTTATGGCCTCCTACGCTCCGCTGCTTGCCCGTATCGGCTATGTGCAGTGGGCTCCTGATATGATTTGGTTTGATTCTGAAACTGTTTTTGGTACCCCAAGCTATTACGTTCAGAAAATGTATTCCGTCAATATGGGACAATATACGCTGAAGACGGAATCCATTGGTCTTCCGGAACGGTTCTATAGCTCCGTTTCCTATGATGAAACTAAAAAAGAACTGATTCTGAAGCTGGTAAATGCAACCCCCGAACCTCTGCAGCTTACTTTTGAGTTCCCTGGTTCCCAGCCTGCTGCCGGTGAAGTTACACTGCTTGGCGGTCCGGATATAAAAGCATACAACACAATCGGTCAGCCGTTCAAGGCTGCAGCACATACCAGACCGATGCTTAAGGAAGAATGCAGAAGCTTTGAGCTTCCACCGACCACCTTTGCGGTCTGCTGCATCCCCTACTCTTTAACGGTAAACTGATTCTGGGGGATTTCATTCAATACTTCTCTTGCAATATAAACCCGCTGATTTTCATCCGTGCTGATAAACCATTTTACCAGACGTATCATCTGTTCGCAGATTTCAATGCAGGTAATACAGCGCGGATGAATGCAGCTTCCGGTATTGGCATAATAGGGGCTGTTCTCTTCCAGAACAGAACGATGAGTGTGTCCTGTAATCAGTAGCACATCATGCTTTACTGCCCAGTCGGTCAGCCTTTGTTCAACACGTTCCTTTACCTCATAGTTCTTCGCAGCACTGGTAGGATCCGGATATCCATGTCGTTCCAGTCCTGCCCACACATAGCGGACAAGAAACCTTGCAAGTCTCCAGAATACAGAATTCAGGCAGCTTGCCTGGTGTCCATGCGTCAGATAAATATTTCTGATTGAGCGGTTGCTGTTTTCCAGAATAATTCCTTCGTGATACCCGATTCCCGGCATCAGCTTGCGCTGACACTGCGAGTCTGTACAAAAGTAGGAAGACAGATGCTCCTTACAGTAATCACTTTTTCGTTTCACCATATCGTGGTTTCCGTATATCAGATGCAGCCGTTTCTGCCCGCGGAACTGTGAAAGCAGCCAGTATATATTGCTGTATACCTCAACAATCGGTTTAAGCTTACGGTTCTCCCACAATTCATCCCCGTCACCAAGTTCAATATAGGTAAATCCGTCATTATAATAATGCTGCAGTGCGGCATAGAAAACATACTGGTGCTTGATAAAATTATCATTGGATGTTCCAATCCCACGATGGCAGTCACTGAATAAAACATAACGGCTGTCTTCGTTCAGGGGAAGTTTCAGTGCAAGTTCAAATGCCTTATTAAGCCGGGTTTCTGTACTCAAAACAGCCTCCCCGCCGGGATTGTTCTTCTGTCTGTCACTGCTTTTGTACAGATACGAATAAACATAGGACTCTCCGATCATCATCCTGTTTATCATATTTTATACAGCTTCTGTCAGTCAGGTTCCTGCGGGAAGGCATTTCGGATTAATTTATTTCGTTTGGTTATTTCAGTCTGAATTCCAGCTTAACCGGGTTATGGTCGCTGTAAGTATAACCGCCTGCCAGCACCTTAAGGCTGACTGCTTCGATGTTGTCAGAAATAATAAAACCATCAACAATGGCAAAGAAATTCGTCTCGGGATCATAGGGCTGATCGGAATTTCTGCAGGTCGGTTCCGGATTATCACTCATACACAGGGTAAACCCGTCTAAAAGCAGCTCTGTCGGAAATGGCTGGCACCAACCGAGGCGATCCTGTCCCGGATTGAACATTGTTACAGAATCACCGGGAAGGTCATGATTGAAATCTCCTCCGCAGAGAACATAATTACCTCCGGCAGACTTTTCGCTCATGTCCTCTGCCAGCATCGTAATCTGAGCTGTTGAAATATCAGCGGTTCCTCCGAACGCAGTCAGATGTACATTATATATATACAGCGTTTTTCCGTTGTCAACCGGAAGTGCCGATATACTGTAACAGCGGTCAAGATCAAGCAACTTACTGAAGGATTCGCTGATCGGAAGACTGCGGCGTACCGCACTGTCAATCCCGCTGCATGCAAGGGTCATTACCCCGGAAAGCGATTTTCCGATTGGTTTTGTCAACGGATAGAACAGATATGCAGAATTATAATTAACAGCAAATACACTGCTGTAATCAGAAAAACGATTACGTATCAACTCTGTCTGGTCAGTATGGTAGCTTCTGTCTGCATCCTCATCTACTTCCTGCAGAAGCATTACATCCGGATTTGCTGCTGATATAAGCTCCATCGCTCCATTGATACAGGATAAAACACTTTCCTTGCTTGCAGCGCGCGACTCGGTTCCGCCATCCATAAAAAAGGAGTACTCCGGAGGGTATGAACCATATCCGATATTGTAGGTCACTGCCGTCAGTACCTGACCTGAACTGACTGTTCCCTGTGTCGCTTCACTGACAGCAAGCACCTGACCGTCCGGAATCCGTTCATAACTTATCATAACATAAGCCAGATATCCAAGCACTGTAACCACCATCAATAGAAATACTAATCCGATTATTTTAACTGCTTTTCTGATGCCTGCTGCCCGTTTCATTCTTCTCCTCCACCCTCACGGTATTCATACAGAATGAAACCACCGAGACCAGCCCGAATGGTTTCTCTCCTGCATAACCCTAATGTCCTTTATGCTTTTCTTCTTTTTCTTTCTTTCCTGTCCGGCACGATTGTACTAATGTAAGGTAATTAGTTCCGCCAGTGTTTTATATAGCTTTCGAGGCTCTATAGGCTTTGGAAGATGCGCATTCATGCCAGCATCAAGACTGATATTGACGTCTTCTTCAAAGGCGTTGGCACTCATAGCTATAATGGGAACAGTCTTCGCATCCTGCCGGTTCAGTGACCTGATAGCTCTTGTCGCTTCCAGTCCGTCCATAACCGGCATACGGATATCCATGAGAATTGCGGCATAATATCCGGACTCACTTGACTCGAACTCTTCTACGCCAAGCTTACCGTTTTCGGCCGTTTTCACAACGCAACCAACCTTCTCCAGCAGCTTTTCTGCAATTATGGTGTTAAGACTATTGTCCTCACATAAGAGAATACGCTCGCCATGAAAAGAGATTTCTTTTTGTTCCGGCTCCTTCGGCAGTTCACGAAGAGAACAGTTCACCGGCAGATGCAGAATGATGCAAAACTCCGTACCTTTTCCAACCTTGCTTTTTACTGCAATAGTTCCGCCCATCAGCTCAACAATCTTTTTCACAATGGAAAGTCCAAGACCGGTGCCCATAGTCTGGTCGGTATTGATACGATTTTCCTGGGCAAACGGTTCAAACATATGCTTTTGAAATTCTTCGCTCATCCCACAACCGGTATCGCGAACAATAAAACGATCAACCACATGGTTATCTGTTTCTTCGAGACACTCCATGACCCATTCAATACTGCCGCCTTCCGGTGTGAACTTGATTGCGTTACTAAAGAGGTTGAGAAACACCTGCTGTAACCTTGACACATCCAGCACCATCTGTTTCCAGTCGATTCCGATAAAGCTTTTTTGAAGCTGGATATCCTTCTTGTCAAGACTCGGCTGGATCGTAGCAAAGATTGTATCAAACAGTTTTTTCTCGTCGCAGATCTCTGGATGCAGTTCGATTCGGCCGCTCTCGATCCGACTCATATCCAGTGTGTCGTTCACAAGGTTGAGTAAGAGCTGTCCGGATTTCTCAATGACTTCCATGTCTTTCTTCAAATCTGTAGGATCTTCCTTTTCCTTCGCAAGATATACTGTACCGAGGATTCCGTTCAAGGGTGTACGCATATCATGGCTGATGCGGGAGAGGAAATCGCTCTTCGCGTGGCTGGCCTCTTCCAGTCTGCGCTTTTGCTCCTGCTCTTCCACATATAGATCGGTAATATCCCGCTGGGCGATGACGATATCCTCTTTTTTATCATCAAGATAAAAAGCTCGTACTTTCTTGCGGTGCAGCCTGCCGTCCTGAGCTGTCATGCGATAAGTGATTGTTTTAATACCGGTTGCTTCCACCTCTCGTATAATGGACGATTTATTCATCAATAGTTTTACCGACGCCCGATCTTCCTCTTTCACAGTATTCAGTCGCACATATTCAAATGCGTGGCTGAAGGGAATATCCCGGAGCGGCTGGATTGCTGCGCTTTCTTCCATGTAATGCTCCCTGACCCAGACAATCATGCATATATCCGCAATCGTACTTACCAGAAGAACATAATCCGTCTCCTCATCTATGACACTGTTGGTAGCAGCAGCGCATTTTTTCTCTTTGTCAACATCCTTCAGATATGTGTAAGCTATCAGATCATTTGTCTCCGGGTCAATCTCCACGTTGCTGGTAGCCTTGATCCAGTGCAGCAGACCGTCCTTTTGACGGCAACGATACTCCTCGGAATTCATGGGCATGCCTCTGGCAAATGCCGTTTTTGCCCTTTCCGGGTCAAAAAAACAGATACTCTTACAGCGATCTTCCTCGTTGGGAACCCTCCACAGAAGGTCACTCATCAATTCTTCGCTGCTTAGACCGGGCGCATGCGCATAGAACCGGTCGTCCAGCGTCCTGCAGGAAATCATTTTATCATACGTTAAATTGAATTCGACAATAACAGCACTGTCCTTTTCTAAATTCTTGCGCTGCGCCAGCTCCTGCGCATATTTTCTTTCCAGCACTGTATTCGCCTTTTTCAAATAAATACGGGACTGCTCCACTTCATCATAATCCGTATAAGTGCAAAAAGCGACGGTTTTGCCAGTCTCCCTGGTTGTCACCGTTCCGTCAAGCCTGAACCAGCGATAGATACCGTCTCCACAGAAGATGCGATGGAACAGGCTGAATTCATTCTGACCGTCCATAACAGCTTTCACTGCATCAGTAATCGCATGTGCATCCTCAGGGTGTACCATCGACAAAAAATCTTCCTTCTGTTGTTTTTCACGAATTGCCCTATTGGCCTTAATCAGCTTCAAGTAACCGTCGTTCATGTATACTTGATGCAGGCTGCCGTCCGACAGTTCGTAGATACCGATTCCAACAAGAACCCTGTTTAAAAGCTCCTCCTGCACATTCCTTTTTTTGTATTCGGCAGTTACATCAGCAACGTATTCCACCAACGCAGTTCTTCCGAGCCAGTTTATAACTGTGCTTCGTACCTTGGCATCAATACCGATATTCGGAAAATGCAGGATTCGCTCACTCGATGTACCGAGCTCTTTTCCGTTAATTACACAATCCTCACAGGGGCAGTTCCTGTGATGAACAAAGTCATAACATTTCTTTCCGGTATAAGGCTGGTCTTCTGACAGCTGCATGAGCTGCCGGCCGGCCTGATTGAAATAATATATCTCATGAGTCTCCAAATCAGAGACCATTATCCCCACGTTGGCTCCGTCAGCAATGCTCCTGTAAAGCAGGGTCTGCTTATCTGGTTCAGTAAAAATGCAGAAATACACCGGAAAACATCCATCTTCCGGCAGCTTACTGCCTCTCATATGAACCCACTTCACCTCGCCGCTCTTGACCAGAAACCGAAGCATCGTGTTTATTGGTTCATCGGTGGTCTTGTGCGCTTCTGCTTCACTAAGAACATCCTTTATATCCTGTGAGTAGATAATCTCCTCTATATTTCCATCGGCAAGAAGAAACTTTTCAAGCTCCTGTTTTGATCTGTAACACAAAGCAGCAAAGCCGTCATCAAAATACTGGAATTCAATTGTTTGGGCGAATCGGATAACTGCTACGCCACCCTGCATCATTTTGAGCATGCTGTCTCTTGCAGGAATGCTCTCCAGGATTGTGTTCAAATCACTGTTATTACGATTTTCGCGTTTACACATAACTTTTCTCCTGTTGTATTCAACGATGACCTGCACCGCAATCTCTTTATAATAGAAATTTTCATTTAGAACCAATATTGAAGAATCGGCTCTAGCCTTTTACAGCTTCATTCCATTCAGCAGCAAATTCAGCAATACCGGTATACCTCATATTTCTTTCTTCTCTGACTGCCTTCATAAGTACATTATATTTCGATACAGATAATGGCCATTTTCCTATATCCTGATTACTGTCAGTAAACAAAGAAAAGCCCATTTTCCCGAGAGTGAATACATTAGTTATCTCATCAAGTACAGCTCCTAGTTTATATTCTTCCGGAGACATAAATCTTCTGCTCCCCCACATTTGTCCCATATCATTAACACCGGGACTTTTTCTAAAGAAATCTATGTCACATATCGTTGTAATTTTCTCTTTTCTGTCATACATGATACTGCCATCATAAAAATCAACTGCAATATATCCTTCATATGTGATATCAAGTAAAAACTCAATGATATCACTAAAAATATGTAGCTTTTCCTCTACCGGTAACTGCATAATATTTTGGTGGGATTCTTCGTACATTCTTCCCATACACTCGCCGTCTTTCCATTCAAATATCATGGCAAATCCATTTCCGGTTTCTTCTGATGCAATATAAGTAATTAATGATTTTTGTTTGATAGATTCATAAATATCTACTGTTAATTTTAACCTTTCTATTGCATCTGCAGGACAGCCTTCATAGATAAAAAACTAAAATCAAACCTTTCTTTCATTTTAAATCGTATTTCGTCAATTATTTGATAAACCACCTGCATACTCCCATCATTGTTGACTGATAAACCGTCTTGTCAAAGATTAATTTAATAGGATCAATTATATTTTTATTAAAGCGCTTAATATCAAAAGATTCTAATTTTTCTCCATATTTATCAATGGTTGCCTCGACGTGTCTATTAAAATTATCTTTGCTAATAAAATTTAATTTCCAATCCATTATATTGCCTCCATAATTCTCTCATTCTTCTCAAGTATGTCTAATGAATGTGATATTTCTTTTGCGATATCATATGCCAAATTTACAGGTACAGCATTTCCAACCTGCTTATACTGCGCAGATACATTTCCACTAAATTCCCAATCATCTGGGAACGTCTGGCATCTTGCATTTTCTCTAACGGTAAAAGGTCTTGCTTCCAACGGGTGACATCTCTCCGTCTGTTTTTGTGAAGGTGATGTTAATACCGTCAAAGATGGTTCGTCCAAACTCATTCTTCTTAAAATTCCAGTTCTTCCACCTTCCATATCCCAACAACTCTTCATATATTTTTTGGCAATTGTTGGATCAATATCTCTCCAATATCCGCCCGCAGGAATTAATTCAAATATC
>CAZRRN010000066.1:0-12234 GCA_964602475.1 uncultured Lachnospiraceae bacterium | reverse complement strand
TCTCCCGCTGCTTCGATCAGCTTCACAGCCTTGTCTGCATCCGTAGAATCCACAACCGTCATCATACCGATTCCCATGTTATAGGTATTGTACATCACATGTTCCTGAATTGCTCCGTCACGCTGCAGCATATCAAAAATAGGTGGAACCGGATAACTCCCCTTGCGAATTTCCGCCATTACTCCGTCTTTCAGCATTCTGGGAACATTCTCATAGAAGCCTCCGCCCGTAATATGACTGCAGGCCTTCACGGTTACTCCGCCGTCCTTCAGTCCTTTTAATGCCTTTACATAGATTTTGGTCGGGGTAAGCAGGGTATCCCCAAGCGTTGTTCCAAGACTCTCGTAATATGTAGCCAGTGCTTCAGGTTTCATGTTAAAGACACGGCGAACCAAAGAATATCCATTGCTGTGAATTCCGGATGATGCGATACCGATGATTACATCTCCTGCCTTCAGTGTTTCTCCGCTGACCAGATTCTTCCGATCTACGATTCCCACTGCAAATCCCGCAAGATCGTATTCATCAACCGGATAAAAGCCCGGCATTTCTGCAGTCTCTCCACCAATCAGCGCTGCGCCGGCCTGTTTACAGCCCTCTGCCACTCCGCTTACGATGGTTGCAATTCGCTCAGGTTCATTCTTTCCGCATGCGATATAATCCAAAAAGAACAACGGCTCTCCGCTGGCACATGCAATATCATTCACACACATAGCCACGCAGTCAATGCCGACCGTATCATGCTTGTCCATAATAAATGCGATTTTCAGCTTTGTTCCGACTCCGTCGGTACCGGACACAAGCGTCGGTTCCTCCATATTCTTAAAGCCTGTCAGTGAGAATGCTCCGGAAAATCCTCCGATTCCGCCAAGAACCTCACTTCTCATCGTGCCCTTGATATACTGTTTCATCAGCTCGACAGCTTTATAGCCCGCTTCAATATCCACTCCGGCTTTCTTATAATCCATATTCTTTTACGATCCTTTCTTTTAATAATTACGATACCCGGAAGTCTCCAGCTTATCTTTTTTAGCCATAACTCCCGCTTTCAGTTCTTCTTTGTACTCTTTAATCTTATCAAGCAGCTTAAAATCTGAAACTGCCAGAATCTTCGCCGCCAGAATGCCGGCATTTGCACCACCGTCAATAGCAACCGTTGCCACCGGAATCCCGGACGGCATCTGCACAATGGAATACAGGGAATCCACACCGCTCAGTGCTTTGGTACAGATCGGCACGCCAATCACCGGAAGCGGAAAGATCGCGGCCGCCATTCCGGGGAGATGTGCTGCTCCACCCGCTCCCGCAATAATAACCTTATAGCCTTTTTCCTCCGCACTCTTCGCATAATCGAAAAATACGTCAGGCATACGATGCGCTGAAATAATTGTCATATCGTATTCGATTCCGAAACGCTCCAGAATCTCTGCTGCCTTTTTCATAACCGGAAGGTCTGAATCACTTCCCATTACGATACCAACCTTTGCCATAACTGTCTTCTGCTTAACTGCAGAACTCCTTTCCTGTATTACCCCAATATAATTCTATCAGCCGTTCAAAATCCAAGAATATACATACATAGATAAAGAATCAGCAAAATCCCGTTCAGCGTCAATGCAATAATCGGAACCGCCGGTGAGATATCCCGTTCATAAAGTGCTTTCAGTGCCAATATAAATCCCGTCAGAACATCCACTGTCACTGCAATTCCGCAAATTCCGACAGCCAGTCCGCTTTCTCCGCCCGCACGGCTTGCAATTACAACCAGCGCCACGGTACAGCAGCCGCCAATTCCTGCCAGAACGAGTGCTGCAATACCTGCTGCAGACTGTTTTTTTGAATTGAATCTCAACTTGTCCTTTTTTTTTCTCACAACAGTCTCATTTCCTTTTCACCGGACGAATCACACAAAATGCAATGTATCCAATCAATCCACCGAGTGTATTTAACAACAGATCATCAACATCAAAAATCCCTACTCTGAAAACCAGCTGAAGGGTCTCAATTACCAGACTGAATGCGAACGATAATACTACCAGTTCTAAAAGATTCGTCTTTTTTCGTATTATAATGGGTAAAATAAAACCAAACGGCAAAAAAGCCGCAACATTTCCGACCAGATTAATTACAACCGTTTTCCAGCCAAGCTCATACCGATACGTAAGGAACCGGCGGATTTCGGTAAATAATACAAGATTATAACGATACTCACTTATTGTACCGGTTCTTCCGTAACGTTCACTAAAGAACAAAAAATAAGAAAGTGCCAGCAGGTAAATGATAAACAGAATCCAGCCCGCTACAAATGCCACGGTATCTCCGGTTGTTCTGCGCTTTTGTTTTATCATGCCGTCCCCGCCGTTTCTTTCCTGCTGTCTGATTGAAGAACAAAACGATTATACACTAAACTAAATATGAAAACAAGTAGAAATCTAATCCGTAATGTGTTAAACTGAGATTTAGATAATTTACCACTGGAGAGCTGTATGCTTAAATCTCTGATCCGCCTTTTTTCAGCGTTCGGACGTAAAGTAGATAATGATAATGTCAACGCACTTTCTGCTCATGCTGCGTTTTTTATTATTTTATCCTTCTTTCCCTTTATGATGTTTCTCCTTACCCTGCTGAATTATATTCCGTTTCTTTCCGAAGGAATTCCGGAATTCAGTCTTACCTTCTTTCCTGATGTTGTTACCTCGATTATCACTCAGATTCTTGGCGAGCTGGAAGAAAGCGCTTCCGGCACCCTGCTTTCCGTTACTGTTATTGTCGCCCTGTGGTCAGCTTCCCGGGGAATTCTTGCCATCATGCGTGGGCTGAATAATATCTATAATATCCGTGAAACCAGAAATTATTTTCTGCTGAGATTCTTTTCCACGGTCTATACGCTGGTTTTCGCAGTTCTGCTTCTGATTCTTCTTGTCATTTTCGTATTCGGTAATCAGCTGACGCTCTGGTTCCAAAATTTCTTTCCCGAAATTGCAAACTATGCTCTTCTTGTTATCAGTATCCGGACCACCATTGGTATCAGTGTCCTGATTTTCTTTTTCCTTTTAATTTATATTACCATCCCGAATCATAAAACCAGCCTGCTTCAGGAACTTCCCGGAGCACTTCTGACAGCCTTTGGCTGGGTTGGTTTTTCTTATCTCTTCTCTTTCTATATCAATAACATGAGTAATTATGCCAGAACCTACGGAAGTCTGACGGCAATTGTTCTGTGTATGCTCTGGCTGTATTCTTGTATGTATATTCTGTTTCTCGGCGCGGAGATCAATGCCACCTTTGCGAATCCTGTTATCCGCCGTTCACTGAAAAAAATCTTTCATTTGTCCGGACATAAGCAGCAGAAAAAGCACCGGTCTGAGACATAAACAATTCGCTAATAAATAAATCCAAATGTAACTCCGGGATAGTAATGTGTCAGGATTGCCTCATATTCAAAACCATTATCAATCATTCCCTTCACTCCGTTCTGGCTCATCCCCACGCCATGTCCGTAACCTCCTCCGTAAAAGGTAAAGAAGGTCTCTGAATTTATTTTCTCTGTCTCAATATAGAAATAAGCGCTCGGCATCAGTGAAAAGCCGTCCAAAGTTACTTGATTGGCAAGATAAACAGTTGTACTTACCGGTGCGAGAAGCTGCCGGACATTGGTTTGGTTTCTGATAATCACTGTATTGGCAGTTCCTTTAACCAGCAGTTCGGTAATCATCCCACTCTTTGCCCTTGAAAGCACCTCGATTCCCGTTACCGTCCCAATCGTAGAGACTGCATATTGAGAAAATGTTCCGCTGACAACAGCTCCGGAAGGGGTCGTATATATACCCTTTCTTGATGTCATAGTAAGAATGTCTGCCGGATTGGCGCGGTATCTTGCTGCAATCGCAGAATCAATCTGTTCAGATACCACAGATGCCTCCATAGTGACATTCCAACGGTACCAGCTAAAGGAACTGTCATATGTTGCAATCCGTTCTCTTACGACGCTGCTTCCACAGTCGATGCTTATCATATTTCCATCAATAAAGGCTTCAAAATCAGCTTCCTCCGATAAATCGACAGAAGCAGCCAGTTCCTCTGATGTTCTGTTATCCCCGGCTGCACTGCAGGCTTCGGTCAAGCTTTGTAATGATTCCGGATCTGCCTGAAGCGTTCCCGTAAAATACTCCGTTGCTTTGACTTCCGCCCAGACATCCTCCACACTGGAGGAATACCCGCAGGAGGTCGAAAAATAATATGCATTTACAATTTTCCCGTTGTATTCCATAACCTTCCCGTAGGTGTCTTTCACAGCAAAGATTGAAGATGCATTCTCCGAAACATTGTTATATACCTGACAGTTTACCGTATCGTCAATATGAGCTCCGTATTTACTGTATCGATTAGCAAGCAGCTGCATATAGGCATAGCTTCTTGCACAGACAGCCTGAACCTTCAGGGCTTCCTCTCCGTGCGCTGTCGGCATCTCACTCGGAACCACCGAATACAGATATTCCTCCAGTGAAAGCTCATTTACAATCAGAAGACCGTCATCCGCCGAAGAAATCTCTATGGTTCCACGGTATTTCGGATGTCCATAGGAACGAACAATAGAAAGGATCTGTATTCGTCCGGAACCGGCAAGAGACTCGACCTTCACCCTTGGGCTTAACTGTACCATATCCTCATAGCGTATCGTAACGGTTTCGCCCGCCTCATACTCACGGATTTCATCCCCACAGCTAAGGAGCATGCCTTGGTCCGAAGTCAGAACTACCTCTTCATGCGTATAATCCGTTGTCTTTTGTACACTGATCAGAACTCTGATATTCTCTGCCTTGATTTTCTCCATAATCAAAGCAGCACAGATCTTGCCGTCGGAAAGCACAAATGTAACATTATCATAGCCGACCAGAATGCTGTTGGTTTGTTCCATTTCCAGTCCGTCATACAGTTTGTAAATCCGGTATTCATGATCAAAGACCAGCGTACCATATCCGTCAATCTCAATTTCATCTGTTCCTGTTAACAGCACTTTTCCGTTGATGGTATCCGGCTTAACCGTAATCGCTGTAACACAGCCCTTCGATACTGTTATATCTGCGACGCGCTCATATATAGAATCCTTCAGTGCATTTTCCAGCTGAAACTCCCGTTCCTGCCCATTTACAAAGGCATGAACCGTCGTTTGTTTGGCGCGAAGAATCCATGCATTTGGAAGAGTAACAAAATGATCAGAATGCTCTGTGATAAAAACAATCTCTGTTCCGCAATACAAAACCTCCAGACTGCAGTCCAGATAATCTCCGGCCAGAGGATATTCGCGGAATTCCAAGTCACTTACAGGAATCTGCGGTCCATAATCCGGAGAAGAAAAAAAATCCGAATAATCCTGAAAATGCCCGGCATAGTACTCCGTTTCATCATCTGTAATCAGAACTGTTCTTCCGTTATTGGTTCCCGTTGTGACATTCAACACAAAGAGACCTGTCCGGTCAATCGGCAACTCCCAGCCTTCCTGTTCACAGGCTTCCATACAGAGACGGTAAAAATAAAGAAATTCACCCAGAAGAAGCTCGTCACCAACCTTTGCTGTTTTTAAGCGTTCCGGCAGTTTCTGCATTAAATCGGCATAACTTACGGAGCACAGTCCCGTAACCCGCACAAGAAGATCGCGGAACTCTCCGCAGGTCAAGTTGTCTTCTCCGCGAAAATCACTTCCTGAATTCACCAGATACCCCGCAGCCACCGCAGCATTCACGTATTCATCATACCAGATATCCCCTTCCTGAAAAGTAAAGGTTGCTGTCTGTTTAAGCGCCTTGCGCTGTGTATCCGTATAAAAAAAGAAGCTGAACAAACGAACTGCTTCCGCACGTGTAATCCGTTCACCGGTAACTGCAGACGGCTCTTTGACTTCCGGCTCCACCGGTCGAATGGTATCCCCTGTCAGTATCATGCGCAGCACCAGAAGAATTACGATCAGCAGTGCCGCTGCTATCAGTATCAGTTTTTTTCCGGTCTGTTTCGTCACCGAGTCGTTCCCTCCGCTGTTGTACATGCTAGTTATTGTTATTCATAAGCAGAAATAAATATGACGACTTCCACTTGTAATTCTGACTTTATCAAAAGGTAATCTGTCCAAATACTTCCCCAAGGCCTGCGTGAATCAGCAGATCCGCCTGATTGTCATACGGAGTTACCGACTTATTGATCAGTACCAGCGACTTCCCTGAAAAATATCTCACCATGCCGGCCGCCGGATATACAGACAACGATGTTCCTCCAATAATCATAATCTCTGCAGCACTGATTGCACGTACTGCTTTTTCTACAATATCATCATCCAGTCCTTCCTCGTAAAGAACAACATCCGGCTTTATCATTCCGCCACATTCACAGTGCGGAACCCCTTTACTGTTCCGTATAAACTCAATATCGTAGAACTTTCCGCATTTCATACAGTAGTTCCGAAATGTAGATCCGTGCAACTCGTATACTTTTTTACTCCCCGCCATCTGATGGAGATTGTCGACATTCTGCGTTACCACGGCTCTCAGTTTTCCGGCTGCTTCAAGCTTCGCAAGGGTAATATGCGTAATGTTCGGTTCTGCATTTACTGCAAGCATTTTATCCCGGTAAAATTTATAAAACTCCTCAGGATGTCTCATAAAAAAGCTGTGGCTCAGAATGGTTTCGGGCGGAAAATCATATTGCTGATTGTAAAGCCCGTCAACACTGCGGAAATCAGGAATTCCGCTCTCGGTCGATACTCCTGCACCACCAAAAAAAACAATATTACTGCTTTCCCGGATCAGCTGCTGCAGTTCGAATACCTCATCTGCCATACCCATATCAGATGCCTCCTTATTTCATACAAAACCTGTACGTCAAAACACTTCTGTGCTCTGATAATACTTTTATCATACCCGATTATGACAAAAAAATCTACAGCTTTAACAAAAAGGGATGCTATCCGATTGGATTAACATCCCTTTTTTACGTCTGTTCAACTTCACGTAACTTTATTCAACCGTGAATGCTTCGAGTTCCTTAATCATTGCTTCCACATCCCGCTTATCAATTGTGAGCACAGCCACGCCATTGATACAGACCGCATCATTGTTATTATCATATGACTTATATTCGATGAGCGTATCACGATAGCTTTCCGAGGTACGGTTAAACTTCAGTGACAGAAGCGTTTCGGTATCCGCTTTTGTTCCTTTTGGTAGTACACCGTTCATCTTAGCACCGATTACCACCTGATAAAGAATAGTAAATGCCGTATCATCTGTCAAAGTCACTCCATTTACAACATATCCTGCATTTTCCGTTGTTGTATTTCCTTCATCATCTGTTGTCGTCTCATACAGCATGACTGCTTTTATTTCCCCTGAATCAAAGGTAATCGTCATATCGCTCAGTGTATTGATATAAATCAGGTTAATATACGGATTCAGCATTTCATCTTCATCAATATCGAGCAGTTTCTGAACATTTGCTTCTGTCATCAGGTAAACACGGTCGGAAGCATTTTGTTTCACATAATAAAGTCCACTTTCGTTCTGGTCTCCGAAGTACAGCGTATACTCATTGGTAATTACCGTTACAATATCTTCATCATCTACGGTCGCTCCTGATACGGTTTCTTCGGTTGTATAAATAATATGCAGTGTTGCTGACGGGTCATCCAGTCCATACAGGGACAGATTCTCTGTTCGATAATCAACTGCCTGAGTAAAGCTAAAGGTTTCATAATTCCCGAGCATGGTCGTAATACTGTCGTCATCACCTTCCATCCAGGTGTCGTAAGGTGATGTAATGATCCAGTTGCTCATAACAAGACCGGTATTCACCTCAGACAATGCGGAAGAATACTGCATCGCATAGGAACCAAAGCTCTCGCTTTCTACGGACAGCTCTGTAATTGTTGTAGTATCAATGGACGGTGTATTCTCAAAAGCAATCAGATCCTTCTCAGTGTACGCATAATAGGTGTACAGTGTTGCCGGAACCAGATAAATCGCTTCTGACCCTTCCACCTTTGCATAATATCCGGTCTTTGACGCCGTTCCGACACGACTTCCGATATAGAGTGTATATTCGCCGCCGTCTACAGCCTTTGCTCTGATTGTAATCTGCGGTTCGTCAAGTCCGTATTCCGTAATATCTCCGCTCTCTGCAATCAGCGATGTCGCTGTCGTATCCAGATAGCTGAATACATAACCGGCTTTTGTCTGATTCAGCGGAAAATCCTCATCTTGGTTCAGAATATAAGTTCCGTTCTCCAAAAGCGTCACTGAAGCACTGTACTCCGCATTGGTAAAAGAGATTTCTGTTAAGTCTTCTTCTGCAAGCGGACAGATCGTAATGACCGCTTCTGTCGTCGTATCCTCTTCCTCATCTTCCGGTTCTTCCCTTGTACTCAGATACCAGTACAGCCCACCAAGCGCAATCACTATCAGCAGCAGAATCAGAAGGGTCAGCGTCTGTTTCTTTTTTCGTTTCCCTGCCATAAGCTATACGCGCCTCCTGCGCAGGATAATAATAGTTCCTCCTGCAATCAGACAGGCAAGTGGCAAAAGAACCATTTTAATTAAAACATTTGCATTTGCCTGAGCTGTCGTAAGATCAAGATAGGATACATCACTCAGATTCTGGGTCGGTACCGAGAACGTGCTTTCCACATTTGCGATATAATTAATTCCGTTCAGGAACAGGTCAGCATTCCCATAGGTGCTTGTTGAAATAATAGAATCGTCCCAGATAAAGGTTGAGGAATAAATCAAAAGTTTTGAAGTTACATTGTTATAGGTTTCCTCAATATACATGGCAACCGCAAATGGTCCGTCAATATCTGCGTCCTCTTTGGTTGCTGTCGATGAATATAAGTCTACCTTTGAGAATGCGCTGTCTGATGTTGTCAGAAGGTTCGTTACCGTAATTGTATCTCGTTTGCTGTCAAGTACGCGCAGACCACTTGCCTGCGGAACAAAGACACGTTTTTTACCCTTTACTCCACTGGTCAGATCATGTGTCGTAATGGAAGGAAGCAGATAGGTCGGATTCGAAGCGGTATAATATCTCGAATCGGTTTCGATAAGCAACCCCTGCACAAGCTCCACTCCGTAGTAGTTCAGTAAATCATTGAAATTAGTCATTTCACTTGCACGGTAATCAATATTGAAAATCGCTTTTCCGCCGGCATCCAGATACGCTTCGATCAGCTCAACCTCTTCCTCCAGATAATCATAGATTGGAAGGTTAATAAACAGGATATCACAATCCTCAGGAATCTCTTCCGTTGTCATGGTATCAAGTTCCTCTGTTGTAACGTTATTCTTCGTAATCAGACTGTTCATCGTATCTGAAACAGAAGTTTCTCCGTGACCGGTAACAACATACATCACAGGAAGATTCTCATTCGTCACATACATCAGTGCCGAATCAATCTGTCCTTCCACATCCGACGTGTATACAGTAGAATAAGTAGTATAATCATAGCTCGTAACAATCATATCGGAATAAAGCACCAGCTTTGTCCGTCCGTTGGTTTCATTTACTACGATCACACTGTTTGTCTCGAGCGTACTGGCTTCCTCAGTTCCGATTAATCCACCTGCGTAATTTGGATGCAGTATCGGATCTACAGTAATCAGCTCAATATTTTTACCAAGTCCATCATACTTTTCAATTATTTTCTCGATATTCGCTTCTTCAGAACCTGCCTGAACAAAGTAATACAACTTGATGGTGTCCTCGATACTGCTCACAAACTCCTTTGTTTCTTCAGTAATTGAGTATAATCCGGCTGTTGTTAAATCCAGCGATATATCAAAGTGTCCGACGATCAGATTAATTGCTATAACAAGAATAATAACAATCGCAGTAATACCGGAAGCATATGCTCCTCCACGGAAATTCAGACTCTTAAAGGAATTTTTAAATCTGGATTTCTTTTCACCGCTCTGTGTTGTTTCTTTCTCTGCGGCAGCGTCAGATTCAAATTTCACTTTGCTCTCTGTTGTATCTTCTTCTGCTGCTTGTGTTGTTGCCGCCTCTTCTGCTTCTGTAGTTTCTGTTGTTGCCTCTTCTGTTGTTGCCTCTTCCTTCACTGCTGCATTTTCTGCGGCAATATCCTGCAGCTCTTCCCCGAGAAGGCTCTTTTCAAATTCATTTTTACTCATCATCTTCCTCCTCTCAGCTCCAGCGCTTTTTATTGATTACCTGTATTGTAAAGAACAGGAACATTCCGCTTACCGTGATAAAATAAACAATATCTGACAAATCAAAGATACCACTGCTCAGATTTGTGTATTGATCGGCAATTGCGAAGGTGGACAGAAGAGTAACCAGCGCTCCGTCATAAAATGCCGGATACAGGAAATAAATCAAAACCAATGCGGCAACTCCTGCCAAAAAGGTAACTGCCGAAACAAAAACATTTTTCATCATAACATAAGTTACCACTGCTACCACAAGCCAGAGCACCGCAAGGATTAACATTACACTGAGATTATCCGTCGGAAGCACGCTTGCAATTCCGGAAGCAAAAATGGTGGCAAAAATGATGCCGGCAGCCATAAGCGCAGCCAGAATCTGAATATCGGTAATCGCCGAAACAAACATCCCAATCGCCATGTAGGTACTGCCAAGAAGCAGGAATCCCAAAATGGCTCCATATTCCATTTTGAGGTTGACATCCCCATACAGCATCATCGTAAGCGGATAAACAGATAAAATCAGCATTCCGATTGCAAAGATGGAAACCATTGCAAGATATTTTCCAAGAACTATCTTTACAATGGAAACCGGTGAAGTGTACAGCAGCTGATCTGTTTTCTGCCTTCCCTCTTCCGCAATAATACGCATAGTAAATACCGGAATAATCAAAATAAAAATAAATGACACACTGGATAATACATACGCAAAATCTGAATAACCATACAGAATATTAAAAATCCAATGAAACAGCCCGACACCCAGTAATAAAAAGAACAAAAACAGCCAACCAATCATGGATGTAAAATACGCATGCATTTCTTTTTTATAAATCGCCAGCATCGGATTCTCCTCCCTTCGTAAGTACTTTCTTTACACGTTTTGTCTGTTTGTCATCTTCCTTCGTAATCTGAAGGAAAATGCTTTCCAGAGTAACCTCTTCATCCTTCATCATAAGAATCTGGCATTTTGCAGCAGACATCGCCATAAAGAGCTTCTCCCGAACATCAACATTCTCTCTGGTGAAAATGGTGAGCTCCGTTGCATCTTCGCTGTCTGTTTTTTTATAAACAGCCTTGGTAATCTCCGGAATACTTTTTAGGGTTTCATTTATTACTGTCTTATCACCCTTGATCTGCAGCTGCAGACCCTGAGCTCCGTCAATGTATTTGGAAAGATTTTCTGTTTTATCGTTCACAAGAAGCTTTCCTTTGTTGATGATCATGATCGTATCACAGACAGCACTGACCTCTTGTAAAATGTGCGAGCTTAGGATAATGGTATGTTCTTTGGCAAGTTCTTTAATCAGATCCCGAATCTCAATAATCTGAATCGGATCAAGTCCTACGGTCGGTTCATCCAGAATCAGAACCTCCGGATACCCGACAATGGCCTGTGCTAGTCCCACCCTCTGTTTATAACCTTTGGACAGCTGTTTAATCAGACGATTCTCGTACTCCTCAAGACGGACACGCTTTATAATTCCGTCCACCATTGCCTGTTTTTCCTTCTTGCCAACCCCCTTCAGGTCTGCAACAAAATTCAGATATTCCCGTACAGTCATTCCCGGATAGACCGGCGGTAATTCAGGAAGGTAGCCGATACATTTTTTTGCTTCTTCCGGTTCATCATAAATATCATGTCCGTTAATGGTAATTGAACCTTCCGTCGCAGATATGTATCCTGTGATCATATTCATTGTTGTCGATTTACCGGCTCCGTTCGGGCCAAGAAATCCGACAATATGTCCCTTCTCAACCGTGAAGCTGATATGATCCACCGCGGTATGAACGCCATACCTCTTCACAAGATTCTTTGCTTCAATCAATGTGTTCTCCTCCTTATATAAATCTCCGGTACGCAGTATTTCTGTGAAAAGATGCTCTCCCACTAACTTTCTTCTATTCTCATTCTATTCTCATTCTTTCCCCAGCGCACCAATAAAACTATTGTAATACCAGATTGCGTTCAAACTGTGAACATCAGATAATAATTCATCCCTTTGCAGAATAACATAAAAAAACAAAA
>CAZRRN010000065.1:9013-12306 GCA_964602475.1 uncultured Lachnospiraceae bacterium | reverse complement strand
TATAACGATTTACGGAACTGTTTCAGCAATTGCAGTACCGACAGAAGTACCGACAGCAACACCGACTCCGGAACCGACAGAAGCACCGACAGCAACGCCGACTCCAATCGAAGAAATCATTGAGGAGCCGGAGATTCCGGAAGCACCGATAGAGGTTCCGGTGGAAGATCTTCCGGAAGAAGAGCTTCCGCTTGATCTGCCCGAGACGGGTACAATCTCTGTAACAATGATTTATCTCTTTGCAGCAGCCTTTGTAATTGCAGGACTTGCAATTAGCAGAAAGCGCAGAAGAGCATAGAACAGTATAGAACAGATTAGGTAATATGATTAATAGAAAGAACCGGGCAGGTGATTGTCCGGTTCTTTTGTGATAGCACAGAGTTTTCTTTCATCCTTACGCCATGTAATAATTGTTTAGAAACTACTAATGGTTTTCAAAGAAAAGACTTTGATTAATATAAGAATGAATCACAATAAAGATACATATATAACACAAAAACGAATAAAATAATTAAAAATGTATCACAAACTATTGCATTTGCAAAAAAACAGTGTTATACTCCTAGGACATAAGTCCTTGTTGACCACTACATAAGGAACAAGCTTGAAATCTTTACAACAGAAACGTATAATAGAAAACTAAAAGAAAAATCATAATGAGACAAGATAAAAGGAACATTTTGAACAGGGAGATAGTGTGAAGGATGAATCTTTCACTCACAGATTTGTGCCTAGGCGGTGCTTGACACAAAGTCGGTTATGCGCATAAATCTGTGCAGAAATGGGGATATAAATGAAGCTGTTGCGACGACTGATTCGAATATTGAACGGTGAATACTGTGTGGATATATCGCTGGAATCCAAGGTGGTTTTTCGGGCTCTGGCGGCGATTCATTTTGTACTTCTTTTATTCTTTTTTTCAGTTGATGCATGGCTGATGGTGGGAGCTAATGTTCTCAGTATAATAGCATATCTGTTCGGAAGCAGGAAATGCAACAGCCGCAATTATGTTGCACTTGGAGCTATACTCTGCTCTGAAGTAATGATTCATATGTTTCTGGCGGTAATTTCTATCGGCTGGAACAGCAGCTTCTGCCTTTATATTATCGCCTTGATTCCGGCAACCTACTATTGTGCTTACAACGCAAAGGTGGTACAGCAAAAGCGAATGAATGTGTGTCTGGTAGTAATGTCTGCATTACTGGTCATTCTTATGATGAGGTCGATTACGTATTTTATTGATCCTCTGTATCAGATTCCGAAGGATAAAGAATACATTCTCAGTATGGTGAATTCTGTTGCTGCAATTGTAACGATTACGTATATTATGACAATATTTGCTTCTTCGGTTAACAGCTCGGAGTATCTGCTTAAGCTGAAGAATCGTCAGCTGATGGCTCTTGCCAATACAGACCCCTTAACCGAACTTTATAACCGGAGAGGAATGCAGAAGCGCTTGGAAAGTGCAATCTATGATGTGGAGAAAAATGCATCATCATTTTGTCTGGTACTGGGGGATATTGATAATTTTAAGTGTCTGAATGATACCTATGGACATGAATGCGGAGATTTCGCACTTGTCAGTATTGCAGAGACAATAAGAAAACAGATTCGTGAAAATGATTATATATGCCGCTGGGGTGGCGAGGAAATACTGATTCTGTTCAACAACTGCAAAGAAAACATGGCGGCGGAGGTTACAGAAAAGCTGCGCCGAACAATAGAAGAAAATACAATCACATATATGGATCAGCAGGTGAAGTTTACAATGACCTTTGGTGTACAGGAATACATCATAGGCTGCCACGCAGACGAAATCATCCGTATGGCAGATATTAAGCTGTATGTCGGAAAGAAAAATGGAAAGAATCAGGTTGTTACAGATATTGAACGGATCGGAACACAGAATCCTTAGTTAATGTTCCTGTAGTGGCCATTTATTTTTGTAGTGGTATTTCGTAAGAACCGGCAGTCCAATAGCTCAACCCACTCTTAATTTCTTTCAGATTCGTAACTCAAAGTCCATATAAATCACATCTGACCTTTTGTCTGTTTTCTATCATCCCTTATTATAACTTTTTTAGTGAATTTTTTTCCACGAATTAATAAAACTGATGCAATAAAATGTAAATATATAGAAATTATGCTTGAAATACCCAACATTACCGGTTATAATAACAATAAGGGTAACTTAAAAGACAAAACAAATCTACTTCCTGACAGCAGTAATAGAAGAGGGGGAGAAGATAGAAAGGTTAGGGAACTTATAAGTACGAGAAAAACAGAATATTCAGATCATACAACAGCGAAAAGAAAATACGATAACGAAGTGAAAAGGGTTCTGAGCGACAAGACAATTCTTGCATGGATTATGAAGTATTCCGTGAAGGAATTTATGAATTGCTCAATTGAACAGATTAGGGATTGTATCGAAGGAGAACCGGTTGTTGATGGTAAACCGGTACAACCTGGATATTCGTCAGAACAGATTGTCGGTATGAACACAGAGAACACGGTGCCTGGGGAAGGTACAGTACGATATGATATACATTTTTTTGCAGTGACACCGGAAGGAGAACATGTTAAACTGATTATTAATGTTGAGGCACAAAAAAACTTCTATCCGGGATACGATATAGTAACAAGAGCAATATTTTATTGCGCCAGAATGCTTTCGGCACAATGTGGTACGGAATTCACACCTAGGGATTATGATGGTATTAAAAAAGTGTATTCCATATGGATTTGTATGGATGTGCCTAAGAAAGCAGAATATACGATTACAAGGTTTGCTGTGCAGAGAGAGGATGTATTTCGTCATGCAAAGATGCAAGCACGATATGATTTATTAGAGGTTGTTGTTATATGTATGGGTAAGGAAAGCTGTCCGGAAAAAGAAACAAAGCTTCACGGATTGCTGAATACACTATTGTCTTCTGATTTGGATTCGAAAGAAAAGAGATGTATTTTAAAGCAAACCTATGATATAATAACTTCGACAGAGTTGAAAGGAGGTCTGGATCGTATGTGTAATCTGAGCGAACGTGTAGAAGAGAGAGCAACTGAGCGAGGATTTAAAAAAGGATTTGAAAAAGGAATGAAGGATGGAATCGAGCAAGGAATCGAACAAGGAATCGAGCAAGGAATCGAGCAGGGAATCGAGCAGGGAATCGAGCGGGGAATCAAGGATGGAATCGAGCAGGGAATCGAGCAGGGAATCAAGGATGGAATCGAGCGGGGAATCGAGCAGGGAATCGAGCAGGGAATCAAGGATGGAATCGAGCAGGGAATCG
>CAZRRN010000065.1:0-8913 GCA_964602475.1 uncultured Lachnospiraceae bacterium | reverse complement strand
GGAATCGAGCAGGGAATCGAGCAGGGAATCAAGGATGGAATCGAGCAGGGAATCGAGCGGGGAATCGAGCAGGGAGAACAGAAACTGTCACTGTTGCTTTTGCGCCTGAATGAAGCTGGGCGTGGAGAGGAGACCTTGAAAGCTCTGACAGATGAGAAATTTCGAAGTAGCTTGTACGAGAGCTATGAAATCCATTAATAATAAAAGAAGCAGGATGTGAACCGACCTCCAAAAGTTAGACCATGAAAGCTAACGATTGGTAGGTCGGTTCATTTCTGCCCCTTTAGTATATATTGTTTTTCATTGTTTTTTGATTTCAATTCTTGCATGTGTATTTGATTCATGCTATAATAAACAAGCTTTATGACTGTGAAGTGAAAAAGCAGATAGAAAGGATCGGGATCATGTATAGAATACTACAGAAAAAATACTTATCTTCCAATATTATATTAATGGAGGTTGAAGCACCGCGAGTTGCAAGACACTGTGCTCCGGGTCAGTTTGTAATAGTCAGAATTGATGAACGGGGCGAACGGATACCGCTTACCATCTGTGATTATGATGCAGAGAAAGGAACCGTGACTATCGTGTTCCAGACCATCGGTGCCAGTACAAAAATGATGGCGGAATATGAAGTCGGGGAAGCATTTCATGATTTTACCGGACCGCTTGGAAAACGCTCGGAATTGATGGAAGAATCCATTGAAGAGCTGAAAAAAAAGAAAATATTATTTGTTGCCGGGGGAGTCGGAACTGCACCGGTATATCCACAGGTCAAATGGCTGAAATCTCAGGGCTGTGAGGCTGACTGTATTATCGGAGCACGAACGAAGGATCTGATTATACTGGAGAATGAGATGAGAGCGGTTGCTTCTGATACATATATAGCAACAGATGACGGCTCCTATGGTTTTAAAGGAAATGTCAATGATAAAATTAAAGATCTGGTAAACAATGAAAAGAAACAATACGATCTGGTGATTGCCATTGGACCGCTTATTATGATGAAGTTTGTCTGTTTATTAACAAAAGAGCTGGGAATCAAAACGGTAGTCAGCATGAACCCGATTATGGTAGATGGTACGGGTATGTGCGGTGCCTGCCGTCTGAGCGTCGGCGGTGAGATCCGGTTTGCCTGTGTAGACGGTCCTGAGTTTGACGGACATCTGGTAAATTTTGATGAAGCAATGAAGCGTCAGCAACAGTATAAGACGGAAGAGGGAAGAGCAAAGCTTCGAGAAAGAGAAGGAGCGACCCACCACGGCGGCTGCGGAATGTGTGAATAAAGCTGATATGCGCAAGATGCGCAGAAACGGAGACAAAATACAATGGATGTATTGAAAAAGGTACCGGTTCGTGAACAGGAACCGGCGGTCCGGGCAGTCAATTTCAATGAAGTCTGTCTGGGATATAACGAAGAAGAAGCAAAGGAAGAAGCAGCACGCTGCCTTAGGTGCAAAAATCCAAAGTGCGTGACAGGCTGCCCGGTCGGAATTGATATTCCCGGTTTTATTGAAAAGGTCAGCGAAGGGGACTTTGCAGGAGCTTATCAGGTTATCAGCCGTTATTCGGCATTGCCTGCAGTCTGCGGACGTGTCTGTCCGCAGGAATCACAGTGTGAGGCAAAATGTATCCGTGGACTGAAAGGGGAAGCATTGTCGATCGGAAAGCTGGAACGTTTTGTTGCTGATTGGGCAAGAGAACATGGAATTCGTCCGGAGAAGTCCGCGAAAGAAACAGGAAAGAAGGTCGCAGTGATTGGATCTGGTCCTTCGGGACTGACCTGTGCAGGTGAGCTGGCTAAGGCAGGCGTAGATGTTACGATATTTGAAGCACTGCATGAAGCGGGCGGAGTTCTGGTTTACGGAATCCCGGAATTTCGTCTTCCGAAGAAAACTGTAGTTCGCGCAGAAGTGGAAAATGTTAAATCACTCGGTGTTAAAATCGAGACAAATGTAGTTATCGGTAAGTCCATGACTATAGATCAGCTGCTGCAGGAGGAAGGCTTTGATGCTGTGTATATCGGCTCAGGTGCAGGACTTCCGAAGTTTATGGGAATTCCGGGAGAAAATGCAAACGGCGTATTTTCTGCCAACGAATACCTGACCAGAAGCAATCTGATGAAAGCATTTGATGAAAACTATGATACTCCGATTATCGCAGGAAAGAAAGTTGTAGTGGTCGGAGGCGGAAATGTTGCGATGGATGCGGCACGTACCGCACTTCGTCTTGGCGCGGAGGTTACGGTTGTATATCGAAGGAGTGAAGCAGAGTTGCCTGCCCGCGTTGAGGAAGTTCATCACGCAAAGGAGGAGGGAATCCGGTTCTGTCTTCTTACCAATCCGAAGGAAATCCTTGTCAATGAAAATGGCTGGGTCAGTGGAATCCGTTGTGTGGAAATGGAACTTGGTGAGCCGGATGAATCCGGAAGAAGAAGTCCGGTCGAGAAGTCCGGTTCGGAGTTTGATATTGAAGCAGATACGGTGATTATGTCGCTTGGTACCAGCCCGAATCCGCTTATTTCATCAACAACTGCCGGCCTTGAAGTTAATAAACGCCGCTGTATCGTAGCAAAGGAAGAAGACGGACAGACAGCAAAGCCCGGAGTATTTGCAGGTGGAGATGCTGTTACGGGAGCAGCAACCGTGATTCTTGCGATGGGCGCAGGAAAGGCAGCAGCGAAGGGAATTCTTTCGTATCTTGGACTGTAATAATAAAAAAGATAAATGGAATTATGATCAACATAAGAAAGAGGTCGTGGAATGCAGTTAAATAAAACCGGAGCGTATCTTATCAATCAGTCAGAGTGGAAGGAACAGCTTACCTCACAGGAAGCCGGGCTTCAGGAAGGAACTCCTGTTGAAGAATCAGCCAGACGGGGAACGATGAGCTATCGTATTTTACAGGCACATAATACCACGAAAGACGAAAAAAAACTAAAAATAAAATTTGACAAGATTACCTCCCATGATATTACTTATGTCGGGATTATTCAGACCGCACGTGCAAGCGGACTTGTTAAATTTCCGATTCCCTATGTGCTGACCAACTGTCATAACAGTCTATGTGCGGTGGGCGGAACGATTAACGAAGATGACCACATGTTTGGACTGACTGCAGCCAGAAAATACGGCGGAATTTACGTACCTCCGCATCAGGCAGTTATTCACCAGTATGCCCGTGAAATGCTGGCCGGCTGTGGTGATATGATTCTTGGATCTGACAGCCATACCCGTTACGGAGCACTCGGAACTGTTGCAATCGGAGAAGGCGGCGGAGAGCTTGCAAAGCAGTTGCTCGGTAAAACCTATGATGTTACTCTTCCCGGTGTGGTTGCTGTCTATCTGACCGGAGCACCAAGACGCGGTGTCGGACCGCAGGATGTTGCTCTGGCACTGATTGGAGCCACCTTTGCGAACGGAATCGCCAAGAACCGTGTAATGGAGTTTATTGGACCGGGCGTTACTGCGCTCAGCATGGATTTTAGAATCGGTGTAGATGTTATGACAACGGAAACCACATGTCTTTCTTCCATCTGGGTTACCGATGAGAAAACCGAGGAGTATCTCGAAATACACGGACGTGCAGACAGCTACCATAAGCTCAATCCTGAGCCGTTGGCATATTATGATGCGGTAATCTGTCTGGATCTGTCCGAGATTAAGCCAATGATTGCGATGCCGTTCCATCCAAGCAATGTCTATACCATTGAAGAGGTGAAAGAAAATCTGACTGATATCCTTCATGATGTGGAAGAACGTGCGAAGGTAAGTCTCGGTAAGGAAACCGCATTTTCTTTACAAAACAAGATTGTTGACGGAAAGCTGTATTGTGATCAGGGAATCATTGCAGGCTGCTCCGGCGGAGGCTTTGAAAATATCTGTGCCGCAGCCGACATTTTACGGGATAAAAGTATCGGTAACGGAAAATACAACTTAAGTGTTTATCCTGCAAGCATGCCGATTTATATGCAGCTGATGAAGAATGGTGTGGCTGCAGAACTGACGGAAGCAGGAGCTGTTATGAAGACTGCTTTCTGCGGACCGTGCTTTGGCGCGGGGGACACTCCGGCAAATAATGCGTTCAGTATCCGTCATTCGACCAGAAACTTCCCGAACCGGGAGGGTTCTAAGCTTCAGAACGGACAGATTTCTTCGGTTGCGCTGATGGATGCGCGTTCGATTGCCGCAACCTCAGCAAACAAAGGCTTCCTTACAGCTGCGGATGAGCTGGATGTCGGCTGCACCGCTCCGGCATATTATTTTGACAAATCAATTTATGAAAAACGTGTCTATGACAGTAAGGGCATTGCAGAGCCGGAGACGGAGCTGCAGCTGGGCCCGAACATAAAAGACTGGCCGAAGATGTCAAAGCTTACAAAGCATCTTCTAATAAAAATTGTGAGTGAAATTCATGATCCTGTTACCACGACCGATGAATTGATACCCTCCGGTGAGACCTCGTCCTTCCGTTCAAATCCGCTCGGACTGGCAGAATTCACTCTTTCACGTAAGGATCCCGCCTATGTTGGACGTGCAAAAGAAGTTTATGCCGCAGAAGCTGCCCGAATCTCAGAAAATGATCCAAAGAAAGCGAATGGCGAAGTGGCAGCAGTCTTTGATATGATAGCTTGTGCACTTCCGGAATTAAAATTGTCAGAGATCGGAATCGGCAGCACTATTTATGCAGTGAAGCCGGGAGATGGTTCTGCGCGTGAGCAGGCAGCTTCCTGCCAGAAGGTACTTGGCGGATGGGCAAACATTGCAAAGGAATATGCTACAAAGAGGTACCGTTCCAATCTGATTAACTGGGGCATGCTTCCCTTCCTGTATCGTGGGGAAGCAGATACTTTGCCTTTTACAAATGGTGACTATATTCTAATTCCGGATATCACAGAGGCTGTTAAAAACCATACAGAAATTATCAAGGCTTATGCAGTATGCACCGAGGAAGCGGCAAAGCAGAGCGGAATTTCAAAAATGACCGGCTTTGAACTGATGCTTGGTGAACTGACGGAGGATGAACGAAATATTATTCTTGCAGGTTGTTTAATTAATTACTATAAAACAAACTAGGAATGCTGGCAGCTTGGCAGGTTTTTCCTGCGTGATACTTGGCAGAAAGCTTAGTGTGAAAGATGAACCTTTCACACGCAGATTTGTGCCTGCGCGGTGCTTGACAAAAAGTCTGTTATACGCAAAAAGCCGCGCAGAAATGGAGATTAGGATGTGTAGAAATCACGCACAGAAAAGGAGATAGTATGTCGAAAATAAAAATGCAAACCCCTCTGGTAGAGATGGACGGAGACGAAATGACACGTATTATGTGGCAAATGATCAAGGAGGAGCTGCTGTTTCCGTTTATCGACTTAAAAACAGAATACTACGATCTTGGATTGAAGCAAAGGAATGATACAGATGATCAGGTGACGATTGATTCCGCTGTTGCAACAAAAAAGTACGGAGTTGCGGTAAAATGTGCGACGATAACGCCGAACGCGGCGCGTGTGGATGAGTATGGACTCAAGGAAATGTGGAAAAGTCCCAACGGAACAATCCGGGCAATCCTTGATGGTACAGTATTTCGTGCTCCGATACTTGTCAAGGGAATCGAACCGTATGTAAAGAACTGGGTTAAGCCGATTACAATTGCGCGTCATGCTTACGGTGATGTTTATAAAGCAGCTGAGATGAAAATACCGGGACCGGGAAAAGCAGAGCTTGTTTATACTGCAGAGGATGGAACAGAAACCAGAGAACTGATTCATGATTTTAAGAGTGCCGGTATTTTACAGGGAATGCATAATCTGACACCTTCCATTGAGAGCTTTGCACGCAGCTGTTTTAATTATGCTGTAGATACAAAACAGACGCTCTGGTTCGCAACAAAGGATACAATTTCCAAGAAATACGATCATACCTTTAAAGACATTTTTCAGGATATTTTTGAACGGGAATATCATGCCAGATTTGACGAGCTGGAAATCGAATATTTCTATACGCTGATTGATGATGCAGTGGCACGTGTCATTCGTTCGGAAGGCGGTTATATCTGGGCATGCAAGAATTATGACGGAGATGTTATGAGCGATATGCTGGCTACGGCATTCGGTTCGCTTGCAATGATGACTTCAGTATTGGTGTCTCCGGAAGGAAACTATGAATATGAAGCAGCACACGGTACGGTTCAGCGGCATTATTATCAGCATCTTGAAGGAAAACAGACATCCTCAAACCCGATTGCGACGATTTTTGCATGGTCAGGTGCACTTCGTAAGCGCGGAGAGCTGGATCATCTTCCTGATCTGATGAAATTTGCTGACAGACTGGAAAAGGCAACACTTACGGTGGTTGAAGAAGGAAAGATGACCGGAGATTTATATCTGATTTCAACACTGCCGGAGAAGCAAAAATTAACAACGGTTGACTTTATCCATGAGATTCGTGTAAAATTGGAGGCATAAAAGCTTGTTCGGAAGGTAATTATGAAGAAATTATTGACATTTGTAATACTGATTGCATTAGCGGCAGGTATATTTCAGCCGTTGACTGCAATTGCAGCGCAGTTGCCGGAAGGGACTGCGCTTATTGCGTATAGGGAAAATGACACAACGAATACTGCGGATGCCGGGCAGGAAAATAAATCTTTCCGCGAATCATCCGAACAAGGAGATACGGAGGGAACGACAGGAGCACCAGCGTCGGATTTTGAATCGGGAGAGCAGCCTGAAGAGATAACAGGAGCCGAAGAACCGGTACCGACGGCAGTTTCGGTACCGACAGAAAATCCGGAGCCAACAGCAAATCCGGGACCTACGGAGGAACCGGTACCGACGGTGTCCTTAGTGCCGACAGAAGAACCGATGCTGACGGAACCGGTATTTCCTGCAGCTTTAATTCCGGAGACAGACGCAGAAGCATTTGAGGAAACGAATCCCATGACCGGAACGATGGCCGGTGTATTTTTGGCAGATATAACAAACGGAACACTGATTGCCTCCAACAATGCATCTATGCTTGCGTCTCCAAGTGAACTGAACGAATGGATGCTGTTACTGTATGTGCTTCGCAACACATCGGGTGATACGGTGGTTACGATTACAAAGGAAATGCTAGCGCAGGCCACTGCAGCTTCCTATCCGGAGCTTTTCGGCTTTGAGGAGGGGGATACGGTAACTATTGCGGTATTAGAAACGATATTTATCCTGACGGGAGCGGATGATGCACGATGCGCACTGATAGCTGCATCTGCGCGGACTGAAGAAAATGCTGTTTCCAAAATGAATCAGGTAACTTCCAAAATTGGTATGTCAGGGACTTTGTATACCGCAACAGACGGAGCATATGCGGAAGGGCAGCATACGACGGCATACGATTTGTATGCACTGTTTCGGGAACTTCTTGGATACCGGATATTTTATGATACGATTTCGAAAAGCAGTGTCAGAATAAGCTACACAAGGAAAGACAGTACCGGGAAGAACGTTATTTGTAAAAACATGGAGGCTGCTTATTCGAACCTCTACGGAGAGATTCAGCTGCCGGATGGATATCAGTATTTTGCACGGATGTCGGGAGGCTCAAAGGAATCGGGACTGTCCCAGATTATGCTTGCAACCGGAACGGATGGGACAATGTATCTGTCGGTTCTTGCAGGAATTCCGTTTGAAAAGGATGTGTCGATTGAAACAGAGCGCCTGTTTAGGGTACTTCTAAAAGAGTCCTATTACGATATGGCTCAGGAACTGCCGCTTGGAGATGATACAGTTCGTTATGAATACCTGCTGGGTACAGAGGTGGTATATTATACAATAAATAACAAAGCCCCGGGGTACGAAACTGCTGCGGCTGCCGAACGGTATATGATGCAGATTACAGTTCCGTGCTGGAAGCTGAATTCTGACGGAACCAGAACATCATCCACGTTCAGCCTGACTATCAACCGAAAGCTGGTGGCAAGTGTACGAGCCATCTTTCAGGAAATTTACGAGCTGCCGATACAGTTTCCTCTCAAGGTACTGAAGGGCTACGGTTACCGTAAGTCAGGGGGTGTTGGTTTAAGCAACTGTACTCTGATGTCGGTACATTCCTATGGCGCTGCAATTGACATTAACCCAGGCGATTATGATAATGATTATTATCTGGGAGCAGGAAACGACCTAAGAGATGCCAGCAACCCGTACTGCATTCCGGAGGAAGTTATCCGAATCTTTGAAAAATACGGCTGGTACTGGGGCGGTGATTTTGAAATTGCGGTGGATTCTATGCATTTTCAGTATCTTGGACTGGATTTTTTAAGTTATCAGGGGAATTCACCGTTTCGTACACTTTCTTTGGAAGGTGATGCAAAGGTCGGCATTGACGTGGAGAATCTTGAAACGCGGCTTGCTGCACTTGGATATCGTGTGAACAGGAATGGCATTTATACAGTGCAGACACGTTCGGCAGTGATGAAGTTTCAGGCAAGAAATGGTCTTCCGGTGACCGGAGAGGTGGATTATAAGACCTGGGAGACACTGATTAATCTGACCCATTATCTTTCCTACGCATTTTAATACGGAAGAGCGAGATAATCTCCGGGCTGTACAGAAGCGTGTAAAATGAACCTTTTTTCGGGAAATATATGATTTCACCTTGACAAATAAAGGTGTAACGTATATAAATAAATATGTGAGCATTGAGCTTTGAATGGATGTTGATTTCCATGGGCATCTACGAAGACAATAATACATTAGAGGAGGAGTTATCCATGAACAAAGCAGAACTTGTTTCAGCAATTGCCGAAAAAACAGAATTATCTAAGAAAGATTCCGAAAAAGCCCTGAAAGCTTTTATCGATGTAGTAACTGAGGAACTTGTTAAAGGTGAGAAGGTTCAGTTAGTTGGTTTTGGTACATTCGAAATCACCGAAAGA
>CAZRRN010000064.1:0-13680 GCA_964602475.1 uncultured Lachnospiraceae bacterium | reverse complement strand
ATTTGAGCCTTATTTTTTTGACTCGATTTTTTCATAGATCATTTGACACTATCAATAATAATTTCTTAGCTTCTAATAAAAATAAAATCGACATTGCCTGTCCGTATGGCATGGATTTTATCTCTATATCTTTGTAAAACTGCTTGCTTTCACGGCCCATAGCGGTTCCATAGGAAACCTTATGTACAATACCGTTTAAGTCAATGCAGTCAAGGATTGGCGGAAGTGCTTTCTTTGCAGCTTCCAAACAGCTTTCGCCAACAATCCCAAGTTCATACGAATGTAGCATTCCGTATCCGATACCGGCAGTTGCACTTGCTTCTGTATACGATTCGCTATCGTCAATCAGCGTATGCCACATTCCTGATTCATCCTGATATTTTACAAGAGAATCTGTCTGTTTTTTTAATGTCTGTATCAGTAAATCCTTTGTCTTTGAAGATATATAATCACCTGCAATACTTAGAAACTCCGGTATTGAAATTGTAACCCAGCTGTTTCCCCGTCCCCAAAATGCTCCTGCAAAATGATTTCTATCCCGGAAGGTCCAGCCATGATACCACAAACCATTCTCGGGCTCTGAAAGGTAATTAATATGAATGATAAACTGGTTTTCTGCTTCTTTTATCCATTTAATATTATTTGTAGCTACACCCATCTTCGCAAGAAAAAGAACTGTCATGAACAGGGTATCATCCCACAATTCCTGTTCATTAACCGAATCAGAAGTAATATGCTGAAATCCGCCTTCTTCTGTTCTCGGAAAGTCATTCATAATCCATTCTGCCCAGTTAATGCAAAGCTCTCGGTATTCCGTTTTCGGAATCAGTTCGGTTAGATACGCAAGCGTCAGCATCGGTGCTGTTGTATTAACATTTTTCGACGGAAAACCAACTCGGAACTGTCTGTCATAATACTCTTCAATCAAATTCAGGTAACTACTGTTCTTTGTAGTTTCATAAAGCTTATAAAACCCGAACAGCCCAACTCCCTGTGGCCATTCCCAGTACTTATACTTCGTGATATCATCTCCGACAAGACTTTTTGTTTTCATATTTTTCAGGAAGATTTCATCTTTTTCATATAATGAAGTTTTAAATTGTGCAATAAGCAGTTCAAGCTTCTCTTCTACTTTTTTGACTGTAATCTCTTCCTGCATTGATTTTCCGCCCCTTTTGGTTCTTTTTGAATTTAACATACAAAATATGCAATTATTCTAAAATAAATATTATTAACTTAATAATTTTATTAAAAATGATTTTTATTAGGTAATTATTATTAACTTTACAAATATCAATCAGTCACTTACCAATGATTACACGAACATTATAACAATTGAGTTTAACATATACTACGCATTCTTTGCTTTTATTGAAAATTTATATTGCATTTTTTGCGTTTTATAGGTAAAATGACGGTATCATAATTATTTCAGGGGATTTTTTATGCTAATTGACAATATCATTTATTATGAAGAAAAACTATATGTTGAAATTAACAAGCCGGGAAATCCATTTTATTATTTTTTTGACTATGATGAACGATCCTATGATATTAATATGGAGTTTCAGCATTTTCATTCTTTCTATGAAATTCATATTCTGCTGGATGATGCAGCAAACCATATTATTGAAGGAACTCCTTATCGTCTTAAAAAATTTGACATTGTATGTCTTAAGCCTTCATTGCTTCATAAATCGGAATATCCGAACGGTCCCTCTGTGAAACGTCTTGTAATTCAGTTTCTTTTTCCGGTCACCGGAACGGGAATAGAAGAAGAATTGAATCATGTTCTTGAACTTTTTGATAATCCTCTTCCTATTTATCGTTTTCAGCAAAACGATTTATTTCGTCTGTTTGAACCGTTGAATGAAATCTGCAGAATTAAACAAAATAATCTTCCACTTGCTGCTCTTCAGATACATAATAAATTTCTGGAGTTTCTTTCACTTGTTTATTCCAATCGTTCCCGTAATATATATACCCCGCAGAAGCTCGATCCTTCTTCTAATAAAATTTATTCCGTAACTTCATACATACACAGTCATTATGGTGAACCGCTTTCTCTGGAGCTTCTTTCCAAAATGTTTTTTATCAGTCCCTATCATCTTTCTCATCAGTTTCATCAGGTTACCGGTTTTACTCTTACAAGTTATATACAGATGACAAGAATCCGAAATGCACAGCAGCAATTACTATATACAAGTAAAAAAATAACCGACATTGCAGAGCAATGCGGTTTTACCAGCTTTTCACAGTTTAACAGGGTTTTTAATAAGTTCTGTGACAGTTCTCCTAGAGAATTCAAAACGGCGAATACCAAAACCGATTCGCCGCGTAAAATCATTCCGATTAATGTTGCCGATAAATAATTTATACGACTCGTTTTGATTTCCACTTTCCACTCCAATAACGAATCAGACAAACAACTGAGGTGGTTACCCATGTTGCACCGGTCGTAATCCAGACACTCCAGTATCCAAGCTGGGGAATTCTCATAAAACCATTGGAGTATGCAATTCTGCACACTACCTCCGTGATTCCGTTAATCATGGAAAAACCGGTATCTCCGCTACCATTTAGTATTGCTCTTGGTATATAGATCATTCCAAGTCCGAAATAACACAAGCTTGTTATACGAAGTGCTTTGACTCCCATCTGTATTACTTCGGTTTCTGTTGATTTTACAAAAATTCCGATTATTTTATCTCCGAAAATGTACACCAGCGGGAGCAGAATCATACTAAAGATGAATATCATCATGACTGCCTGCCTGAATCCCTGTTTAACACGATCCTGTTTATTTGCGCCAATATTCTGACCGGTAAAGGTGGTAAGTGCAAGACCGAGGGAACTATAAGGCTGCTGTACAAACTGTTCTATTCTGCTTGTTATTGTAAAGGTTGCCATAACCGTCTCTCCGTAGCTGTTTACAGCACCCTGCAATACCATACAGGATACTGCAATCATGGAATTCTGAAAGGCTACCGGGATTCCAAGCTTAATTGATTTAAGAATGATCTTAAAGTCCGGTTTCATCTGTTCCTTGGTCAGCTGAAAAAAAGAAATCTTCTTATATGCATATATTATGCCGGATACCGCACAGATAATCTGTGAAATAACCGTTGCCAGTGCAACTCCAAGAACCTCCATATTCATTCCAAGAACAAACAAAAGATCCAGTCCGATATTTATAAAACAGGCAATAACCAAAAAAAACAATGGGGTTCTGGAATCTCCCAAAGCACGAAGAACGCCGGCCACTCCGTTATATAGTGCGATAAAAAGAATACCTGCACAGGTTGTTCTCATATATATCACGGAATCACCGATTATTGTCTCCGGAGTCTGCAGAAGTGTCAGAATAAAAGGCGCAAATACAATTCCAAGCACGCTTACCAGTACTGCTGAAAAAGTAAGTACATAGACAGCATTTGCTATTGTTGCGCTTACTCTGTATTCTTCATTTGCACCGTAATACTGGGAAACAATTACACTGATTCCCATTGCAAGTCCGGCACAAAGAGAAAAAAATAAAAAACATACCGAACCGCAAGCCCCCACTGCTGCTAACGCATCCTTACCTACATATTTTCCTACAACAACAGAATCGACCAGATTATATACCTGTTGAAATAAATTTCCGATTAGTAACGGTAATGCAAATCTCAGGATATGCTTCGCCGGGCTTCCAACCGTCATATCTGTCATATTTTTACTTCTTGTAATATCAGACATATACCGCCTCCAAGATGCCCTTTACATCAGGTGTCTGCTAATCACGCGTAATGCATTTTCTTAAGAGAGCACTTCATTCGCAATAAAAAAACCGGGGATCTTCACCGGTTTTAGTATATTATTCTCTGTTCTGAATAACAATGTTTTATTTATTTTTGAATATGTCTTTTTTTAATCTGATAAAAAGCAAACCCCATCATTCCTGCTAAAATGACAATAGAACCAACGATAATCCATATCTTTCCACCCGCTTGTTCTGAAACAAACTCACACGGAGTAAGAAAGCTTGCCGATCCTGTTCCGTTTGAAAAGTTAACAAGAAGCTCATGACTTCCATCTGGTAGTGTTGATACATATCCGGAGGGAAGTGTTATTCTCGTTTTATTATCAAATTCTGATGTTACATTGGCAATTGCCATCCCATCGACGGTTATGGATTCAATCTCGTCGCTACTGCAGCTTATCTCATAAATCAGACTGCTTTTACCGGATACAAATGTCAATATGTATGTAACAGCAGCCTCCTCTTTTAATTCGCTGTTATTTACAGTATCCTCTTCTTTTGATTCGTTGTTATTGATGTCGCCCTCCCCTTTTGATTCGCTGTTATTTACAGTATCCTCTTCTTTTGATTCATTGTTATTTACAGTATCCTCTTCTTTTGATTCGTTGTTATTGATGTCATCCTCTTCTTTTTTATTATTTTCATTCGAAGTAGAATTATTCTCATTGTTCTCCTGGTTATCCAAAATATTACTGTTTTGGTCAGAACTATTATCGGATTCATCCTTTTTAATATCTTCTGGAATATCTTTATAAGTTGCAGTTAATATGACCTCACCTTCCGGCATTGTAAGCTCCGTCATGATGATAAAAGCATCGGCAAGCGTTCCTGCATTAATTTCCCATCGATCGAACATTTTTCCTTCAGGAGCATTTTCTGCAGTTACAGTAATCGTATCATCCGGGAAATACTCACCCGAACCTGTACCATAATTGACTGTAAGTTTATATTTCGGTGCATCCTTGTAGGAAGCGGTTGCCGTTACTGAAGCCGATGGCATGATAACCGTCGTCTCTATCGCTGCTTCATTATCTACCGTTCCTCCTATAACTATCCATTTGTCAAACTGCTTATTCTTCTCCGGAGCATCCGCCGTGATTGTTATCTGCTGTTTGGCATAATAAGTACCGGAGCCGCTTCCATTTGTTATGGTTAATTCATATTTCGGTAAATCCTGATATATTGCCGAAATCTTCACGTCTGACTCCGGCATTGTAAAAGTTGTTGATGCGGAACTATTATTATCAAAGGATCCTTCTTCTGCTGTCCAGTTTTTAAAAATTTTTCCTTCCGAAGCTGCGTCCGCAGTTATCTTCACCTTTTGACCGCCGGTATAAGTACCGGAGCCGCTTCCATTTGTAACCGAAAGCTTATACGTCGGTGTAATCACTGTATCGTCCACATAATCCGGGCAGATAATCTTTGCCCAGTGATATGTTTCAAGCCACGGTACTACAGGATCAATTGAAGTGAATTTCGTCACAGACTTTTCAAACCCATTTTCGCCTTCATACATTACTGTACCCTTAGGCACCTGAGGTTTCTGATTACTGGCCCATAATGCAAATGCACAGCCCTTCCCGATCCGTACCGCTTCTAAAGTGCCTCCATTCATCGTAATACTCTTGCTGCATCCAAGGCACCAATAGTAGTCAGTATTACTCATTTTTTCAATTCGTATTTTTATATATCCGGAATTCTGAGTATAGCTATTACAATTGACCGGAGCATCACAGGTCAGTGTTGCTCCCTCTTCTGCCGTAAAGATCAAATTTCCTTCCGACATAATACCCTCACCGGATGCAGGATGATAAATATAATTATCGCCAACCAGGTGCACTGTTAATTCAAAATCACAATCCACAAGAAGCGGTGAACAATAAGGAGGCGAATCGTATTTCGGATCCTTCCCTTTTGTAAGTATTGCATTATTAAGAGTCAATGTTTTTGTTGCGGCATCATAGCTTGCAGTACCGTCTCCCAGAATATCTTCATGATCATCAAATGCATAAACAAAAACACCATTCAGCCAGAATTTTTGTTCTCCCTCTGCTGATGCTGACAGTGCAGGAGTCAACAGCAGTACCGCTGTTGTCAAAAAAAACATTAATGCAATTATGCCTTTTTTCATATCGGTTGTCTCCTTAAGTTTCCTTATCTACAGCTAAGAATAGTTTCTCAATAAAACCAAGATATGTCAACTAAAATATTAAATCTATAAAGCAAGCAACGAGTAATAGAAGAAACCATCACTCGCTGCCCAATCTGTTAATCCTCGTTCTGTAAAATCATTAATTTTTGTCCGATAAATATTAAGTTCTCATTATTTATCTTATTTCTGTCAATAATCGCTTTAACTGTCGTCTTGTATTTTTTTGCAATCTGAGTTAATGTATTACCCCTCTCAACAATATATGCGATTTCCTTCGTTGCGGCAGCGGGATTCTCCGGTTCTGTTTCAGGCTTTTCCGGTACCTCGTCTTTATCTACTATATTGACTGTCATCTTTAGTATCTTGTTCTTGTCGAGACGTAGATAAAGTGTATCCGTTCCTACACCTTTTGCCGTTACCAGTGCTGTTGTCTTTCCATAGTTCTTTCCTACTACCGCAATGCTCTTTTTCGCTGTCATCCATGCGATGTCTTCTGTATTAATGCCTTCCGCTTCATAGGAAAATGTCTTCTTCTCACCGACCTTCATTGTTTCAAAGACCTGCACCCACTCTATGCTTGTCTTTTCATCATGATAGATCAATGCAAATGTTGTAAATTCATTGACTTCAAAAGTAAACTGTCCTGTCTTCTCATCAAATTTACCTTCTAGTACTGACGTTGTTCCGTTATAAACCGTTACCACTTGATATGTTCTGATTACAGACCAGTCCTTTACGGTAAGCTCCTCCGGAATCTTAATACTCAGTTTTATTTTTTCATTTGTATGGTCAACCTGATGTGGTTCATCTTCACCTACACTTGACCATAGACTTATATCCATATACATGCCCGGCGTATTCTCACCAAGCTTCTGTTCAATCAGCTTTTTATCCTTTTTGGTTATCGTCAAGGAGGCATCCTTTACTTCAAGATAAATGTTCGCACTCTCACCATTTTCGATTCGCTGCTGTTCTTTTTGGGATAACACAGCCTCTTTAAGCTCCTGTATAGTATTTTCAAGCTTTATTACAGGCGCAGATTTCTCTGAATGCGTACCCGTCGTTGTAACACCTTCCGTAAGCTTTGGTATCACTTCTGTTGCAAGCGACATGCCGCATATAATACATTCCTTATGTCTGCTTCCTTCTGCTTCCTTAGTTGCAGCCTTGTCATTAATCCAGTCCCCTGATGTATGAGGGAAATAATGTGAACGTGAACCACAGCTGCATTCATACCAATGTCCAGAGCTGTCATATGACCATGAAGTATTATAGGAATGAATATGAACAATCGTCGTCGGGTTTGTGCTATTAACTGTTACATTGGTTGTATTACTTGCAAATGATGTTCCTTCTGACTTATATCGTACAGTATAAACCGTTCCGCCCGTTATATTTGTTATCTTCGTTCCATCCCAGTTGGTATAGCTTCCGTCGCCTATCTTATATTGATAGCTGCCTGATACCGCAGCAATTGTACCATCAGTACCTGTAACAGCTGTCGCTTTTTTAATTGTAAAGCAGGAAGTCTCCGGAGCAGCCGGTCGTGCAGGAATCGTAAGACTCAGCGAATTACTGTCTGCTGTGGTTGTTCCGTTTCCTGCCTTCACAATACCGATCGTCTTTCCAAACCATGCACTGTCAATCGTAATCCTACCATTGCTATCAGCTGTAGCATTCTGGACGCTGCCGCCAGCCGGTGTAATCTTATAAGCAGCTCCCACAGCAAGTCCTGTCAGCTTTTCATCGGCATAATTAATTACAGCTGCCGGAGTATTCTCTTTAGGCAACACTCTTGCTGTAATTGATACATATTTACTTTCTGTATATGTTGCATTTGTCGGACTGCTTACAATCGCTCCCGGGGATACTGCTCCTGCATAAACCGTGGCATAACTTCCTTCTGTCATAATCGGTGCTTGAGTAAATGCTGCAGTTGCAGAAGGTGCTGCACTCACATCAACAATCAGTGTACCTTGCGTTAATATAAAATCTCCATAATCCGTATCATACAATGTATGTACATATATAAATCCATATCGTAGCGAACTTCCTGCATTATTATCTGCCACAAGCTTCACAGTACCTTTTCCATTTATTTCAATATTAGCACTATTACAACTATATAATAACCCATCACCAGCCATTCCATTGCTAACTCTAATTATTTCATCCTGTTTAGGAGCAAAGATTAGCTTTGCCCAGTCACTGGAAATTACACCGAATCGCTTAAATAACAGGTTCCCTGAATACATGGTGCACACAGCATTGTCATCAACACCTATACTGTCCTCACCACTTGAAATAGTTCCTGAATGAACAGTAAATGTGGTGGAAGAACCAGCGGTATAAAGAGAAAAACTTCCGTTTGTACCAGTATTTATAATGGTCGCATCAGTTAAGCTTCCACTGCCCCCTGTCACACCGACAATCCCAACTGTAAAATTTCCATATGTAATTCCTTTAATTGTTCCTGTTCCGATGATGTCAAGTGTACCACCGGTGACAGAAATACGGCTTGAATAAACAAACCGTGAATCGGTAAAAGTCAGCTTACAGCCATTGGTATCCAGCACCAGATAGTCCGTTGCGTTAACTAACGAGTTTGTTGACGTACTGACATCCGCTAACAGCTTTATTACTGCTTTTTTTTCGGCAGTAGTATCGCATTCGATTGCTGCATTCCATGCATCATCAATGCTTGAATAATATGCTGTAGTTCCGTCAAAGGTTACGGAAACATTATTTGTAACTGCCTTTGCTGTTACTGACGGTAGCAGCGTCAGCACCATGCAGACAGTGACCAGTAGGAAAATTATTTTCTTTTTCATCAATACATCTCCACGTCTTTTATATATTTTTTCATTACATATGCTTTTTTCCCGTTAAAGGATACCCTGCACCATTCCGTCGAATAATCAGCATCCGTAATGTATATTGTTTCACCAGCTGCATAGATGCCTACTACATCAGCATCCTTTGATGCTGATGCCCTTGCATTCAGCTTTGCAGTTGATTTTGCGGTTCCGATGATTACATTGGACAGAATCGGTCCCCTGTTCTCCGATGTATTCCTTATCGGAGTAAAATTATATTTAAGCGCATATATTGTGCTTTCGGTATATGGATCATCCATTGCGCACCAATAATGTCCGTCATTTCCGTAGATGGCCTTGACCCAGTATATTTCACCCTTTACATAGGTCTGCTGTATATCGCAGGTGCTTGCGGGTATGAAGTAGAAGTTGGTTGCCTGATCGCCGGCATTTGGTTCTCCGGCACATTCCTTCATATTTGTTACTATGTACCAGCCGATCTGGTCTGCGCTCATAGATTTATAGGCAGTAGCCAAAGCTTCCTGAATGCTGCATTTAGCCGTAGGTGATAATTTTGTTGCACTTGTACCCTCGACAAGACCTAGTGCATTCATAAATGCCATTGGTTCCTTGGCCCAGGTCGAAAGCTTGTCCGAATCTGTATAGTCTGACAGTTTCGAATTATATTCCGTATAAGCAATATCTGAATTCGCTTTTACATACATAAGCACATTATACAGAAATGATGCCATCAGCTGACGCGTAACATTCAGGTTCGGCTTAAACTGCTTTCCGCTGATTCCAACAATAAATCCCGCACTTTTTGCTTTCAGTACATATGCATCCTTTGTGTCGGAGTAGGTGGATGATGATGCCGGAGTTATCTCCTTACCAGTAAGCTTCTCGGCAAGTTTAACTGCAACCGAACAAAGCTGCTGTCTCGTCATGTTCTTTGTATAATCGCTGCCAAGAAGCTTATCATCTGTCAGCCCCGAAAGTTTTGCATAGGATACATCGCTATAATAAGCACTGCTGACCTTCGCAGTGACAGTATTATTATCAACTGTAAACATATCCACACCGGGTTTAGTCGCCGCAAGGGCTTTTTCCTCCACCTTCTTAAAATCATTCTTCAGCATTTCCAGATATTGTTCCAGAGTCAGCTCACAGTCTTTTCCATAGTATTCAATAAGCAATTCCTGCGTAATACTAAGATCCACCGTCCGTCTATCCTTCCCGCAAGAGATGCAGGTACTCCAGTACAGACGCTGACCTGCCGCATTGATTCCGATGAAAGCATCTTCATTAATAATATTAAGCTCATAGATATCCGTGCATGCAGATGTATGTGAAAATCCGCCCGGTCCCTCGCCGGGGAATGTATGCTTCGGGTTATATTCACATTTTCCACAGATTTCACAGGAATAATAGTAGAGATTCCCCTGTTCACAGCCTGCATTTCTGCATATCCGGTCAGCAGCTTCAATCCTCTGGTTAAAACTGTGCTTTGTACACCAATCTTTCGTTGACTCCACACCCTTCTTAGCTGCAGCTATAACATCTCCGCTGTATATCTTCACTGTTTCAGGCATTGTTGAGAGATATGAATCTACCGAGTTCAGACCCTTTGGAAACTGCTCGGCAGAAATCAGCACATAGCAGTCAGCCGTATTCATATAACCAGATACCGGGGCACCATAGGGAAACAATATGCTTAACCTGTATAGTATTGCTTCTGTGTCACAGTCAGGTCCTATCCATAATTCCTTCAGATGATAAAATGAACCCCTAATCAAGGATTTGACCGTATCTCCCTTGTCACCCTTTATATTCAGGATAAGTCGTGTAACATTCAGCCTGTCATCCTCTGTAATATTTCTCCAGTCCTCAGTGCTGGTGATTGTCAGCGTGGTTCCCTTCGGCGTACTGATAGCATCAGCTTCTATCGTACTGTAGCAGTCCGGCTTTTCAACTACAGGTTTCTTCAGTGCAGAGAAGCTGTATGTCACCTGCAGGAAGTTCTCACTCCAGCTGTCCACCTTTGCTTTCTTTCCGTTAATTGTCACAGTCCCTTTTCCTTTTTTCAGAGCAGTCGAAAACAGCCTGCCGCAGCCCTCTTTAAGAAGGACTACTACGCTGACCCCATACTTTACACCTGCTTTGAAGCGTCCGTCGTCATCGAGGCTGCCTATCCAGGTTACATGGTCAACATAGGTACTGACTGTTCCGCTCCCTGTCTTTGAAACGGTTTCTGCGGTCAGATCGGGTTTCGCTCCGAGTACAGGCACGTCCAGTCCTGTTATAATAATGGTATCAACACTTGTCGCTGCATGTGCTTCAGCTGGAAATGCCGTCAAAACTAAAACAATACATAATAAAATACTGATAAGCCGTCTCTTCATTCTTTATTCTCCCATACTGTTATACTGCTTAGAAATTAATTCAACTATTTGAGCCAAACTGAACATCTTATAAATTTTTAAATTATCATTCTACGCTTGTCGTTATTTCACCGTTCTCTGATATGAAGGTGACCGGTGCTGAATAAACTGTATTTCCTAAACTGTCCTGCATTACGTACATCATGATAAACAGCCCGTCACCAAGCTCTATTTCAGAAAATGCAGTGTCCTCCGTCACAAGAACCGTATCTACCGGTATTGCTGTCAGCTCATCGTTGTCATCATCAAGCGACGAAGCAAAATGAATGGTCTGTAATACATCTCCTTCCTTCAGATATCTGATATTTTTATCTGCCGCTCCACTTTCATCGATTGCTTTTCTGGCTCCTTCTATATAGAATTCTTCTGTTGTAAAGTCATATATCACCATCAGATTACATTCCTCATCATTAAGCAGAATCGGTACGGAATAGCAGTTATAATCCTCTCCCTCATACGCAATCTCCATATAGCACAGAGCTCCGTCAATACTTCCCCATACACCTCTGAAGTTATCCCTAAATACACCATTTTCCCAGTCAGCAATAATATCATTATCCGTACCGAGGCAAAGCATAAAATTATCTTCAGGATCAGCATAGTACAGTTCAAAGGTTACAGAAGAAAGAACCTCTGCTGCATCACATCCAAGTGTCAGTACAGAACGACCCTCCTCATCAACCGTTACCGGTATGTCTTCCCAGTCCTCACTGCCTAACGTCTTCCGTTCCGGCAAAGAATCATTTTCCATATTAATGTACTCCATGCCCTCATCAGCAAGTCCGCCTGTGATTCCGTAGGCGTACAGATATTTGAAGGCTGTACTCGCGCCAACTCCGATATAGCTGTTTAAGTCGTCCACATCACCATTGTAGGAGTAATAACAAGATAAACCGTTGGATTCTGCACGGTATTTTCCGTTTACTTTATATTCAACACAGTCAGCAAGCGCCTGAAGCACTGTACTGCTTGTGTCAGGAAGCAGCTCCGAAGATTTCGCTGCAAGATTTCCGAGATCAGCCATATTTGTAAAGCCCTGTTCTCTTGTATTTCCTCCATAATTCTCCGTATTACCAGCTATCTTTGAAAAATAAGCAAAGAATGCCGGATCCTCATAAGCATACGCTAATGCTTCTTTTCCAAAATCATCATAAGCACTGAGCAGCTCATTCACCTTCGACAGATTTGTTACAGATAAAGTAATACTGTCCTGTGTTCCCACTCGCTCACAGCCCTCTGCATAAGTATCGCAAATGATTTTCGCCAGCTTGTCCGCCTCAATCTCCGGATTCTCTGCCACAGCACCCAGCCATCCTGAGTAAAACCATCCGTTACCGGGTTCAACCTCTTCTGAAGCAACCAGGTATTTACCGATACCGGAAAAAGTATATGCAGTATCAATCGTAGCCATAAGACAGGTATCAAAGCCAATAATCTCTACCGGTTGATTCTCCTCGTTTTCCCCAAATACGGAGCGGAAGGCTTCATACAGTTCAGACAAGCTCAGGGAATCCATTCCATACAGCTCGTCAAAGGATGCACCACTCACAGATCCGCCACCATGATTCCAAAGCACAACTGCAGTATGCTTTCCCGGATAATTTGCTTTTGCGAAGCTCAAAAAACCTGCCAGTGTGGTTTGATCTCCCATACTAGCAGACGGCTGCTCATCTACCAGATACAGTCCGCTGTTATCATAAACATAACGCTGCAGTCTGTCTGCACAGACAAGTTCATTCTGCCATACTGCAGCACCGCCTGTCTGTATTACGACCTTGACGTTTGAAGGAAGCTCAACCTCCAGCATTTCATTCAAATCTGTTGTTGCTGCTCCATAATTTGTTTCCAAATCGCTGCCACACAGATACCAGTATATCACCCACTCCGTGTCAGTATTTTCTGCTGCAGACGGTACATCAGTAATTTCTGTTCCTGTTCCCGGTTGCGTTATTCCGGAAGATTCTGTCGGTGTTGCTGCTTCTGTAGTTGTGCCGGTTCCTGTTTCTTCTGCATCATCACTGCCACAAGCAGTGATGAAACAAAGAAGCAATACAGTAAACAATATAAATAATCGCTTTTTCATATCAATTTTCCTCTTTTCTGATAATTTACATATTTTATATGTTGTTTTACTATTTTATTATTTATAATCTGTAAATGTCTAATCATTATACAATTTTTTATATGATTATTCAAGTCCCAGTTGACCTATATCGTGTTTAGTCACGATGCACTCCTCCTGCTTTACTTCCCTTTACAAAAGTTGCTCAAGACTTCAACCTGTTAGTGCGTTCTCATGGCGTACAACACAATAAATGCCGGTAACATTACGTTCCCGGCATTTTATAGCTATATGAGTAATTGTTCGCCTGTAAGACTATGTCATCTGTTAAACCAATGCGCTTTTTTTACTGCATCTGCTTTGCTACTTCTTCAGCAAAATTCTCGCTCTTCTTTTCAAGACCTTCT
>CAZRRN010000063.1:0-13763 GCA_964602475.1 uncultured Lachnospiraceae bacterium | reverse complement strand
CCTTGTAATAATCCAGACCTTCATTAATCAGTTGTCCATATTCCGTAATGGTAAGCTGGGTCAATGTTCCATACGCGTAATCCAGCACAAGCAGTGTAGAACCAACCATTTCAATCGCAGATGGATTTGTATAATATCCTGCTTTATTGCCGACTCCACCAAATGCATACAGCATATTTCCCTGAAAATCATATGCAAAAATTCTTCCTCTGGTTCGATCCAGTGCATAATATGTATCATTATCCGCAACAACAATATCCACAAATTTAGAAGACCCGCTGATGCTTCCAGCTCTTCCCCAGTAAAGATCACCGATTGGCGGATAATATCCGTTCTTAACCAGGATATCCGTTCCCATTGCGTTCAGTTTACGGATTGGCTTAGCCTTGTCAGCACGAAGCTCCGACTCATCAAAGGTCGCTGTTGTTACATATATAAAGCCCTTCGAATCCAGTGCAAGGTTATTATATTCCGTCGGAACAAACTGAGCCATCTTCGACTTCTGTTCCTTTGTCGAAATCAGCTTCCAAAGATATTCAATCATATCGAATTTTACTTCGCTTGCACCAATATAAGCTGTAAAATTTCCTTCGCTGTCAAACTCCATCAATCCTTTATTAACATTCGTCGCCTGTACATAAATTCTTCCCGCACTGTCAACTACCAGTTTGCAGGGAAGAAATTCAAAGCTTTCCGCAAGAGTCTGGTCATCCGGTTTGTATATGATTTTAATCATATTCAGATTTCGATCCATATGAATAATTCGGTTGTTCTTTGTATCACATACATAGAGTCCCATCTCTTCATCCACAAAAACATCATATGGATTATTGAAGCTGTCTGTTTCTCCGTTATTGTTAAAGGACTCAATACAGCGAGCAAGTTCAAAATGTTCATTTATACAGGTATATTCCAGTATGCGATTATTTCCTGTATCTACAATATATACATACTCATCTCTGACATACAGGCTCTGTGGAGTTTTAAAATTCCCGACTCCAAGATCTGTTCCTGTATATACTGCGGTCGGAACATAAGCATTCGGAGAAGGCAGTTCTTCATCAAAGAAATCATAATTATATGTATACCAGGTCAGCTCCGCTTTTGCCTGAAGCGCAGGAGTAAATGCAACGGTCGCCAGAAGAAGAAATACAACAATGCATTTTTTGAAATTCTTTTTCATTAGTTTCTCCTCCTAGTCTTTCAGTCCTGAAGTTGCCATAGTTTCGATAATGTTACTCTCAGAAAAGATAAAAATCGTAATTGGAACAATCATCATAATCAGAGTAACCGCCGATCCGACTCCGGCACGTTTTGCTCCTCCGTTTACAATCTGTCGAAGCGCATAAGGCAATGTTTTCAGTTCTTCTGAATAAATGAAGTTATTGCCGGTCGTATTCCACAATGCCTGTACTGAAAATATAATCAGTGTCAGCCATGCCGGCTTAACATTCGGCATAACAATATTGGTAAATATCTTCCATTCTTTTGCTCCGTCAATTTTTGCTGCTTCCATCAAGGAATCCGGGATTCCTTCCATAAACTGCTTCATAAGAAACAGTCCCATTGGAGATGCAAATGCAGGAATGATAACCGCCCAGTAGGTATCCACCCATCCGAGCCACGTCATAACAAGATAATTTGGAATCGCCGTAACATGTCCTGAGAACATCAGCGCAACAACAACAATCTTAAAAAAGCCCTTTGATCCCGGGAAATCATACTTTGCAAGTACATATGCTCCCATAGAAGCAATTAAAAGCTGTCCCGCAGTACCTGCTGCAGTAATAAATACCGTATTAAACAGATATCTTGAAAAAGGTACCCACGACTTTCCCATGATAACAAACAAATCCTGAAAGTTATCCAGTGTCGGATTCTGCACAAAAAATTTCGGTGGATATCGGAATATCTCATCCAGAGGTTTGAACGCATTATTAATTGCATAAACCAGAGGAAGAGCCATAAACAGACCAAACAGAATCAGCATAATATAGATTCCGATATCTCCTGCAATTGAACGATTCGGTTTTCTTCTTTTAATCTTTTTCATTATTTACCTCATTTCTGCGTCTTTTACTGAAGCAGTACATGGTTTTTTCAATATACGGACTGCCTTTATGAGTCTCATAGAATCAGCCGCAGCATATCAGGTCCCGACTCTCTTTAACAGTGCCTGCACTACCTTATTACAGATGATCATACTGAGGAACAAAATCGTTGCAATTGCAGAAGCATAACCCATTTCAAACCGGACACGTCCGTAATCAATCAGATGTGTTACAACCGTTCTCGCCGCATAATCCGTACTTGGAAAGCCTGCAAGTGCCATAGTAACGTCAGCAACACCAAACGACTGCGTAATGGACATGACTGCACCGAACAAAAGCATTGGCTTCATATTTGGCAGTGTAATATACCACAATTCCTGCCAACGGTTCTTTACACCGTCAACATATCCCGCTTCATACTGTTCTTTACCGACGCCCTGAAGACCGGCAACAAATGCAAGGAATTGGGTACCAAGGCTCATCCATAGAATAACAAGAAGAATAACTCCCATCATATAATCCGGATTAGTCAGCCATTTGATTGGAGCACTGGTAATTGCAAATTTCATCAAAAATGCATTTACGTAGCCATAAGAATCTCCACTGAACAGAATTGACCAGATCAGATAAACCTGTCCGGAAATTGTAGGTGCATAGAAAATCAGTACAGCAAATGCTCTGATCTTCGGAGGAATTTCGCAGATAAACCATGCAAACAAAAAGGAAGCAAGATATCCGATCGGTCCTGTAATTGCTGCAATCAGAAAGGTATTTTTAATCGCAATCAGGAAAATATCATCCGCAAGAATCAAGTTAATATAATTTGTAATACCAATAAAATCAGGTGCTTCCAGAACATTATAATTTGTAAAGCTAAGGACAATTGACATTCCCACCGGTACAATATAAAACAGTAAAAATAACAAAGCATAAGGAAGAAGGAAAAAATAACACATCTTCATTGTCTTCATTTTTTTAATTGTGATTTTAGCTTTCTTTTTCTTCTTATTAAAATATCTCGTCCAAAATGCATTCATTTTATTCTCCTCCCTTCTATTCTTCTGTGCTGAGACCGAATTCTTTACGTTTCTTCGTCAGCTCTTCATTAATCGTTCTTGCATAATCCAGAAGCGTTTCTCTTGGATCATCAAGATCATTTACAACCTTTCGTACAGCATTCACAATGTGCCATGAAGTATAGTATCCACCGGCCACCTCCGGTGTTCCGACAACCCACTCCCACTGATTGCCTAAAACCTCTCTCTGTGATTTGCTCCAGGTAAGCTGTTCAAAAGCAATCGTATTCGCTGTTGCATATCGTGCAGAGGAGCCCATGACACTTTCAAGCTCACGTCCAAAACGAACCTGCGTATCAGAATCTGCCCACCACTTCATAAAGGTCCATGCATCATCCTGATTTTTACTTCCGGAAAGCATCATGGAGCAGACACCCCATGAACTGACGGAATGATCAACCGAACCATCTTCCTGTACAGTTCCCGGAATCAGCGCGAAATCCCAAAGTCCTCTAATTTCCGGAGCAAATACAGCAAGTGTGTTATAATAGTTGTAATCCGCAATAGCAAGAGGCATTTCACCGGACCTGAAACGATTCAGAAAATCATATTCTGTCGGAAGCTTGTAATGTGTAAAAAGCATAGTGACAAATTCGAATCCGGCAACGCCCGCTTCGGAGTCAATCAAGGTCTTCGAACCACTCGCATTATACAGTGAACCTCCGTTTTGATATAACTGGGCAAAGAAACCAGAAAGGTCCGGAGACGAAACATTTCCGAATTTACGTTCTGTGGAAGGAACACCAACCTGAAGATTCTTATGCTGAATAATAGGCAGAATTTCAATAAACTCGTCCCATGTCGTAGGCGGTTCAATTCCAAGTTCCTCCAGAATGTCTGTCCGATAGAACATGACATTAAAAATCTGCGTTTCTGGAACCGCGTATATTCCGTCATTGTACTGATATTGAACATAAGCGCTCTCATGGTATTGTGAAAAGACCTCTTCCCAGCCTTCAAACTGAGTCAGATCAACCGATGCGGAGCGAAGTGCAAAGTTTACAGGCTTATCCGCGGTTACAGATAAAGCAACATCCGGTCCGGTTCCTGCTACGACGGAAGGAAGAAGTGTATCCGCATCAACCAGTCTTACATTCACACCGATTCCAAACATCGGAGTAAACGTATCATCGATCATTGTTTTTAAAACATTACTCTGATCACGTCCGGACAGCATCCATACATCAATTGCTTCATCCTCATTATAAACATTACCTAGAGAATTATAATCTTCGAAGAAGGATGAAAAAAATGATCTGATTTCATGTGCAGCACGGTTAAAGAAATTCTCTTTCACTACCGGAAGTTCTGCTTCTGCTGCATTTACAACTATATAATCAATATCAAGTCTTGATTCACTCATAGACAGGATTGAAGTGCCAAGCGAACTTATATTTTCTTTGAAATTTGACAAAGTCTGAGGAATCTTATCCGGACGCTTCACAAATTTCTCCATCTGGGCGGCAAGTGTCTGAGCAACAGAAATCGCTTCTCCCTTCTGACCTGTATATGCAACAACACGATCAACAAGTTCATAAAGCCTTTTTGCTTCAAGCTCCATCCCTTCAATAACCTCAGGATAAGTTGAATCAATCGCATAATCACGATACTTATCAGGAGTCGTCCCGGTTAGAATCAGTATTTTACGATACATTTCATTCATACGGAAAACACTATCTTCCAGTTCCTGAAGAATCTCACCAAAATCACCGAGTGTAACCTCAAGACGAAGTGTATGGGTTCCCGCAGTCATGTAAAACTTATATGCATTTCCTTCTACGTCGGAAAGAGTTGTTAAATCCCATTTATTACTGTAGGTAAATCCGATAACAGACGCTTCTTCAAACGGAATGATTCCATCCAGATACAAAGAACGGTTTGATACGTTTCCACGTTCATAATTTTGGCGTCCTTTTATTGAAATCTCATACATACCGTCTTCCGGAACTTCTATCTCCCATTCAATCCACTGTCCTGCAACACGCCATGCATCCCCGCCGATCACATTAAGCTTTATTTTAGAAGAACTGTAGGGCTCTGTATTTGAGGAAGAACGATCAAATATAGCATACAAAGAAGGTGAAGACCGATAAGTTGACTCTTCTCCCTGAACCTTCTGCAGGTAATCCGTATACTGCATTGTTTCTTCAATACCTTCATATTGTACTGCATATTCCGAATACGAAAGCTCCACAGTATCATTCCTAAGCTCTAGTTTTCGTATTACAATAGGTTCGTTTACTGCTTCCAGTCGTATAGTATTCGTTCCCTTTTCAAAATAAAAAACATACGGATCAACATAATAGCCCATATAATCACTAAAATAATCGCTTTCCCAGCGTTGTGCCTCCACCTGAGAAGGCCGGACATCATTTCCCTGATTATCCTGGGTAACTTCCCCGGAATCATTCCAGATTCTTGTGAACGTCAAGGCATCTGCTCCGGTAAACGGAAGCTCACCGTTGATATACAGACAGCGTTCAATATCGATTCCTCGTCCCTCGCACTGATAATACTCAATATATATATTGTAGAGACCTGCTTCTTCAACATCAAAGCTCCATTCAACATATCCATCCTCATTCGAACGAAGAACCTTCTCTTCTCCGGCATAGTTTTCAAGAACAGACACCGCTTTTGCATCAGAATAAGATGTCACATCGATTGATACGACATCCTCCGGACGCTGTTCTCCTGCATAGGACGTAAGATACTTTTTATATGTAACCGAAGTCTTTCCGACTCCCTCAACATCCGCACTTAGGTCAACTCCAGCATATTTTTCTTCATTTGACTCAAGTTTATCACTGTTGATGTAAACCAATATCACGGCAATGACAGCAATAACAATCAGCGGAATCAGAACATACTTCTTAATAGTTCGTTTCATAAACAGTTCCTCCTGCTTTCAGGAAATAGCATGTACTCGTTCATCGGAGTTTAACCTCTTTGTAAGATAGTTCTAAATTATCTCCAATTTATATTCTAACTTTATTCTTTTTTGCTATTGATTGCTCCTCATTTCTTGCTTATGTTTAATTAGTTGTTGCTATATATTGCTTTTGTTTTTAAATTAATATAATTCCAAGCATGAAAATAAGTTTTTATTTACAAATTTTCTATTTTGTAATATGATGGATTTATGAAAATGCAAATTGCGTTTTGATACTATTTCACAAATTCAAACTTATTTTACTGTTTTTTTTGTCATATTTATAATATTTCTACAGTAGCAACATTTGAGATGCTTATTCTATAAAAAGCAAGATTAGCGTATTAACTACCGATATATTATATCGGGTTTAATTTACACGATACGCTCGTTTTAGTTAATTGTACTTTTCCGGATGTGTACAAACTGTTTTATGGAGGTTAATAATGCAACGAGAATTAAATGGTGTATTTGAAAAGGTTGGATTTAGCAACGGTTCCTCGATTCTTCTGCATTTAAATCATGAATACGAGGATTATCCGGTACACTGGCATACCGCTCTCGAAATCATTATGCCAATTGAGAATTCCTACGCCGTAGTTATGAATAAAATGGCTTATTCCCTTAAAGTCGGAGATATTCTGATTATTCCTCCGGGTGAGCTTCATGAGCTCTATGCTCCCCCAACCGGATCACGTATGATTCTTCTCTTTGATTCTACACTCATCAGTAATCTCAAGGGATTTTCCAGTATTCTTCCTGTCATTACGCAGCCAAGAATTATATCTTCAGATAAAAATCCTGAAATCTACAAGCAGGAACGGGAACTCTTAATGAAAATCAGTGAAGAATACAACAGTTCCAATGCACTTCGGGAAGCAGCCATTTATGCAATGATTATCCAGATGTTTGTAATCATCGGTCGCAGTCATATGGATGCCGATACACTTTTTCCTACGGTTCGTGCAAGCAAGCAAAAAGAATACCTCGAAAAATTTAATATGATTTTTGATTATATAGATAAGAATTATACTGAGGATCTTTCTCTTGATACAGTTTCAAGCGTCGCAGGTTTCAGTAAATTTCATTTTTCCAGACTCTTCAAACAGTTTACGGATATTTCTTTTTATGACTATCTGAATCAGCGAAGAGTCAGAGCTGCGGAAAATCTCCTTCTTGACCCGGATATACCGATTACTGTAATTGCGCTGCAGTCTGGTTTTTCCAGTATTTCAACATTTAACCGTGTATTTAAATGCTTCAAGGAATGTACTCCAAGTGAATTCAAAGAACTTTACCGTACCAGAAACTGGCTGACCGGAGAAGACGAAGCAGAAGTAAAAGCAACAAAAAAAACAGATCAGGAAGCTTAACGCCTCCTGATCTGTTTTTATTTTGTATATTTTTTCAAAGTAGTTCGGATTGCTCCAGGTCCGGAAATCAATTCCATAAACATACCTTCAATTGCATGACCAAGCTCTGTTTCGTACAGATCCACCGCAAAAATATTGCAGTCCGAATAAAGTTTTTTTAGTGCTTCTTTAGGACATTCCTTCTGTCCGAGTGACACATTCTTAAAATAATCCATTAATTCTGTAAGTCGCGGATCCGGACTCGGTGTGAATTTCTCACCCTTGTCATCCACTCCCATAAGGTATCTCGCATATCCGGCAAGTACCAAAGGAATCATCCGAAGCTTCTCCGTAGACAAACCCTTCTCACGATACGCTTTGAGAGTCTCGCCAAATCGGATTGGAAGCTTCTGTGAAGTATCCGTTGCAATCCTCTGCGGAGCATCAGGCATAAAAGGATTTGGAAGACGCTTAGTAAGTACTGCATCCAAAAAACTCTCCGGTGCAATAATTCCTGGATTCACAACAACCTTCATGGATTCTTCATATGCCATTTTTTTAATCAGTGCTGTAAGCTCTTTGTCTTTCATTTCATCACTTATTTTGGTGTAGGAAAGCAGACAGCCATATATCGCCAGTGCAGTATGAAGAGGGTTCAGGCATGTACATACCTTCATTTTTTCAACCTTATCCACAACTGTACGGTCAGCAAACAGAATCCCACCCTGTTCCATCGGCGGACGTCCATTCGGAAAACGGTCTTCAATTACCAGATATTCCGTAGCTTCCGCATTTACAAATGGTGCTGTATAGGTCTTTTTATCAGTAATAATCAGCTCCGTATCTTCAAATCCATCATTTTCAAGAAGCTTTCTTACTGTATCATCCGGACGCGGTGTAATTTTGTCAATCATACTCCAAGGAAAAGTCACCTTTTTCTCATCCTGTAAATACCCAAGAAAGTTCATTGGGACGATACCCGATTCTGCCCATTTTTCAGCATAAAACATCACGGCATTTTTTAACTTATCACCATTGTGGGAGCAATTGTCCATACTGACCATTGCAATCGGAAGCTCTCCTTTCCGATATCGTGCATACAACAGTGCTGTTATCTTTCCCATGATATTTTCCGGCATAAGTCCATTCTCATCAAGATCCTTTTTAACTCCGGGATACGGAGCACCGTCCGGTCCGGTAACACTGTAGCCTTTTTCCGTAATCGTAAAGCTTACCATCTGAAGTGATGGCTGACAGAACAGCTCGTTCAGCTGTTCCCAGTCCTTTTTCACATGAACATCTGCCTTCAGAGAATCCACTACACTTCCAATCACACGTTTTTCAATTGAGCCGTCTGCCTTTAGTACAGCCAGCAGACTGAGATTATCATAAGGCTTGTATGCTTTATCAATAATTTCCGTATCAAAGCCTTCGCATACAATCACACCGCGGTCATATACTTTTTTATTCAGCAGTAAATCAAGTACCGCAGCCGGAAAAGCACGAAAAATATTCCCTGCACCGAAGTGCAGCCAGGTAGGTTCTGTAAGTGTACGTTTTTTTAGCGCTTTTCTATCATATTGCGGAAGCTCATATCCTTTTCCTTTCCACAATTCAGGTGTTGTATAATCGCTTAATCTCATAATAATCTCCATTTCTGCGCTGCCTTTAACATATTACAGACTTTGTGACAAGCAACGCGCAGACACAATCTCTGTAAGACGAATTAATCCGCCTGTTCTCTTTTCGTATACCCTAATATACATCACCCAGTTTCCGGTGAATATATTAATTATATCTCATCTGAAACAAAAAGAAAGCCTTCTTTATAAAAAAATTAATATATCATGCGGTTTTTTTCATCGGCGATCCCACTTTTGCGGTAAAAATAAGTATTCACAACATCACGCCATTCTTCTGCAGAACTTTTCTGCTCAACAAATCTACTTTCTACACGCTCAAAGAGTTCAGAATTCACAAGGGGTTTCAGAGTTCTCCATTTTTCCAGAAACTCTGCAGCCTTTTTTGCTCCTTCAAAATGACTGTCATAGATATACTGAATCAGTGTTTTTCCGCATTTAAGCTTTGTTTTATATGTGACATAATGAAAAAAGAGTAAGAGTTCCTCAGGACAATCTGTTGCAGATTCATACATGGACGCATTGGGGTCGTTATATTGTTTCGTATATCCGGTACCGCTCTCTGTCCTGTCAACTCCGATTCCATAACAGTCTGCGCGGTGATAGGTTCCCCAGCGGTCATATTCATATCCGTCGACATTCGGCCCATAATGTTGATTAGGGTTAACCATCCATCCAATTCCGAGAGGCGAGGAATAATTTTCATAGGCTGTTCTTGATTCCATCAGAATTTCTGTTACAGTATCTGATACTTTTCCGAATCCAAACATAAGCACTGTCCATTCACGCGCAATTTGTTCTGCTGTAAGCTCCGTATTCCAAGCCAGACGTCCGAATCCATAAAAATTTACGGCAGCAAGATCATGCCCGAACCAGTTAAAGTCATCACCCGTATTTGAAACCGCTGCCATACCGCAGTTTTGTTGGTGAAGTGTACGTCCTGATACAATATCAGCTACCGTATCCGATTCTGTCCCCTTCATATACGTATGAAAATTCAGAGTCTCCTTCCAAATAGGCACCAGATAACATACATGCTTTTGCTGCCCAGTATATTCCTGTGCTGCCTGCACTTCAAGCATTTGATTTGTTTTTGTCAGTCCTCCGAACAGAGGAGAAACAGGTTCTCTGATTTGAAAATCCATAGGTCCGTTTTTGATTTGTAAAATAACATTATTCTCAAATTCACCATCAATCGGCATAAAGTTGTCATATCCGGCACGTGCACGGTCTGTTTTCCTATCTCGCCAATCCTGCTGGCAGTTATATACAAAGCAACGCCAAATGATCAGACCTCCATATGGTTTCACCGCATCAGCGAGCATATTCGCTCCATCCGCATGTGTTCTTCCGTAAGTAAACGGTCCCGGCCGTCCTTCGGAATCTGCTTTCACAAGAAATCCTCCAAGCATTGGTATCTCACGATAAATCTCCGACATTTTTTCTTTCCACCATTGAATTACATTTTCATCCAGTGGGTCAGCTGTTTGCAGATCAGAGAGCTCCATCGGCGCTGCATAATTCAGGCTGAGATAAAGCTTTACTCCATAACCGTTTAAAATATCCGACAATTTTTTAAGTCTTTTTAAGTATTTAATATCGATAAGACTGGTTGCTGCCCCTCGAACATTCACATTGTTGATCACAATCCCGTTTATTCCTACTGAGGCACACATTCTGGCATAAGAACCGGTTCTTTCATCAGTCAGTACCTTACCGTCTTTCATAAAAAATGATTTTCCCGAATATCCCCGTTCAATGCTTCCGTCAATATTATCCCAATGGTTTATCATACGTAACGGATTCTTTGGGATTTCTGTCCGTTTACTATCTTCCTTTAACTCTCCGAGTGCCAGTGTTCTTGTAATAGCAAAGGCTCCATATAAAATTCCTTCAGCCGAGGAAGCCGACAGGCTGACTTTTTTTCCGTTACAATTAATCCGATAGGCTTCATTTGGGAGTTCTTTTTCACAAATAATTTTAACTTCAAAGCCTTTATTATCCTTATGGTTTTCTGTATCGCAAGACACAGCGGCATTTTGAAGCTCTTCATATGCATGCTTCAGCATTGTCTTCCTTACAGATTCCAACCGGCTTAACGCACAATGGTCTGCCGCGGAATAATCTCCGCGGCAAACCACAATTTTACTAATATTTCTTTTTTCATCTTTACAGACAGATTTTTGATCACTCAGCCAGCTCATTGAATAGTTGTTCATAACAGACCTCCATTATATGAATGTTTATTCTATAACAGTTTCCGATTAATTTTCTCTTAACTGTACCCTGCGGATTTTTCCGCTGATAGTCTTTGGAAGTTCATCTACAAATTCAACAATTCTTGGATATTTATAAGGTGCTGTATGTTCCTTTACATAGGTTTGAATCTCTTTTTTAAGTATATCACTTGCTTCTTTTCCTTTTACAAGTACAACTGTCGCCTTCACAACCTGTCCGCGGATTTCATCCGGAGCGGCTGTTACCGCACATTCAAGAACATAAGGAAGCTCCATAATTACACTTTCGATTTCAAATGGTCCGATTCGGTAACCGGAGGATTTGATCAGATCATCGGTTCTTCCGACATACCAGAAGTAACCATCCTCATCACGCCACGCAGTATCACCGGTATGATATACATTATCATGATAAACATCTTTCGTTTTTTCTTCATCCTGATAATATCCGATAAACAATCCGCAGGGAACATTTTTGTCAGTGCGTATTACAATCTCACCGATTTCACCGACACCGACAGAATTTCCTTCCGGATTCAGTATATCGACATCATACATGGGACTGGGTTTTCCCATGGAACCAGGCTTCGGTGTAGTACCTACCAGATTACAAACAGTAAGTGTTGTTTCTGTCTGCCCGAAGCCTTCCATCAGCCGTACTCCGGTTGCTTCCAGAAATTTATTATATACTTCAGGATTCAGAGCTTCTCCGGCAACTGTTGCATATTCAAGAGAAGATAAATCATATTTGTTCAGATCTTCCTTAATAAAGAAACGATACATCGTCGGTGGTGCACAGAAGGTTGTAATTTTATACTGCGCAAAAAGCGGAAGAATTTCATGGGCATCAAACCGATCAAAATCAAAAGTAAAGATTGCAGCTTCACACAGCCACTGTCCGTACAGCTTGCCCCAGAGTGCCTTTCCCCATCCGGTATCAGCGATTGTGAAATGTAATCCATCCGGATTAACATTATGCCAGTATTTCGCTGTAATAAAATGACCCAAAGCATATTTGTAGTTATGTGTTGCTATTTTCGGATAACCTGTTGTCCCCGATGTGAAGAACATGAGCATTGGATCCTCTCCGCCCGGAGCATCTGCCGGACGAAGGAAGCTCTTAGAAAAATTCTTAATGTCACTGTCAAAGCTGTTCCATCCTGCTCTCTCTCCATTTACAACAATTCTGGTACGAAGTGTCGGACTGCTTTCCAGCGCAAGATCAACCTGATGAGTCACATCTCCGTCAGAGGTACAGACAATTGCACTGATCAGACCGGCATTAAAGCGATACTCAAAATCCTTCTTAACAAGTAAATGAGTTGCCGGAACAACAATTGCACCAATCTTATGAAGTGCCAGTATTGACAGCCAAAACTGATAATGCCGTTTTAAAACCAGCATAACTCTGTCGCCTCGTTCAATCCCAAGGCTCTGAAAATAATTAGCAGTCTGGTTAGACAGCTCACTCATATCGCGGAAAGTAAATCGGCGTTCCGCATGTTCATTAGATAAATGCAGCATCGCCAGTTTATTTGGGCATTTCTGAGCAAGTCGGTCAACAATATCGTAAGCAAAGTTGAAAGTTTCTGTCTGCTTAAATTCGACTCCCTTCAGAATTCCATTTTTATCAACTGTTGTATTAACAAATTCCTCATACACTGCTCCTGTTTTTTCCGGACGCCTTCTTCTGTCAGATTCCTCACGGAAGCTCTCTTCCGGCTGCGTGAACATATAAGAATCGCCTTCCGGATTAATGATAACTGTAAAAAATTCGCAATCTTCTCCTCCCGTAGCCACCATACCATGAGGCATAGCACTATCATAATAAATAGTATCGCCTTCGTTCAGTATTACGATATTATTTCCAATTTTTGCTTTGACACTTCCTTTTAATACATAGCTTACTTCATGTCCTTCATGAAAATTAACTTTAATTTCTTTTTCGTCATCCTCTTTTGAATATGGAATACGAACCCAAAAAGGCTCACCCATTTTGCTTTTAAACATGGGAGCAAGGTTATGATATACAAAGCCCTGACGGCGAACAATCGGTAATCCCTGTCCTTTTCGAACAACGGAATAGGATGTCAGTGTCGGACTTGTTCCTTTTAGAATATCTGCAATATCAACACCAAAACACTGCGCACATTTATAAATAAATGTAAATGTAAAATCCTTTTCTCCTGCTTCAAGCTGACGGTATTCATCTGCTGAAATACCTGTATTAGCCGCCATGTCCTCTTCGGAATAATCCGATAATTCACGCAGTGATCGGATACGTTCTGAAATTTCCTTGATTCTGTTATCCATACCATTTTTTTGTTCCATACTCATCCTCGTTTCTGCACTGACGTGCATTTTAGTCTTCTGCATACATAGCCTTAACGGAGCACATATTATCTTATAGGTACATTCAAAAAATAAAAAAATCCGTCTCTATCTTGAGACGGATTCAATCCGCGGTACAACTCA
>CAZRRN010000062.1:0-13800 GCA_964602475.1 uncultured Lachnospiraceae bacterium | reverse complement strand
TAAGCATACACTGCAGAGTCATTTGGAGTTTAATTTTGTCCATCACTTTAAAACTTGTGAATACAACATAGAAATGAGGATATGATAATGATACATGTTACAATATGGAATGAATTTATTCATGAACGTGAAATTGAAAACATCCGAGCCGTTTATCCGAACGGAATTCACAATTGTATTGCTTCTTTTCTTGGTGATAATCCGGATATTTCTGTCCGTACTGCGACGCTTGACCAGCCGGAACACGGTTTAACCGATGAGATACTTTCCAATACGGATGTGCTGGTATGGTGGGGTCATTGCGCACATGAGCTTGTTTCTGATATTATTACAGAACGTGTTAAAAAGGCAGTTCTTGGAGGTATGGGTCTGATTGCTCTGCATTCCTCTCATCTGTCCAAAATCATGCTGTCACTTATGGGAACAACAATGAGTCTTCGCTGGCGTGAACCTGACACAGAACGTCTCTGGTGTACCGCACCCGCACATCCAATTGCTTTCGGACTTCCTTCAAGCTTTATTATTCCGGTTGAGGAAATGTATGGTGAATATTTTGATATTCCAAAGCCTGATGATGTTGTTTTTACCGGATGGTTTTCCGGTGGTGAGGTATTTCGCAGCGGTTGTACGTTCACAAGGGGATACGGACGTATTTTTTATTTTCAGCCCGGTCATGAAGCCTATCCTGTTTACTATCAAAAAGAAATCCAGCAAATCATTACAAATGCAGTTCGTTGGACAGCTCCTGCAGAAAGTAAGCATTCCGTTCCAGAATGTATTCATGCAGAAATCACCTGATTTATATTATTTTTCTTTTGGAGATACTTTTCCGATCCGGTTAATGAGCCATATCAATAGAATTCCAAGTGCTGCACCAGTCATATCAATACAGACATCACGTAATTCACAGGAACGTCCCGGTACAAACAGCTGGTGCAGTTCATCACTGACTGCGTAACAAAGTGTGATTAGCCATGGCAGTGATTTTAGTATCCATATTTTTATTTTATTCGGATAGACACAGTCAAGCTGTTTGATTGTCAGTGATGTAAATATTCCAAGACAGGTATATACGGTAAAGTGTGCTATTTTACGTATGTAATTTTCAAGAAAACACGCTATCCCTGATGGAAGAATTCGATCAAAAAGTACAAGAGTTTCATTAAGAAATGATCGGCTTACCTTCATGGATTCATAAGCATTCTGGCTGGAAAAACGAAAAATTATAATCATCACTGTCAATGTCAGCATGAAATAAATAATTAATTTAATTTTTTCTTTTCTTTCGTTTTTCATCATCCTATTCCGCCAAATTATCCTTTTGAATGTCATTTACAATAAAAGCCATAGCATCCTTTTCCGGAATTACTATGGCTATGGAGACGGTGGGATTCGAACCCATGACCTATGCGTTGCGAACGCATCGCTCTCCCAACTGAGCTACGCCCCCTAAGTGTAATATTATATTGCTAAGCATCCAAACAACACATTAGTTATATTAGCACATCTAATTCAAATTTGCAATATCATAACCATATGAGTAATGAGTGCACCTGCACCTTAATAGCGGAGCTTTTATCTTATAGGAATACTTTCCTATAAAGATAAAATGAGTCTGCATAAAGCAGACTCATCAATAGCCCGTAGGGGAATCGGACCCCTGTTTCCGCCGTGAGAGGGCGGCGTCTTAACCGCTTGACCAACGAGCCATGGAACATTATGAATCATACACTATGCATCATAAAATTGCAAGTATTTTTTTAAGAATTTATACAATTTCTTCTTTAGATTATATTCTATCCCAAAAAGTCCATCAACGACATTTGATTTGATTCCGGTATATCACCAAGTAATCCTAGCTCTCCCATCGTGTCTGCAACCGTCGCACTTACTTTACATCTATTTCTGAAATCATCTTTTGAAAGAAACGGACCATTTTTCACCGCTTCTTCAATCTGTATTGCTGCCTTTTCACCCAACCCATCAATGCTGTTCAAGGATGGCATGATTTTTCCGTCAATGACTTGAAATCTTGTCGCATTCGCTTTGAATATATCAATTGGAAGAAACTCAAAGCCTCTTGCATACATCTCCAGAACATTTTTCATATCCTTTAGAATATCTTCTTCTTTATTGCTCAGTTTAATAGCAGGATCCTTAGAACCGGAACGTTTTTTCAACTGTTCCATTTCTTTTAACATCAGATCCTTTCCTCTGCACATCAATCTGTAGTCCATTGCCGTTGCTCTGATGCTGAAGTATGCTGCATAATATGCCTGGGGATAATAAATTTTAAAATATGCAATACGGAATGCCATCATTACATAGGCACATGCATGAGCCTTTGGGAACATATATTGAATCCTTTTACAGGACCAGATATACCACTCTGGTACATCATGCTCCAGCATCAGCTGTTCCCATTCCTCAGACAGTCCTTTTCCTTTTCGGACACTTTCCATGATTTTAAAGGATACTCCCGGATCAATTTTTTTACTGATCAGGTATATCATTATATCATCTCTGGTACAAATTGCTGAAGAAAGCGTACACTTTTTTTCTGCTATCAAGGTCTGCGCATTATTTGCCCATACATCGGTACCATGCGAAAGTCCGGAAATACGAATCATATCTGAAAATGATTTAGGTTTTGTTTCTATCAGCATTCGAATAACCAGATCAGTTCCAAGCTCAGGAAGCCCAAGGCTTCCGAGAGGACATCCGTCAATATCCTCCGGACGGATTCCAAGAGCAACCGGACTTTCAAATAAAGATATCACTTTTTGGTCATCCATTGGTATTGTCTGTGCGTCAAGCCCTGTAATATCCTGAAGCATACGAATCATTGTCGGATCATCATGCCCCAGAATATCCAGTTTTAGAAGGTTATGATCGATCGAATGGTAATCGAAATGAGTCGTTACAGTGTTCGTTGTCATATCATTTGCCGGGCGCTGTACGGGAGTAAAGGAGTAGATTTCTTCTCCATGAGGAAGAACAATAATACCTCCCGGATGTTGTCCTGTCGATTTTCTTACACCTTCACAGCCTTTTGCAATTCGCTCCATCTCTACTCTGCGCTTATGAATCTGATGCTCCTCATAGTATTTCATCACATATCCATACGCTGTCTTATCAGCCAGACCGGTGATTGTACCGGCACGGAATGTATGCCCCTTACCAAAAATGACCTCTGTATAATCATGTGCTTTGCTTTGGTATTCTCCTGAAAAATTCAGGTCAATATCCGGTTCCTTGTCTCCGTTGAATCCAAGGAATGTTTCAAATGGAATATTATTTCCGTCTTTTTTTAATACTGCACCGCACACCGGGCAGACCGCATCCGGCAGATCAAAGCCGGAATTGGCAGGATTTTTCTTAACTATTTCTGAATCAAAATCAGAATAATGACACTTTGGACAGTAATAATGTGCAGGAAGCGGATTTACTTCTGTGATTCCTGCCATCGTCGCAACGAAAGAAGATCCGACGGAGCCACGTGAGCCTACCAGATATCCATCCTCATTCGATTTCCATACCAGTTTTTGAGCAATAATATACATTACGGCAAAACCGTTCTTAATAATTGAATTAAGTTCATGATCCAACCGATCTTCTACAATAGCGGGAAGAGGATTTCCATACATTGAATGTGCCTTCTCATTACAGATTGTCCTGAGAGTAATATCAGAATCTTCAATAACCGGAGGACACTTATCCGGTCGAACCGGTTCAATTTTTTCAATACTGTCGGCAATGCGATTCGTATTAGTAACTACAACCTCATAAGCTTTCTCAGGTCCCAGATAAGAGAATTCCTCCAGCATTTCATCGGTTGTATGAAAATAAAGAGGAGGCTGTCTGTCTGCATCCTTAAAACCCTGCCCCGCCATAATAATACGTCGGTAAATTTCATCCTCCGGATTTAAGAAATGCACATCACAGGTTGCAACCACCGGCTTATTATATTCTTCACCGAGAGAAACCACTTTTCTGTTCAGATCACGGATATCATCAAAGGATGATACATAGAAATCATCATCATTAATCATAAATTCGTTATTTCCGACCGGTTGAATTTCATAGTAATCGTAAAACTTTGCCAGTCTGCGAATTTCTGCTTCCGGCCGCTGAAATACCAACGCACGGTATAGCTCACCCGCTTCACAGGCAGATCCAATGATTAAACCTTCACGATACTGCATAAATACGCTTTTAGGAATACGAGGTCTTTTTTGAAAATAATTAATATGAGAATATGAAATCAAACGATACAGGTTCACTCTGCCAATATCGTTTCTGCATAAAATAACCGCATGATAAACCGGCATGGTCTTGATTGCCTTTTCCGACATTCTTCCCATACTGTTTAGTCCGTCCAGTAGTTTGATTTCCTTTTCCTCAAGAATCTTTTTCATAACAGGAAAAATCTCAGCTATTGCTTCTGAAATTGCTTTTGCGCCTTTTCCCTCATGCTTTATATGCAGCTCTTTTGTAACTGCTCCGATACGATAGGACTGATAATCCGGAAAGAGCATACGGCACAGACTTACAACATCCACATAACATTCCGAAAAAGGAAGCTTTGTGCATTTTGCCGCATAGCTTAAAAACCCAATTTCCTCAGCGGCATTATAGGACAGCAGTACACAGTCTTCTACAAAGGTTAGAAATAAAGCCAGTGCTTCCGGCAGTTCCGGAGCTCCAGCCAGCTTTTCATCAGTCACACCGCTCTGCTTGGATAACTCAGGCGAAATACTTTCATTCAGACTGACATAGGTATGGAATCGCTTCATAGATTCTCCGGAACAACGTACTGCAGATAATTCAATTATATGATCTGCTTCAATTCCGGTTCCGGTTGTTGTAATGCTGATTGCGGCATAATCGGAGTTCAAATCCCTTTCTTCTGTTCCAACCGCAATTTCTTTGACATCATCAACCAGATAAGCCTCGACTCCATAAATAATCTTAAATTCTTTGAATCGTTCCTTGTCCTCGTCGCTTAATTTTTTTTTATCAATAGCATGAAATGCTTCTGTAAATCCTTGTACAACACCATGATCTGTAATAGCAACTGCACGATGTCCCCAGCGAAATGCTGTCTTGATAAGTTCTGCCGGTGGAACAACCGCATCCATATCACTCATTTTGGTATGAGCATGAAGTTCAATACGCTTAACCTCTGCATTATCCATACGTTTAACTATAAAATTTTTGATTTTCTTTATGCCGGAAACAGAACCGATTCCAAGTTCATGATCAAATGAATCAAATTGAGCTATTCCTCGCAGCATCAAAAAAATTCCTTCTGTAATCTCCGGCTTTAATTCTTCTAACTGTTCTTCCTTTAAAAACAATTTTACCTTTATTGTATCAGTAAAATCTGTAATCAGAAATGTCATCAGCGTTTTTTCAATCTTTAATTCCCGCAGCTCAACACCCGTTACCTGCCCACGAAGAACAACATCCCCAATTTCATCCTGAATATCACAGATTTTTGTTATGCTTCCTTCAAACGAATTTCCATATATAATATCCGGGTCAAGTGGTAGTTTTTTCTTCTTGAACTTTCCTTTTTCATATGCGCCTGATTTTTTAGTAAATACCGTTTCCTTTTTTGGCTTTTCTTCGTAAACCACTGTTGTAGAATGTTTTTCTTCGATATCGCGTACTGTACCAATTCCTTCCACAGGACTTACCGAATTATTGAGTTCTGCTTTTTGTATCTCTGTATTATTTCTAATAATTTCTAGATTTGTTTGACTTGTTTTTTCTTTTTTTATGTAATAAAGCTGTACCAAAAGGTCGATCCCGAATCTATTTTGATAAGTAACATAGAAATAATTTTTAAGACGTTCTCCCAGTGTTCTGCTGATACAGTCATCCGAAAGCTTGAGCGTCAATATATTTCCTTCAAATTCAGTTGCACACGATAAAAAAACGGTGCGCATCATGCCTCCGTTTTCATTTATTTCATAGAGGAAAGAATCCTTGTATTGCTGATAAATCTTTCCTGGAGTATCCTCTTCCTTCTTCTTATATCGATCACAAATCCTTATTCTGTTTTCTGATTTCCCCAATAGTGTTTCGTTTAGTTTCTTTTCCATTTTTCGAATATCACTGATTCGGATAAGGCTTGCATTTGTTATATGCACTACTCCGGAATTCTTACTGTGTGAAATATCAATTCCTTCTATTTCTGCATTAATGAACAGTTCCTTCAAGCCTGCTTCCGATTCAATCTGTGGGAAAGCTTCAAAGAATTTCATAGCTGTCAAGCTCCTTCTTTAGTTCTTCAAGCAATTGGTTCTCAGGAACCTTTCGGATTATTTCTCCTTTACGAATGATGACACCTTCTCCATTTCCTCCGGCTATTCCAAGATCAGCTTCTCTTGCTTCTCCGGGACCATTTACTGCACAGCCCATAACCGCAACCTTGATATCATAATCATATTGCTTTACAAGTTCTTCCGCCTGTTTTGCCAGCCCAATCAGGTCAATTCTGGTTCTTCCACAGGTTGGACAGGATACAAGTTCAATTCCACCCTTTCGAAGTCCCATTGTTTTTAGAATCGTTTTGGCGGAATATACTTCCTGCAGCGGTTCATCCGTGAGGGATACACGTATCGTATCTCCGATTCCCCGATCTAGAATAAGCCCAATTCCAATTGCAGATTTCACATTTCCTGTAATAACAGAGCCTGCTTCTGTGATACCTACATGCAACGGATATCTAGTTTGTAGAGCAATCAGTTCATGGGCTTTTACTGACATTTTCACGTCGGATGATTTAATGCTGATAACAATTTGATTATAATCAAGATCCTCTATCATTTTAACTTTATCCAGCGCACTCTCCACAAGCCCTTCTGCAGTAACATGCCCGTATTTTGCAATAATGCTCTTTTCAAGAGAACCACTGTTTACTCCGACACGAATCGGTATCTTGTGTTCTTTTGCTTTACTGACTACTTTTTTTAGATTTTCAACGGAACCGATATTTCCCGGATTAATCCTGATTTTGTCCGCTCCATTTTCAATTGCAGCAATCGCAAGACGGTAATCAAAATGTACATCCGCAACTATTGGAATATGGATTGCAGATTTAATCTTTGAAAATGCCTCCGCAGCCTCCATCGTCGGTACCGCACATCGAATAATATCACAGCCCGCTTCCTCTAATTCCAAAATCTGACGAATTGTTTCCTTAGTCTTTTCTGTTTTCGTATTAGTCATGGACTGGATCAGGATTGGCTCTCCCGCACCGATATACCGGTCTTTGATTCTTATTTTTAAGGTGTTTTCTCTAATTGTCATGTTTCGTCCTTTATCCTATTAATTAAAGAAGATGTTTTTTATATCATTAAAGAAGATAAATGCCATTAATATCATCAATAAAACAATTCCGACAAGATGAACCATTCCTTCCTTTTCTTTATCAATCGGTTTACCTCTTACTACCTCAAGAAATAAGAATAACAGTCGTCCTCCATCAAGCGCCGGAATCGGAAGAAGATTCATAACTCCCAGATTTGCACTTAGAAGAATACACCAGTTCAACAGATTAAGTATCACATACAGCGTACCGTCATCCTTACTTTCTTCTACTACATTTCCAATTTCATCGACAATCCGCACCGGTCCGCCAATATCATTTGTTGAAAGCTGTCCGGTAATCAGCTTTCCAAGACTTCCAACTGTTGATACAATCCAGTATTTCACTTCGTAAAAGCTATATTTTATTACTCCGAACAGATTGGTCTTCTCTCTGTAATTATAATTGTACGAAAATCCCAGCGAATATCCCTCCGATACAAATAACGGGGTAATCTCTACCGTTTCAGCTACGCCGTTTCTTTCATATGTCAGATGAATCGGCTGATCAAATAACGGATGATCCGACAAATACTGTGACAGTTCGGAAGCAGTATTAATCGCTGTTCCGTCAATTGCCGTAATAACATCCTCTGCCTTTAAGCCTGCAGCTTCCATTGGATATCCTTCGATAATATCACTGATTACCGCTTTTCCGCTTGTTGTTGTACCATTATAATAAAATCCAAGCATATATTCCTTGCGGTAAACCGGCGTATAAGTAATAAGTTCTTTTGTTACTACTTCATTATCCTCTCCGTAGTTCTCATAATGATTATATCCGATTGTTATTTGGGTTCCATCAAGCTCATGAAAAGCAAAATATGTTGCCAGTTCACGTCCTATAACAATCTTTTTACCATTTATCGAAGTAATCAGATCTCCCGGTTCAAGTCCTGCAGATTCTGCAGCCTGATTCGGGCTTACGGATAACACATAAGCCGGATCATACCCGACAATTCCGATTACAATGAGTGCAAAGATAAATGCGAGTATAAAATTAAATAACGGTCCAGCAAATATAACCGCAATTCTCGACCAGACTCCCTTATTATTAAATGCATTCAGGTCATTATCCCCTGCGACTTCATCTTCTCCCATGGCACAAGAACCACCGATCGGCAGCAGTTTCAGCGAATATCTGGTGCCTCCGCGTTCAAAACTGAACAGTCTGGGACCCATTCCAATGGAAAACTCCTTCACCGTGATGCCACGTGCCTTCGCTATAATAAAATGACCAAATTCGTGCATCGCTACAATGACACTTAACATTATTAATGCAATAATTATATTCATTCTGTTCTCCGAACTGTTTTTGATTATTAAACAAGTCACTTCTGATTAAATTTTTTAATTATCCGCGCAGTAAATCATAGGTTTCCTGTTCTGTTTCAAGTATTTTATTTAGATCAGGCTGATCTAAAAAACTGATTCTATTCATAGCCTCTTCGATCATTTCGGTAATTCCCGGATAAGAAAGTTTATTATCCAAAAATCTTGCAACCGCAAATTCATTTGCGGCATTATATACCGTAGGTAAATTGCCGCCTTTTTCAATTGCTTCATAAGCAAGAGAAAGACCGCGGAAGGTTTCGGTATCCGGTTTTTCAAATGTCATACATCCAAGCTTGAAAAAATCAACTCGTTTTATGTTAAGAGATTGACGTTCCGGATACAATAAAGCGTATTGAATCGGCAGCTTCATATCCGGTGTTCCCATCTGTCCTATAATTCCTCCGTCTGTAAACTGTACGGCTGAATGTAAAATACTCTGTGGCTGTATCAGTACCTGAATCTGACTTGGTTCCACATGAAAAAGCCATTTTGCTTCCATTACTTCCAGTCCTTTGTTCACCAGCGTGGACGAATCGATCGTAATCTTTTTTCCCATAAACCAGTTCGGATGCTTAAGTGCTTCCTCTGGAGAAATATTCAAAAGTTCATTTTTCTTTCTTCCGCGGAAGGGACCTCCAGAGGCTGTTAACAAAATTTTTTCGATTTCTGCATTTTCATTCCCATGAAGCGATTGAAAAATAGCCGAATGTTCACTGTCTACCGGAAGAAGCCGTACTCCGTACTTTTTAATCATCGGCATTATCAAATGTCCTGCAGTAACCAATGTTTCTTTGTTAGCAAGTGCAATATCCTTTCCTGCCCGGATTGCTTCCATCGTCGGACGAATTCCAATCATCCCCACAACTGCTATTAACACAATACCTGTATCTTCTCCGGTTACACACTCTATCAGACCCTGCATTCCGGTAACAATCTTTGTATCAGTGTCAGCAATATTCTGTTTCAGTATACCAGCTTTTTGTTCATCATATACACATACCTTCTTCGGTCTAAATTCTCTGATTTGTTTTTCCAGTTCTTTTATGTTGGAGTTTACTGCAAGAGTTGAAACACTTAAATATTCGTTTTTTTCACGTATAACATCCAGTGTCTGACGGCCAATCGAACCGGTTGAACCAATGACAGCGACCTTTTTTTGTATCATATTCATCCAGATGATCTTCTTTCATTTTTCGTGTTGTTATTTTGTAAGTATAGAAATTAATATATAGCAGACCGGCGCCGTATAGATTACACTGTCAAACCGATCAAGAATTCCTCCATGACCCGGAAGAATTTTCCCATAATCCTTTATATTATTTTGTCGTTTAATAGCTGAGGCAGCAAGATCTCCAATCTGAGCAATAACAGACCCGCAGGCTCCTACTACAGCAAAAACAATAAGTGGATTTATCTCTCCCGGAAGTTTGTCTCTGAATATCAACGCATATAAAAAACCAAGCAGTGCTGCTCCGATTACCCCTCCGATGCATCCCTCTAAGGATTTCTTCGGACTAAGCAACGGAGTAATTTTATGCTTTCCCAAAGTGCTTCCTGCAAGATATGCGCAGGTATCCGATCCCCATGATGAAATAAATATCATCCAAACAAGATATTCTCCATATTCAAGACAACGTACTTTATAAATATATGACAGCATAATCGCTACATAGAATATACTAATAAATGCTACTGCAATCTGTTTAAAATCAAATTTCGGATATTTTATCACATAACAGGTCATCAGAATCAGCAACTGTGTCAGAATCACTACCATTCTGTACTCGTTTTTATCTGCCAGTATAATAAAATAATATGCTGCAGCAGTAAGATATCCGATGACAGCCGGAACAGTTTTCTGCATTCCGTAAACACGGTAAAGCTCCATCATACCAATCATCGATATCACAAGTAATACTCCAAACAAAGTATATCCACCAAATACGATAGAAACTATCATAATTGCCAGTATTAATATTGAACTGCGTAAACGAATCCAGAACATAGTAACCCCCATGCATTTTATTTCTTTAAACCGCCGAATTTTCTAGTTCTACTATTGTAGAATTCAATTGCTTTCTGTAGATCCTCTTTGTTGAAGTCAGGCCAAAGAACATCTGTTACATAGAATTCCGTATACGACAGCTGCCAAGTTAAAAAATTGGAAACCCGTTGTTCCCCTGCTGTTCGAATCAATAAATCCGGATCCGGTATCCCAACAGTATCAAGATTATCTTGAATTAATTCTTCGTCAATCTGTTCTTTCGAAATTATTCCACAATCAATCTGTGTTATTATTTTTCTAACAGCACGAACAATTTCATCTCGTCCTCCATAATTGATTGCTACCTGAAAATTCAATCCTGTATTGTTCTTTGAAGCTTCCTGTAACGTTGCAATGCTCTCCTGTAAATCACAATCCAATCTACTGCAGTCGCCTATGATACGGACTCTCATATTGTTCTTTGTGCTGATTTTCAGACAATCCTTCATATAAGACCGCAACAGATTCATTAATGCCGCAACCTCATCCTCCGGGCGACTCCAGTTTTCTGTAGAAAACGCATACACAGTCAGATATTTTACACCCATCTTATATGCAGCTTCGCAGATTTGTTCCACAGTCTTGCTTCCCTGTGCATGCCCATAGTTTCTCGGCATGTGCTTCTTTGTAGCCCATCTTCCGTTTCCGTCGAGAATGATTGCGATATGCTGTGGTACTTTCATATCCTCTGTCATTTAAGGTCTCCTTTATTTCGATCTTTTACCTGTCCATATCGAATAAATGGAACGTATTCAGACTGTTCGCCTCACTACGTCCCATTTCATCTGATCTTTCTATTCGTCAAGCTCCTACACGGTCATGATTTCTTTTGACTTTTCTTCCATAACTTTATCTATATCAATAATAAATTTATCTGTCAGCTTCTGAATCTCTTCCTCTATCTGCTCCTGTGTATCCTCTGAAATCTCATTCGTTTTTCCGGCTTTTTTAATGATATCATTGGCATCTCTTCGAATATTTCGAATCGCAACTTTAGCATTTTCTGCTTTTTTACGGATATCTTTTACAAGATCCTTACGACGATCTTCAGTAAGCTCCGGGAAAATAAGCCGGATTACCTTTCCGTCATTACTCGGTGTCAGTCCAAGATCCGAAGCAAGGATTGCGCGTTCGATTTCTTTAATCATCTTTGATTCCCAAGGCTGAATCTGAATGACTCTTGCTTCCGGTACTGATATATTGGCTACTGATTGGAACGGTGACGGTGTTCCATAATAATCAACCTTTAATTTATCAAGCAAGTGAGGATTTGCTCTTCCGGCACGAATGGAAGCATATTCTTCCAATAAATTTGCCATTGTTTTATTCATCTTTTCTTCGTATGGTTTTACTTTCTCGTTCATCTTAGTCTCCGTTCTGCATATTAGCGATTATATAGTGACAACCGTTCCTGTACATGTTCCAAATGCATTATGATAAATACTGTCTTTTTCATTAAGTGAAAATACCAGAAGAGGCATTTTATTTTCCATACACAGCACCGTTGCTGTCTTATCAAGAATCTCAAGACCCTTATCAAGCAGCTCATGATATGATACCGTATTGTATTTTACCGCAGCGGGATTCTTTTTCGGATCACTGTCGTATACTCCGTCTACTGCACGTGCCATAAGAATAATGTCTGTTTTCAATTCTATCGCTCTGAGCGCTGTTGTGGTATCCGTTGAAAAATAAGGATGACCGATTCCTCCTGCAAGAAATACAACTCTTCCTGCATTCAAATCCTCTAAAGCTTTATCAACAGAGAAAAGTTCTGTTGTCGTTCCGCATTGAAACGGGGTATATATGGAAGTCTGCATTCCGATGTAACGAAAAATTTCAGAAACATATATACAGTTCATCACTGTTGCAAGCATACCAATCTGATCAGCCTTCGTACGCTCGATTGTCTCACTACTTCTGCCCCTCCAGAAATTACCGCCTCCGGTTACTACGGCAACCTGAACTCCGGATTCAACCAACTTTTTAACCTGCTCAGCGACACCGATGCAGGTAGCTTCGTCAAATCCGGTTTTCTTATCTCCTGCAAGTGCTTCTCCGCTCAGCTTTAACAGAATACGTTTATATTTCTTCATTGTAATCTCCATTTCTGCACGGCTTTTTGCGCATAACAGACTTTGTGTCAAGCATCGCACAGGCATAAACCTGCGTGTGAAAGGTTCATCTTTCACGTTATTGTCTTTTGCTTTGTGCTTTTATAAAGGTTTATTCAAATACATTGTCTATATCAAGAGAAGCATAAGAAGTAAGCGAACAGAAACCTTCCAGTACAGCACCATTATTCATCTGTACGGATTTTGCTTTTACATTACCTTTAATAATAGCTGTGGAATCAATCACTACCGGACCGTTGATATCAATTTCTCCTTTAACTGCTCCAGCAATCACTGCTGAATTGCCGCTGATATCTCCAACAATCACAGTTCCAAGACCTACCTTAACGCTTCCCTCACTGCTCAGATTACCTTCCAGACGCTCTGTATTTACAAAGATTTCAGAAGCCATAGAGCTTCCGACAACGGTTCCTGAAATAGACAGTTTTCCAAGACATTCAATATCGCCGTTAATAGTTCCCATAACATCCAGTGAACAATCAGAAATAATACTTCCGTTAATTGTTGTACCCTTGGTTATAACTGTAACAGCCTCTTTATCTTCTTTTGTGAGATCGTCTCTTGACGCTGCCCGCCTGTCTTCTTTTTTCGGAGCTTCATTCTCTTCGTCCAGAATCATCCCCAATAATTCCTCGTCAACATTCTCGTCAAGATCATCATTCGCCGGAGCTGCTGTACTTTCCTCTGCTGTTTCTTCCACGGTGCTGTTAAGCTCCTCTTCGGTTACTTCTTCCTCATTCAGGGAATCTTCTTTAAAATCCTTGAAAAAGCTCATAATATACCTCCTCTTATGTCAATTACTATCTTATATAATATACAACCTAAAATCTTTTGTAAAGGAAAACATCCAAAAACGATAGCGTAAATTTACTGTAGGAATTAAATAGGTAGATTTCACCTGTGATGTGT
>CAZRRN010000061.1:0-14151 GCA_964602475.1 uncultured Lachnospiraceae bacterium | reverse complement strand
GCTCCTGCAGAGAGGACCAGAAGTCCTCCAGTGTATCTTGAAATGCAACCCCCTGAAGTTCTCCGAACAGCTCCTCAATCTCGTTGATTGCATTATATTGTTCGTTGTAAAAGGCTTCTCTGCCGCTTTCCTGACGATAAGCCTTGTCCAGAAACTGGTCACGTACCTGATAGACAGCACCTGTGTCAACACCTATCCCGACCTGAGTGTAATTAACATGCGTATATCCAAGCCTGACATAGGTAGAGCTTTCCATCACCGTCTGCTGGCGTACAAAACCGTCCGTTTCCACATTGGACAGATTGTGAGCAGTTGTACTGATGGCGCGTTGGCTTACCGTAAGTCCTGAAACGCCTACATATAAATCCTGCATTAAGCTCATCGTCTATCCTCCTTATAATGCTTACAAAGAGTACGCCTGTGCGTCCTCGTGGAGCGCTTTTTTATATAAGCATATATTGCAAGCAAAAAAATGGTATAAAAATAGAACAGTGCCCAAACGTATTCACACGAAAATCGGACTGTGAGTTTCGTCGCTGCGGCATCCGTTCTGAATGTCATCCTGTCTTCTCACTGCTTTGCGTCAAACATCCCTGTCTGCGCAGCCTGCATCTCAACCCGAGATGCTCCCTTCGTGTAATTACCGCTCCCCGGCGCCATCCTTGTGCTTTGAATCAGATTCATTTCAAACTGAATCATCTCTAGGGATTGATCAATCAGTGCTTTATTACGTTCATTTGCATCGGTCAGCCGCTTGATCGATTTAGTCAGTGAATCATGAAGTGCGGCTAAAATCTTCTGTTCTTCCGGTCTTTTTTCCAGAATCTTCACCATTGTTCTCAGGTTCAGTGTCTTCGGATCTCTGCTCAGCACTGTCCCGATATTTATAATGACCTCTTCCCGCTTGTGTTCGAGCGAATTCAGCCGTTCCACGGCGATCTGCTCTTTTTCTGTAATTTCCTGCAGGGAATTGAGGTCATTTTTAATGATAATCCGTGTCTTTGACTCGGTTATCGGTATCAGTTCATTATAAATGTCCTGCTCGTTCTGCAGTACATTGATGAGTTCTTCTGTAAGGCTTGCCATAATATGAGGTCTCCCGTTGTAGTGTTATGAACCTGGTTGCTCATAACACTAAACGGTTTCGTTGTAGTAGCTGTCCAAAAGCTTATCCGCAACTTCCTCCATCTGTACATTGTAGGTGCCTGAGACCATCTGCGAACGAATTGCATTCACTTTGTCCTCACGTACATCCGGTGCTGCAGCCACTGCATTTTTCGCAATCTGGTAATCCTTACCGATCTGTGAAATTTCCAGTTTGTCTGCGCTTTGTGTTGCGTTCGACTTAAACACTTTTTTGGTGTTATTGTTCTGGTACAGCTGACTGACCTGAGTAAAAGCATCAATACGCATTCAAATCACCACCTTTTCTTTCAACGGCTTCTGCCTTTCCCGGCAGGAACTCTTCCGTTCTGAATTGTATATCGGACTATTTTTATTTTACTTTAGTCTTTTTTATAAATTTTTACATTGAATTCTGTACAGAAGCTCATACCCACATTACTGCTGCTTTCCACCAAGATTCAGATCATGCTTTATTTTAGTTGTTGATATTCCTTCCGTGCGTGGAAGATAAATGACCTCGCAGTATTCCTTTAAAAAATCAAACTGCCCCTTCCAATCATCTCCCATAACAAAAATGTCTACCTTATTATTCACAACATCCTGAATCTTCTGATCCCATGTATATTCCGGTATTACCTGATCGACATAGCGGATTGCCTCGAGTATTTTTTTACGATCTTCATAAGGATGATATGCCTCTTTGTGCTTTATCGCATTAAATTCATCGGAAGACAGGGCAACAATAAGATAATCCCCGAGTTCACGAGCCCGGCGCAGAATATTGATATGACCGATATGCAGCAGGTCAAAGGTTCCATAGGTTATCACTTTTTTCATAATATCCTCATTTCTGCGCTGCTTTTATATTACAGATCCTGTGTCAAGCCGCGCGCAAACACAACTCCTAATCCTGTCCGTAAATTTGCAAAGCCAACTTCTTGCGCGAACAATCATTTTGAAATGCTGTTTAACAGCAAATCGACGGTGCGTTCTGATGCTCTCCCATCGTCCTGCGATACAAATTCTTCCCGAAATGCTGCCATTCTATCTTGGAAATCAGCAAAATTATACTCAGGCTTCAGATAAGACAGCAGCTCCTCTGTTGTCGTCGCAACCGGTCCCGGAACAAACTCTCTGAAATTAAAATAAAACCCCTGTGTCTTTTCATAGTGCTGCAGATCATATGCATAAAAAATCATCGGACGGTTCAGAATCGCATAGTCAAACATTACCGAAGAGTAATCCGTAATCAGAACATCACTGATCGGATATAATTCAGAAATATCCAGATCTGTATCCCGGATTACTCCGTGAAACCTGCTTAAATCCGGCTTCTTTCTTATATAGCAGTGATATTTAATCAAGAAAATACTGTCTTCTCTGACTGCCTCGTACACTTTGTCCAGATCAAGCGGCGGGCAGAAAATCCCGTTGCATTCTCCTTCGCTCTCGTATTCTCTCCAGGTCGGAGCATAAAGAATGATACGCCTGTCAGCAGGCAATCCGTATTTTCCGCATTCTTTTTTCTCTTCGCTAGTTTTATCAGCCTTCAGGTCTTCTCTGCAGGCTGCATCATCCCTTTGCTTTTTTCCACACAGCACATCATTCCTTGGATATCCTCCGCAAAGCACATCGCCCCGGTAGCTGAAGCACTGCCGTAAAAGCCGTTCTCCTGTTTTGTTCTGTGCAAGCAGACAATCCCACTGTGACACATCCTGTTCCAGCTGGTCTCTCCATGTCACGTCATGCGTATCCAGATCAAAACCAAGCCGTTTCAGCGGAGTTCCGTGCCACGTCATTAGATAAAAGGTCTTCGGATTCTTAACAATATACTGCGGCTGACGCGTATCCGTAATCCACGCTGCCGCGCACTGCATTTTACAGAGAGCCGGCAGACTTTCCCTGCAAAGCTTTTCACAGCGTCCCGGTATTGTATTCTTCTCCGGCTCTACAAAAATCCAGATGATCCGGTACTTTTTATCCAGCCCCCGGCGTACCAGTTCTTCGTAAATCGCCTTGGGATTTCCACCGCAGCTGCGTCCGAGATTACTCTCAAAAATAAGCAGCCTCGGATTCGTCCGCCGTATTGTTCTGCGATATATTCTATAAATAAACAGTTTGAGTTTCCGGCGCAGCAAGAAAACCTCCTGTATTAATCCGTATTTGCCTTTCAGTATACCACGCAGACAGGAAAATGAAAAGGAGGAATTTACTTGCCATTTCGCTTCAATATGGTATAATGGCTGTAACAACAAGACACAGTGGTTTTTTTCGTTTTAGGTACAAGATAATGTATAAAAGGGGTAGTTTATGGAACAATATACAGGCAGTCAGATCATCGTTCTCGAGGGACTTGAAGCAGTCAGGAAGCGTCCCGGTATGTATATCGGAAGTACCGGTTCCCGCGGTCTTCATCATCTGATCTGGGAGATTCTTGATAACGGTATCGACGAGCATCTTGCTGGACACTGCAGCCAGATTGACATCGTACTTCAGAAGGACGGCGGCATATCCGTCACCGATCACGGTCGGGGAGTTCCGGTGGATATCCATCCCACCAAAAAGATTCCGACAGTTCGCGTTGTCTATACCATTCTCCACGCCGGCGGAAAATTCGATAATACGGTTTACAAGGTATCCGGCGGTCTTCACGGCGTCGGTGCTTCTGTTGTTAATGCTCTTTCCTCCCATATGATTGTCGAAATCAGGAAAAATGGTCTGATTTACCGCGATGAATATCGAAACGGCGGTCACCCCGTCACCGAACTGGTAAACGGTATGATTCCGGTTATCGGCAAATGTGCAAAATCCGACACCGGTACCAAGGTTGTGTTCTATCCGGATGCGACAATTTTCGAAACAACAGAGTTTAGCAGCGAGCTGATAACCAAAAAGCTAAAAGAGACCGCCTTCTTGAATAAAAATCTGACATTAAACTTTCACGACCAGATTAACGACATCAAGAAGACCTACTGTGAAGTTGACGGAATCAAAAGCTATATTTCCTATATGAACCGGGAAGCTGTTGTACTGCATCCCGATCCTATTTACATTGAAGGAACCAGCGGCGGAATTGAAGTCGAAGCGGCGTTCCAGTATACCGATCACTTTACCGAACAGATCAATGCTTATTGCAACTGCATCAACGTAGTGGACGGCGGCACCCTGGTCACCGGATTTAAGACAGCTCTCACAAGAGTCATGAACCAGTATGCGAGAGAACTCGGTATTCTGAAAGATAAGGACGAGAATTTCGACGGCAAGGATATCCGGAACGGTATTGTTGCCATTGTCTCAATCAAACATCCCGATCCGCAGTTTGAAGGCCAGACAAAAACGAAGCTTGGCAATACGGATGCCAAGTTTGCAGTCGATGAGGTCTTCTCGGCTGAGGTAACGCGGTACTTTGATAAAAATGTCGAGATTCTTAAAAATATCCTTGATAATTCCCTTCGATCCTACTCCGCCCGACGCGCCGGCGATAAGGCTCGAAACGCTGTACTGAAACAGTTGAACGATGTAGACACCAAATCCAAGCTTGCCTCCTGTTCCTCTAAAAAGCCGGAGGAATGCGAACTTTATATCGTAGAGGGTAATTCCGCGGGAGGTACGGTCAAAGAAGCCAGAAACCGCAAAACGCAGGCAGTGCTTCCGCTCCGTGGGAAAATACTCAATGTCGAAAAAGCAACACTGGAGAAAATTCTGGTCAACAACGAAATTAAGACTATGATTGCCTCATTCGGCTGCGGAATCGGCGATGATTTCGACCTTGGCAAGCTCCGTTATCATAAGATTATCATTCTGACCGATGCCGATGTTGACGGCGCCCACATCAGCAATCTTCTTCTGACATTTTTTTACCGTTTTATGCCCGGACTGATTACCGCCGGCAAGGTATACCGCGGTCTTCCGCCGCTTTACCGTGTAGAATATGACAGCTCGGAAAAGGGTAAAAAAGGCAAGCAGTCCGAATACATTTTTAATGATTTTGAGCTGGAAAAATTCCGAAAAAATGCTTCAAACAAGATTACAAACCTGCAGCGTTACAAAGGACTCGGTGAAATGGATGCGAATCAGCTCTGGGAGACCACGTTGGATCCTGATCAGCGTATTCTCGCACAGGTTACGATTTCTGATACCGTTGAGGCCGATGAGGTCACAACGCTTCTTATGAGCAGCAATGTACCCCCACGACGGGATTTCATTCTGGAGGAAGCCAGATTTGCGACGCTGGACATCTGATTACGTAATAATACCGGATATACCGGCAGACCTATAGAACAGGAAGGATATTCCGCATGGAGAAACGAGACGAAATTATACAACTGGACTTTTCGGAGGAAATGAAAACCTCCTTCCGTGATTACGCAATCAGTGTTATTATTGCACGTGCACTGCCTGATATCAGAGATGGGCTGAAGCCGGTACAACGGCGTATTCTATATGCCATGACAGAACTCGGTCTTGATCCGAAGAAGCCGCACCGTAAAAGCGCGCGTATTGTAGGCGATACCATGGGTAAATACCATCCGCACGGAGACAGCGCCATTTATGAAGCACTTGTTCATATGTCGGAGAAATACACACTCTCACTTCCGTTGGTAGACGGTCACGGTAACTTTGGTTCCATTGATGGTGACGGCGCAGCAGCAATGCGATATACCGAAGCTCGTCTGTCCGAAGGCGCGATGACCATGCTCAATAATCTTGATAAGGGTCTGGTTGACTACATTCCGAACTTTGATGACAGTGAGCAGGAGCCGGTCGTACTTCCGGCCACACTGCCAAACCTGCTGATCAACGGAACCACCGGTATTGCCGTCGGTATGGCAACCAATATTCCTCCGCATAATGTCGGCGAAGTCATTGACGGGGTGATTGCATATATTGACAATCCGACCATCACAATTCCTGAACTGATGACATATATTCCCGGACCGGATTTCCCAACCGGCGGGATTATTACCAATGGCGGCTTTCTTCCGTCTGTCTATGAATGCGGAGAAGGAAAGCTCAAGGTCAGAGCCCGAACCATGATTGAGAATGGTGAATACGGACGTAAAAATATCATCGTAACCGAGATTCCCTATACAGCATCCGGCAGCAAGCAGCGTCTGGTTGAAGCGCTGGTTGCTCTTGTAAAGAATAAGGTGTTCGACGAAATTTATGATGTACGTGATGAATCCTCCAAAGAAGGCATCCGTATTGTCATAGAAGTAAAGAAGGACCGCGACATTGAGAATCTTCTGAATGGTCTGTTCCGCAAATCTCCGCTGGAGGATACTTACGGTGTCAATCTGCTCGCCGTCAAGGAACAGCAGCCGATTACCTTCAACCTGAAGAACATGATTTCGGAATTTGTCAGCTTTCAGGATGAGCTTTATACTAAAGAATACCAGCATCTTCTCGACAAGGCTGAAAAGCGCCTCGAGATTATAGATGGTCTGATTCGTGCAACAGACGTGATTGACCTTATTATTGAAGTACTCCGCGGCAGTTCGTCGTTAAAGCAGGCAAAGTCCTGTCTGATTAACGGCGATACCACCGCAATTAAATTCAAGCATCCTGGCTCCAAGGAAGACGCTTCCAGACTCGACTTCACAGAACGGCAGGCAGATGCAATTCTCGCCATGCCGCTTTCCAAGCTGATCGGACTGGAAATACTAAAGCTTCACGAGGAAGATCAGACTCTTCACGACTGCATTGATGACTATCATCGAATCCTTGGCTCAGCAAAAGAGCTCCGCAAGGTCATCAAGGGTCGCCTGAAGGAATACAAAAAACAGTTCGCTACTCCGAGAAAGACGCAGATCATCGATGCAGCGGTTTCCGATTATGTTGAAGAGGTTGTCATTGAAGATATTTATGTATTAGTAGACAAGTTTGGTTACACAAAATCCGTTGATGCTGCAACCTTCTCACGGATTGCTGAGGATGCTCTGAAGGACTTTGTTCATATTGTTAAGATGAAAAATACAGACAAGCTCTGTGTTTTCACTGCTCAGGGAAATCTCTACCAGATGAAGGCCTCCTCGCTTCCTCGCTGTAAACCAAAAGACAAAGGAACCTTGATTCATGCTCTCTGTAAAGCAGGTCACGAGGATTTTGTATTTTATATCGGATTTGAAGAATTGTTTGAATCACAGCTTTTATTCCAAACCAAAAACGGATATATCAAGCTGGTCTCCGGTGCCGAGTTCGAAACCAACCGTACCGTTGTCAGTACAACCAAGCTGGAGGAGCGGGATCTTCTGGTCGGTATCACGCAGCTCTCTGCATCCGATATTCTACATGGCGGCATTAAGGTAATTACTCTGACCGCCGCAGGGTATTCACTTGCATTTCCTCTTGAGGATGTACCGGAGCTTAAAAAGGCAAGCCGCGGGGTGAAAGCCATCTCTCTTGAGAAGAAGGATCATGTAATCTACGGAACTGCAACAACCCCGAAACAGGAGTTCTTCCTGTTTGAAGACAAACAGATTCCGGTGAAGAAATTCCGACTGAAGCGCCGTACCGGAAAGGGATCGAAGGTGAATCTGGACTAAGATGCAGCAGACACGTAATTATCAAAAAGAGCTCGATTATATTATAGAAGACGCAGAAAAGAAGCAGGTGGTTCCGACCCTCCTGCTTCATAGCTGTTGTGCTCCCTGTTCAAGCTACGTTCTTGAATATCTGTCCAACTTTTTTTCAATTACACTTTTTTATTATAACCCGAATATTTCTCCGGTCGAGGAATATAACAAGCGTATAGCGGAACAAAAGCGGCTGATTCTTGAGCTTCCGGTAAAACATCCAGTCAGCTTTTCAGAAGGTCCTTATGACCCCGAGAATTTTTTCTCAATTGCCAAGGGTCTCGAACAGCTTCCCGAGGGCGGGGAGCGTTGCTTTCGCTGTTACCGGCTGCGCCTTGCTAAAGCAGCAGAGCTTGCTGCTGCCGGTAACTTTGATTACTTTACAACGACTCTCAGCATCAGTCCGTTGAAAAATGCCGCGAAACTAAACGAAATCGGCGAGAGCCTCGCCGATTTCTATCATATCTTTTATTTACCTTCTGATTTCAAAAAACGGGAGGGTTACAAGCGTTCCATTGAGCTTTCAAGGGAATATGATCTCTACCGCCAGAATTACTGCGGATGTATTTATTCCGGACTCAGCCGGCAGACGCAGCTCCATTGATATCAATGTCAGCATCCGGCATTGCTGCTCTGAGTCCTAGTTTTAGTATTTCCCGAACCCATCCTCGAGTGATATTACAGGTGTTTCAGCTGCTTCAAGATAGCCGGATAGTTTTTGTCCCGGACGTGAGGTATTGCTGCCTGTATGTGAACTGCTGTAGTAGTCTCTTCCGTAACCGGCCTCCTTCAGGCGGTATTTTCCGATCATTTCTTTCAGCTTTTCAGCCTGTGCGGACAGCTGCTCACTTGCAGCTGCAAATTCTTCACTTGTTGAAGAATTTGTCTGTACAACCTGTGATACCTGCGAAATCGCCTGATCAATCTGCGTTACCGCAGTGGCCTGTTCGTTGGAGGCTGAAGCGATGGAGCTGGTAAGAGTAACAATCTTATCAATCGCCTGAACTATCTCGTTCAATGCTGCTGCCGTTTCCTCTGCCAGTTTAGAGCCGTTTCCGACCTTTTTAATCGAGTCCTCAATCAGTTCTGCTGTTTCACTGGCTGCCTGAGCGCTCTTTCCTGCAAGGCTTCTTACTTCATCTGCCACCACGGCAAACCCCTTTCCGTGCTGACCGGCACGTGCTGCTTCTACAGCCGCATTCAATGCCAGAATATTTGTCTGGAAGGCAATATCGTCAATGACCTTCATAATCTTCGATATATTGAACGAAGATTCATTGATTTCCTCCATAGCTTTAATCATTTCATTCATTCGCTCATTGCCGCGTACCGCTCCGCTTTTCGCGCTTTCTACAAGCTTATTTGCTTCATTTGCATCTTGCGCATTTACCTTGGTTCTGTTTGCAATCTCATCAATGGAAGCGGTAATCTGCTGAATAGCGCTTGCCTGTTCTGTTGAACCCTGCGCCAGCGACTGACTTGCCGATGCGACCTCCTCCGCTCCGGAAGCTACCTGCAGTGTTGCCTCCTTCATGCTGCCAAGTGCTTCATTATTATCTGCAACCAGTTTCTTTAGTGTATGGCTTAGAATATCCTTTTCGGACGCGGTTTTTACTTCAATCTGAAGATTCCCCACCGCAATCTCCTGTGCTGCAGCATTCTGCATTTTAATATTCTCAATCATCCGCTTCATACTGTCAGAAAGCTTTCCGATTTCATCATCCCTGATTTTATTAATTTCAACATCAGCTTCACCAAGAGCCATGCGGTCTGCAATTTCAGTCAGCGTCAGCAGCGGCATTTTTATCTGGCGAATCATGACCACTGCAGCAACAATACCAAATATCACTACAATCACCAGAATTAAAATCATTATTCCGGTCGTGAAATGGTTTTTATATCCTGCTGCATCAACGTGATTATCCCCTTCACTAATCAACCGTGTGCATAACGAATGTCTTCCGCCACTTCCTTTAGTGAATACACGGCAGTGTATGCCCTGATGTTTGCCATCTCAGTATCACTGCGGTAGTAAATGTTAATTATGTAAAATTTACTATTTGGATTCATAACCGGCGAAATGTAATACTTTTCCGGCTCCGAATACAGATTCTCAGGCGGCAGCTCTGCTCCGCTCGCGGTAATCTTGTTTTTAAGCAAATCAAGAAAGGTATTCATTTTTGAAACAAGCTCTTCCGAACTGCCGTCTGCCGCCTGCCCGTTCTTTATCTTTTCCAACTCATTTTTTATAAAATCATCGGCATCAAGAATAATTGCAACCAGCTTATCTATCGGGACATCGGTCGGCTTTGATTCGCGAATATAGTAAAATACATCCTCAAGCGAATGGGAACATTTTGTTATATCCGTATACATCATAATACCGGAGGAACCTTTGATGGTGTGCATAATACGAAAGATTTCATTGACGCTGCTTTCAGAAAGTGTTTTCTCCTTTTCACACTCTAGTGCAATTGTTTCCAACTGCTCAAGCATCTGTCCGCTTTCGTACAGAAACATTTCCATCATGCCTTCTGTGATGAAGTTCTCTTCCATTCGGCACCTCCATGTATTTTCTCGTATTAGTACAGTATTTGTGGTATGAAACATTCGTGTTAGTGTATTTATTTCACAAAATGTCTCATATGAATGTATAATATCACTTTTAATTATGTTAGTCAAGTTTTACATTGCTTTATTACTACATGTTTCATAGAATTGTGGTTATATTTGTTTCTTATTATAATGCGAATAATAAATAACAGAAATGATTATTCATACAACAAAAACCCCTGAGGTCAGAATGAAGCTTCCGTCCTTAGGGGTTTGCAACATTTAGTTCAATTAATTAAGTAGTTTTCTGTCAAATCAGTTCAATTTTTCTTAATACATTCTCAAATTTTTCCTGATCAATCGGCTTTCCTGCATAAGCCACACAGCCTAGTTCAAATGCCTTTGTAACATTACGTCCTTCGTTCAGGGCTGTTGTCATAATAATCTTGGCACGTTTTTCTTCCGGAATCTTTTTTTCCTTTTCAATGTCCCGAATTGCTTTTAATGCCTGATATCCGTCGAGTGCAGGCATCATAATATCAAGGCAGACCAAATCATATCCTGCTCCGGATTCCAATGCCATTAAAAACGCATCCACTGCCTCCAATCCGTCTACAGTAATATCACACTCTCCGTATTTCGATAGGAAACGAAGCATAAATTTTCTGCTGGCAAAATCATCCTCCGCGATCAAAATTTTCATAGATTCTTCTCCTTGTTTGTTATTATTTTGCTTTATTTCTCAGTACCGCACAAACCTTATCCGCAACACGGTCAAGGCTGACCTGATACTGTACTGCTCCAATCTGATAAGCTACCTTTGGCATTCCATATACAACACAGCTTGCTTCATCCTGCCCTATGGTAACTGCGCCTGCTCTTCGCATTTCAAGCAGACCCTTTGCTCCGTCCGCTCCCATCCCTGTCAACAGAACTCCGACCGCTTTATTCCCTGCTGCCTTCGCTACCGAATTAAAAAGAACATCCACTGACGGACAGTGTCCACTGACTTTTTCGCCTTCCCGGCATTCCACTTTATATGAATCTCCTACACGGATCAGCCGTAAGTGTTTGTCTCCCGGCGCAATCAGTACCTGTCCTTTTCTGACAACATCACCGCTTGCTGCTTCTTTTACCGCGACTGCACATTGTTTATTCAGACGATCCGCGTACATCGCTGTGAATCCGGGTGGCATATGCTGTACAACAACAATTCCCGGAATATCCTGGTTAAAACGTTCTATAACATCGACAATTGCTTCGGTTCCTCCGGTAGAGGCTCCGATTGCTATGATACTGTCTCCGAAATCGCTTCCGTCTCTTGTAACGGGGAAATGCTCTTGCGTCTGTTTTCTGTCAAGCCGTGCCATGGATGCAATCTTAATCTTGGTATTCAGCTCCCGAAGAATGAACGCTTCAATATCATCCGGTGTCATCGCCTGCGGTTTATTAACAAAGTCAACCGCACCGGCTTCAAGAGCATCAAATACCTTTGCATTCAGAGCGCTTACCACAACAATCGGGATCGCATACTGCGGAAGCAGCCGTCGTATAAATTCGATTCCGGACATTCTCGGAAGCTCAACATCCAGCGTCATAACATCCGGTCTGCACCGAATGATTTCGTCACGGGCTTCATAGGCGTCCTGTGCAACCGCTACTACCTCCAGATTCGGATCCTTATTAATTCCGTTCACCAGAAGTTCACGAAATACCATTGAATCTTCAACAACCAATACTCTGATTGTTCGCATCCTGTTCCTCCGTTGTATTGATTCAGGTTATTTTCGGTAAATGGAAGGCTGTAAATATACAAATGCGGATCGTGACTTGTCAATAATCTCCGTTGTCCCGATAAAAAGAAATCCTCCGGGTTCCATAACATCATACACTTTATTCAACAGCTGCGCTTTTGTTTCCTCATCAAAGTATATCATAACATTACGCAAAAACACAATATGGAATTTGCGACGAAACGGAAAGGTCTCCATCAGGTTAAAATATCGGAATATAACCTGCTTTTTTATTTCTGAACAAAGCTCATATTGTTCTTCTCCGATTTTATTAAAATAATTGCCGAGCCAGCTCTTCGGCAGGTTACTGACCTGCTCAGAATTAAATATTCCGGTTCGTGCCGCCGACAGGGCTCTTTGCGAAATATCCGTTGCAAGAATCGTGGTGTCCCATTTTTCTCTTTCTGTCCGAAAGGTATCCCGAAGAACCATAGCAATTGTGTAGGCTTCTTCCCCACTGGAAGAAGCGGCAGACCATATTCCGAGATCCCTTGAGGAGCGTTCGCGTCTGATCAGCTCCGGTAATGCAGCTTCCCTCAAGAAATTAAAGTGTTTTGCTTCCCGCAAAAAAAAAGTATGATTCGTGGTAAGCAGATTCACAAGCCCCGAAGCTTCTTCTCCGAAGGGATTCCCAATAACCAGCTTCATATATTCCGAATATGTACGAAAGCCGTTCTTTTCCAGGTGATTTGAGAGTCTGCCTTCAACAAGCGCTCTTTTTTCCGTCAGATCAACTCCGTAATTATGTTTTACGAACTGTGTTATCTGATGAAATTCCTGATTTGTTATCTCCACAATAGCCTTCTTCCGTATCATTCCATAATTAATCTGTTGTCCTCTGACTTATATATTGTACTATTGATTTTGCTTTTTGTCAATTTCTATTTGTTCGTCACTATTTGTGGATTTTTAGTCTTGGATATTCGCTTTTTATGTTATGTGTCGATTTTGTGGTTTTTAGATCCCATAATTAGTCAAATCAGCCTGCCAAACTTTAATTTATCCGATACAATATCTTAAAGCGCGGTAAAGCTGATTCATCTGTTCTTCAGTACCGATTGTAATTCTCAGATAATTATCTATTCTTGGCTTCTTAAAGTGACGTACCAGAATATTCTGTTCCCGCAGTCTGGCATACAGCACTTCCGCCGGCATTGTTTTATGCGTCACAAAAAGAAAGTTTGTTCTTGAGTCAAGTACATGAAAACCAAGCTCTTCAAGACGGAGCTTCGCCTCTTCACGCGTAGTAATTACTTTCCGAAGCGTTGCTTCAAAATAATCCCGGTCACGAACTGCTTCCACAGCAAAAACCAACGAAGGCTGGTTCATGGTATAAGAATTGTACGAGTACTTAACATCGTTAAGCGCACGAATCAGCTCCGGATTTCCTATTGCAAAACCGACACGCATCCCTGCCATAGAGCGGGACTTCGAAAAAGTCTGTACTACAAGCAGATTCTTATAGATCTCCGTAAGTGCAAGTGCCGATTCGCCTCCAAAATCTACATAGGCTTCATCCACTATCACAACTGAATCCTGATTATGTATCAGAATATCTTCGATAAAGGTCAGTGGCTCTGCGAGAGATGTCGGTGCATTTGGATTTGCAATCACAATTCCTCCGTTCGGAATGCGATAATCCTCTGCACGAATACGAAATTCCTCCGTCAGCGGCAGTTGTCGGTACGGAATCCGAAACAGCTCTGCCCAGACATCATAAAAGGAGTAGGTCACATCAGGAAACAGGATCGGAAGCTTCGAGTTAAACAGCGCCATAAATGCAGTTGCAAGCACATCATCCGAACCGACTCCGACAAAGATTTCATCTTCGTTACGCCCGTAAAACTCTGCAAGGGCTTCAACAATCGACTGACCCTTGATATTTGGATAAAGCCGCAGCCGGTCAGTTTCAAATTCCCTGACTGCTCGTTCCACACCCGGTGCAGGCGGATAAGGATTTTCATTGGTATTCAGCTTGATGATATCCGTCCGTTCCGGCTGTTCTCCCGGAGTATACGGCTGTATTTTTCTAAGGTTGTCCTTCCAGTTTCCCACGTTGCTCTCCATTCCAAAACATTGTTTTATTTTGCATATTCTTCTGCCAG
>CAZRRN010000060.1:0-14218 GCA_964602475.1 uncultured Lachnospiraceae bacterium | reverse complement strand
CAACCGGACAGAACAGGGTGTGCCAGAGGATGCTGTTCAAGAGAATGACGGCTATACAGGAGGCATGAATATGGGATTGTAGGTGTAGCAGGGTAAATGGAATATGTCACATTTATTTTATAGAATATCATATTTTAATGTGCAGAAACGGAGGATGAATGGAGAAGAAAAAGAAGTATGCCGCATATGGTTCGAACCTGAATACCGGGCAGATGTCATTCCGCTGTCCGGCGGCAAGGATTACAGGTCAGGGGGTAATCAAGGATTATGAGCTGCTGTTCCGAGGTTGTCCGACCAGTGCAGTAGCAACGATTGCACCAAAACCGGGTGCCATTGTTCCTGTCCTGATCTGGGAAATTGATAAACAGGACGAGAGAAACCTTGATTATTATGAAGGGTATCCGCATTTTTATGAAAAGAAGGACGTCACCGTAACCACAGCCGATGGGACGGAAAAGCTGATGGCATACATCATGCATGACGGATACCAGATTGGAGTGCCGGGGAAAAGCTATCATGACTGTATTGAAGAAGGGTACCGTGAAGCAGGGTTCGATACCGGCATCCTGAACCGGAGTGTGGAGTGCTGCAGGCAATTAATGATTTCAGGAGAAAAAACGGAAAACAGAACAGCAGTTGAATCGGCAGAAAGCATGGACAAACAGGCGGAAAGTGAGAAAGAACAGGAGGATGGCATATGGCAGCAGATCCGGCAACCGTAGCAATGATTGCAAAAGCAGCCATTGCCCTTGCTACCGACAAACGGACATGGACAGTGATTGGCTCCATCATTGCCGCACTGCTTACGCCCTTTATCCTGCTGGTCATCTGTCTCCTGTCCTTTGGTTCTGAGGGACAGGAAAACAACCGGAATGCGATCCGTGCCGTATTTGAAGGTCAGAAACTACCGGAAGGACTTGATAAGGAATACATCTCTTACCTAAGTGATATGGCGGACAATTTTCAAAAACTTGATGATGCGGTTGCCAGTCTCGGTGATCTGGATGAAGGAGAGGTTGATGTCGTATTTGCAAAATCGGTTTTCTATTCTCTGTATTTCGGCTCGGAAAGCCTTGATTTTTCTGAGAGCCAGTACCGCGATTTTGCCAGATGCTTTATCCATCAGGAAGACCGGGAAGTCATCGAGGACAAAAGCAAAAAGATGGTCACGATTACGGTTGCCACGCAGGACATGGGCAAGATTTATGCAAGACTCAGTGTGGATTGCGGAATAGCCGTGAGCAGTGAGGATATTGCAAATGCCATGAGTGTGTGGAGTATTGTCCGCTATGGAGTCCCATAATCATTTGATGCCGGAGGCATCTGAAATCGGGCATGAAGGGAGGTGAGAAACAAATGAGGGCAGCATTCCGGAGAAAGGAAACGGAGCTTGATGTCAGGGAGTGTGTGATAGAGAAGATGATACTACTGCCAGAAAATGAGTACCGGTATTTCACGAAACATATGTGCAGTGATTATGACTTTATCCGTGAAAACAAAGAACTGATGAAAGTTAAGGGGGATGTCTGGCACTGTATCCTTGTTGCGGGAGAAGAAAGCAGGGAAGGAGTACTTGTGGAAAGCGAAGGTGCAGATTATGCCAGATACTCGGCATTTGTGCCGGATGCGGGAAGTTATATTCAGGAACTGCTCAAATCTACGCAGGAGGCAGAATGCATGGAAGCGTTACAGGAACAGGGAATGAAGATGCAGTAAAAAATATGTTAAACTAAGAGGTTTACGCATTGACAGGGACTCAAGAATTCAGCCGGAGTTAATGATTTGCACCGGCAAATCTGATTTGTGCTTTGCACAGGAAAGGAAACCATATGGCAGAAAAAGAGATTAAGGTAAAGTTCCCGGAGGAAAAGCTGAAGGCATTGCAGTTTTTCATGAATCAGAAGGAAAAGAAGATTGAAGAAGAATTGAAGGACTATCTGGACAAGACTTATGAGAAGGTCGTTCCGAATCCAGTCCGTGATTTTGTGGAAAACAGCATGAGGGTAGCGACCCCGGAGCTTGATGGTGAGAGGACTCAGGAGACGGCAGAAAGCATTCATCCTGAAGAAAACATGCAGACGGAAAGCAGTAACCAGGAAACAGAAAGACCGGCAAGACGGTACCAGCGGAAAAGCCAGAGGAACACAGCTGCAGAAACAGAACCACAGAATGAGGCCGTTCCGGAACAGGAAACGGAAGCAGCGGAACCCGAGGAAACCGAAGGAATGACCATGTGCATGTAGGAGGGCAGAGAATGGATTATGAGGAATTCAAAAAAGAGATTGTGGACGGCATCAGGGAGTTTCTTCCCGAGGAATGCAGAAACCATAGTGTGGATATCCATCCATACAACAAGAACAATGGAATACAGCTTGACGGACTGGTAATCAGGGGCAGTGAAAATGTGGTTCCGAATATTTATCTTAACCAGTATTTCAGGGATTTCGAGGAAGGCCGGCCTTTATCAGACATCAAGGCAGACATTGCCTCGGTTTACATGGAGAACCGTGTGGATAATCCCGTGTTTGCACCGAAAGAATTCTCTTATGAGAACCTGAAAAAAAGCCTCATCGTGACGGCATGCAATGCAGAGAAAAATGCGGAGCTACTGGAAAAAGTCCCGCATGAATTGAGGGAAGACCTTGCACTGACCTACCGTGCAAAGGTATCGATGCCGGAAAAAGGGATCGGCACAATCCTGATCAGGAACGAACATCTGGCAAGATGGGGAATCGATGAACAGACACTGAAGGAAGATGCATGGAAAAGCATGAAACAGATATCCTCCCCCAGCATTTCAAGCATGCAGGATATTATTTCGGAAATGCTTCAGGACAGTTTTCCTGAAGGAATGATCTCAGAAACAGAAAACCCATTACAGATGTATGTCCTGACAAACAAGGACAGGTATCAGGGAGCGGTATATATGTTCGATCAGGAAACCATGTCAGCCATCGCAGAACGGCTGAACAGCAGCCTTGTTGTTCTTCCGTCATCTGTGCATGAAACCATCCTGCTGAAAGAAAATCCGGAAATGGATTACGAGGAGCTGAGGGAGATGGTAAAGGATGTGAATACATCACAGGTTTCGCCGGATGAGGTTTTGTCGGACAATGTGTACCGCTTTGACAGGGAAAGCCAGATACTCTCGCTGGCATCCGAACCGGAACAGATGCAGGGCATGAATATGGGAATGTGAAGGAGGATTTTGAATGAAACAGATGGTTGTAAACATCAGATATGATGAGGAAAAAATGGGAGCAATCCGCCAGTACATGGGGAAAAAAGACGCTGATTTTGATGAGGAATTGAAAGATGTCATGAATAAAATGTATGAGAAATATGTCCCTCCGGCAGTCAGGGAATACATTGAGAGCAGGGGTGAAGTACCGCCTTTGATTAAAAAAGCTGCTGTCCAACCGGTAAAAAAATCAGGTTCAGTCAATGCAAATCCTGATAATGGAGCGGGAAGTTTTTAGTATGGTAATGGGTGAATCATCAGGGAGGTAAACGATGGAGAATGGGAAAAACAGTATCCGTATTCTGAAGATTGAGCCGGGAAAAGAACCTTATGTAAAGGAAATCAGCAACGGCCTTGACGCGAGCCAGAGTGAGGTCGAAGGACTGATTGACTGTATGACTTTTCTGGATGGCTGCATTGCCGTGGTCAATGATGAGGGAAAACTGAATGGGATGGAAGCGAACCGCTGGTACATGGATGACATTATCTGCGGTCCATTTTTTATCTGTGGAAGCGGGGAAGACGGGGATTTTATCTCCCTGACAGAAGAACAGATTGGATGGTACAGCAGACAGTTTGCCGAAATACCGGTGTTTACCGGCACAGAGCCGGAAATGCAGCCACGGATGGAAGTGTACACCTTTTAGGGAGAATGCCGCCTGTGGGCAAGCGTGAGCCGATTTGTGCCCTCGTTCAGAAAAGGATGGCTGGTAACAAGGGTGCCGACCATTTCGGGAAATCCGGGCAAATCAATGCCGTCAACAGAAATAACAGCCAGCCTCCTGCCGTGAAACAGGAGAGAATTGATACAGATTGGAGGTGATCATAACCCTGTTACAAGGGTAAATATCAGGGTCGAAAATAGTGCAGGTTAAAGGAGTTATGCCAAAAGACCGGCATAACTCTTTTTGAAAAGACCACAAAGGCAGGCAGAGCCAGCCTTTTCGGACTTTCAAACAGTTTTGATTTATGACATAACTTTTCTTGCGAATCCGGCTGAGATTATGCCAGAAAAAACAAAAATTCAGAACAGGCAGGGGATTGAGGGAAGAATCCGTTATGCCATAAGAGCAAAAAGCATCATACAGAATTCAGTATCAAGAGAATACAGAGGAAAGGAAAAGATAGCCTCATGAGAAAAGGGTGCGCACCGCTATTGGTACGGAGCCATAAAACTGTTGGAGCTGTTTGCAGGAACAAGAAGTGTCGGGAAAGCATTGAACAAAGAGGACATGAAGTATTTTCCATCGAGTGGTCAAAGGAATTTAGGGACATAGATTTATACGAAGACATCAGTAACGTGTCCGAGACAGATATCATTCAGCTGTTCGGTCATCCTGATGTCATCTGGGCAAGTCCGGACTGCACGACATTCAGCATTGCGGCCATCAGCCACCACCGAAGAAGGAATCCGTTGACAGGAAACCTTGAACCATACAGTGAATATGCAAAGTTTTGTGACAGGGTGGACCGTCATGTGCTGGAGCTGATAAACGAACTGAAACCAAAGTATTATTTTATCGAGAACCCAAGAGGCGGTATGCGGAAGATGGACTGGATGAAAGGTCTGCCAAGATACACAGTGACTTATTGCAGATATGGTGACTTCCGAATGAAACCAACCGACATCTGGACAAACCACCCTGATCCGAAATTCCTTCCAATGTGCCACAACGGGGATTCCTGTCATGTCGCAGCTCCGAGGGGAAGCAAGACCGGAACACAGGGATTAAAGGGTGCAAGGGAGCGGAGCGTGATTCCACAGAAGCTGTGTGAACACATTGCCAAGATATGTGAGGAACGGAGATGAGTGAAGAAAAAAGTAAAATAAGAAAAGGCTTTTTCATTGATGTGGATTTACTGGAGCAGGTTGACACCCTGCTCCAGAAATCCGATGCACGGTCAAGAAATGAGTTTATGAATCAGGCACTGCGGTTTTATATCGGTTATCTTACGACCGAGAAGGTGGAAAACTATATGCTATCCACTATATCATCTGTCATGCACGCAACCGTCAAGGACAGCGAGAACCGGATGGCAAGGGCGGTGTTTAAACTGGCAGTGGAAGTATCGAAGCTGTCCCATGCAATTGCATTCAGCCATGATGTTGAGGAAGGAGCAATGCAGAAGCTACAGGCAAAGTGTGTGGAGGAAGTGAAACGGATTAATGGTGCGGTGAACTTTGAAGATGCATATAAATATCAAAAACAATAAATCAAGGAATGCGAAAACAATCCACATTCCTTGTGAGTCTAGAGTTTATATACGTCTTTCCAGTTAGCAGGGTAACCCATTGCATTTTGGACATCTGACAACGAAATTGTACTTAACTGCTTCTTTAACTTTTTGAAAGAGGAATCCATAGAAGAAATGAACTCCTTTAGCTCAGATTTTGTAAGTAAGCGATTAAAGATTATTGCAAGAGCATACGTGTCGCAGATACCTTTTGTATAGGAACCACTTTTATCTCTTGGCAGGTTTAAAACAGAAATGTTTGATATTGATTTTGTGTGTAGCCGCTGCGAAAAACGTATATTGTAAAATCGCTCATCATGGGCACATTTATTTCTGGCATACCCTGCCATCGTCATATACTTATGAAGTTCTTTGTATTGGAGTCCAAATTGCCTTGCTATATCAATTTTATCTACTTCTTTAAGGTTGTAGAAGAAAGTTGTAACTTTTCCAAATGTCAATACATTAACCAATACCCACAAAGGAATATAGCCATGCTCAGTCAAGTAATGTGTGACTACTTCATGATGCTTATTAAGTTGACGAGCGATTTCTTGTTGAATGTCGCCGAACAGTTTGGTAACGCTTGCAACATTTTCTTCAGCACTAATTCGATTTATAACATCAATATCTGTAATAAGGTTTAACTTATTACTCTTAGCAATGCGTTGTAAAGTTTGATTATCGGTGGAAGCGGTAGCTTGAAAATTTTTCAATGTTAGGTAGTTATCATGACCATATTTCTCTGAAAAGGAATGGGATACGACAGTCTTAAATGTATTTTCAATTTTTAGCAGGTATTTCAAATATGTAATTCGTACTTCTCGGTCAAAATCATATAAAGCATAGATTTCATCAAATGTAGTTCCCGTCTTATATGCTTCATTTGTTGTCGGAGAAAACCGAGTCATTAAGAAAAGATCTTTATAACCGTTAATCACATTGTAATAGTTGGATTTTTCAAGATGCCTCATTGCACGAGATGAAGCTGAACCCGCTTTGATCCGGACTCCTTTGGAACGAAGAATAGAAAGAAGCTGTCGGTATGTTTTAAATCTCTTTGGAATCATATATCCTCCTTGATGTAAAAAGCCCCCGGGCCCGAAGGACACCGGAGGACAAACTGGCATTTCTATATGATTATCTTACCACAAGAAACCATATCTGTCAACAAGCGCAGAAAAGAAAATACCATACTCTATTATATGCTACTGACAGCATAATTATTATAAATGATGTGAAGAAAAAAAGAAAGAGGTTTTCATGCCAAAGCTTATCTTACGCTGTAATTACCTCAAGCATGCCCCGGCTGCTCATCTGCAGAATTATATGAAGTATATTGCCACCCGTGAAGGTGTGGAAAAGATAAAAAATTCCATGCCACAGCTTCCGGCAACAACGAATCAGAAAGTCCTGATACGGGATATCCTTTCAAAGATAGAGGATGCAGGCAAGCTGCATGAGTATTATGATTATCTGCAAAAACCAACCAGAGAGAATGCTTCGGAGTTTATCACGCAGGCACTGGAAAACAATCTGGACATCATAGCGAAAAAGAAAAACTATATGGATTACTTAGCGAACAGACCAAGAGTCGAAAAAGTCGGCACTCATGGTCTGTTTTCTAATGAAGGGGAATCCGTCATTTTATCGCAGGTGGCAGATGAGGTTGCAAACCATAAGGGAGTGATATGGACCAATGTGGTCAGTCTTCGCAGGGAGGATGCAGAACGGCTTGGTTACAACAGTGCCTCCCAGTGGCAGGAATTGGTACGGAGCCGGATACAGACCTTTGCAGAGAATTATAAGATAGACAGCCGGAACCTCAAATGGTACGCTGCATTCCACGATGAATCCCATCATCCGCATATTCACTTAGTTATCTATTCCTCAAATCCATCCGAAGGGCATTTGTCAAAGACCGGGATAGAGAATATCCGGTCAGCACTGGCACATGATATTTTCCGGCAGGATTTTATGAGCATCTATGAACGGAAAACAGAACAGAGAAACCAACTGAAGCAGCAGGCCGAACACAGCCTGTTATTTTTATTGAAACAGATGCGGAAGGGTGTCTGCCAGAACGAAACCATCATGGAGCAGATGGAACAGCTGTCGAACCGGCTGAAGAACACCGGAGGTAAAAAGGTGTATGGCTATCTGAAGGCAGATGTTAAGGCAATCGTGAACCGGATTGTGGACGAGCTTGCAACAGAACCATTAGTCAGTGAATGTTACGAGAAATGGCTGGAATCCAATGAGGATATTCTTCGCACTTATAAAGACAGGATGCCGGAACGATTGCCGCTTTCCATGCAGAAGGAACTAAAGAGCATCAAGAACATGGTCATAACAGAGGCGGTGAAGCTTGGGAATGGCCATTTCTGGTTTGATGATGAAAGGTCTGACTTTATAGAAGCAGAACATATTAATCCGCATGATGAATTGTCTGATGAAGTAGAACTACTGGGTGAGGAACAATTCGAAAACCTATCGTCACACGAAGATGATGAATCAATGACGGCTCATGATTCTTTTTATGCTGACTGGACTGACCGATACAAGGAAGCAAGGGAGTGCCTGTACGGAACGGAAGATACCGGGCCAGACTTGGAAGCTGCCTATGAAATCATGATGGAGGAAGCAATGAACGGAAATGCGTTCGCTCTTTTTGATATTGGAAGGATGTATCAGAAGGGAACAGGAGTGGGGCGTTCACAGGAGCAGGCAGAGGACTGGTACAAAAAAGCACTGACGGCATTCGTATCGACAGAAAATAAGAGTGCAAAGGCATACATCGAATACCGAATCGGAAAGCATCACCAATATGGGCTTGGTACGGAGCAGAACAGCCGGGAAGCAGCAGGGTGGTATGAAAAGTCCATTGCCAGAAGCCAGCATTTGCAAAAGTCAGGAAGTCTTCCTTACTATGCACTCGGAATACTGCATTATCAGGGTGACGGGGTGGAACAGAGCTATGCGAAAGCAAAGCATCTGTTCATGGAAGCACATACAAGGGGAAATGCTTATGCATCCTTTGAACTTGCCAAAATGTATGAGAAGGGAATCGGAACAGAGAGAAACCCTGAGCTGGCAGAGGACTGTTACCGGATAGCGTTTCTTGGCTTCCGGAAGATGGAACAAAAATCAAAGGATGACAATCTTTATTACCGGATCGGCTGTATGTATTCTGATGGCAGGGGAACAGAACCGGATGAAGGAAAAGCGGAACAGTATCTCCGGAAAGCTGCCGGTTATGGGAATCTGTATGCAAAGTACCGTCTTGCGAAGCTAATCTTATGTCAGGAGAACAGGAAGCAGAAAGAAGATACAGGATATACACCGAACTACGAGCGAGTGAAACTGGCAGTGGATGACCTGAAGATGTTTGCCGGGGAAGGAGATTCGTATGCTGCCTATATGGTTGGAAAGCTGTATGAAGACGGGGAACTTCTGCCAAAAGACATGGAGAATGCCATCCGTTACCTGACGGTGGCAGCTGACAAGGCTAATCCCTATGCACAGTACCGGCTCGGCAAAATCTTTCTGTCCGAGGAGTATATGGACATGGAAAAAGCAGTCCGGTATCTGCGAAGCTCGGCAGAGCAGGAAAACGATCTGGCAGCATATCTGTTGGGGAAATTGTTTCTCATAGGAGAGCAGACGGAAAAGAATATCAGGGAAGCCATCCGTTATCTTTCACAGGCAGCCGATGCCGGAAATCAGTTTGCACAATATGCCCTCGGTAAACTATTTCTGGCAGGGAAGGATGTGCCGCAGGACCGGGAACAGGCTTTCAATTATTTTTCAAAGTCAGCAGGGCAGGGAAATCTCTATGCACAATATTTTATTGAACATTGGAATGATATCAGGCAGCCGGACTGCTTTTTGATGGCAACCAGACTCCTGCACCACTTAAGCAGGATATTTGAGGATAATCTGTCCGGGCGAAAAGGTGGAAGCAGATTAACTGAGAGCAAGCTCCGCAGAAAGATCCGAAATAAAAAGCTGGCACAGGGACATGCAGCTGATGACCATGAAAGCATGCAGAACCAGCAGGCACAGTATTAACTGAGGGAAGCAATATAATTAAGTATCTTACACATAAGCAGAAATAAATCTATCCGGATTTACTGCGGGAAGGAGGATATTACAATCGGAGATTTTATTTACTTTACGGAGGAGCAGAAGGAAAGGGCAAATGCAGTAGCCATCGCAGATATTCTCCGGGGCAGGGGGGAGCAGATTGAGCGGGCGGGCAATGAATGGCGGTGGAAGCGGCATAACAGCGTTACTTTTCGCGGCAACCGGTGGTACCGGCACAGCAGGGAGGTCGGGAGTTATGCAATTGATTTCATGCAGGAGTTTTTCGGGATGTCATTCCCGGAAGCTGTCACCTACCTGCTGAATGGAGAAAGCGGTGAAGTGATTCATGGAAAGCGCCATACGAATTCCGACAGGAAAGAGAAACAAACAGCAGCAAAAACAAATGGTGTTTCGGAGCAGGCAACAAAATCATTTATACAAGGAGCAACGGACAAGGATATCACGGCAGAGGAAAAAAAGAAGCTTCAGCCACCGGAGAAGAATGAGAACATGAAGCGGGTGTATGCCTACCTCATGCAGAAACGTTTTATAAGCCGGGACGTTATTTCTTTTTTTGCAAAGCAGGGAACACTCTATGAGTCAAAGGAACACCACAATGCAGTTTTTGTCGGAACTGACACCGAAGGAACCCCACGCCATATCCATAAGAAGGGTACCTACTCCGAAGGGAGCAGCTTCCGTGTAAATGAAGAAGGTTCCAACCCGTCTTACGGATTCGGATATGCAGGAGCAGGAAATTGTCTGTATGTGTTCGAGGCACCGATTGACTTCCTGTCTTTTCTCACCCTGTACCCAGAGGACTGGCAGGAGAACAGCTATATTGTATTGAACGGTGTAGCAGAACATGCCATGCTTCAGATGCTGTATGACCATACGAATCTTGATACTGTGATCCTGTGCCTGGACCATGATCCGGCGGGCATCGAAGCCTGCGGCAGACTGTCTGAAATACTGCGCGGTTATGATATTACGCAGGTCAGGATGCTGCAGTCAGCCTGTAAGGACTGGAACGAGGATCTGAAAGCAGCCAATGGAGTCAGGGCAGTTCCGGCAGAGGAACATCCGAAAATCACAGCATGCCATGAGTGGATGGATGAGATCAGGGAAATCTGTAATGCAGTCGAACTGAAACTAGCTACACCGGAAAATATGCAGCATTACTATGACAGCATCCAGACCGAACTGGGGAAAGGATATGACAGGGAGCATCTTGAAACAGCATTTGAAGGGGCAGGGTTATTGCTTTCTTCCGTTGCAGTCAAGTGCGTGGAGCGGTATGGAAGGGAATTAGGGCGGGATGCCAATGTGGATGGAATTCTGAAGCATCTGGAACGCAGATACCATCCACATCAGGACAAAGTAAATCTCAGGACGAGAATCCAGAATCTACAGGAGAGCTTCGAGGAAACAGCCAATGCATCAAAGCTGGATTTGTCACAAAGCGCGAATATGGAGCTTGCCGCAAAGAAATGTATGAGTCTTGCACTGGAATGTGTCAAGGCTCATCTTTTTGTTGCGGTGGATATGAAGGAACAGCAGACATTGAATAGCAGGAATCTCAATCACACAGTGAAAGAAACTAGTGAAGAAAGAACAATGACAGTAATAGGGGTTATGGAAGAAAGGGGGCAGGAGCAGTCATGCAGTCAATAACGGTTTTAATCGTAGCAGGGGCGGTCATGTTTGCGGTTGTTGGCGGACTGGCCCTGCTGGCACATTATTATACGCTGGATGGAATCAAGGGAAGAACGGTTGGGAATGGCCAGCACGGAACAGCACGCTTTGCAACAAAGGCAGAACTAAACCGGGCATATGTTTCTGTTCCGTATGAACCGGAACAGTGGAGGAAAGGAAGTAACCTGCCGACTGCACAGGGCATCATCCTCGGAAGCCGGATGAAAGCCGGGATACTCCATGCACTGGTAGATACAGGGGATGTCCACTGCCTGATGATTGGGGCAGCCGGTATCGGAAAGACAGCACATTTCCTGTATCCGAATATTGAATATGCCTGTGCCTGCGGCATGAGTTTCCTGACCACCGATACGAAAGGTGACCTGTACCGGAATTATGCCGGTATCGCAAAAAAGTATTATGGCTACGAAACAGCAGTCATCGACCTCCGTAACCCGACCAGAAGTGACGGCGACAATATGCTTCACCTGGTCAATACCTACATGGACCAGTATCTTGCAGATAACCGGAACCTGAGTGCCAAAGCAAAAGCGGAAAAGTATGCAAAGATTACTGCAAAGACTATCATCTCCGCTGGAGGTGACAGTGCAAACTATGGTCAGAACGCATTCTTTTATGATGCCGCAGAAGGCATCCTGACGGCGATGATACTATTGATTGCGGAATACTGCCCGAAGGAAAAGAGGCACATTGTCAGTGTATTCAAGCTGATACAGGATTTGATGGCCCCGTCAAAAGTAAAGGGGAAAAACCAGTTCCAGCTTCTCATGCAGAAGCTCCCGGATACCCACAAAGCAAAATGGTTTGCCGGGGCAGCACTGAACACTGCGGAACAGTCCATGCAGTCAGTACTGTCAACGGCATTATCAAGGCTGAACACCTTCCTTGATTCCGAGCTGGAACAGATCCTTTGTTTTGACACTGCCATCGATGCAGAAAAGTTCTGTAAGCAGAAAACTGCCATCTTCCTTGTCATGCCGGAGGAGGACAACACCAAATACTTCATCATCTCCCTGATTTTACAGCAGCTCTACCGCGAAATACTGGTCGTGGCTGACGAGAACGGAGGAAAGCTTGACAACCGGGTTATCTTCTATTGGGATGAGGTTGGAACGATTCCAAAGATTGAGAGTGCGGAAATGATGTTCTCGGCATCCCGTTCCAGACGGATCAGCATCATTCCAATGATTCAGTCCTTTGCCCAGCTGACGAAGAATTACGGAAAAGAGGGAGCAGAAATCATCGTGGATAACTGTCAGGATACAATCTTCGGAGGATTTGCACCGAATTCAGAGTCAGCAGAGGTACTGTCAAAGAGCCTCGGCAGCAAGACCATCATGTCGGGTTCCATCAGCCGGGGCAAGAATGATCCGAGCCAGTCCCTACAGATGATAGAACGCAGGCTAATGACACCGGATGAACTGAAATCCCTTCCGAAAGGAAACTTCATTGTGTCGAAGACCGGAACACACCCGATGCGGACGAAGCTGAAGCTGTTCCTGAAGTGGGGAATTACCTTCGAGGAACCCTATGAGATAGCGGAGAAGTCAGCCAGAAAGGTATCCTATGCGGACAAGCAGGAGCTGGAGGAAGAAATCATCCGCAGGAATCTGTGCCTGATGGAAGACGAACCATCGGAACAGGATGAATCCAGTGGAATGAAAACCGGTGGTATGCAGCAGACACAGACACATGAAACGATAGAAAAGGTAAGGCAGGTTCTACGAACCGATGATTAATGCACAAGCAGTAAATGGAAACTATGCAGAGAGGGGGTGACAGTGCAGATATCAGGGCAATATATTCCGCAGAGCTACCACACCGAGCCATTGCTGTCTACTTATATCTGAAAACCCGTGCAAACAAGGAAGGAACCTGCTACCCGGCAATCGGTACCATTGCAAGGGAGCTGAGGCTGTCAAAAAGCACAGTACAGAGAGCTATACAGGATTTAGTGCGAAATGGCTTCATCCGAAAAAAACAGCGGTGGAGGGAGAATGGTGGCAGGAGCAGCCTGCTCTTTGAAATCATGAAATAAGCAACAAGGGAGTACTGCGCTTTCACGGTGACTTATGGTATAGGTCACCGTGAACCATGCAGAGAACTTATCACTTTAAGGATAATGACAGAGAAAAGAACAATAAATATTTCAATGGATACTAATACGGGAGTGCAGATAAGAATCAATTTTGAAGCTGGAGAGATAAGTTACATCAGATTTTTATCGTCATCAATTGCCATAAATCAGCAACATTGTTATTGATTTATACTCAAAAGTATTTTATTATAAGGGTAATTGATAATATTTAATTATCAGTTACATAAGGGGGAGGCTTAATGTCAAAGGAAGTAATGAAAAGATTATTGGACTATACACGTACTAATATTGACCATTTTTTAGCCACATTATCTGAACAAATAATTAATAATGAAGCCGCATTGTTTTTAGGAACTGGACTATCTATTAATTCAGGCTTACCTAGCTGGAAAAGCATGTTATATGATTGTGCCAATGAACTCGGTTTATCATTAGATAATGAAGCTGATTTATACGCTATTGCGCAATTTTACGCTAATAAGTATAGTGATGCTGAACTACGAAGGAAGATAAGTGGTCAAATAAATAAAGTATGGAAGACAAATGAATTATTAGAGAACCTGCTTGATGTCGGTTTTACAAATATTTGGACAACAAATTACGACAAAATAATAGAACAAGGTTTAGAACGTCGATTTATTCAATATAACTCTATACATAGTGACATAAATCTCGCAAGTATAAATAGACATGATAAAGTGACGGTATACAAAATGAACGGAGATATATCGGATCCTGTTAATATGGTGCTAACCAAAAACGATTATGAACGATATCATAGTCTTCATCTCTATACTTTCTTATTTATTTTGCACAAAAATGTCTTTATTTTAGGCATTTCG
>CAZRRN010000059.1:0-14374 GCA_964602475.1 uncultured Lachnospiraceae bacterium | reverse complement strand
CAGGTGCTTCTTCTTTATCTATTTAATTTTTCCTACAAAAACTTTACCCTAGCTCCAAAAACAAAACGATTAATTATTCGCCCCGGGCGGTCCATACATCGTATAATTCATATTATCCTGATACCATTCCGGCGGTCCGTAAACATTGACATTTGAATTGTTGTTAAGCCAATCAGTTCCGATATCTGAAAATATATAATAACCGGTTGTTGCCATTGCGCATATTACCGCAAGAATTACAGCTCCTATTCCAACAATCAGTATCAGAAGATAGAGCCATCCACTCTTCCCTGCATCATGAAGCCGTCTGATTGTAAGTGCCGAGAACGCTATCGTTGATACCAGCAAGTATAGACCACTGATACAAAAATAGAGAATAATCAAAAGAATATTGATTCCGCTTCTTCCAAGCAGAAACATTCCTGTAATCAAAAGAATACAAAGCAATCCCTGCATAATCAGTGCTCCAATGTATTCATTCTGACTACTGGTTCCTTTGAAGTCAAAACAGCGTTTCCACATTTGCCCGTATTGTTTCATTGTGCTACCTCCCTTAGCTTTAATACATAATCTATTCCGAAATTCCGGGAATTCCGACCGGTTCCGTCAATGCTTTTTTAGCAAGCCGGTCTGCTTTTTCATTATAAAGATTTCCGGTATGTGCTTTTATTTTCTTAAAGCTGATTTTTATTCTGTTCTGCCATTCCTTCATCGCTGCAGCATATTTGGAGGTTAGCTCAGTCCTTGCTTTCCAGTCGCCAACTGCCCATTTTTCTATACCTTCATAATCATATCTGATGTCAATGCTCTGATATCCTCTTGTCATCGCCCATTTTACGGCAAACATGGCACCCAGCATCTCACCTGTAACATTCCTCAGTGCTGCAGATTCCTGCCGATCACCGCTTCCGAATCGTTCTGTTAACGTTCCATCCGGTTCGATTAGAACACAGCCAAAGGAATACCTTCCGATCGTCAGTTCAAAGCTGCCGTCAACATACGCAATCACTCCATCGAAATTTTCTGAAATGATATCCTTTTGACTAAGTCTTCCATTCTGAAATGCCTCCGCTTCTTCCCTTGTTCCAAAGCCTCTGCATTTTCCTCCTTGATGTTCTATTGCGGTTCTGCAGTCATCCCATGAAGTAAATATCTCGGATTTATCCTTTTGCTGCAGTACATAGTACTTTTTTTTAGTCATCCGCATCCTCATAAATTTGTTTTATATATGATAATTCACACACTTATTAGAATACCATACCTTTCAAAAAAAAGATACTTTAAAATAAAAAAGGATGTACGGGTAAAACCCTACATCCTTTAATAAAACCCTACATCCTTTATTTTTACATTTCACTGTATGCATCACGATCAACAATCATTGTACAATTTCTGTGAAGCAGTAAAGCAGATGCCGGAATCTCCGGCAGGATATCTCCGGTAAGAATCTTTCTGATAATTGGTGCTTTGCTTTTCCCGCTGACTATTATCAAAATCTTCTCTGCACTCATGATACTGCCAATTCCCATCGTATATGCTTCCTTCGGAACATCCTTCATCGTTGGAAAATAAATACTGTTTGCATTAATTGTACTCTCCGTCAGCTTCACACAGTGTGTTCCTTTGGAAAATACCTTATCCGGCTCATTGAATCCGATATGTCCGTTATGCCCGAGTCCGAGCAGCTGCAAATCGATTCCTCCGCTTTTTTCGATGAGACTGTCATAATTCATACAGGCCTTTTTACTGTCCTGTTCGGTACCATCCGGAACATTGGTGCATTCTTTTCTGATATTAACATGATCAAACAGATTATGATTCATAAAATACCGGTAGCTCTGGTCATTATCCGGCTTCAGGCCCTTGTATTCATCAAGATTAATTGTTGAAATACCGGAAAAATCAACCTTGCCCTGCTGATAGAATTCAATCAGCTTTTTGTAAGCTCCAACCGGAGTCGATCCGGTTGCAAGTCCAAGAACAGAATTCTTTTTTTCATTCACCTGCTGCATAATAAGCTCTGCAGCCTTCTGGCTTAATTCTTCATAATTCTCCGCAACAATCAGTTTCATTCACTTATCCCCGTTTCTTTTCACAAGGCTTCTATCAGTGATATATGCTTCTTTGATGAAAAGATACCTCAGAAAGCGATTGAATCGGTCTTTGTTACTTAAATCGTACCGTCCCAGGTAGAAACCTTTGTATTTGTTTTTTCTTCTTCGTCAAACCAGCGAGTCGTAACACATTTGCTTTCGGTATAGAACCGGATACCGTCTTTTCCTAAAGTATGAAGATCTCCGAAGAAAGAATTCTTGTGTCCTGAGAACGGAAATACCCCGATTGGAACCGGAATTCCGACGTTGACCCCTACCATTCCACCATGGGTGCGGGTCGTAAATTCTCTTGCAAAATATCCGTTCTGTGTAAATATAACAGAACCGTTTGCAAACGGATTTGCATTCATTACAGTAAGCCCTTCTTCAAAATTCTTTACCCTCTTAATACACAATACCGGTCCGAAAATCTCCGTTGTCCCAATTGTCATATCAGAAGTCACATGATCAAAAATAGTAGGTCCGATATAGAAACCGTTCTCATAGCCCAAAACCTTGACATTTCTACCATCAAGAACTAATTGAGCACCTTCATCAATCCCCTTGCTGATCCAGTTAAGAATATTATCCTTGTGCTTTTGGTTTACAACAGGTCCAAGCTTTGATGTTTTGTCATAAGCAGGTCCGACTTTTATATTATTGCATAACTCTATTAGTTTTGCAACAAGCGAATCAGCGATTTCTTCTTCAGCTACAACGACAGGTAATGCCATACAGCGTTCTCCTGCGCAGCCAAAAGCTGAATTCATAATTCCGGCTGCAGTACGTTCTACCGGAGCATCATTCATAACAAGTGCATGATTTTTTGCTTCGCATAATGCCTGAACACGTTTTCCATGTGCTGCCGCAACCGAATAGATGTGTTTTCCGACCCCTGTTGTACCTACAAACGAAATACCACGGATATCTTCATGAGTCAGGAATATCTCAGCTTCATTTCTGGAACACATCACAATATTCAAAACTCCGTCGGGAAGTCCTGCTTCTTTATAAAGTTCAGCGAATCGGAGTGCGGTTCTCGGAGTCGAGCTTGAAACCTTAAGAATCATACAATTCCCTGCAGTCAGACACATCGGAGTCATCCAGCCCATCGGAATCATCGCAGGGAAATTAAAAGGCACAATTCCAGCAAAAACGCCAAGAGATTCACGATACAAAACAGTATCAAAGCCTGTTGAAGTATTCATCATAGATTCACCCATAATAAGACTCGGTGCTGAACAGGCAAGCTCGGTTCCTTCCTTTGCTTTCAGAACATCACCCTTGGCTTCCTCCCATACCTTTCCATTCTCCTGTGCTACAAGAAGAGTAAGCTCGTCCATATGCTCCTCAATCAGCTGACGAACCTTATAGGTAATCTGAACACGTTTCGTAATCGGTACCTTAGACCACGTTTCATATGCTTTTTTTGCAATTCCGATAACTTCTTCAATTTCCTCTTTCGTACAGCACGGTACCATTGCTGTTACTTCTCCTGTACTTGGATTATATACTTCATTGTATTTTTCTGTTTTGGATTCGCGAAATTCTCCACCCGCAAAATAATTCAATTTTTCCATTTGTCAGCCTCCATTATGCTCTATTTACAGATTTGTCTTGCTTCGGATGTATTCTCTTGCCATCTTTGCATATTTGAACGGATTAGCCTTTGCTGGATCCTGTTCTGCCTCTACGAGAAACCAGCCTTCATAATCTGATGCTTCTAGTTGCGCAAATACACTGTCAAAATCAACACAGCCGTCTCCCGGTACTGTAAAGGTACCTTCACGCACTGCTTTCAAAAATGACCACCGACCGTTAGTTGCTTTTTTCAGCACATCACTTCTGACATCTTTAAGGTGTACATGACCGATTCGTTCCGGATATTTTTTTAAGATTGTCATTGGATCTTCTCCGGAGAATGTAAAATGCCCGGTATCATAGCATAAATAAACAAGCCCTTTTTCGGTATGATCCAGCATATAACCGGTCTCTTCTATCGTCTGTATTCCTGTTCCCATATGATGATGGAAGCAGAGCTTAAATCCTCTTTCTTTAGCAACTTCTCCAAGACGGTTTAATCCTTCACATACCAGCATCCACTCTTTATCAGTAAAATGAACTTTATTATCAAATATCGAGAGTGCTTCGTTCCCCTGTACAGAATAGCTCTGTTCCGATACATTGATTCTGTCTGCTCCGACCGCCTGCAGATAATCAAGTTCTTTTATGAACTCAGATTCAGTCTCCTCATAAGGCTTTGTCGCCAAAAAGGAAGAAAACCATTTACTTGCAATTCTCATACCACGAAGATCCAATGCTTCTTTCAAAGCCTTCGTATCTTTGGGGTATTTATTTCCTACTTCGCATCCGGTAAAGCCAGCCAGTGCCATTTCACTGATACATTGTTCAAAGGTATTCTCACCGCCAAGTGCCGGCATATCATCATTTGTCCAGCCGATGGGCGCAATTCCCAGCTTAATTTTGTCTTTGTTAAACATTTTTTACTCCTTTATCAGTATTTTCTTGCTTTATCAAGATGCTCAATTCTGTCTTGATATGCTTTATGAATTTTATTGTTTTCTTCACTGTCACCGATTCCTACATGCCACCATGCATCATATCCATCCGTCATGGATTTCGGAAGAACCTTAATGTCAATCAACGCGGTCTGAGTTGTTCCGTGAACCTGTTCCAGTGCACTTACAAGCTCCTGCTCGGTTCTTGCGGTATATCCTTTAGCACCATAACCTCTTGCAATCATTGCAAAATCTGTAGCAATCAGTTCTCCGTCCTGTTTTCCGGAATTTTCACGATACCGGAACATCGTCGCCAGACTCTCAATTCCCTTTCCCATCTGGAGATTATTTATACAGCCGAATCCGCAGTTATCAAACAAAAGAATAACAATTGGTTTTCGTTCTTGTATAGAAGTTGCAAGCTCCGAATGCATCATCATAAACGCACCGTCTCCGACAAAAGCATAGCATGCACGTTCCGGAAATGCCAGTTTTGCACCGAGTGCAGAAGATATTTCATAGCCCATACAGGAATAGCCATATTCCATATGGTAGGAGTCCTTAACCTCAGTTGTCCACATTCTTTGTAAATCTCCGGGCAGACTACCTGAAGCTCCTGTTACAATTGCATCGTCTTCTATCATATCTCTTATTATCCCGATTGCCGCAGTCTGCGTTAGTACTCCGCCGGTTGCACGTATAAAATCTTCTTCGACCTGTGGTTCCTTTGCAGTTACAAGTGAATTATAATTATTTTTATCATATACAGTTGAGATCAGACGTCTGTATTCATTCTTCCAGTCCTTCAAAGCCTTCTTTATTTCATTGCCGTATTCGTTCTTTTTTCGGTTTGTAATAATATTTTCCTTATATGGTTCGAGCATTGTCCGAAGTTCCTTCAGTACCACAAATGCATCACCGGTCACAGCACATGCGTCCAGCTTTTCCGCATGAAATTCAGAGCTGTGAATCATTACAAAATTAACATTTTTATTACGGAACAGTTCCTTTGAACCTGTTGTAAAATCGCTGAGTTTTGTTCCTATTCCGATTACAAGATCAGCCGCGGATGCAATCGTATTCGCTGCACTGTTTCCAGTAACACCGATTCCTCCAAGATTAAGAGGATTTGACGATGCTATTACACTTTTTCCCGATTGTGTTTCCGCTAGCGGGAGTTCAAATTCTTTACAAAAGCTCTCAATAATCTCTCCTGCTTCTGAATATCTTGCTCCTCCGCCAACAATGACCAATGGTCGCATGCTGTTCTTGATCAATTGTACAGCTTCATCAAGCTGTCCGATATCCGGACGCTGCCTCAGAATCCTATGAACTCGTTTTTTCAGAAATTCCTCCGGATAATCAAATACTTCACTCTGTACATCCTGCGGAAGTGAAATGCAGACTCCTCCCGCAAGGGAAGGATCTGTTAAAGTCCGCATTGCATTAAGCATCGCCGACATAAGCTGCTCCGGACGTACAATTCTGTCCCAGTATCTGGATACCGGGCGAAAAGCATCACTTGTCGTAACTGATGCATCCGATTGCTGTTCAATCTGCTGAAGAACCGGATCAGGCTGTCTTGTTGCAAAGGTATCTCCTGTAAATACAAGCAGCGGAATATTATTTGCCGTCGCATCTGCAACGGCCGTCACCATGTTGGCTGCTCCCGGACCGACAGAAGAAGCACATGCTATTATTTTTCTTCTGTTATTCTGTTTTGCATAACCGGCAGCACAATGTGCCATTCCCTGCTCGTTTCGCCCCTGATATATCTTTAAGGAACCCGGATGTTCTGCCAGTGCTCTTCCAAAGCCGCACACAAAGCCGTGCCCGAAAATTGTAAAGACTCCGTCAACAAATTTTGTTTCTTTTCCATCAAGACTGACATATTGATTATCTAAAAATCTTACCAGTGCTTCTCCAACTGTTATTTTCATTACAACCTCCGATATTATATTTCATTCAGCCATGCATGCTTCGGATCAATGTCGCGTGATGTCCAAGGGTTTTGGTCAAGATGCCTGATCATCCAGCAATAATACATATTATAGCCTGGTGCAGCACATTGCGGATGAGTTAGTCCGCCCTCAATGATTGCTGCCGATCCGTCTTGAACGGTATACGCTTTTTCACCGATAAAGGAACCTCCGAACCCCTGCGGATGATCAAATTTATAATAATAAACCTCAGGCTGCGGATGACTATGCGGTACATAACTTGACCATCTTCCGGCTTTTGTTATCACCTCGCCGATTACCATATTTGAATAAGGTGCATTCTTATAATCAAAGATCGTCAATACTTCACGTTTTGCAGTCCCTTCCCACTGGGATTCTCCCATTACTTCAATCTTGCAGTCATTCGGAGTATAAAACCGGCTTTCAAACTCCGTCTCATTCTTCGTTGATTGTATAATTAATTCACTGTCCTCTTCTGCTGTTATTTGGATTTTCGTTTCCCTGCAGACATGCAGACAGTATGGCGCTTCTGAAAAAACATCTTTTCTGGAAGCTCTTTCTTTTCTGTTGTTCCATTCATAAATAATACTACCCTGTGTCAGTAAAACTGCTGTTTCCTGCTTTGGTTCTATAATGACAAATTTCTGTCCTCTGTTTACTCTTCGTACTGTAATATCCATCATCATAGAAGGATGCAGCTGCTTATTGCATACCTTTTTTATTCCATTTTCATCAAATGATAAATAATCAAGCATATTCTTCCTCTTTCTATATTAATTAATTTTCTGTGCAGAAACCGAATCTCCGTATTTTTCTTTTGTTTCATTAATAAATTCAGAGATTTTCCCGGCATCCGGCATGTCCTGTGAACATGCATGACTTGCAACCAGAAGAGCAGCAGATGCACTTCCGAACTCCAGACAGTCAGGAATGTCCCAGCCTTCAAAAAGTCCGTACAGAAAAGCAGAAGCATATCCGTCGCCCCCGCCAAAGGATTTCAAAAGCTTTACAGGAAATGGTTTAACATTATAAGCTGCTCCATCATCGGTATAGGCCGTTGAGCCTTCTTTTCCATGCTTTATTACAATAATTTTAGCACCTCTTGAATGCCAGTATTCAGCTGATTCACGATCGCTCATGCCTTCCTTAATCAGTTTCTCGGTAAGATCAAATTCTTCTCTTGATCCAAGAATAATGTCACTCATTCCTGCAATATAGGAGTAATTTATAGCAATTTCATCTGCATTTTTCCAGTTATACGGGCGGTAATCAATATCAAAAATTAAAACAGTTCCGTTTTTCTTTGCAAGCAATGCTGCTTTAATCGCTGCTTCTCTAGAAGGACTTGCTGCAAGCGAAGTACCTGAAATAAGCAGTGCCTTTGAATTTGAAATATAAGCCTCATCTATATCATCCACCGAAAGCTGCAAATCTGCTATACAATCACGATACATCAGAATGCTGCTTTGTGTTTCGCTTAGGATTTCCGTGAAAGTAAGCCCTAATTTTTCTCCTCCGGTACAGTATGTTCTGTGACTAGTATCAATTCCCTCATTTTTAAAATATCCGGTAACATAATCTCCGAACTGATCCTTTGAAACTTTCGCTATAAAACCAATCCTTTTCTTTAATCTGGCAAGTCCAACAGCAATATTTGCCGGAGAACCACCAAGGTATTTTTTAAATGTCGTGCTTTCAGATAATGGCTTGTAATAATCTACTGGATTGAAATCAATTGCAATTCTTCCCAGCGGTATCAGGTCATATGGCCTGTTTTTATCAAATTTTATTTGATTCATAACAATCCCCCGTTCCGAAGCGTTCTATGCTTAAAAAACTAAGCTGTATAAGCTTTGGCTGTATTCCATCTGTCATATCAAAGCTGCTTTGTGACGCTTCGGCACAAATAGCCATACTAAATAAGATTTATCAAACCACTGCTTTTCCTTCGCTACCAAATACCCGGATATGTCTCATCACGTTTTTCTTTACGGCTTCAATTTCCATATTACCAAGAGAAAAGAAATCATTCTTATCCCCTTTACTGTATTCGCGTGCGGCTTCCTGAGCAGCCATAAAGCTTGCTGTTGCGATGTTTATTTTACGTATCCCAAGCCTAATACACTTCTGAAAATCCTCATCACTGATTCCTGAACCACCATGTAATACCAAAGGCACCGGTACCAGTTCAGCAGATTGCTTCAGGATATCAAACTGCAGTTTTGGTTCACTTTTATATATTCCATGTGTATTGCCAATGGATAGAGCAATTGCATTCACTCCTGTTTCTTCATACAAACGTTTAACATCCTTCGGATCCGAGCATATCACTTCATCATTTTTAGCCCATCCCTCGCTGCCGCCAATCTGTCCGACTTCTGCCTCTACTGAAGCTCCGTAATCTTCTGCATACCGAATAACCTCTTTAACAATTCTGATATTTTCATTGAGTGGAAATAATGAAGCATCAATCATTACAGACGTAAATCCAAGTTGCAGTGCTTCTTTAATTCCGTTAATATCACGACCATGATCAAGATGTACTGCAATCGGAACCTTTGCTTCTTTTGCTGCCGCTAACATCATCGGTCCTATCATGGAAAGAGGTGAATAATCAAGTCTCCCCTGTGTAACCTGCATAACAACCGGTGCATTTGTTTGTTCTGCAGCCTGAACAACTCCAAGAATCATCTCCATATTTGAGATACTGAATGTTCCTACGCCGTATTTTTCCTTTGTTGCTTGTTCTAATAATTGTTTCATATTTACTAATGACATATAGTTACCTCTGATTTTACTGCTAAATTTCACATACTTTGATTTGCAACTTACCAATAAGTTAACATTTATTTATGTAAAAGTCAACAGTTATTTGCAATTTCACAAGAAAGAAATTTAACGTTTTATTATAAAATAAAACACTGCCGTAAAACCAGTTATAGGCAGTGTTCTATATTATTATTTTGCAATTTTGAGTTCAGTATTATTTCGCTTACATAACTCTTCCATTGTTGATGAAGTCATATCTGAAACAATCATCGTCATTTCTGCTACTGTTGCAAAAGTAAGTAATGCGCTTTTCCCAAATTTTGAAGAATCTATCATTAAATATTTTTTATCACTGCAACGCATAGCGGCTTGTTTAATTTCAAATTCCAGCGGTGAGGAGGTTGTAATCGTTCCTGTCTCGGAAAGTCCCGAAGAAGCCATGAATGCTTTATTAATATTATATCGTTCCATCATTCTTACCGTATCTGCCGAAACAAAGGAGTTTGTCTTTCTTTCAAGATTACCGGGAAGCGAAATGACATTCAGATTCGGAAATGAAAGAGCTCTGTTAATTGCATTTAAGTTGTTCGTCAATACAGTAACATTTTTTGATTCACCAAGATAATCTAGAAGATACATTGTGGTTGTCCCGGAGTCTACATATATAATATCTCCGTCTTCAACAAGCTTTGCAGCTTCTTTTCCGACCTCTGCCTTAAACTGTTTGTTCTTTGCTTCACGCTCTGTAAACGGAATCAAGCTGTTCTTATGATTACTGCAGACTCCTCCATATACCTTTCGTACCGTTCCCTTTTCTACCAATCTGGCAACATCCAGACGCGTTGTATTCATGGATACTTCAAATTTATTTTTCAGTTCCTCCATTGATACCGTATCATGCTCCAGAATGTACTGTTCCATTTCCCTCATTCGAAATGTTTTTATCCCCATTTTTACTATGTCCTCCTGCGTTCCAATACAAAAGCCATGTCTTTGTCTGATATGCATTCCGTATTAACTTTAATAAACCATAGTATATCATAACTTTACAAAATTTCAACACTTTTTATTAATTTTAGTATTATTTTTTAGCAAGTTTACAATTTCCTATTGATGTTCTGATTTTTCAGTGCTATAATACCAATCATCTTAACAAGAATCTTATCAAGAACATAGATTCAGAATGGAGTATATAATGATTAAAATCGGAATTATCGGTGCAGGAAGAATCGGAAAGGTTCATGCCGAAAGTATTATGAGAAATGTCCCTGAGGCAGAGGTTGCTGCCATTGCTGATCCTTTTATAACAGACGAGGCGGTCAGTCATTGCAAAAAGCTTGGCATTAAAAAGATTGTGAAAGATTATCACGAAATTCTATCCGATCCTTTTATTGATGCAGTTATGGTATGTTCCTCAACAGATACACATGCAGATATTGCAATTGAAGCGATTAAATCCGGAAAACATGTCTTCTGTGAAAAACCAATTTCACAGGATCTTAAAAAAATCAAAGAAGTTATGGATGCCCTGAAAGACTCAAAGCTTAAATTTCAGGTTGGCTTTAACCGCCGTTTTGATCATAACTTTGAAGCTGTCCGTTCCGCTGTTTCCGAAGGAAAAATTGGTGATGTTCATATTGTTAAGATTACCTCCCGCGATCCGGACGCTCCTTCTCTTGATTATGTTAAGGTTTCCGGCGGTATGTTCCTCGACATGACAATTCATGATTTTGATATGGTTCGTTATCTTACCGGAAGTGATGTAACAGAAGTTTATGCAAATGGAACGGCGCTGGTAAATCCTGCAATCCGTGACCTCGGAGACATCGATACTGCTATTATTACGATGAAGCTTGCGAACGGAGCTCTGGCAGTCATTGATAATTCTCGTAAGGCAGATTATGGTTATGACCAGCGTGCAGAGGTCTTCGGATCAAAGGGTCAGGTTGCCGTAACCAACGATTCCGCTTCTACAGCAATACTCAGTACTAAAGACGGAGTAACCGGGGAAAAACCTCTTTATTTTTTCCTTGAGCGTTATATGGCTTCCTTTTCCAAAGAAATACGTCTTTTTGCTCAGTCGGTAATCAATGACACTCCTGTTGCCGTTAACATCAATGACGGATTGCAGCCGGTACTGATTGCAAAAGCAGCTAAGAAATCTCTGGAAGAGAACCGTCCTGTTAAGCTATCCGAAATCATATACTAATATTTTCGAAACGGAGAAGTCTAATGTATTCACATTATATGACCATTTTAAAGGATTCGGATAAACGTGTCCGACGTTCTCTTGCTATCCAGATCACGGATTCAAACGATCAGATTAATTACGGTGGATTTCGTGATTCAGATAGTCTGGTTGAATCAAAATTTGCAATTTACCGGATGACAACTATGATGACATGTTATATGAATCAGGACAGTTACTGGTACCAGAACAGCGATTTATATAACCGGATTCTTCTTGCAATTAATTTTATATCTCGTTCTCAGCGCGAAAATGGTTTCTTCGATCTGAACAACTGTAACTTTTACTCTGCTCCTGATACAGCGTTCTGCGTTAAGCGGCTGTTACCGGTCTACTGTTATATGAAAAACAACAGTACAACAGAACAAATCAGGCATGTGAGAGAACTCGTGGAAAACATAATCATAAAAGCGGCCGATGCCATGAATCAGGGAGGATTTCATACACCGAACCATCGCTGGGCAATTGCTTCTGTTATGATGTTCTGTTCTGTTCTCTTTGATAATGCTTCCTACTCGGAAACGGCAAATCGTTATCTTCTGGAAGGAATCGACTGCAATGAGGACGGCGAATATTCCGAACGTTCAGCAGGTAATTACAATCGTATCTGTAATGATGCCATGATTCTTCTCTCTGTTGCATTAAAAAATGATAGTTATCTAAATTATGTAGAGCGTAATCTTGAAATGATGATGAACTATATTGAGCCGGACGACAGTATTTTTACCAATAATTCAACCAGACAGGATCGTGGTGTTAAGCTTTATCCAAAGGATTATTATTTTGAATATCTCTATCTTGGAAACCGTCTCAATCGTCCCGATTTTCTTGCCGCAGCAAATTATATTATGGACATTGTTCATAGGCACAATCTTTCATCTATGGATTGTCTGATTCATTATATGAACTGCCCTGAATTGATTGGTCTTGAAACAGATAAATGCAGTCTTCCTACTGTTTATGGTAAATATTTTCTGGAATCCGGACTTGTACGCAAGCGTAATAACAACTATTCTTATTCCCTTGTCAAGAACAGCCCTGCGTTCTTTTATTTTCAGCATGGCGATCTCGCCGTCGGGATCAGAATCGGAGCCTCATTCTGTGAACATCGTTACTTTATTCCGCAGGATCTGAAAGAAGTATCATCTTCATCCTATCTTCTGTCTCAGACAATGGTCGGGTGGTATTATCTTCCCTTTACTGAAAAACCTTCAACAACCGACTGGTGGTCTATGAAAAATGATACACGCGATAAGCTTCTTGGACCGGATTTATCGTTTACTGTAAAAACAACTGAAATTGAAAATGGTATTGATTTTCATATTATAACAGAAGGAATTGATAAGGCTCCGCTTAGGATTGAACTTGCCTTTGATGCCGGCGCAAGAATCGACAATGAATCCTTTACAATAGAAGGACTTTCTGGAGCAGGTATTCTTGCCAAATCCGGAATAATCAAAGCCTCTAAAGGTGAATATTCAATTACCGCCGGACCGGCTTTTGCAGTGCATGATTATACTGCCGGTAAATTCGGAAGTGCCGGACGCAATCCGAACTGTTTCACTGTGTATTTTACCGATCTTACATGCTTTGATCACACGATTTCACTTCGTGCACTTCCAAGCGAATATTAGTCTTTTTCTAGTCAAGAAAAGGGATGGCATTTCGCCATCCCTTTTCTTTAGCCACAATCAATCCGAGTCTCAGACTCTTCGTAACACTTTATCTTTTTTTAGCATACATCGAAGCGTAATTATTTCGAACGGTCTGAATGTTAACGTGTATTCCGTATATTCCGATACGTTTTTTTGAAGCTCGGTATTTATTTCTTCTTTCATATCAGTTCTATATACAGCTTCAACCGAAGCCGGTACGGTTAACAGTACCTTTGCATGGCTGTTCAGTGATTCATACAGACGGAGAATCACATCATCACTTCCGTCTTCAGCCGGTTTCATTGTTTCAAGTATGACCGCACTTGATTCCTGTTTATTATGTTCGGTATCCCGCAAACTGATTCCACTGTTTTGCAGTATTTTTCCCATCCAGGTTCCTACCGGATAATTCAGTTCATATCCCTGTCTTACAACCTCGCTTTTTTCAAAGCTTTCACCGATACAATAAAACGCATAAGTAAAGTTCTGAATTCCCTGATCTGCAAGCGGGTCGGGTACCACCGGTGCTTTTAAAAGTGTCAGTTCAATTGAATTATCTGTTGTACTTACACCGTATTTACTGTCATTTAATACTGCAGCAGTTCGTCCTGTCTCTGAAAGGGCAGTAAAACGGTGGTTACATACTTCAAAGCGGTCAGCTTCATAACGTCTGGATTTATGATTCGGACGTTTTACATAACCAAATTGAATTTCTTCCAATGCTTCATTGCTGTGTATTGTTACGGGAAATTCAACCTTCAGAAGCTTATGAGTTTCTCTCCAGTCGATTTCTGTGCGAAACTCAATCCGTCTGCTTTCTGAGTTCAAGGATATCCACTGCGTCAGCTTTGATTTATTCAGCATTCTCTGAACCTTCAGTACTGCCCGTAAAGGACCGTTTTCAAGTATTTCAAATTGAGCATTCTCATTCAGATCAATCGGAAGCTCTCTATAAAAGGAAGCCAGCTCCCATGCATCGTAATCTATATTGATGTCCTAATACATGCAAAACCGGTTTGCTGTCTTGTCAACAAATTCAATCATTTTTTGTTTGTCAAGCAGACTGATCAGCTGTCCAAGTATAATGGTCTCATAATTTAAGACACTTTTTCGGACAGATTTTAATGAA
>CAZRRN010000058.1:0-15721 GCA_964602475.1 uncultured Lachnospiraceae bacterium | reverse complement strand
AATTATACTCTTTGCCTGCTTGATATGCGCAGGCTTGCGGAAGATATGTTTACCGCCCGAAATAGTCTTAAATCGGGCATCAGCTCCTGTTTCCCGATAGACTTTGAAGGCCTTGCGTGAATCCGCAATATCAGCGATAGTATCCTGAGTTCCATGGAGTATCAGCACTTTTCCGGTATACCGTGGGATTGTTTGAAAAACATCAATATTCAGCACGTCTGCAGCATACCTCCGACCAAGTCGCATCGGACCTGAATGCATTTTTTCCGGAATATTTGTTGGATCAAACTTCAGCCACAGCATCTCCCCCTTTCTTGCAGCATCAGGAATACAGAGAGCCGGATATTGTAAAATCAGACCACTTACGCTCCGATTCATTTCAGTTGCAGTAAGTGCCGCTACCAGCCCTCCCTGACTGCATCCCATTAGAAGCAGTGTACTCTCATCCGTATAGTCCTGAGCTTTTGCATGCTGGATTACTGCTTTCAAATCAGCGATTTCAGTCACAACAGACATATCTCGGCTACTTCCCTGACTAGAACATATCAGTCCGCCGCCACAAAAATCAAAGCAAAAAGCAGCATACCCACATCTTGCAAGAGCTTTCGCATAAGGATAAGAAAACAATTGATTTGCCATAAACTCATGACAAATAATTGCGATTGGTAATTGCTCTCCCTGATTTCTATCAGGCACAAAAACGGTTCCTCGAATTTTTATACTATCACGATGACACGAAAAAAAGTGTTTACTTATTGAATGATACATAATTTCCCTTTTAAATAGTGGCATGTGAATTAATCAAACTCATATATTCCACTACCAACCTCACTGACTTTACCCTTCCAATGTACAGAAGCAGTTGTATTACACGGAATCTCAACATGAAGTCTGTCCATATCCCAAGAAACCATAATTGTTCCGGCTTCACTTTCAAAGGTTCTCTCACAGTTTGTGATACTGCCTTCCATATCCGGATGAATAATAACATGTGTAAATCCTGGTGTGTCGCTGTCAATTCCTGCTAAATGTCTGCAAATCCAGTCGTCCACGCAGCCAAATGCATAGTGGTCGTAGCTTATATAACGTCCTGTCTTCTGCGCATCATCTGCGTCCCATGCTTCCCAAATAGAAGTAGCGCCATGGTCGACTTCATATAGCCAGGATGGCATTTTGTCCTGCCATAAAAGTTTGTATGCCAAATCTTTTTTATCTAGATTGCAAAGCACATCTAAAATATATGGAGTTGCTAAAAATCCGGTATCTAAGCAGTTATCATTTTTCTGAATCAAATCTACAATTTTTTCTTTATACGCTTCCTTTAAGTTCTCCGGAACGAGATCAAATGCAAACGCCAGAATATATGCACCCATATACTTTTCTGGCATTAACTCGCCCTCAAAAATTCCCTTTTGAATGGCATGCTTCATCTTATCTGCCATATCTGTATAGTAAATCGCACGCTCTTTTCTTTCTAAAATCGTTGCAATATTCGCCATTTTCCGCATGGTCTGATAACCGAAAAACGGAGCAATATAGTAATCGGATTCACGACATGCATCATAAGGCCCTTCTCCCGGAATAGCTTTTCTGCTTGGAATCAGCCATTCACCAAAATGAAAGCCCGTATTCCAAAGGTATTTGTCATATTCTTCCGGGATGTCATATTCGCTACGCTTAGAAGCTGCTGTGCGAATGATATACTCAGCCCAGGCTTCCATGGCTTCATAATTATCCTTAAGTACACATATATTTCCGGTTACCTGATACATATCGTATGGCACCCAGACAATCGCATCACTCCATCCGGCTACTCCCGTAATCCGGTCGTCACCAAAAGTTTTTACTACAGATTTTAACATGCCGTCATAAAGCTTCATATATGGAGATACGATCATAACTACCCCATCATCCGCCTGATCTTCTCTAACGGAATTCAGCCAGCTATTTAAAAATGGTGTCATATCCTCATTCATAAGTGCCGTCTTTGCATATATGAGAATATCTCCTGTCCAACCTGCTTTTTCTCTGGATGGGCAGTCTGTTGGAACTGACATCATGTTGTTATACTGAGAATAGCGAACATTTTGATACAGGCGGTTGATTCTCTCGTCGGAACATTGGAAGGTACCGTAATTATCTTTTCTGGTACTTAATAGTACCGCTGTAAAGTCTTCTTTCCTTACATTTTCCAAACCGGTTACGCGGATGTAACGGAATCCATGGAAAGTAAAGAAAGCTTCGTACATACGATCTTTTCCATCGGACACATAGGTATCCTTCTGTGGTGCAAACATGGTATTAACATAATTTCCTTCGGAATTCAGTACCTCGAAATATTCAAAGACCACCTGCTGTCCTACCGGAATATTCATATGTATTCTTGCACGTCCTGCCAGCACCTGGCCAAAGTCTACAATGGTCTCCCCTGCCGGACTTGTAAATACGTCCACAGCGGGCAAAAGTTCAATCGCTGCAATTTCCGGAAGCGGCTGTGCCATAAGCATCTCATACCCATACTCTTTCACAAGTACCGGCTTTTTCTCTCCCTGTGGAAGTGTGTAATCCTGCTTTTCTCCTTGATACAAATCAGAGTATACAATGAAATCTGTTCTACAGGTTTCACTTCCGTCCGAGTAGATAGTTTCTGTAGTTCCATCTTCATAGATAATTTCTATCTGGAAAAGTATCGACGGCTCATCGTGTCGACTTGGCATTACCGGTCCTGCCTGTGCACTGAAATACCAGCCATCTGCAACATACATAGCAAAGGTATTTTCTCCTTCGTTTAGCAAATCTGTCAGATTATAAGTCTGATAATAGAGGACTCTGTCATATGGCGTAAACTCCGGCGCAAACTCCCTGTCATCTGGGCGTTTATCATTTACTGTTAACCGATAAGTTCCGTGGCTTGTGGCATAGGCTTTTGCCATTTTTACCTTCTTTGAAACTGTAATCTGCTTTTCAAATAAAATTGCAGCATAGGAATTACCAAATTTGTATTCATTTTTCGGTTCTCTTGTAAAAGAACATTCTACCCATTTTGCTTTCCAGTCCGTTTTCTGAAGCAGTGCAGTAGAAAACGTAGCTGCTGCCGTCGCTTCTTCTCCCAAATTGTCCCAGACTGCTACTGTCCACTCATAATCAGTGCAGGAACGCAACGCCTCGCCCTGATATTCAACAAAGGATTGCTCCTTCGCTTCTCTTTTCTCAGAATCCCAGACAACCTTCTCCTGATTTTTTACAATAATCCGATAAGCCTTCTGCAAAACATTTTGCTTATCACTCTTTAACTTCCATGAAAAATAAGGGGTCTGGTCAATCACAGGACCTTTCATGTGCATGGTCTTTAAATCATATAATTCAAACATTTTATTTAGCTCCTTTCCCAGAAATCTACAGCGCGTTCTACCCAGCCCTCTGCCGGAGTATCCGTTCCAAGCCCATAGCCATGGCCGCCGCCTGCCACAAGCTCATATTCATATGGAACACCTAGTATTTTCAGTTTTTCTGCAAATTCTCTGCAGTTCCAGATTGGCACTGTTGTATCATCTTGCGCCTGAATCATATAGGTAGCCGGATAGTCTTTATCCACTGCCAAATCAACATCATATGGCTTACACTTTTTCTCTGAAAACCGAACTCCAAATAGTCCGACCAGCATCATGGTTTTTAAAGGCCCCGGTAAATCCTTCATCGTTCTCCAAATATTAATCAGAGGATAATCCAGAAGCAACGCTTTCGGCTTCTCATATCCGCATTTGCGGTACCCCAGCTCAATTGTTCCCCAACTTGCTGCCAAATGACCGCCCGCGGAAAATCCACCGACTGCATAATCCTTCATACAGATTCCCAGTTCTTTTTCATTCTTCTTCAAAAATGCATAGGCTGCAGCCATATCTTCCATAGGTTTTGGAAGAAGCGCGCCTTTTCCTGCCACACGGTAATTAAGGCAAAATACATTGATTCCCAGCTCTCTCATTTTGGCAGCAACCGGAAACGATTCACACATGGAACAGACAGCTCCATAGCCGCCACCTGCTATAAGAATCGCTGTTTTCGCATCTCCTTTTTCCTCTTTAGCCGGGAAAAACATAAGCTTTACACATGCTTTTTCCGAGTCTTCTGCCACTTCTTTCTCATCGTAAACAGAATATAAAAACGGCTTCTGCTCATTAGCCAAATCAAGAATCGTATTCAACCCGTAGGCCATATCTTTTGCACTCCAGGTTGGATTTTTCTGATTGATATCGTTTAACGTCCAACTCTCGTCCTTCAGATTTCCAGCTCCGTCACCAACGTTATTATATATAAGATATGGCCAAATTTCTTTCATTGCCGAGTACGTTTTTAATTCCTTTAAACTTGTCGTTTCTGTAATCATTAACGTAATCCTTTCTCCTTCAACTCTTTCTGAATATCAGCAATTCCATTCTTCTCTAAATCAATCTTAAAGAAGCAAAATGCCGAAAGAGCAAATAAAACTGCAGGGTAAATACTAATTAAAAAACGAATCATAAAAATTGCACTGTCCGGCTGAGTGACAAATACATCTGCCTCACTGCTGATATATCCACTTGCTGCCTGTAAGGCTCCTGAAATACCGGCTGCTAATCCGATACCTATTTTCCCACCCATGGTCGCTGCAGAAGAGATGGTTCCGTCCATTGCCTTACCGGATTTATAAAGTGCATAATCGCAAATTTCGCCTGTCATTGGAATCAATGCTACAGTAAATGGAATGACTGCTAAACTGGTAACTGTTTTAGCAATCATGAAAAATGCAAGATTCGCATTTGCAAAGAAAATCATGGTATGTCCAAAGGCTGCAATTAACATACCGGCAACAATACAATTACGTTTTCCAAATTTGTTAATCATTGGAATGGCAAACGGTAATAAGAAAATCACCAACAAACCGGGAATGTTAATTAACGCTGCAACTCCCACATCATTAAACACGTATTTCGCATAATAATTTGCTACCGGTGCTGCGGTAAGGTTATAAAGAATGGTTCCCAGCGCCAGATAAATAAAATATTTGTTCTTTACTAATTCTTTTAAGGACTCGAGCACCGGCTGCTTTTCTGTTAAATTTGCTTCTGAATGTTCGGTGACAGTTTCCCTTGTACAGAGCACTCCGATTACAGATGCAATCGCTGCCATTACTGCAAATACAAGAGTTGCCGCTGTATAAGCTGCCTGACTCTCGTTCATAGAGGACAGAATATTTGGAACCACAAGTCCAATCAAGAGAACCGGAACCAACGATCCATATGCAGAAAATACACCAAGCACACCACGGTGTTTTGAATCTGCTGTCAATAAATTATTCATGGCGCCGCAGGCAACACTTGTCATTGTTCCAAAGAACGGATTTGCAAGGAAATAGCATCCCGCACAGAATGCAATCTTTGCGCCCGTTGACAGTCCGCCTGGACAGTTGAACAGAAGCATGATGGAAATTGCAATACCAATTCCGCCTGCAAGTATCCAAGGTCTTGCTTTTCCCAGCTTTGTGTGTGTTCTGTCAACAATCATACCCATAATAATATCGGTGATTCCATCTGTGATTTTGGTGAGCATTAGTATCATTGCCACTGCACTCATTGGCACACCCACAGTATCGGTATAATAAAGATTTATGTAATTAGGAACATATCCTGTCGCCACAGCACTAACCATCGCACAAAACAAAACACCTATTTTTTGATTTGCCCCCAGTTTATTTTCTTGAGCCCCTGGTTTTCTTTCTTTTTTACTCATGTCTTTACCTCTCCTGTTCTTTTATATCGTTTTGGGAATGACAAAATCAAAATATGTCATGTCTTCTTCGTTCTCTCCCAATAAAATACGCTTAAATCTTCTCTCATCTACCGGTGATTCCCATATCAACTCTGTTTGTTCCAGATTTTTCTCAATGTTGGAAATAATGCGATCTGGCATATCATTTAATAATGCAAAATCATCATGCATGGAGTAGAGGAAATCAATCTTAAGTTTTGCTATTTCCCGCAATTTTTTTAGATATTCCTCCAATGGTGTCCAGTCAGACATCCCATATAAAATTCTTCTTGCCACGGCATCACCGCCAAACAAAGTAGCTGTTGCTTTTTCGTAAATCACCACACACCCTTTCGTATGACCGGGAAGATGATATACAGTAAGTTCTCTGTTTCCAAGTGAAATCTGAAAGTCATCCGGAATGTCAACCACTTCATAGTCTAAATATTTCCAGGCATTTTCATCTTCACTTCTTTGAATTCCGCCACCTGCTGCAAGTGTCCAGTCCTCTTTTGCCATATAGACTTTTTCAAATTGTACGTTACAGCCAATATGATCTACATGACCATGTGTATTCAACATAACCACAGGAAGCCCGAATTTCTCTTCTATGTATACTCGAAAACCGGGAATCTCTGGAACAGGGCTATCGATCGCAAGTACTGCTTTACTTCCCACAACAAGCCAAGTCTGCATAATTGCCCCACCTTTTACTTCCCGCTTCATCCATAATGGCGTACTTAGGGAAAAAATATGATTGGGATATTCTTTTAATACAAATTCAGTGTCATTCATCTCGTACCTCTTTCCCCCAAATACTAAAAATCATTTCTTCTACTTTTGCGCTGATATAAGAACCGGAGCCTCCTATATCGGAACGATTCATCATAAATACCACTTCCAAATCATCCTTTGGACTGATAAAAAAATGTGTTCCAAATGCTCCGCTCCACCCATAGGTTCCTTCCGTAGCCGGGACATTTGCTTTCTTTGAATCCTGACGAATCTTCATTCCAAGTCCCCATACAAATCCCGGTTCCGGTTCTAAATGCTGCTTTGGAGCCTCTGTATGCATGAGTTCCACCGTTTCCGGCTTTAAAATTTGTACTCCTCTGAAATTACCCTTGCATAACAACATCTCACCGAAGTTTGAATAATCATCCAAAGTAGAGTAAATACCTCCACAACCATGTTCAAAACAAATCTCCTTTTGATGCATGAAACCTGCCATGTCGTTCTTGGTTCCGGTCACTTTTATAAGTCGATTCTTTTTTCTTTTATAGACATCTACTAAGTGGGGCTTTTGTTCGTCCGATAAGAAAAAGGTTGTATTCTTCATATTAAGCGGTGCACAAATTTCTTTTTGAATGAACTCATCAAGGCTCATTCCAGATACAACCGATACCACATAACCCAAAATATCGAATCCGGCAAGCGGAGAATATCCGGTTCCGGTTCCCGGCTCAAAATCCAAACAGTGTTTTGTGTAATGAAGCACATAATCTCTCAGGGATTTATACTGTTCTTTTTCTTTTGTCATAGCAAGAAGTCCGACCAGCCCCTGCTGCAGTCCGGAAGAATGAGACAACAAGTCACGAATCGTAATCTCCCTTTGGGCAGGCTTATTCTTCACCTTATCCATACGGAAGGTCAAAAGCATCAGCGGAAGTTTTTTCAGCTTCTTAGGCTCGAAGACATAGCGCTCATCATCCATGACCTTCATTTCTTTAAATTCAGGAATGTAGGTAGAAAGCGGCTCGTCCAAACCAATCAGACCACGCTCCACGCAAATCATAACAGCAACTGCTGTGATGCATTTTGTCATGGACATCATCCGATAAATACTGTCGAACTCCACCTCTCCCCATTTTTCGCGGTATAGTATGTTCTCACCTTGGCGAACAAATAATGCACCGCCTGCCATTTCCTGATTGCTTACATATGTCTGCATTGTCTCGTCAATTTGCTTGATATCCATCTAGTTTTCATCTCCTTTATATGGATCTGCCATTCCTTCTGAAAGGAATTCCCCTGTTTTTCTGTCTACGCGAACCTTTCGAAGCGCACCCGGCTCAATGCCATTTTCTACCCAGTCCATCAGGGCTTTCAGCCCAGCACTCTCCGTGATTCCCGGTCCGTTCCCCCAGCAGTTTCCATGGTTATCTCCCGGTGTAATATACATTTTACAGAATTTATCCACTTTTTCTCTGCCTCCAAAATGTTTACAGAGCTTTTTGTAATAATCAATGGTTCCCTCTGTAGGAATAAGAGGGTCATCCATTCCATGATCCATCAAAAGCTTTCCGCCATGGTTTACAAACTCATCCACTGCAGGATTGTCTCCATTTGTGTCATTAAATTTCCGTATGCCTTCCTCAAACAATGCTTCAAACTGCTTTCGATTTATATTGTCATATTTTCCTTTTGGTTCCCCTGTTATCCATCTCACATGATAGGTTCCAAGAATAAATGGTTTAACTTTTTTCCCTCCAAATAAAGGATAATAATAGGCTCCGATTGGAATAATTTTCTGCCAGTTCTTGACTCCCGGATAATAACCATACCATATCTGTGTTCCGTCTGATTTGTGGGGGCCTCTCCAGATTTCATTCATGACCAGAGCATCCTTCTCTGTAATGACTCCATCACCGGACTCCATCCCGATACACTGCCTTGCATCGAATGTAGCCGGTTGGGAAAGCTTATAAAACTTATCTGCACCTCCAACGCTCTCGTGTAATTGACGAATAAAAAACTCATTTTTCTTTGCAGTGAGGAAATGATGATGCTCATTCATCACAACGCCCGGCCATAGCCCTGCTAAAATAAAATTGTTCCAATTAATAGCCGGACAAGACGCCCATATTCCATCATAATCATTCGGGTAATTCTGCATCTCCATCAGGGACTGACGACCTCCACCGGAACCTCCGTTCATATACGAATACTTTACAGGACGATTATGAAGAATTTCCGCAACAGCCTTTCCAAAAACAGTCATATTATGTGTACTGCGAACTCGCCAGTTTTCATAAAGCTCCCTGCAAAACGCTCCGGTTTTCGAATCAATCACATAATCCCTGGTGCCTTTGCTGTTTCCTGCCCACATGGTGGCCGCTGTAAAACCATTTATAACTGCATAGGGAACAGTCCAGCCTCTTGTTGTATTATCCGGTTTTGTCAAATAAGAGCGACCTCCGATTCCGGTTCCGCCTCCGGCTGTTCCTGCAAATCGGTCATTCCATGCAACTGGACTCCACACGATTAACTCTTCTGTATGTTCGCCTGTACTGTGATGTACCTCTACCTCATAATAAGCCGGTAATCCTTCTATCGGTTTTCCCGCTCCAAATGCCTTTTCAATAAAGGAAGCTTTTGCTTGATAGCATCCGGTATCATTTCGGGATACCTTTATCAGGGGAAATTGTTCCTCTGGGAATCGCTTTTGCAGTTCTTCCCTTATGAAGGCTTCCGTTGCCCTCTTTTCGATTCCTTCTGTTACCTTCAAATCCGAGGTATCCATAAACTTATATTGGTCTCTTTCCAGCATCTTTGGCTCCTCCTAGTTTCCTTGCGACTTTAATCACATTCTCTGCACACATCTCCAAATGAGCTCGAGTAATATGATATTCATGTTCTGGATCTTCCAACGCTTCCATCAGGTTCTGATGATCCAATCTTGTTCCTGGCATCATAATATCATTGCCGGCCTTAATGCTTCCGGATGCACAGGCATATGGATATTTAAACTTTACTCCCGGTACCAGCCCCGGAGTTACCCAGTCTGACATGATTAATCCTTCGTATCCCCATTCCTCTCTAAGGACTGTAATGTTCAAATCCCTTCTCTGTGAGGTGTGCTCACCATTTAGCAAATTATAAGATGTCATGAGTGCATGTGGCTTCGCTTCCTTTACTGCAATTTCAAACCCTTTTAAATAAATATCTCGAAGCGTGCGTTCACTCATTATACTGTTAGAATGGAAACGATTTGTTTCCTGATTATTTGCAACAAAATGTTTTATTGTCACTCCACAACCCGAATGCTTCTGAACACCTTTGGTAATAGCAGAGGCTATCTTTCCGCTAATTAGCGGATCTTCGGAATAATACTCAAAATTTCTTCCGCAAAGTACGTTACGATGAATGTTAAGAGCAGGAGCCAGCCATAGATGAATGCCGAATCTCTCCATTTCATCTCCTACCATATCTCCACAGGCTTCACACAGTTTTAGATTCCAGCTCTGTGCCAAAGCCGTTCCGATTGGAATAGCTGTACAATACTGCTCATACTCTTTTCCGTGGCGTTCTTTTTTCTCACCGCTTTCCTTTTTTCCAAAAGCATTCAAAAAAGCTTCATCAATAAATTCCAGCATTGCTGATGGTACAGACTCTCCAATAATATACATACCTTCCTCATCAATTCCATACTGTGGACTGATGCGCAGACCTGCCGGCCCGTCTGCCATGACAAGCCTTGGGATGCCTCTTTCTTCCAGTCTCTGCGTCGTTTCTCCTGCTGCGCCTGCAACCGCCATACCCGCAGTTCCAATAACACTCTTGCTTCCCTCATCCCTAAAACCGCCCAAGCAAAGATAAGCCAGCTCTTCATCGCTCAATTCTGCAATAAGTTGTTTTTCTTCTTTCTCCGGTTCAGCCGCTATTCTTTTTTTCTGCTTTGCAAAATTTTTTGCATCTAAAACAAATTCTTCAGCCTGACAAGCTTCTTCGTTTTGCATTAATTCCACATTCAAAGGTTTCCAGTCTTCAAAATCCGGTGTGCTGCCTACATGAGATAACTTTTCTACCGCAATTTCCTGCTGTATACAAATCACACCACATATCTTTGTATTTCTGCTACTGTTTCCTACGCGAATGATATATTTTCCGGCTTCTAAAAGAGCTGCACATTTTTTTGTATAAAAAGATGCCAGTTGTTCCATTGCAAACTCCACGTTTACCATGGTGCTTTCCCCCGGGCTTAATTCCTTTGTTTTTTCAAACCCTGCTAACACCTGATAAGGCTGGTCCAAATCGCCATTCGGAACGGACACATAGACTTGCAGGGTTTCTTTTCCGGTATATACACCTGTGTTCTTTACTATTGCTGAGACTATAACCCGGCTGTCTTCCACAACCATCTTTTTTTTATTAATAGCAAATGAAGTGTAACCAAGCCCATAGCCAAACGGATACATTGGTGTCTTACCAACTGTATCAAAATAGCGATAGCCTACATAGATTCCCTCATTATAGCGAGTATCGTCCTGTTCTCCAAAACTTCCTTCTTTGCAGTAATCGTCATATGCAGCCCAGGTAGTAGTAAGTTTTCCGGATGGATATGATTTTCCCAATAGCACATCCGCAAAGGAATCACCAATGCTAATACCTACCTGTGAAAGCAACAGTATATTTTTTACCTCCTGAAGCGGTGTCAAATCCACAACACCACCAACATTTAATACCAGCAAAAATCTCTTATGCGATTTCTGTAATGCCAGAATATCCCTTACCTCTGTATCCGTCAGAAGAAAATCACCTTTTATAACTTTGCGGTCCGAACCTTCGCCTGAAATTCTGGAAAGTACATAAATAGCAAGATCCCCTCCCGGTTTCAACGGAAGCTCATATTCCGGTTCCGGCATAACAGCACCCATGCCAAGCAAAACCGCTGGTATTCCTTTTGCCTTTGCTTCTGCCTTAATATTCTGCACAAACTGTTTTCGAGAATCTCTGTATATTACTTCATAGGAATCCAGCCATTCTTTTGTATTAACTGTAAAACCCGCATTTTCTAATCCTTCTTCTATGGTAGTGAAATGTCGTACATTGACATCTCCCGAGCCGGTTCCACCCTTTATGGTTCTTCTTGCGCCACTACCGTATAAGGCTACATTTCCAGCCTCTTGTATTGGAAATGAGCCATCGTTTTTTAGCAACACCATGCATTCCGATGCCGACTTTCTGATCAGCTCTATGTGCTCCTTTTCATATACATGAAGTTCCATACTTTTTATCTCCTTATGCCAATGGAAGATGGTTATGCACTCTCATCCAAATTATTTCTCTATAATAACTTATTAATATTTTTTGCTCAGCTGTGCTTCACATTCTTCTCTGGTAATCTCACCGGCGTTGCATTTTGCCATCAATGCAGCATCCTTATCCTTCAGACCATAAAATGCCATCACTAAAATAGCAAGCAGGGTTCCGATTGCAGGAATCGCCATATATACAATCCAAAGCACGTCTAATGCACTCTGTGGCTGAACAACATTTAAACGAGCCAATTCTTCAAAGCTGTCTGCCTCGGCGGTAATCCAGCTGGAAAGTCCCAGAATAAAAATTCCAAGAGAGGACGCGATACTTGTTGTAAGCTTGTTAATGAATGCATTTAATGAGAAGAAGATTCCGGAGCAGTCTTTTCCGGTCTTGTATCTCGTATATTCAATTGTATCTGGTGTAAAGAATGTTTTCGCTATATTCGCCATATTTCCCGGTGCCGCCTGCAAAACCAAAAGAATGGTAATCAGTACAAAATTATGATACCCAGCAAAAAAGATACTTCCGTAAATCAAGCCGCCAACAATACCGCATACCATGAACACTCTTTTCTTTCCGAACTTTCTACATAATCTCTCTGTATTTAACTGTGCTATCAGTTGCGGAATAAATGCAATGGCAATCGGAATCACCAAAATCATGGAATCTCCATATAAATAGTAAGATGCATAGGTGCCAAGGGAACTTCCCGTTGCAAGCGCTCCCATAATAAATGTGGAAAGCAGAATCACTGCCATGTACTTATTCGTCTTAATACATGTAAACATGTCTTTTAATGAATAGTGTTCTACCGCATCTTCATCCTCTGCGTTCTTCAACTCTACATTATGCTCCTTTACTTTTGAAGTCAGCGGAAGCATCATAAAAAAGAAAATAACGGAAGATACAATAGCCACAGAGCGAATGGAAAATCCTACATGTTCACTGACAAGTAGCATCCAGATGACACCTGCAAATACCGTTGCAATTCCTGAAATAATTCCCTTTGTCTGAAGAATACTGTTACGCTCATCTATATTATCGGTCAATGAAACAATCATGGAATTCATTGGCACCTCAACCAAGGTATATGAAAAATCATATAAAAGATATGTAATCATAAACCAGATAATCTTTACCATATTTGGAACCTGCTGTGGCATTAGGAAGAATAAAACGGTAAAAATCGGGAATAGGTAAAATGTTGCCCGATACCATGGAAGGTATTTTCCTTCTCCTGCAATTCTTCCCAGTAACTTGCTGTTTTTAATATTGATTTTATCAATCAAGAATCCAAAGATTACATCGTCTAAAGCATCAATTACTTTCACAACTAAAATGGCTGCAGATACAGACAATAGGTCAATTCCCTGAAAAAGTAAAAACAGAGTCATAAATGCCGTGACAATATAGCCCTCCAGGGTTCTGCCCAAATCTCCAATATAATAATGAAACCTCTCTTTTTTTGTCGTTAACCAATCTTCACGATTTTTATTTTTTCTCTTTTCTTTTTCCATAGCTTCTCCCTCCGCAATAATCAAAACACTATCTGTGTATGTTCATCATACCAAATTCAAATATAATTGAAAGCTGATTATTTTGCTCATATATCATATAATCTTGCTATAATACTTGTCCTGATATATAATGTATTTGTCCCATTATTTCAACGCAATACAATTATTTTGCTTTTACTGGTGAGGGAATAATATGTTCGAAGGAATTCATTTTGAAAAAACAAAAACCGAAAAGAGATTAACCTCTAGAAAAATATCATATGAAGATGCCATTGAACGAGGATATAACGTAAAGGCCATTGCAAATGCCAATTTTTCTATATCCGGAAGTGTTGATGCCTTCCAAAAGCCACCTATTTCAGATTTTGCAATGGGGCATCTATACTTTATGGAAGACTTTGACCGATTCTATTACCAAAAGCATTCCTATACGGAGCGTTGGAATTTTGATTCTTTTATGATTGGATACACCTATTCCGGAACCGGAATTTTAAGATATGAAGAAAAAGAATACCATCTTTCCAAAGGTGACGGGTTTTATATCAACTGTAATAACTATCATTATTATGAGGCAGTATCCGACGTGTGGGATATTGCTATCCTGCACATCGGCGGTCCTCTGCTTTCTTATCACCACAGTCAGTTCGTGCAATATGCTTCACCTGTTTTCCATGAACCGCTTTCCGGAAATATTCAGGAATATCTGGAAACTTTATTGGGACTTTATAGTCAACCAATTCTGAATCGTGACTGGCTGGCATCAAACTGCATTGACAGTCTGCTGAGTCATCTTCTGAAAACGAAGGCTAATGAAGCTATGAAAGACTCTGCCCTGCCGGAAAACATCCGATATCTCATCAAATATATGGATAGTAATTTCACACAACCGCTCACCCTTGATTTTCTGTCTGACTTTGCCGGGGTTTCAAAATACTACCTTTCGAGAGAATTCAAAAAATATACAGGGTTTTCGCCAAATGATTATTTAATTACACTGCGCATTAACAAAGCAAAATCCCTGCTCACAAACACTACCCTACCTGCAATCAAAATTGCACATGAAGTAGGTATTTATGATAACAATAACTTCACGAATCTATTTAAGAGAAAAACCGGAATGACTCCAATCCAGTATCGTAACAGCCACTGATTTCTTCTGCATGATGAATGGTTGTAACAGATTGATCTGCAGAAAGAAGACTCTTTTTCATAACTTCCCCACTTCTTGAAGACTGACCCTTATAATCCTTTGCATCGGAATCACTTGCTTTATGAATTATCTGCGTACCATAATGCTTACTTAAATATTCACAGGAATCCATATCCGGCGCACCCAAAATATCAATAATAGAACAGTTACCGATTAAGTCCTTATCCATATCAAATTTCGGGAATTTACGCTTAAGCTAAATCAAGCTTTGCACAATAATAACCACTGACATATTCCTGCTTCGCATGGTAGAAAGCTTCTCTACAAAGGAATCCGGCAACGTGACATTGGCAAATTCGTCTATGAGGAATGTAAGATGCTGTGGCAGCGTTTCATGAAGAGATGTCGTCTGATTGACCCTGCATCAAAAAGAGTTCCTGCATTTGCTGGGGCGTTTCCTTCATTCCACGTAATATCCATTCGTTGGTCAGCCCCCAAAGTCCACCGGACACAAAAGCAATCTGATAAGCATTTCTGATTTCTCCAGTCAGACTTTGTTTTCCGCACAACACGATATGCTCCATGAGCAAATGAGACAATCCTTCCTTATAGAGAAGAAGGATTTCCTCTCTCATATTAAGAAAATGCTGAGAAGTCTCTTCAATCACATTGGGATGCAAATGCGCCAGATATTCCTTCCACCACTGGGATGTTTGCTCTATGAGATACTGCCGAAGAATATCCTCAATGGATTGGTAATTACGGTAAAACGAATTGCGACTGACCCCTGCTGTCCTGACAATTTCTGAGATGGTTATGTCTTGATAATCCTTATTCTTCATCAGCATAAACAGTGCTTTGGTGATACATTCACGTACAAACACACTTGCGGGATGTCTTCTTTCCATAGGAAATCCCTCCTGAAATTATATGTGCTACAAGTGTACCACATCATTATCTAGATTTCAAACTAGACAAATGATAGTCATTGAGACTGGAATAATTTACGTGGTTTTGTACCAGTTCAACCTGTGACTATTGAAAAGACGATATTTCTTGATATAATTATCGCAAGTGGTACAGATGTTCCACCAAAAGCATAAGAATAAAATGAATAAAATAATGAAAATAATTGGTATTGTCCTATTGGTATTGATTGCAGGCATCGTCATTTTGTTGGTCTGGTCGAGTAAGCATCCTGTTGCACCTACAAACTATCAAACAAAAA
>CAZRRN010000057.1:0-16497 GCA_964602475.1 uncultured Lachnospiraceae bacterium | reverse complement strand
ATATTATCGCTGTTCCGCTTGCTGCCGAAAGCGATATGCATATCGGATTCATCACTCACAACAAAACCCATCCAGGACGCCTGGCTCAGGTTTATATTGAAGCACTGAAGCTCCACATTGTATAAGGCTTTTATCTTTATACACCGTATTTTATTTTGACACGTTCCAGTTTTTCACCGAAGGGTTTGGCAAGAAGCAGCAGAAATACAACATTGGAGACCATATACAGAATGGTATAGGGTGCGGCAGTCACAAGCGCAGTCAGATACCTCTCCGGATTGAATGCATTGTCATACCATAGCACTGTCCAGATATCCATCAAGAAAGAAAATGCCACCCCCGAAACCGCGCCATAAAGCAGTAGCAGGGTGCGGCTTTTTTTTAACGGAACCGCTAGAATCCCCGCAAATAATCCAATCAGTCCCCAGAACAGCATCTGAAACGGTGTCCACGGTCCCTGTCCGAAATAAAAGTTCGATATGACAGCTGATAACGCTCCGGTCAGAAAGCCGGCTTCTCCGCCAAGATACAATGCTGTAATGATGGTCAGAGCCGTGACCGGCTTAAAGAAAGGAATTGCCCTGCCCGCCACGGAGAGAACCACCATCACAACAACAAGAATCAGACGGCGAGTTCCTGTTTTCTTTTTTTCAAAGCCTGTTAAGAACAGCAGCAATGCCAGAAGAGTAACTGCCAGAATACTATAAGCATATCGTTTTTCCTGAAAAACCACCGCACCAAGCAGAACCAGTGCCGGAATCAGCACGAAGGGAATTAGAATACGAAGTATTTTTCTAAGTAATGCATTTTTAATTACAATCATCCGACCTCTCCTGTTCTGCCACAGCCTCTCCGGCTGCTGCCTTCCTGTGACTGGTCAGATCAAAGCTGTTCCTCTGACGCAGCACTTGATTCTGCTTTTCCTTGGCTGCTTCCCGGAGTCCGTTGCTCCTGCACAGAGTCACGACATCTTCAACTGTTACTGCATTCTCATAGAGTCCGCGCGTCATACGACTGACCGCTGTTGTATAGAAACTATTTCCGGCAAAAAAACGATGCGGCGTGTCATATGAAACAATTTCACCACGAAAGAACATGGCACAGCGGTCTGCACAATCTGCTGCAAACTCCACGTCATGCGATACGACCACAATTGTCATCCCGGAATCACGAAGGCTTTTCAGAATCTCAGTAATCTGCTGCTTTGCCGCAGCATCCAATCCCTTGGTCGGTTCATCAAGAAGCAGAAGCTTCGGCCGTGTCATCAGCACCTTTGCCAATGCCACCAGCTGCTGTTCTCCTCCGGACAGATCATACGGATGCCTGTCATAGAGCTCCGTCAGATCATACGGCAGAGAAATGTTGTTCTGTTCACAGGCTTTTCCGTTACCGGTATTAGTCTCTGCATTTTCACAGGTATATCTATTCTTATCCTGACACTTCGTTCCGGCTGTTTCTTCCAGTTCTTCCCGTACTGTTTTTTTCAGAAAAACCGTCTGTACATCCTGCGGAAGCATCGCCAGACATTCTCGGTATAAAGACTGGTTCTTATATTCCTTAAGTTTCTTTCCGAATACCCGGATTGTTCCGGAGTACGGACGAAGCAGACCGGCAGCAGTACAAAGTGCTGTGGATTTTCCGGATCCGTTTCCACCAAGAATAAAGAAAATTTCACCGGTATAAACAGTAGCAGACAGTCCACAGAGAACATCCGGAAGCTCTTTGATATATCGGAAATAAACCTCTGAGAATTCCAGTGCAGGAGACATTGACCGTGTTGATACCGGCTCCTTTACCATATATACCTCATGATCAAAACGGCTCTCCAGAAAGCAACGTCCTTCACGAACATCCAGTGGACATTCGTCTTTTGATTCCTGTAACGTGCAGCTACCGGTTTCCTGCAGACCGCTGTAGAGTCTGACCGCTGCCGGCAGTCCCACAAGCAGTTTTCGATCTTTACAAAGTTCCCCGACCGTCCGGCGTGTTTCTCCGAACGCAAAGGTTCTTCCGTTCCGGAGTACGAGCAGCCGGTTGGAAACCGGTATCACCTCCTCCAGTCGGTGTTCCACAATGATAATTGTCAGTGAAAGCTCCCTGTTCAGTCTGGTAAGGGTCATCAGGAATTCGGTCGCTGCCAGCGGGTCCAGCTGCGCCGTCGGCTCATCCAGAATCAGAATATCCGGCTGCATCACCATAACCGAAGCCAGATTAAGCAGCTGCTTCTGCCCTCCCGACAGCTCTGCCGTATCCTGCTCAAACCAGCTCTCCATACCGAAATATCCGGCCATTTCCGAAACACGGCTTCGGATTATGGACTGCTCCAGTCCCAAATTCTCCAAACCAAAGGCCAGTTCATGCCACACCTTATCCGTTACAATCTGCTGCTCCGGGCGCTGCATGACAAACCCGATCCGGCTTGCTGCTTCCCGTTCGGAAAGCTTTTCAAGCGCACAGCCCCGGTACCGGATTTCACCGCTCTTTTCTCCAAGAGGTGTCAGCTCACGTTTCAGCATTTTAAGAAGCGTAGATTTTCCGCTTCCGGTTTCTCCGAGTACACAGAGAAAGTCTCCCCGTTCCAGCTCAAACCGGATACCATCCAGCGTTCTTGCGTTCCCGAGCGGATAGATAAAGCTTAAATTTTCAACCGTAAGAAGTGCCATTTTATCCCTCATTTCCGAGCAGTCCGCCACAAAAAGCCCGCTACCGCCTCCAATACAGCCGGCAAAAAAGCCAGTAATCCGTAGGAGACATAAGCCGCGTAGGACAATGCCGTTTCCGGAGCTATCATAAACTCCGGGTAATAATTCATCCTCAGCGCTCCATATCCGATTCCGCATGCCGTTACAGCAAAAAGTACCAGAATCGTCAGGAGCAGAATTAAATCTTTTTTCTGAAAACGATACAGGGAATAAAAGCTCCGCTTTCCTGTTCCGTACCCCCGTGCCGTCATACTGTCCGCCGTAATAATTCCGTTTTCCAGTCCCCAGCTGACCATCACAGAAAAAATACGAAGCTCTCCTCGAAATGTGTCAACCGCATTATCCTCACGGTACAGTCCAAGCGCCTTCTGTGCCTGACGAACCTTTTTTGTCTGTTTTCCAAACAGCGGAATGTACCGAAGTGTCATGGAAATCAGTAATGCAAGCTTCGGTGATAAAAACCCAAAAAGATACAGCAGCCGGTCTCCGGTCATAATCTGTGAGAACAGGCGGAACCAGTAGACCACCGAAATAATCATTGCCGCAGAAGCAGTTCCGTAAACCAGAGCCTCGAATGTCACCGGATTATCATTCATGACAAATAAAATTGTCTTACCGTTATGATTAAACAAAGGATTTGTAAGAGCAATCGCTGCAAAAAAAACGGCGAACAATATATGTGTCCGTCCGTACCGGCTCCCATTTCGTACCAAAAACGATACTACCGCACCGGTCAGCGACAACACAAGAATCACCGGATTCATGCAGAACATGACAAGTCCGGTAACCGTCAGAAAATAGAGCAGAACCGGAATCGGATTATATTCCGACAGACTTTTCACCACCGTTTCCCCTTCCTTATTGTCTTCTTACAGAAGCAAGCCCACGTTATTCCAGAAGCAGACCCATGTTATTCCAGATCCTTTCCAAGCTCACGTGTGTACATCCATTCAATCACGTCCCCATCCTTTGGCAGATAGTCAGCGCAGCCGACAGAGGCTGATACCCCGTTAACATGATAAATCCAACCGGATAGTTCTCCATAATCATACTCATACAGGTATGCTATTCCGACAACATAACACAGACCTACCCCGGCACCCTTGGTTTCCATCTGGATTCCGTATTTCTTAACTGCACGTACAAGAATGTCATATACGCTTTCATTTTCACCGAACGAAAACTCCGTAGCAGAAAGAATGATTCCCTCCTCAGGAATATAGTCCGAACTTCCGAATTCCATAAGGGTGTCACAGCGGATTGACAGGGTGACGGTTCCGACACTTTCTGTGGTTTCCTGTTCTTCGCGGTAATAATCCTCAGCGCTTTGTATGTCAGTCAGAAGTACCGCACAGACTGCCATTACGACAAGACCAAGCACCAGAAGGAAATTAAAACGATGCCGTTTTCTGCACACCCAAAGCAGAATGCAGACTATTACAGCGAGAACCACAACTCCCCCGCAGATCCAAAGCTTCCGATTCCATATGGTCCGGTTCTGTTTATTTTCTTCTGTCAAAGCACCCTCACCGGATTCTGCATCTTCCCGGTTCCCGGTATCTTCTGTCAAAGCATTCTCACCGGATTTTATATCTTTCCCTTCGGAACCGGTGATTTTCGGCACGTCCGGATCTCCTGTTCCCTGCGTTTCCCCCGGAGTAAAGAGGTAGAGAGCGCCTTGTCCGGAAAGATTTCGTTCCTCAGCCACCAGTGCACACATTACCTGGCTGGTCGCTGCATGGCTGTATTCACCGCCTTCCGTATGGCAAAACCCTCCGTCTTCAAGCCGGAACTTTTTGATTCCGTCAAGCAGTGTGTTTCCTGCTTTGATAAATCCCGGGTCACATAATGGATCGATGCCCAGCGCATTAACGGCAATCATTACCTGTGCAGTACTCTCCGGGTTCTCTGCTCCGAAACCGTAATAGCCTCCGCTTTCCATCTGCTGTTCAGATAGAAACAGTACTGCCCTGTCTACCGCCACTTTGACCGCTTCCGTAAGTTCTCCTTGGTCTTGTATATAAATCGGCGCCAGTGCCTGAAGTGTCATGGCAGTTACATCAATATCGGAAACCGTTCCAAATAGAGCCCAACCGCCATCCTTAAGCTGCTGTGAAAGGATTTGCTCCGCCACTTCCTTGACAGTAAAGGGGCAGCCCTTACAGCCATTGTTCAAAAGATGAAGTCCGAAGATCAGACTCATGATTCCCTGTGTTCCGACCGTTTCCTTCATTGCAGACAAAACAAACGGATCCTCCGGATACCCGCAGCCGACAAGTACCAGAGAAATTCTCTGACAGGAGGTTGCAGACAAAACCGGGGTTCCTTCTAAAAATGCCTGAAGTGCTGTGATATATGTCGAATAATCATACTCGGTGCCGAACTGCAAAAGTGAAATCAAAAACCACTCTGAGGTTGAGCCTGCTCCGGCTGCCAGCTCTCCGTCAATCCAGTTCTGAACAGAAGCCTGCTTCGCCGTTCCTGCTTTACGTATAAGTAGCTCCTGCAGTATCTGTCCGGCTGTATCATTTTTATCCTGCTCTGTTGCGGAAGCAGGAACCACAGAGCTCCTGCTTCCAAGTAAAAGAATAAGACAACAGAAGATTAAAAGAATCTTATTTTTCATACTGCCTTTCTGCGGCGGACTACTGTGCCTGCCGCAACTGACGCTGCTGTAAGCGCTGCAGCAAGAATCAGATAAATCACTGCACTGTCACCGGTCTTAGGAAGCTCTGCTTCCACTGTCACAATGCTTACCGGAGGAACCAGAGTCTGCAAAGCGGATACCGCACTGATTACGCAGGTCGTTCCTGCCTGTGAATTAATTGAAACCGTAACCTTACCCTCTGCATCCGTTGTATAGCTGCTCTCGACTCCATCAATCAGGATCACCGCTCCTTGAACCGGAAGGACAACCGGACTCCAGTTTGCATCATAGCCTGCTGCGGAAAGCGTCAGTTCCAATGCTTCCTTTTCCGTTACGGTTGTTCTGACTACGTCAAAATAACAATAGGTATCGGAAAAATAAGTGGTATCGGTATATACAAATGCATTTACCCTGTCGCCGTCCTTTACCGTATCGGTAAGTCCCATCGCAGACTCATCATTAACATAATATCCAAAACCGGAAGCATTTTCAACTCCCCAGAGTTTTGTGATGTATAAACCATAATCACCGCTTGCTGTACCGTATCCCTCTGCTGCTCCACCGGTATATTTCGCTTCATGTGCACAATACAGTGCTTCGTCAATCGTGTATACACCGTCTCCGTCAAGATCCGTTACCGTGATTTTCTCCTGTGCAAGCTCCAAGGTTCCGTTTGCAATAGTGACACTGACCTGAACGGAATCTGCTGCCTTTGCCTGCACTCCGGCTGTTCCTAGAATCATGGCAACAGCAAGTCCTAAAATCAAATACTTTTTCATGTTAATCTCCTTTTGTAATTTATTTATGATACACCCTTTGTTACAAGGGAAGTATTCTGCTTTCTATAGCCCCGGTTTTCCTTCCTCGCCTGCGTTCGCTGACGCTTTGCATTAATTCGTTTTTCTCGGTTTTTCTGTAAATGCTCCTCACCACGCGGTTCTTTCAGTCCCGCTTTTTCCAGTGCCCTCGGCCACGGACCAAGAAAAGCCTTAATTGCAACAACTTCCTCCTCTTCAAAATCAGAACGCTGCGGACTGCGGCTGATTCCCTGAGTCTTAAGCGCCTCCTGTTTATTCACCAACAACTCAATGCACTGTTCTTCACCGTACTTTACTGTGCCCATCTTCTTCCTCCTTTCTGTGAAAACAAAGAGTGCACCTGCGCCTCCCTCGCGGAGCGATTTTATTTCACAGGACGCACTTTCCCATGAAATAAAAGAAGCGCTTTGACCACTCTCTTCAGAGCAGCTTCACGGGGCTTCTCCCCATGAAATCAAAGCGCAACAGTTCTATCCACCAAAAGAAAAGCATCAGACGTTTCTTCTCCCTTGGTATCATAAACGGCTGCACTCTTCTTGTCCAAAAATGTTCCGGTAACCCGGTGACCACACAGGTACGGCAAGTATTCCGACTGATAGAGGAAACCCTCGCTGCTTTACACCTTCCATGTAAACAGCTGTTTCTCCCTAAACACGGTAATGACAGTTGCGCCGGATTCACACCGGACTTCCCTCTGATCCGCAGGTTGCGGAACCGTACTGTTATTATATTTAATTATCAATCATATACTTTCGTTCGGTTTACAGATTTTCTGCAATTCTTACAGATTTCTACAATGCTTCCAGCTGGCTTTCATGTTTTTCAAAGAAGTCCACCCTCGGTTCGAGGAATTTCAGCTGATGTTCTCCTGCCACTCCGGTAAATGCCGTCAGCGGTTCAAAAATATGATCCCAGCTCCAGATTTCTTCCGACGCTCCAAGATACTCACGAATCCGCTCACAGCCGCTCGGTGCAATCGGATGCAGCAGTGTCATTGCCACGCGGATTCCATGGAAAGAATCAATCAGAACCTGCTTTCGAAGCTCTGCATTGTCTGTTGTGTCAGCTGTACGCATGTTATTTACCCAGTATTTGTTCATATTCCGAATCAGTGTATCAAGTACATAGGTGATTTTGTGGAACTGATGGTCATACATATTCTGTTCGTAGGTCAGAATTGCTTCGTTCGCTTCATCGATGATGCTCTGCGATACCTCTCCCTTTGGCAGCCTTCCATCTAAATACTTTTGCGAAGTATAGAAACAGGAGCGGACAATCCGGTTAAAAACGTTGGTCAGCAGATTCCCGTCCTTCAAAGCCGGATCCGCACCCTGACGTTCTTCCTCAGGCAGGTAAACCTGCGGATCAAAGCTTACGCTCTTGTTCGCCAGCCCAAGACTTAAGAAATGCATTCTCAGCTGTTCCGGTGTATAGAAGTTCAGCAGATCCTTTGCCATCGGCGGTTTCACCGAGCCGCTGCTGCTTGCTTTTTTATTCATGAACAGAATGTGGTTGTTCGGAATCAGAAAGGTCTCTTTCAGTCCCATTGTCTGAAACATAGCCATCTGCGCAATTCCGTAGAAATAAATATTATCCTGACCGATGAACTGGTAAACCGTTGCATCATCATCGTTCCACCACTTCTTCCACTCCTCTGTATCAAACCCCTTCTGCTCAAGATACGTCTTTGTAAAGGAAATTGGTGCCCAAAGGGATTCCGGCCACACCCAGAACGTCAGCTTCTTCATATCCTCTTCCTCCGGAAGCGGTACACCCCATTCGATATTGCCCGACAAGCGGAACGGAACCAGGGTCTTCCCCGTACGGCAGTTGATATTCTCTGCAGCGAGAACCTTACGAGCCTTATCACGATCCTCCAGATTTTTAAAGACAAAGGTAATGGAATTCTTATTGTCTTCGTCTAACAGCGAATGCTCCGGAAATTGTGCACGAAGTGCATCAAGATCCTCAATCAGCTTCTTCTGTACATAGATATACGGCGGTTTTAAGAATTCTTCTATTGTATTGAGCATAAACTTTCTGGCATTGGAATTGGCGCGAAGATCATTTACAAGCTCCTGCATGGAATCGGTGCAATCTTCCAGCCGGTAATACCAGTTTGTCACATCCCGAACCTCCGGAGTCAGTCCTGACAAAGTGCTCTTCGGATCAATCAGTTCACTCGGCATATACTGGTGTCCGAGATCACATTCATCCGCATAGCCCTTCTCGGACTGGCAGCCCTGAATCGGACATTTGCCGACAACCTGGCGGCCGTTTAACAGAACCTTGAACTGCGGATCATAGAACTGAGCCGTGCTGAGCTTTTCCAGGCTTCCAGCATGATACAGCGCTTCAAATACCTCTTCGGATTCCTGTTCGTGGATTTTGCTCGCACGTCCAAGTGCCGAGGCTCCGTATAAATTAAGGCTGATTTCATATTTATCAAGTGTTTCCTTCTGGGAAACGTGGTTTTTCGTAACGTAGTCACGGATTGTTCCGGTGAAGCTTCCGGCTTCCGTCTCTTTACGGTAGCTTTCAAGAATCGGTGATCCAAAGCAGTCGGTTCCGGACACAAAGATAACATTATCTGCACCGATTCTGTCACGCAGGAAACGGGCATAGGTATCTGCATGAACAAAAACTCCTCCAATGTGTCCGAAATGCAGCTCTTTATTTCCATACGGCATTCCCGCAGTAATCACCGCACGTTTCGGAAATACCGGTCTTTCTTTCTTCTTCTCAAACTCAGCCATACTACACTCGCCCTTTCTGCCTGTAAAATATCTGTTCTGCTTATTGTAAGCAGTTTTCTTTTCGCTGTCAACGGGAATTTCCGTTATCACTCTCCGTATCGGTATCCGGTTTTTTTACTTTTTTCAGTTCGTTCAGAAATATTTCTTTCATTTCAGCGATTGTTCTTTTATCGAGCTTATCTCCGTCGGTAATGCTGATTACCTCTCCGTCGGACCGCTTCAGTTCTCCGAGACTGATTTTTTCCATGAGCTTAATATATGCCTCTCCGAGAGCTGTCGTCAGAATTGCCGCCGTTCCCCCGGAAATTACACCTCCGGCTACCGTTCCGGCACCCGGCATCAGTTTCAGGACTCCGGCAACAATGGAGCGCCCAAGAATGGTCGCACCTGCGGTCCCTGTCACCCCGGTAATAAATGAGGCCAGCATAGACTTATTCATCTTCACTCCGAACACCGCCGTGACGGATGCAATCATTGCGATCTGAGTCGGTATCAGAAGCGCCGCGTCTGCAAAAGGGACCGGAGTAAAGCCCTCCGCAAAGGTTCCCGCCACCGTCGTCGCAACAATTCCGTGTGCATATTTCGCCTTTTGTTTCACCGCTACACGCTGGACATTCTGAAGCGTGGGGATCAGCTCATCCCCTAACAGCTCCCCCATAATCTCAACCAGCTTTTCTCCACCGTATTCCTTAACGGTATATTCCTCATCAATCGGATAGGAAAGCGCCAGCACCGGCACGATTGCACAGACATTCAGGTTCAGATTATCAATGTATTTTTTCAGCTCTGCCGCCTGAGGTTTGGAAAAGGATTTCGTCAGAACAACAATAATCGGTACCGCAGTATCCTTATTTTCCTCAGTAAACTCGCGGATCCAGGCAATTTCATCGTCTTCAATGCGATCGGATGCCGTATTAATACAGTACCAAATGCAGTGAATACATTTGCTCTCATCTTTGGAGTACAGACCTTCTTTTATTTTATCCATAATCTCCTTTTTGATTGCTGCCTGCGTATCCTTACCAAGCTCCAGACCCTTTGTATCGTAGATGGTCAGTGGGATATCCTTCTTTGTGATTTCTTTGATGTGCTCTGTCACCGGCTTCCCAATTCCGGTTTCTGCCAGCTCCTCACGGAAAATATAGTTAATCAGCGTACTCTTTCCGACGCCTGTCTTGCCTGCAACAATAATGTTCAGATGCTTCAGATTCCTGATTTTTTTATTTATTTCTTCTATGCATTTTCCTGCCAGATCCATTACGTTAATGTCCATTGTACACCTCGTATTCTTACTTCAAATGTAATGCTTGTCTGCTGCCGACTGCTCTTCCATATTATACATAAAATATCCCGGAATGTCTACTATTCGCTGTTTTCAAGTAAAGCAATAAAAAATCCAGAAAACAGATGCTTTTTTTCTGGGAATCAGTTATAATGTTACGCGGTCTGTTATTGATCCTACCGGTATCCTGGCAGTCCACAATTTACATACTACAGTACGGAGAATAAACCTATGAACAATTCATCAGCAGGTACCCATACCTACTCTCCCACCCCGGACAACGTTAAATACCTCGGGCGGTTTTACTATGCCCGCGAAGCTCTCTGGCTGACTTATTCCGGTGGAGGAATTGAATTTACCTGCAGTGCAGATCAGTGCAGAATCCTCCTGAAGGGCGGTCTCATGACGGTCAGTCACGAAGAAACCCACCTCGCAAGATATGCAGTCTTTGTCAACGGAATTCAGGTTATTGACGAACTTCTGACTTCCGAAGAACAAACCGTGACGATTCCCTGTCCTAAAGATGGTACTTCTGCTTCTGCAGGTGCAGCATCTGCCACCGGTTCTTATTCGTCAGTCATCCGCCTCGTCAAACTTTCCGAAACTACAGACTCCTCTCTCGGAATCACAGCGATTGTAACGGAAGACGGAGAAATTGCACCGACCGCAGAGAAACCGCTGAAGATAGAATTTATCGGTGATTCCATCACCTGCGGCTATGGTGTTGATGCAGCACTCGGCAACATCTATTCCACAGCAAACGAAAATGTTACAAAATCATATGCCTATCAGACAGCACAGCTTCTGGCTGCCGATTACAGTATGGTATCCGTGAGCGGTTACGGTATCGTCTCCGGCTATACTTCGGACGGAACAATCCACAGTGAACAGATTCTGCCGGATTACTACGAGAAACTCGGGTTTTCCTATGAACCGTTTGACGGAACCGTTTACCCACAGTCCCTTGTCTGGGATTTCACCCTGTTTGTTCCCGATATCATTGTAGTCAATCTCGGAACCAATGATGCAAGCTACTGCAAAGATGCAAAAAAACGCGCTTTGTACCGCAAGAGATATCTGGAATTCCTGCATACGATTCGTCACCATAATCCCAAAGCCGATATCGTCTGCACCCTCGGGGTGATGGGAACAGAGCTGAATGCCAGTGTCGAAGCAGTCACAGAGAGCTTTCGTAGTGCAGGTGATACGAACATCTATTACCTTCCGTTGCCGGAACAGCATCCGGAAGACGGTTATGTCGTAGATTACCATCCAAGCCGGCTGACCCATCAAAAGACTGCAGAGTATGTTGCAGCATTTTTAAAAATATACAAGGCAGATAAGCAGGATTTTTGTTATTTTTTACGGTTGACTTGTATCCGGGAAATGTGTTATAACCTAGTTACCGAGTAGCAGAAGGCGTAAATCCAGGAATGGATTTGCGCCTTTTTGTTGTCCTAAGAAAGCATCCACTATACCGAATTCGCTGTCCGTAGCTTTCGTATTTACCTCTGTATGATGATTCTTGCCTGCGTCAACAAAGCAACCTTCATCTATCTGCAGTCCATGCCTGTTTCTGATGTCCTGACTTTCGTAACTTCCATCATCGTCATTGTAAAGACAATGAACGCACTAAAATCAAAAGACAGGTGAATTCCTACCCCGCCTGTTTTCTGCAGAACCTAATTACTCAGCGCTTAAGTATACGCTTCCAGAGTCTTTTTCACAACATCGCGCTGCTTAAGCAGCTGTTCCTGTAACTTTAATAGAGCAGAATAGTCCGGATTCTTTCCGCGAAGAGGGTCTACAATCTGTGTGATTAATTTGTACAGCGGTGTAACACCGCAGTTTCCAATCGTTCCCTTCAGCATATGTGCTGTATCAAAGGCTCTCTGCTGTTCTTGTTTCTGAAGCTGCTCTCCGAGCTGCTCAAATCCCGGGTCTTCAAGAAGCTCCCTCGTAACCTCCAGATAAAACTCCCGGTCATTAAGAAAGCGTGCCTTTGTCAGTTCAATATCTTTACAACCAAGCTTTGTTAATAAATCATCCATAATGATTCTGTACCTTTCGCTTTCTATCTTTTTAGCATAGATAAAACTTAAGCTTTCCTGCTACTCTTCTTGTTTAATAAACTGGCCAGCGTTGTGTATAGCTTCTGCGGCTCTACCGGCTTTGGCAGATGTGCATTCATACCAGCGGCAAGACTCATTTGAATATCTTCTTCAAAAGCATTAGCACTCATTGCAATAATGGGAACATTCTTCGCATCCGGTCTTGCAAGTACACGAATTGCTTTTGATGCTTCAAGTCCATCCATCTGCGGCATACGAATGTCCATTAGAATCGCATCATATTCTCCCGGCACTGAAGCAGTGAAGAGCTCCAGACCCTGTCTTCCGTTCTCTGCAGTATCCACGCTACATCCAATCCTCTCCAGAAGCTTTTTTGCGATGACAATATTCAGCTGGTTATCCTCACAAAGAAGAATTTTTGCCCCATTTAGAGCTTCCTCGTCCACAGTGGTATCACGTTTCGTTTCTTCAGCCTTTGCAGCATGACTCCGGTATTGATAAGGAAATCTGATTGTAAACTTTGAGCCGGCGCCAAGCTTGCTTTCCACCGTAATATCACCACCCATGGCACGAGCGGTCTGCCGGGCCAGTGAAAGACCAAGACCCGTTCCCTGTACGGATCCTGAGAAACGGTTACGTTCCTGTGCAAACGGGGTAAAAATGCGTTCAAGAAATTCTTCGCTCATACCACAGCCATTATCCTCGATTACAATACGGTCAACTGCATTGCCGTCCGTGCGGCTCTCCTCGTCAAGAATCAAACGGATATGTCCGTATTCCGGTGTAAATTTGCAGGCATTGTGGAGCAGGTTCATCAACATCCTCTGCGTTTTCAGAATATCCAGACTACACTCAAAGTCAGGCTCTTTTTTTAGGACAGGATATTCAAAAACAATATGCCTGGCATCAATTGCCGGTTGAATCATCGTAATACAGGAAGATAAAACATTTTCTATCGGTATCCATTCATAATCCAGCGTGAATTTTCCGTTCTCAATGCGGTTCATGTCCAGAATATCATTCAGAATACTCATCATGTATTTACCGGAATCCATAATGGTCTGCAGTGCCGCTTTGGTTTCTGTTTCCAGTGTGCTTTCCATCGTCAGCTCTGTCATACCGATAATCGCATTCATCGGTGTACGGATTTCGTGACTCATATTTGCCAGAAAGTCACTCTTTGCACGGTTTGCCTTCTCTGCCAAAGCGAGTGCTGCTTCAAGCCTTTGTTTCTGTGCATTCTGTTCGTCATACAAATCAGTAATATCTCCCTGGACGATAACAATGTCCTCCTTTGTATCATCCATATAGAATGCTCTCAGCTTTTTTCGCCGGATCGTACCGGGTGTTTCTTCCACACATACTATCATTGTTATGACAGGTGCTGACTTAAGCCTTTTTGTCAGTGTCTGTTTGTCATAGAACTTAAGCACCGCATCGAGGTCGTGTGAAAGAACCGGACGGATTTTAATGACATCAGCAAACGTTGAAAAGGGATACTGTTCATACAGCTTCCGCTCCGGCTCAATATAATCTCCACGGCGCCACATAAACATTGCTTTATCAGTTACTGTGCTTACCAGCATCACATAATCGGTTTCTTCATCTACGATACTGCGTGTAACCAGCTCCATTCTTTTTTCAATATTTTCACTTTTAATGTAGACATTTACAATAATATCTTCTGTCGCGACATCCCTGTCTGTTTGGGCAACGGCTTTTAGCCACCACAGAATTCCATCTTTCTGCCGGCTTCGATAGCTCAGTGTATGCTCCATATTTCCACTGGCTATAAAGTCTTTCACTGCCTTCAGATTAAAAAATGCATCCGCAGCTTTGATTTCCTGTCCGGAATACATTCTATTGGATATTTCCGCATGAATCTGCTTACTGTTGATTCCTTCAGGCAATCCATAGAAAAGCGGGTCGTTTACCCTGCATTCCTCAAGAATATCCTTTGTAACATTATATCTTGCATACACCGCACTGTCACGCTCCAGAAGTCTTCGCTGGGTCAGCTCCAGCTCATACTGCCGCCGCAGGGTCTGATTGGAAGCCTCCAGCTTCTGACGCGAAGAAACCTCCTCTGAAATGTCCTCATAACCGCAATAGACCGTAAAGCTTTTTTCATCATGCCTTACCACCTCTGCCACCAGCCGAACCCATAAGTAGGAGCCGTCACCCCGCAGATTTCGAAACTCAACGGGCAGAATATCACGTCCTCCGGATAGTGCAAGAAGCAAGGAACGCACCACCGGAATATCATCTGGATGTACCTGCCTTATAAAATCACCATTTGTATCTTTCTGATACTCTTCGGGAGTAAAGAGCATCATTTTATAATAACGCTCATTTAAAAATGTCTGTACGACTTTTCCATCGTTTACTTCGTAGATTCCAAGACCTGCAGGAACCAGATCAATCAATTCCTTCTTTTTCTGATTCACCCTGTACTCGAGCGTTTCATCCGTAACGTACATGACGTAGGCATCCATGCCGTTCCAGATCAGCGCCTTTGCACGTATAGCAAGATACATGCCGTGAATCAGTCTGTGGAATTCTTTGTATTCGTCCTCTGAAAGTAAATCTATCTCCTTCTGGTCAAGAAGCGCATCAACTGATTTCTTCGCATTCTCAGCGCCTGACTGCCAGCTAAGATATGTACTTCGAAATCGCGTATTGGCAAATATCACCCGCCGGCCTTTACGCTCGCCAATCAGTATTCCGGATACAGAATTTTCCACAACATCACGGTAAAGAATTGCTTCCTCCGTCGGAATTGTAAAAATGCAGTAGTATATGGGAAGACCGTCTTCTTCGCGCAGCTTGCTTGCCGTCATATGCACCCACTTTACCCTTCGTTCCTTTGTCGTAATACGGAACCGAAGATTAATTGGGGCGCCGACTGCTGTTTTTGACCATAATTCCTCTAATACCCAGGAGCTGTCTTCCGGTGCAATTGCATGCGCAAGATAATTATCATAACTAATAATATTATCCAGAGCAGAACGATCAAAGTCAAACAAATCTGCAAGTCCGTCATTGTAATACTGACACTCCAGCCGGTCAGATACCCGGAATATAGCCACTCCTCCGGGCAATTCATTGAGCAGGCGCTTCTGAATCAGGCTGTTCTCAATTTCGTCGCTTATGTCCAGATAACTGTTAAAGAGTATCATTGCATCAGCGTCTTCTTTAATAAAAGAAGTAGCTCTCACCCAGATCCAGTCATTTTGTCCCTTGCGCAGACGGAATACCGCTGTTCGTTTTTCTCCGGGGCGAAAGCCCTGCATCATTTTCCGTATCCGGCTGATATCCTCCGGATGAACCCCGGCGCAGGAATCACCTGCATACAGCTCCATCATTTCATCGCGTGACATTCCGGTCATCGTCAGAAAGGTCTGGTTCACCAGCACCGGATGTGAACTTCCGTCCGACTCTATTCGCACCTTCACAAGTCCGCAGGGAACATTATTAATAACAGCCTGATTCTGGTCATTCATCATCTGAAGCTGCTGTTTTAGTTTTATCAGCTGCTCTTTCTGCCCGTTGGAATTTCTTTCTTTTCCCATCTTCGTTTCTCCCTAATGTGACCTCTTATTCCCAGACAAGTGTGATCCGTCCGTCCTTAGAAGGAGCAATTATACCGTCTCTTTGCAGCTTGTCCGTCATTAATTCGACCCAGCTGCCTTCAATACTGTCTGTAATCTCGGTGATATACCTGTCAAAAACCGTTCCGCTCCAGAACCCCACTGTATACTCTGCTTCAGGATCTATGGCTGCTCCGTCCGACAACGTAACGGAAAGTATACGCTCTCCCTGCGGATTCCACGGTGCAATTTCACATTGAAGTCCCGAGAAAGCATATACGCAGTCTCCGGTTTGATCATTGGCTCCCACAGGGTCATTCAGCGCATCAAGAAGCTGCTGCCCTGTCATCACTGCTTTGACCAGTGTCGTACCGTTTCCCAGAGAACGCGGCAGAAGTGCTGCAACGTGAGATGGTGTCAGCTCTCCTGTAAAAATGCGCATCAGATTACCGCGGTAGGCTATGTTGTCGGCAATCAGACCGATCTCGGCTCCCGCTGCTTCCCGATACATATCTGCAATATAGAAGGATGTCTCAAGAATCGTAAAGTCCTCTCCGGCATCGGCAACATTCTCCGGTACAGTCGCTTCCGTGCTTTCTTCAGTCCCGGCTGGGTCTGCCTTAAAGACGG
>CAZRRN010000056.1:0-17230 GCA_964602475.1 uncultured Lachnospiraceae bacterium | reverse complement strand
AGTTGGGATCGGACAACGACTACTACCAGTTTACCTTGATTCATTGCGATGCCAACTGGAATCCCAGTAATCTCAGGCCCATGGAATATTTGAACGGGAACACCTTTGATTTCATCAACGATAGGTGCTTTGATTTCTACTTTAGCCATAATAAACCTCCTATCATAATTTTGTCGCGAATACTTACTTTATCACTTCTGGCAGAATTGCTGCCGGAATTTATCATAAGATGACCTATGAAAAAATAAAGCCACTGCGAGGCGCAGAGGCTACATAAGCATATGAATACTTAACATACCTCGGCGGGCGCTTTCCTTACGCCGGTTATACCGGCACCTGCTTTCTTCGGCGACATATAGTTTATATCACGGATGCAGTGATTTGTCAACCTTAAATTAACAGTTCACTGCATCCGCTTATAACGGATTCGACTAACGCTAATTACGAAAGCTTTGCGGTGTTCAGCTTGACTCCGGGGCCCATAGTAGGAGCAATTGTTACGCTCTTTAAGTACTGGCCCTTTGCAGCCGAAGGCTTAGCCTTGATAATTGCGCCAATCAGTGCTTGGAAGTTGTCGGCGAGTTTGTCTTCCGAGAAGGAAGCCTTTCCCATCGGTACATGGATAATATTTGCTTTATCCAGTCTGTATTCTACTTTACCTGCTTTAATATCGTTAACAGCCTTGGTTACATCCATTGTAACTGTTCCTGCTTTCGGGTTCGGCATTAATCCCTTAGGTCCGAGAACACGTCCAAGACGTCCTACAACACCCATCATATCAGGAGTTGCAACAACGACATCAAACTCAAACCAGTTCTCGTTCTGGATCTTCGGAATCAATTCATCTCCGCCGACAAAGTCAGCACCTGCTGCCTGTGCCTCGGCAACCTTATCACCCTTGGCGAATACAAGAACTCGAACTGTTTTTCCTGTTCCATGCGGAAGTACAACCGCACCACGAACCTGCTGATCCGCATGACGTCCATCAACGCCAAGTCTGATATGTGCTTCGATGGTCTCGTCAAACTTTGCGGTTGCAGACTGCTTAACATACTTTACAGCATCATTTACTTCGTACAGAGCAGATTTGTCATATGCTTTTACTGCATCAATATATTTCTTTCCTCTTTTCATCTTAACCCTCCTAGTGGTATTATCGGGAGTTCTCCCTCCCACGTATTTCAGCTGCGGCCTGTTCCTTACAGAGCCGTGTTACCGCCTGATAGTTTACTCCGGAATTATTATTCCTCAACAACAATTCCCATGCTGCGTGCGGTGCCCGCGATCATGCTTGCTGCCGTATCAACATTTGCCGCATTTAAGTCAGGCATCTTAAGTTCTGCAATCTTACGAACTTCTGCCATCTTAATGGTAGCGACTTTGGTCTTGTTAGGTACTCCGGATCCTGACTTCAGGTTGCAGGCCTTTTTCAGCAGTACTGCTGCCGGCGGAGTCTTGGTGATAAAGCTGAAGCTTCTGTCCTGATATACAGTAATAACTACAGGAATAATCATGCCTTCCTGATCTGCAGTTCTTGCGTTAAATTCCTTTGTAAACTGTACAATGTTGACACCATGCTGACCAAGTGCAGGTCCTACCGGAGGAGCAGGAGTTGCCTTAGCTGCAGGAATCTGTAATTTGATGTAACCAGTAACTTTTTTTGCCATGATAATATACCTCCATAAATGTGGTGTTATCGGAAGGAACCGGTGCTACGGTACCCGCGCGGTCACTGACCGCTGTCCTCCCACTGACTTCCGTAAAATCAGCTCTCGACTTTTACATCACTGAAATTGATTTCAACCGGAGTCTCGCGTCCGAACATATCAACATTGATTGTAACGGACTGCTTGTTTGTGTTAATTGCTTTGATGACGCCCTGTGTGTTCTCCCACACACCGGAAATAACCGTAACAAGGCTGCCAACCTCGAAGCCGATGCTTACCTCTTCACTCTTGATACCCATGTTCTTCATTTCTGTTTCCGACAGCGGAACCGGTTTGCTTCCCGGCCCTACGAAACCGGTTACTCCTCTGGTATTCCGTACAACATACCATGTGTCATCGTTCATAATCATGTTCAACAGCACATAGCCCGGAAACATTTTCTTCGGAACTTTCTTTTTGATTCCGTTCTTCAGTTCAATTACCTCCTGAATCGGAACGGAAACCTCAAGTATCTGATCCTGAAGCTCTCTGTTTTCAATCGTCTTCTCAATATTTGCTTTTACTTTGTTTTCATACCCGGAATAGGTATGAACAACATACCACTGAGCTTCTGCCATATCTTCACCCTTCACAGCACGCCGAAACGTGTTTTTGTGCATTACAAGTCTGCAATCTCATATCAGATAATAAAACTGATTCCGTATTCAACGATTGTATCAACCAACAGAATAATTAATCCGACAATAACGGAGATTACAATAACTGCTGCAGATTCCTTTGCCACAGTTTCCTTGTCCGGCCAGATGATTTTTCTAAACTCAGCCTTCATTCCTTTGAACCAGCTCTTTTTTGGAGTTTTTACAGCTGTTGTAGTTGTGTCTGCCATACTGTTCCCCTTTCCTCGGACTGATTATTTTGTTTCCTTGTGCATTGTGTGTGCTTTGCAGAACTTACAGTACTTCTTGGTTTCCATCCTGTCCGGATGGTTTTTCTTTTCTTTCGTCGTGTTGTAATTACGCTGCTTGCATTCTGTACATGCTAATGTGATTTTTACTCGCACAACCTCCACCTCCGTTTTAAATTCATTTCGTAGTTTTTAGGCATAAAAAAAAGACCTCTTCCATAGCTTTCCTAGAGTATCACGAATCTGCGCCGGTGTCAAGCATTTTATCAGAAATGCACGTTCTGTCCTTGTTTCCGATATTCATCTGTGATATACTAAAGGACATCCCTTTTGGAAAGGATCGTCTTCTATGTTTCGGAATTCACCGGACAATTATATAATACATTACGGCATTTGGCAAGTGTACAGTCGCCGGTTTTTTTCATTTTCTGTTATTCTATGTCTATTTGTTTCCTTATTATATTTGTGCAGCAGCTGTTTTACAGGAACTGCGGATGACAGCAGATTTGTCATCTCTGATTCCGTTACCCGGGATACGAACGGAACAATGACTACTTCAGACCGCACCGGTCAAAGTACTGTTACCACCGGCAATGAACTGGTTCTGATATGGAATCCCGAACTGAGCACTGCCGAGCAGCGCAAGCTGCTGTCCGGTGTTCCGATTCTTACCGTTCTTGAAGCCATAGAGGATTATATGCTCGTTTCTGTTGCAGATACGGACTGTACTCCGGAATTTATCGAATCGCTACGCTCAATTCCCGGTCTTCGGGTCGCAGAGCCGAACTATACCCTCACTCTTTCTTCCTATGAAGCCAGTGAATCTGCCATTCACTCTTCTGCTACAGATCAGAATCAGTTTCGCCTCCATTCCGTAACAAATGATGAATACTCGGACAATCAATGGAGTTTTGATAATCAGGGTTTTTATTTTGCTTATTACCAGAATGGTTCTCCGACTGTTCAGCTGTCTTCTTCCGGTATCGACATGAATGTTTTGGAGGGCTGGACCTTATACTCGGAAACCGTTGCAGAGCCGCGTGAGGTTCTTGTCGCCGTGATTGACACAGGAATTGATATTATGCATCCGGAGCTTGCGGATTCCATCTGGGTCAATACCGGAGAAATACCCGATGACGGAATCGATAATGACGGCAACGGCTACATTGACGACGTCAACGGCTGGGATTTTTATAACTCTGACAATACAGTATCCCACTATGAATACGACTCAGACAATATTAGCTATCATGCGCTCCCGGAGGACAACGACAATCACGGCACTCATATTGCCGGCATTATTGCTGCTGCAGCAGATAACGGGATTGGCGTCGCCGGAGTCGCTTCCTGCGCACCTGTCAGGATTATTCCGCTGAAAATTCATGGTGGTGCTTCCGGAAACGGCTCCGTTGCCAGTGCTATTAAAGCAATTAAATATGCAGTAATGATGGGTGCGGACGTCTGTAACCTGAGCTGGGGAGCCGAGCTTGACGGTACTTTTCCCGAAGCGCTTCTGACTGTTATGAAGGAAGCTGATCTTCTGTTTGTTTCTGCAGCCGGTAACAGCGGCAGTGATAATGACATTACTCCGATGTATCCCGCTTCCTTTGAACTGGACAATATGATTTCCGTAACCTTCATCAATGCCTTCGGTACACTGACTGACGAATCAAATTATGGTGCTTCTTCTGTCGATCTGGCCGCACCCGGAGTTGATATCTGCAGTACCATTGTCGGCGGTTATGCGATTATGAAGGGATCCTCTATGGCTGTTCCTCATGTTACCGCAATTGCTGCTATTCTGTATTCCATGAGCGACCAGCTTTATCCTTTACAAATTAAAAAAACTATTCTGGACTCCGTTAAACCGCTGTCTGCTTTGGAGGGACGTGTTCTTTCTCCCGGAATTCCGGATCTTTTTCGTGCTGTGAGCACTGCCGGTTCGCTGCTCCCTGACACTGAAGCTCCTGTTCTTTTTCTGGAGCGCAGCTTTTACAAAGAATTTCTTAAGCTTCTGCTAACGGCCGACGATCTCGGAGGTGCAGGAATCCGTGTAATAAAGTATGCCTCCGGTACCAAGACGCTGCGAGCCTTTCAGTCCGGCACTCTCGGCACCTCGGTTACGGGTACGACTCTGACACTGACCAAGGCGGGTAACTATTCCTTTTATATCAGCGATTATGCAGGAAATGAAACGCTCGTACACTACCATCTGACAGATGATACTCTTTCTCCGAAAATTGATTTATTTCCTCTCATTTCCTATTCCGGCAGTGAATTCATGGTAGTTTTTGATCTGACGGAGGAGGAAAGCGGAATCCGGCAGGTAGTTCTGCTTCCCGGTGAATGCAATGAGGAAGACTTTGCGATGTCGGACTCTGCAGCAGAACTTGTCCCTGTTGACGGACGAATTCTTCTCCGTCTCAGTGAGAGCGGAACCTACAGCTGTATGGCAACCGACTACCGGGGCAATAAAACCATTCGCTGTTTTGAGCTTCTGCCTCCGGAAAATGAACCAGCCTCTTTGTTTGAATCCTCTCTGACGCTTTTATACGGTGAGACAAAACAGCTTCAGCCGGCAAATCAAGACAGCTCTTCTTCGGTCCTTTATCGTTATTCCAGCTCCGACTCTTCCGTTGTTTCTGTCAATCAATGGGGTGGTCTGACAGCACACAATCCCGGTACAGCCGCCGTTACCATTATGGCACCCGGTGGAATTGAAACCATCTGCGAGGTAACCGTTATTGAATAATCATCTTTATAAAAAAAATGATCTGACCCTTCTTGGAGTATTGTTGCTGCTTGCACTGTTATGTACTGCGATCTATTTTTTGTATTTTCATAAACAAGGCAGTCTGGTGCTGGTTACCGTTGACGGATCACTATATGGTGAATATTCTTTGAACGAGGATCTCATCCTTGATCTTGGTACTAACCGCCTGCAGATTCAGAATGGCAGGGTCTCCATGCTGGAAGCGGACTGCCCCGACCTGATTTGCGTTCATCATAAGGCAATCAGCAGAACCGGGGAAACTATCATCTGTCTGCCAAACCGTATCATTGTACAAATCCTCGGAGAACCTGACACTTCTGTTCCCGATGCCGTATCACAGTAACCTGACTGATTCTTTCGGAGGATATATGAAACATTCGCATATTAAAAATCTGGTTCTCTTCGCCATACTGGTTGCACTTGCTTCTGTATTTGGATGGCTGGAAAGCATGCTTCCCAATCCTCTCGAGGCAATTGCCCCGGGGCTGAAGCTCGGTCTTGCAAACATCGTCGTGCTGATTGCACTTTACCGTCTTGGAGCCGGTGCTGCGGCTTCAGTTTCTCTGCTTCGTGTTCTTCTGACTGCATTTACCTTCGGGAGCCTCTCCTCACTGATGTTCAGTCTCACCGGAGCGGTGTTAAGCTTACTGATAATGATTTTGCTGAAATCCCTACGATTGTTTAGTCCGATTGGTATCAGTACCGCCGGAGGCGTTGCTCATAATCTGGGACAGATTGCTGTTGCCTGTCTGACACTTGGACAAAATATTATTTACTATCTTCCTTTTCTTCTTCTTTGCGGTATTTTCAGCGGTATTTTCATTGGTATTCTCGGCGCCTTAATACTAAAAAGACTCCCCACGCAGGGAGAGTCTTAATAATTCTTCCGTATTCATATTTCTTCCATACTATCGTTTCAGACAAACGGGCATCAGCTTTCTGTTTTCATTGCTTCAATTGCACTGATTTTGGTTGCACGCGTTGCAGGAAAATAGCCCGACACCACTCCTACAAGCATTCCGAATGCCGCCGCAAAGAACGGCAGCCACCATGGAATTACCGACATCCCACTTTCTCCGGATCCAAACATATAACTGCCTGATGCCAGTGCCTCAAAAATCGGTCCTCCATACCTATTAATCAGAAACGACGCCAGATAACTCAGTCCGATTCCGATAATTCCTCCGAGAAGTCCGATAAAACCGGCTTCCAGCAGGAATTGTTTCTTGATATCTTTAATCAGGCAGCCAAGCACCTTCATGATACCAATTTCCTTCGTCCGCTCATAAATCGACATAACCATGGTGTTCGCGATGTTAATCGCTGATACCAGCATGGCAATTCCGCCGATAGCTCCGAGTACAATCTGAAGCATCTTTGCTGTTTCCTGCATTGGCTCAATATACTGCATATCACTGCTCGAGCCGTAGCCCAGTGCCTTAATCTGTTCCTGTACAGCAGTTACATTGTCCATACTGTCAACATTAATCTGGATTTCATTATAGTTGCTTAAAGATGCAATCGCTTTTTTCCGGTCTTCCAGCTTCAGAGTATTGGCATACTGCATATAGAGCTCCTTGAAGAACGCCATATCGATGTATGTATAATAGCTGTACATCCAGTTATCGCTTTCCTCCATGACGCAGTAATCCTTGATTACATAATTAAATGCCTTTTTATTCTCATTTGCCTGGTAATCATTAAACGTAAATGATACCTTATCTCTGCTCCAGTCAATCACCTTTGATGCAGAATTTCGTGAGCTGTAATTATAGAATTCCGTATTTGCCATATAGTTGCTCAGAACAATCACGGAATTTTTCTCCGCCGTCGGATAAGCTCCGGAGCTCAGCTCCGGAAACCCAAAATCCTCATAGGTAGAGCAGTCCAGAGCAATAATCTGTGCCCAGGTCTGGTATTTCCCGCTCTTTAGCGTCAGACTTTTCTGAATCTTTGCGGCAACCGATTTAACATGTTCCATACTCTTCAGCTGCTCAACAAGCTTATCATCCAGTACCTGGGTAGACGAATTCACCCAGTTTCCGTTCTCGTCATACTGATCGTTCCATGTATTTACCGTAATGATTGTCATACTTCCGTTCTGCATTACCGCTTCCTGAAAGCTCCGATTCATTCCGATTCCGATAGAAACCATGATGACAATGGAAATTGTACCGATAATCACACCGATTACAGTCAGTGCCGTTCTCGCTTTTCTGCGGAACAGATTCCGCAGCGCCATTTTTATCAGATCACTAAATTTCATACAGATCAAATCCCTTTTTTATACGTAATTTAGCAAACAGGACTCCAATTACAATGCTGATTGCAAGTGTCAATACCGTGATTCCTCCAACAAAGAGCCAGGAGGACATTACCGGATCCTTTACCGCAGAGTCTGCAAGCGTACCGTCGCCATAGCCATCCGACCCTGTATAATCACCATAATAACCATTATCAACAGCTCCATCATTGATCACATAGCCACCGCCGATTGAATAATCACCGTCGATCGATATTTCACTTCCAATCGATATTTCATCTGTTGCCGATTCTGCCATTATACTATTCATGATACCTCCGTTCCTGCGCTGCCGCGCATATCAGATCATTTATCAATTCTCATCCTCTTGCTTTCTCAGCTTCGCTTTGTGCACTGCGATAACAATTGCTCTTGTTACCGGAATAAAAATTATAAGAATTCCCGCCTGAATTGCAAGGAACAGCCAGATACTCATGATTGGCTCCTTCGCTGTGTAAGTCGGTCCAACCGGTTCATAATTGCCGGGATCGTCATAGCCCGGATCGTCATAACTGTTCCCTGCTTCCTGAACATAGGTATTGTAATCGGTTGCCTTCGTCACTTCATTCCCGTTGCTGTCTTCAAAATGAACTACGATTGTACAGACAACGCTTCCTGCATTCACCGGAACAATCTCCGGTTCAACATATTCCGCGCTTCCGTTACCGACCGTTCCGATATAATGCATGGAGCCGTTGGCAAGCCGGAAATCGCCCTCAACCGTAATATAAACATTATTCAATGAAGATCGTCCCATGTTATAGAATTCAAAGTTCAGACTGCAGGTAGAACCAACGGTCGGTGTATCATAGGTATAGGAGTCGTAGATATTAATGTTCTCGACTACCGGTCTCGCATTTTCGATTGCTGTCAGCTTAACCTTATTGGTTTCCGAAACACCGCCATTATCAGTATCCGTCTTTGACATATCATCATATTCATACTCCACCAGAATATTAACGTCATAGGCTCCTGTCGTGGCATCAGCGCGAACCTTCAGTTCCATGGCGCATTCTGCCTCTTCTCCAGCCGCAATGTTCTGGATGTAAAAGCTGTTCGTTCCTGTAGCCGGTGAAAAAATATTTTCATCCTGTGTAATCGTAACCTTAATGTTTTTTGCTGCTTTGGTTGCGTGTGTGTTCTGCAGTGTAAACATGAAGTTAAACAGAGAACCGGCGGTAAGAACTTCCTCGTCTGTAGAAAAATCATCAAGAATCAGCTTCGGCTTTCCTGTATCACCATTATTCACGACGTCAAGAATATAAACATAGGTAGTCTCCGAGTGAACCTCTCCTGCATTATCCTTGTAGGAACAGGTAATTCCGAGACGGTTCAGTCCTTCCGGAATATCTTTTCCAACCTTAAATGTCATGGTAACATTTTTGGACTTCCCTGCCTCAATGGTACCGACATTCTGATAAGGCTCCGAGGTAAGCGGTTCGAAACCGCTGCCCGAAAGATTCTCTCCGGACAACTTGACACCTGTTACGGCTTTATTCCCTTTATTCTGAATGTCAAAGCTTACACTGACTTCCTGCCCGGCTTCCGGCTTTTTAGGACTCTGAACCACATTATTGATCAGAATCTCATTCACCAGCCGTTCCTCTTCGGTTTTTTCATTTTCGACTGTGATATATATCACAACCTCTGTGGTTCGTTCCGTTCCGTCCGCATCTGCATAGGCTGCCTGCAGAATAATTGAGCGGAGTCCTGCCGGAGCGGTTTCCGAGATAAGAAGCGGAATTTTAACAATTGTTTCTCCGTTCTTCTCAAGATCCGTGGTCTTCACACCCTCAGCTGTATATCGCGGGATGATTCCGTATTCGGTACCGTATCCGTCCTTCAGGCTGACTACGATATTCTTGGCAGTGCTTCCGCCTATGTTGTTCAGTATTACACCAAGTTCAGCTTCTGTCCCTGCTTTCACTGCTGCATTAAAGGTCTCCGCACTTAACTGCAGCTTCGCAACATCAGTTACGATTTCATCTTTATTTTTAACAGTAACATAAATGCTTCTGGTAAAACTCATTGCATTCCCTTCAATATCCTTACATTCCAGCGTTACAGAAATTGTCTTCATTCCGGCGGTTGCATTTGCAAGTACCTCTACCGGCACAGTAACCGTATCGTTTTTCCCGGCGGAAAGATTCCCAAGCTGGATTTTATCTGCGGAATATCCGGGAATCATGTCCGTACCGGTGAAACCAAGGCTGTAATAAACACCGTAGGCATCGATTTCACCTTCATTTTTAATCTGAAATGAAAGATTAAATCTTTTTCCTTCCAGGACCTGATCCTTTAGATAAGTCACATCACTGACCGTCAGTTGTATCGGTACCTTTTCCTGTGTAACGGATGCCTTCAGTTCAATTACATCCGTAACCTCCGCTGCATTTCCATATTCATCAAGGGTGAAATAATCCGTATATGTAACGTTAATACTCAGTTTATACATTCCGATCGTTGCCGAAGCCTTTGTACTCATGTCAAATTCCAGATAGACCTCACCTGTATTCGGGATATATTGAATTTCCTTTCCCTGTTCGGACAGGAGCTTGATGTTTGCTGCTGTAATGGTTCCTTCTGTCTCCGAGGTCACCGTAATCTTTGGCATAGTGATGTAGGAGTTATTTTTGCTTGTTATCGGAAGACGTACATGCACTGTCTCCCCCGGAATCGCTTGAATCACAGATGCTGTCTGATCCACCAGCGAAGCTGCTCCGGCCGCTTTTGCTTCTAATGACGCTCCCGGAACGGCAAGGGCGATCACAAGCGTCATAAGAATTGCGAGAATTCTTCTTTTTTTCATACTTCAATCCTCTTTTCTTCCATTTGATTCTCATTTTCATTCACGATACTGCTGTCACGTACTTCTATGCTTTCGATTTTCCCATCAAAAATATGTATGATCTTATCTCCGTAATCAGCAAGCTTCGTATCATGTGTTACCATTACAATTGTCTGGTGGTTTGCACGTGCTATGCTTTTAATCAGATCCATGACTTCCTTCGTCGTTTTGGAGTCCAGATTTCCCGTCGGCTCATCTGCAAAAACAATCTCGGGATGTGCTACAAAGGCACGCGCGATTCCGACACGCTGCTGCTGCCCGCCACTCATTTCCTTCGGTTTGTGACCCGTTCGGTCCTGCAGTCCCACCTGTTTTAGTATATCAAGTGCCATTTTCCTGCGCTTTTTCATCCGAACCCGCTTGAACACCAGCGGAAATTCGACATTTTCCAGCGCTGTCATGGAATTCATCAGGTTGTAAGACTGGAACACAAAACCGAGATATTTCTGGCGGAACTTTGCCAGCTGGTTCTCGGTCATTTTGTGAATATTCTTCCCCTTAATGATAATCTGCCCCGAAGTCGCCTTTTCAATACCTGCCATCAGATTAAGCAGTGTTGATTTTCCGGAGCCGGAGGTCCCGAGCAGACAGCAGAATTCACCGCTGTATATATCAAAGCTGACGTCATCAACCGCAAGGATTCGTTCATTGCCCATCCGGTAAATCTTCTTGACGTTCTTCAGCTCGATGACCTTTTCCTGTGAACTGTCCAATTTCTCACCATCTTTCTTCCTGTTATGACTCAAACATACAATTAGACGACGCTCCAAATTATCCGGTTGCATTTATTTTTATAAATAAACTACTTTGAAAAAAGAACCGACCTCCAAAGGTCAGACCAAAAATCTAACAATTGGATGGTTGGTTCTTCTGATCAAACAGATTGTATTTGCGCCTCGTCCCTCTGCCAAAGCATCATGATTCTCTTACTCTTCCGGCTTCTGTGATGCAATCTCTCCGCAGTGCTCCACATACTCACGGATACACTCGACCGCATTATCGATTCCGATGCACGAGCTGTTGATTGACAGATGATAGTTCTGCGCTCTTCCCCACTGTTCACAGGAATGATAATTGTAATAATTTGCACGGCGCTTATCCATTTTCCTGATGTTGTCTTCTATCTTATTCGGAGACATCCCATCAATCCGAATTGCGCGTTCAACGCGGAACGGCATATCTGCCCAGATAAATACGTGTACTACGTTCTCCACATCCTTCAACACATAATCAGCGCAGCGTCCGACAATAACGCATGGCCCGTCTGCCGCAACCTTCCGTATTATGCTTGCCTGCGCAAGATAAATCCGGTCATCAAGTGATAAATGAGAAAATCCCATCTCCTGATTTCCATAGGCATTCATTCCCATTGCAATCGAATATAGGAAACTGTTCGTTGCTTTCGTCTCTGCCATACGAAATGCTTCCTCAGCAAACCCACTTTCTTTTGCTGCTCTGGTAATCAGCTCATTGTCATAAAACTGAATACCAAGCTTTTCAGCCAGCTTTACTCCGATTTCTCTTCCCCCGCTTCCGTATTGTCTGCTGATTGTAATGATTTTGTTCATGGCATGCCTCCTTCGGAAATTTATTCTTATCGTTTCCATTAATCCATATGCTGAAGAATGACATCACAGACCTTTTGATACTGTTCTGTGATGTTTCGAACCAGAAGCTCCTCGTCGCCCTCGCTCTTTCCCCTCAGAATCGAAACCAGCATGTCCAGATTCCGGTACATACCCATCATCCCAAGATTCCCACACATACCCTTCATTGTATGTGCAGCAGCAAGCTCTGCTTCACGGTCTCCTGACTCAGCTCCGGCAAGCAGCTGCGAGTAATTCTCATCCTTCAGAAACTTATCCAGAAAATATCTGTAGGTCTCCTCACTGTCACCCAGAAGTTCAAGCGCCTGATTAATATTGACTCCGATCTGCTGAAGCTCAAAAAGCATCTGATCTGCCATCCTGTCACCTCCTGCAGGTTGCTGCTGTTATATTGATATTATATACCAAAAAGAGTAAAACATCAACCGCAACTTCCTTACCGAATGGGGTTCTGCAATATTGCATCAATTTCAGCCAGTTCCTCCACGGTAAAGGGAACGGCATTTACAATCTGTATATTATCAAGCACCTGAGCAGGTTTTGAAGCTCCGATGATTACACTGGTAACTCCCGCTTCACGAAGGTTCCACGAAAGTGCCATCTGTGCAAGACTCTGCCCTCTCCTGCATGCAATTTCATTTAAGCTTCTGATTACCGCAAGCCGCTCCTTGGTAATTGCACCGGAATTTAAGAAGCGTCCATCCGTCATAACTCTGGAATCCTGCGGAATTCCGTTCAGATAACGGTCGGTTAAGAGTCCCTGCGCCAGAGGAGAAAAGGCAATGATTCCAAAACCCTCCTGTACCGCATATTCCTTTAATCCTTCCTCTTCGATACTTCGGTTCAGCATCGAATAGCTGCGCTGATTTAAGACAAACGGAGTTTTTAATTCCCGTAATATGGCTATTGCTTCCTCTGTTTGCTTTTTGTTATAATTTGAGATTCCGACATAGAGCGCCTTTCCGTTCCGCACAATCTGATCCAGAGCCAGCATTGTTTCTTCCATTGGCGTTTCCGGGTCGGGTCGATGATGGTAAAATATATCGACATACTCGAGTCCCATTCTCAAAAGACTCTGATCCAGGCTTGCAATCAGGTACTTTCTAGACCCATAATTCCCGTACGGACCCTTCCACATATCATAGCCCGCTTTGGTTGAAATAATCATCTCGTCCCGGTATGGAGCCATCTGTTTCTTTAATACTCTTCCAAAGTTTTCTTCTGCACTTCCCGGTTCCGGACCGTAGTTATTGGCAAGATCAAACTGTGTGATTCCATTGTCAAATGCAGTTTGGCAGATATCACACATATTGTCAAAGCTCATGCTGCTTCCAAAATTATGCCAGAGTCCAAGAGACACTGCTGGCAGCATTAATCCGCTTCTTCCGCAGCGGTTATATTTCATTTTATCGTATCGTGTTTCTTTCGCTGTATACATTTTTCCCTTTCCTGCGTCGGTTTCTGCGCATCCAAAATCTGCTCTGTTATTCTTTCCGCATATACCTTCTGCCATACAGTGGGTTTGCCTGCGTAATACTGCAGAGCGCTGCTGGTAGAGAACGCGGATGATCCTGACCTGTTTATCACTGTAATTCTTATATCGGGTTCGCGGTAAAATTCCATAATACAACATTTATTATTTCGAAGTATTTTTATATGGTTCTCGTAATTCATCGCTTAATACATAATAGCAATACAAAATCCATGCATGCGGATGTGCACAGTAAACCGGAATACTCCAGTAGGTCAGCGATTGATCCGGCAGTCCTTTTTCCGGAATTAAGGAGGATTCTATGTTATCTGCAGCAGACCAGTATGCAGACCAGTATTTCGGAAAATTTCTGCTGAAATTCTCCATCCTCATGTTTTCCAGTAAGCCCCATGCTTCTTTCTTGTCAAAGGTCTTTACACCAAGAATAACCGGTCCATTGAGCGCCCACCAAAAGCCTCCGTTCTCTCTCGAACCTTTATCAAAGGCTTCATCTTCAAATTCCGGCTGTTCCTGTTCTCTTGCTCCGAGAACCTCTCCATTGTAAACACGCTTTTTCATCTCCTGATATATAATCCTTTTCTTTTTCACCGGCAGTTCCTGCATCATCAGTGTGTAACCCATCGGTTCAAGAAACATATTTTCCTCTCCATAGGGTTTATTGTTAAAATACATCCGTTTTGGAAAGCTTCGTTCTCCCATATCCTTTAAAAATGCAGATAAAATCTCGCTCCGGTAATGTTTCATGCTGTCAGCTACCAGTAACAGTTCTTTTTGTATTAAGGATTCAGGCAATTTTTCTACCGCGTTTTCCAATTCATGAATCAATGTCTGAAGAACACTGACTGCCATTGCGGAATTCATATGGGATTCACCGGTAAAAAATACATTATTGTATGGAACCTTTTCAATATAATAAACAGCGTCATTCCAGTCAGAATTAAGTAGCTTCACCAGTCCGTGTTCGCCGACTCCGATTTCATCCCTTAAAAACAAAAAACATTTTTTAATAAAATCGGCAACCGATGCTCTGTTTTGATTCACAACCGGGTAATAAGCTACCTCTTCCAATAAAAAATCGTAATCTCCGGTCACTCGGAGGTATTCAGACATTAACAGGAAGAAGAACAGCTGTTGATCACTTGTAAAATATCGTTCGCTGCTTGCATATCCGTTTCCTGTTTCAATTAACCGAATCTCCCCAAATGGAGTTGTTCTTTTCATCATATATCGAAGAACGCTTTTTGCCAACTCGGCATTATAATAAATAAGCGGAAGTGCATGCTGAAAATTGTCCCTCGCACTCGCATGTGCACCCCAGTCATAATCGTAAATAGTACCCTGTGGAATCTTGGTCTCATCATAATACTCACTATAGGTTGCCATTGCTTCCAGATTATATGCATGCCAAATCATCTCACGTTTTCGGGTTTCGTTCATTTCCTGCTTAAAAGAAGGCAGACACTCCATCCAGTTTTCTTCAAATAATCCGACAGTATTCTCACTTTGAGATGACCCCAGCTGATTACAGATATCTTTGATATTCGAAACTCCGTATTCAAAGGAATAGCCAATGATTACACATATGGTAATGGTTTCTTTCGATTCCAGCCGGACATATTTTTTCACATGGAGACCGTTCTTATCCCCGGATAGTTCAAGAGCTTCACTCACCGCCTTCATAAAAAGAGCAGGCGGAAATCCTTCTACCTTGGACATATCCTCTCGTTTACCGGTCAGAAGCGGATCAATGCAATCTCCTGTAATTTGTACTTGGACAAGCTTATCCTCCATGCTTTCCACAAAATGGTTCTGATAAACCACCCTGCTTTTTTCCTGCCTTTGAAATTGAATTTCCTTATAATTTGCAATAACCCCTTCTTCATAACAAATTCTATGTGTCCGCAGACCCTCATTCGTCAGCAACACCGTTAGTACAAATGCCGATGCTCCGTCTTTATAGTTTACCGACGGTTTTACACTGAGCGTGCGCACAATTCTCAATTCTTGTGTCCGGTATTCATATTCTGCAAACCCACAGCCAAACCTGCGCCTGCAGTAATCCGGATCAGCTGCAAGCGATTCTGTTCCTGTTAATTCTATCCTCGTGCTGTTCCCTTTTTCATCAATGATGCCGACTCTGGCATAATTTGCTCCACTATTTTCCCTCCACCCCTGATTTACTCTTCCCCAGGAACGTTGTCCTGTGATCAGCTCATATTCTCCGCTGACATGCGTAAAAAGAGTCAGCTGGTAATTGCCAAGAAGGAACCATGGATCTTCCGGCAGCTTAACTTTTGTTCCATTTTCCAATACTTCTCTATATGGTAGTTTTCCTATGTAATCAAAATATGGTAGTTTATTTGGGGTCCACCCAAAATATCCAATTTCATTTTTCATTTTTATCCTCCGATTTGAACCCTAAATCCCAATTTTTCAGCCATATTACGAAATTCTGTCACTTCCTCTTTTTTCATGCTTTCTTTGCAGATAAAATGATACTCACGTCCCAACTGTTTGTATTTACTCATTCCAAGATTATGATAAGGTAATAGATCTACCTTTTTGACACCGTTCTCTTTCACATAAGTCAATATATCCATCATTCCTTTTTGTGATGCGTTTATCCCCGGCAGTACGGGTATTCTGGCTGTGATTTTTGAAGGATCTTGTCTGGAAAGCCAGGTAAAATTAGACAGAACCATGCTTAAATCACCACCGGTGAAGATTCTGAAGATATCTTTGTCCATTGATTTCATGTCAAAAAGGAATTCCTGTACATAAGGTAATATGTTCTCAAAGGCTGCCCGTTCAACCGCACCGCAGGTTTCAACAGATATTGTAATCCCTGCAGCTCTGCATCTTTCTAAAAGCGGCAGCAATCTGGTACTTTGCAGCAAAGGCTCCCCTCCGGAGAGAGTAATTCCTCCCCCTGTATCCAAATAATAATCTGCATCACGGGATACCGTTTTATAAACCTCCTCACAGGACATTTTCTTTCCCGATCTCCGAATTGCATCATTCAGGCAGGCCTCGGCACAATTTCCGCAATAGAGGCATTTCTCGTTCTGTCTGTCTGCTTTCCCATTAATAACAGTAATTGCATGCTGTTTGCATATGTTTGCACACCGATCACATCCCGTGCATTTTTGTTCAAACATAAAAATATCGATCCCGCTGCGCTGCGATTCTGGATTCGCACACCATGCACATCGAAGCGGACAGCCCTTTAAAAATACCGTTGTGCGTATTCCGTCTCCGTCATGTAGAGCAAATCTTTTAATATCAAATACTTCCAGCTCTTTCATATTTCCTCCCATACCGAGCGAAAATCGTGAAGCTCCTTCACCCTTGCCTATTCCCGATTACCTCATATTTTTTCATCATAGAGAGTCCGGCTAAGTAATTCCTTCTGTACTGTCTGGTCAAGATCAATAAATACAGCCGAGTAACCGGCAACACGCACAATCAGGTTTGGGTATTTTTCCGGATGCGCTATTGCATCTTCCAACGCCCCGCTGTCAACCACCGTTACCATCAAATGACATCCGCCTTTTCGAAAATAAGTTTTGAACATTGCCTTGATTATTTCCCGATTTTCGCGAAACATTGATGAAGAAATCTTGATATTTTGAACGGA
>CAZRRN010000055.1:0-17384 GCA_964602475.1 uncultured Lachnospiraceae bacterium | reverse complement strand
TCTGCGTGTGAAAGGTTCATCTTCACACTATTCTCCATTTCTGTTATTCTACATATCAATACTTCAAGCGAATGTATCTTGCCTGATAAGTTTAGCACCTTTGTGTACCATAACATCGTTATCACGTTATTGTATCAAATTTCTTATTCCTTTTCAACACGGCAAAACCTTTTTGTTTCTTTATCGAATATGATTCTTTAATTTTTCTGTAACTTTTTACAGTTTTATGTTATACTAACAAAAAACTCTGTATGGAGGAATTATGATATTACTAGGCGTTCGTCAGGAATTACAGATACAAAAAGAATCCACGTTCGGCGTATACCTCTCGTCGGTTCACGGAGAAACCTCTACAGCCGATCCGTTACAGGTACTTGACACCGATTCGGTACTGCTTCCGAAAGCACAGGTTCCGCTTGATGCTAAAAAAGGTGATCTTCTTTGCGTATTTATATATAAGGATTCAGAAGATCGTCCTATTGCAACTACCCTGCCCCCGGCACTGGAACTGCATCAGATTACAAGACTTACCGTAAAAGCGGCCGCTTCCATCGGTGCCTTCCTGGATTGGGGACTTGCAAAGGATCTTCTTCTGCCCTACCGTGAGCAGACACACTCACTGAAAGAAGGGGATTCTGTTCTTGCTGCGCTTTATATTGATAAAAGCCAGCGCTTATGCGCAACCATGCATATCTACCCTTATCTGTCAACGGATTCCCCATATCAGAAGGGAGAATGGGTCGACGGTATGGTATATGAAATTCTTCCGAATTTCGGTGCCTACGTCGTGATTGATGACCGTTATTCCGCAATGATTCCAAGCCGCGAAATCACCAAGGCTCTTCATGCCGGTGATAACGTTCATGCACGGATTGCCATCCGGCATGAAGACGGAAAGCTCGGACTCAGTCTGAATGACACAATACCGAACCAACTGGATACAGATGCGAATACAGTTCTTACCAAGCTGAAAGAGGCAGGCGGATTTCTTCCCTACCACGATAAATCAGATCCGAAGCTGATTACAGAGCAGTTTCGTCTTAGCAAAAATGCGTTCAAACGTGCTATCGGACATCTGATGAAGGACGGACAGATTAGTATTGCAGAAGACGGTATCCGACTGAAGCGTTCCTAAGATTAATATAAGAAACCCGCTGATTATCAGCGGGTTTCTCTTTATCAGTCTATTTTCATCAGCGCTGCTTCCAATGCTCCGAGAAGCTCTGTTTCTACTATCGGCTTCGGAACCAGCCGGCTGATTCCCAGCTCTTGTATTTCCTGCATAGTATCATAGTCACACAGGGAACTCATCATAACAATTCTTGCGTTGCTGTCAATTTCTTTAATCTTTTGAGCGGTCTCTATTCCGTCCATCCCCGGCATAATAATATCGAGTGTTACAACATCCGGCTGCATTTCCTTATAACGGACTACTCCCTCTTCTCCAGTCTTGCAGCGTCCGACAACCTTGTAGCCGTGTTCCTCACAAATCTGGCTTATTTCCTTCACAATAAACGGTGAATCATCTATAATCAGTACTTTTTTCATGTCTTCCTCTCCTCCTGCTTTCCTGTTTGAATTCGTTTTTGAATCCAACTGAAGTGTATAGGCAATTGTATATCCCAGAAATCCATCGTCTGTATCAAAAAAACGGCTGCTGCTCCGCTCGTATTCTGTATCCACGTCTCCTGATGCACTCAGAGTGAACATACACGGAATATGAAAACGGGATGATTTCATGAATCGATCATTAATTCTGGATACCATTCGTCCATAAATAATATTGACCAGTTCAATTAAATCTGTTTCCCAGTTATGGCTGCATTTTCCATGATTCATTCTGTTCAATACCATATCAGCCGACTGCAACGAGAATGTAAAAATCACCCTGGACTTAATTGCCCCATAGGATGTAGTAATCAGTGAGACACCTTCCTCTGCTTTATTCATCGGTTTAACCCGTTCAACCAGTGTCATCCCTGTTATCTGTTCGAATATCTGTTGAAATGTTGTGCCAAGTAAATTGTCAGTTTCGGAATAATCAGGTATTGATCTCACCTCCTCCGGTTATTGGTCAAGATACCTCATTCTCGGGCCTCCGTCTTTTTGTGATCTGTCGTCAGCAGCTGTTTTCTTTGGAATTACACTGTTGATTTCATTCTTCAGCTTTGCTTTACACTCCAGACAAAAGCGACCTGTCTTGATCATTGTACCACAGTTTTCACATTCAATTCCAACCGCTGAATCATCGGAAAAGCTCAGGCGTTCTTCTCTGATCCATCTCTGCAGCTGTTGTATCGAAACCTCAAGCTCCATAGAAACCTGATTGATGTTGGCACGGGGATTGTCATAAATATATTGTTTTACAGACTCATACTTCTCATCAAGTGATTTCATACAGTTCGGACACATTGGTGTGACTGAACCGATATAATTGTACAATCTTCCGCATCCTCTGCAATTTCTGACCTCCATAGCAGCCTCCTGTTCTCTTCTTTATAAATCCTGTCCTATACAGATGCACAGAATATAGACATTCTTTGCTCCGTTCTTTTTTAGCACCCTGGTACATGCCTCTGCAGTACTTCCTGTTGTATAGATATCGTCAACAAGCACCACCGCTTTGTCCTGTAGTATTCGCCTGCAGTCTTTCTCCGATAAACCGCGCGATACGTTAACCGCCGTTTCTAGGTTATGCAGACGCTCCTCCGGAGATGAAATGAGCTTCTGAGGTATCGTTTTCTTTGTCCGTTCCAGAAGCTTCAAATTACACGGCAGATTCATCAGTTTTGATAATTCCGTACAAAGCACCTCTGCCTGATTATAACCGCGAAATCTTTTTCTTGACGGATGCACCGGAACCGGAACCAGCAGTTCTGCCTTCCGAAAAAGAAGCTCTCTTCCAAAACGGTCTGCCATTTCCTTTGCAAAAAAAAGTCCATAGTCTCGGTGATTCCGGTATTTGAAATCCCCGACTGCCCTTTTCATATCATCATTGTATAAAAATACAGCAAATCCTTTATCATAGCTTAATCTTCTTTTGGTACAGTCGCTGCAATATTCGTTTTCTCGTAAAAGCGGCTTCCCACACTTCATACAGTTTGGCTCCCTAAGGTAAGGAAGACTGTCTCTGCAGCCATGACAAATCAGTTCTCCTCTATGGGATACTATTTCTCCACAAACCGGACAACAGACCGGATACACCGCATCCAACATTTCACAGAGAATGTGTGGGAGTCTTCGTTGTTCCCGTATCCCGGACTCTTTGTCCCTAATCAAAGTGGTACTGCTCAATACAACGACTGCGGATATTGTCCCTGCTGAACAAGCTTCTGTAAGGACTCAACCACTTTCTCCTTATCCTCTTTATAGGTTACACCAAACCATTTATCCTGTGTCGGAAGAACCTTTACCTCTGCTCGTCCTTCTTTCACCATTTCTCCAACTACTCCGGGAAGAAGATATTCGGCTTTATTATTATTCTGGGAAGTTTTTAAGAACTCGGCAAAACCGGTCTTCAATTCCTCAAGAAAATCAGGAGTAAAGCCCCACATATTCATGGATACAGGAGTGGAAAGCGGTACGGATACTGCGGTTCCGTCTTCGTATTTTCCGATTGCCATTCCGTTCTTTTCTTCCAGACTGAAGGTTTCAACAACGCTCCTCAGATTCTGTGCACCATCAACCTTACAGATTCCTCTGGTCACAATTCCGTTATCACTCAGGGTATTTCCAATGACAAAGCCTGCCATACAGTATTTATGGTCATATCCGGCTTTTCCTGCACTGACAAGATAATCATGAATAGAAGCAAATGCTTCCTTTCCGTAGTAGTCATCTGCATTTATTACAAGAAACGGTTCCTTAATAAGTCCAAGACAGCTGAGTACTGCATGACCTGTCCCCCATGGTTTTGTTCTGTCCTCCGGACAGTGATAGCCCTCCGGTAAATCCTGAAGCTCCTGGTATGCATATTCAACTTCAAACTTCTTCTCAATCCGGTTTCCGATTATTTCGCGGAACGGAGCTTCCAGATCCTTTCGTATTATAAATACAATCTTATCAAAACCCGCTTTCATTGCATCATAAATGGAATAATCCATAATGATCTCACCGCTCGGTCCTACGTGCTCAAGCTGTTTGATTCCGCCTCCAAAGCGGCTTCCCATCCCTGCTGCCATAATTACCAGTGTTGTTTTCATTATTGTAATCCTCCATATCAAGCTTTCTGTTTCATTCGGAATAGTCATCTTCCACATTGACTGCTAATATTATAAAACATACGGACAGAAAATGCACGAACTTTTTATTCCGCCATCTCGCGGATCCGTTCGGTAAGTCCTGTATATCTCTTTTGTTCCTCCGAATTCTGTATCATCGCATGTACCGTTTCTTTACTTCCGACCAGCGTAACACAGGATTTTGCTCGGGTCACAGCCGTATATAGAATATTTCGGTGCATCAGCTGTCTCGGTCCTGTCAGTACCGGGATGACTACCGCCGGGTATTCGCTGCCCTGCGATTTATGAACCGTAACCGCATATGCAGGTTCCAGCTCCTCGAGTGCAGTATAGGTGTATTCTGCCAGTCTTCCTTCATCAAATTCAACTGTCACCCGTTCAGAAAAAGAATTGATTTCCTTAATAATCCCAACGTCTCCGTTAAATACACCCGTTCCGGTTTGTTCCGTAACTCCAAAACGGTTCCGTACCTCCCATTCCAGCTGGTAATCGTTCTTAATCTGCATTACCTTATCGCCCTCACGAAAGACAACTCCATGTGCCTCACGCTCTTTTTTATTATCCGAAGCCGGATTCAGATAATACTGAAGCACCTGATTCAGCCGCTCAACTCCAAGTTCGCCCTTACGCATAGCGGTAAGAACCTGAATGTCCATCGGACCGCAGTGAACGTATTTCGGCAATTTGTCTCTGACCAGTGCAACCACAAGTCCGAGTATTTCCTTCACCTCGCTTCTCTGCAGCATAAAGAAATCCCTGCTCTTATTATCCAGCGCAATATCCTCACCTGCATTGATTTTATGTGCGTTCACTACAATGTCGCTTTCCCCTGCCTGACGGAAAATTTTCGAGAGACGGACAAGGGGAAAGCATCCTGCTGCGATTATATCGTGAAGTACATTTCCCGGTCCGACAGACGGAAGCTGATTCTCATCACCGACCAGAATCAGTCTTGTCCCGACCGGAACCGCCTTTAGCAGCGCATACATCAGCTGAATATCCACCATTGACATTTCATCAATGATGACCACATCTGTTTCCAGCGGATTCATTTCGTTACGTTCAAAGCGCATTTCTTCAGATGCCGAGTCCGGATTTCTTGTGTTTTCCAGTAAACGGTGGATTGTTCTTGCCTCAGTTCCCGTGGTCTCGGTCATCCTTTTTGCCGCGCGCCCGGTCGGCGCTGCCAACAGGATTTCCATACCTTCAGCTTCAAAGAAATGGATAATGGCATTGATTGTCGTCGTCTTCCCTGTGCCCGGTCCACCGGTCAGAATAAATAATCCGTTTCCGGCTGCTGCCTCGATTGCTCTCTGCTGTTCCTCTTCCAGCTGAATGTCAGATGCTTCCTGCACCCTCTGTAGTCTTTGCTTCAATACCGTTCGGTCGATGGTGCAGCTTCGGTTCAGATCAAGCAGCATTCTGGCAGTGTTTAGTTCCATATAGTACATCCCTGTGGTATAAACACAGCGTTCCCCATTTATTTCGCGTATCATCAGCTTTTTAGCGGAAATTTCTTCCTCAAGCTGAAGCATAATCTGTTCCCTGTTGCTAAGAAGAAGCTCCTCAGCGCGCAGCAGCAGCTCCTGTTCCGGAAGATAGCAATGCCCATTTCCTGTAGACTGCTGCAGGCAGTACAAAAGCCCGGCTCGAATCCTGTATTCCGAGTCCCTGCTGATGCCGGCTCTTGAAGCAATCTCATCAGCAATACGAAATCCCACGCCTGCGATATCCTCTGCCAGCCTGTACGGGTTAACACTGATAATTTCATACAGCTGTTCTCCGTACTGGTGAAATATTTTCACAGATAGATTCATGGAAACTCCGTACTTCTGAAGAAACAGAATTGCGTTTCTGGTTTCCTTTTTATCGTAAAACTGTTTATAGATTTCCTGGGCTTTCCCCCGGCTGATTCCCTTTACTTCAGCAAGGCGCTCCGGTTCCTCCTCAATAATACGAAAGGTATCCTCTCCGAATCTGCTGACAATCCGTGCTGCCAGTGCTTCTCCGATTCCCTTAATTGCACCTGCAGCAAGATACCGTTCCATTGCTGCCCGGTCTGTCGGCTGCCTCTGTTCGTAGGTGCTTACCTTGAACTGTTCTCCGTATAGAGAATGAGCTGTGGTATCTCCCGTCATAACAAGATATTCGCCTTCATTGACAAACACAAAACTGCCGACGCAGGTAACTTCCTCTCCGTCGGCACTTAAAGTCAATACAGTATAGCCGTTCTCCGTATTGCGGTATATAATTTTCTCTACATATCCTTCCAGGTTTTCCATATACATCCCGTTACCGGCTGACTTACCGGTTATCGTTTATACTTACTGGCGTTTCATGGATTCATACAGCATCTGCGCGATTCCGAGCTGTCCGGAATCCGCTATTTCTTTTGCGTATTCCTGATACTGCAGATTTCCGAACTGTGCCAGATAATCATTCTCTTCTTCCTCATCACTCTTTGCCATTTCTCTCATTGCATCAATCAGCTTCTCAACAAAATATGCTTCAAAGCTCTTACATGCATCCAACATTTCTTCGTCTGTTGCATCATTAAGACTGCCTAGACTCTGCTCCAGATTGGAGGCGGTAGTAGAAGTTGCCTTGGTCAGCGAACTGGTCAGTGAACCGCTCAGGTCATTTCCGATTGATATACTCATAAGCATCTCCTTCTTTTATCGACTCCCACACTGTTTACTACTGTCTTAAATTATTAGCCTGCTGAAGCATCTCGTCTGAAGCCTGAATTGCCTTGGAATTCATTTCGTATGCACGCTGTGCTACAATCAGATTTACAACCTCATCTACCGTCTGCACGTTAGAGGCTTCAAGATAACCAGTGACCACGCTGCTCTTCTTCAGATTCGTATCTGTATTCTCCCATCGAGGTTCTCCTGAATTATCACTTTCGCTCAGTACCGAACCAGACAGCTTTTCAAGTCCGGAAGGATTGTTGAACTGTACCAGTCCGATCTGAATCCCAGTCAGTGCTTGATTTCCGGTTTCGTCCGGATAACAGAGGTTCCCCGCTTCATCAAAAGTTACCTTTGAAACACTCCATTCGGAAGAAAGCGTAATCGTTTCTCCGTTTGTATCCAGCACCGGGTAACCGGAGGCATCCGACAAGGTCACCCCGTCAGTTCCGATATTAAACTGAAATGCACCGTTTCGTGTATACCCGTATTCACCGTTAGGCATCTGCAATACAAAAAAACCATCCCCGGAAATTGCCATATCAGTGTCATTGCCCGTTTCTGTCATATTTCCCTGAGTAAACCGAGATACCAGTCCCGAAACCTTTACACCGGAGCCCACCTGTGCAATGACCGGCTTTGGATCACCATTGTTGTCTGTAGTATCTGTCTGAAGCTTGGAATACAACAGCGACTGGAACTGTGTTGTCTGTTTCTTGTATCCTGTTGTATTAACATTGGAAATATTATTTGCTATATTATCAACATTGGTCTGCTGCGCAATCATTCCGGATGCAGCAGTCCATAAAGACCTCATCATAACCGTCTACCTCCTACTGTACCCGCCCGACGCTGTTAACATCAGCATTCAGCTGTTCATCGAGAGACTTAATTACCTTCTGGTTCGCTTCATAGGCACGTGTTATTGCTATCATATTAACCATTTCACTGACAATATTGACATTGGATTGCTCTGTATAGCCTTGAACCACCTGTCCGGTCGCTTCAGTTGTAACTGCCCCGTCTACGGGCTCATACATGGTCTCGGCAAACTTTTTCAGATAATCATAGTTTTCAAAGTCGGTCAGGGTAATCTGATCCACTGTCTCACCATCTGCATAAACGGTTCCGTCTTCGCTGATTGTAATCTCACCGGCGTCTGTCGGTACCTGCAGCCAGCCGCTTTCACCCAGCAGATGCTGACCTTCGCTGGTCACGACGTACCCGTCCTTTGTAACGGAAAATTCACCGGCTCTTGTATATCTTGTCGTTTCTTTTCCATTCTCATCTGTACAGGAAATTGCAAAGAATCCGCTTCCGTCAATCGACAGGTCATAGGTATTGCCCGTTTCCCGCAGAGACCCCTGCGTATAATCAGTGTATACCTCTCCTATCTTGACCCCGAGGCTCATCGTCCCGAGATAGTTATTGCTTCTGATTATCTCCGAATCATCTCTGACCTTAATCGTCAATACGTCATCAAATGACTGGCTGGTTACACCCTCCTTCTTGTATCCGACCGTCGCGGAATTGGCAAGATTATTCGATATGACATCCAGGCGCTTCTGCTCATTGTACATGCCCGTCCATGCGGTGTACAGTCCTCTGATCATCGCTTGTCTCCTTTCGTCTTCTGCGAACTCTCTCACCCTGTGTTGCTATTTTTTCTCTTTTCGTGAACTTAAGAACTCGACGTACTTTCCGGTTCCGATTGCAACTGCAGTCATAGGGTCATCTGCTGTCATTGTTGTTATCCCGGTCTTCTCTTCAATCAGCTGCTCTAATCCGTATAAAAGACAGCCGCCTCCGGTAAGAACAATACCACGGTCTGCAATATCTGCTGCAAGCTCCGGCGGAGTCTTCTCCAGAACACTGTGTACCGCTTCTACAATCTGTGAGGTTGTTTCGCGCAAAGCTTCTTCAGTCTCCTCTGAAGTAACTGAAATTGTCTTCGGGAGTCCTGTTACCAGATTTCGACCACGAACATCCATAGCAACAGTTTCCGGTCTCCGGTATGCCGAACCAATCTTGATTTTGATATCCTCTGCCGTTCTTTCTCCAATCAGAAGATTATGTCTTTTTCTCATATGACGAACCAGCGCTTCATCAAAATCATCCCCTGCAATCTTGATGGAGGTGCTTGCTACCGTACCGCCGAGCGAAATCACCGCGATATCGGTCGTACCTCCGCCGATATCAACAATCATATTACCACAGGGTCTTGAAATATCAATTCCGGCACCTATTGCTGCAGCAATAGGTTCTTCAATAATAGCTACGCTCTTGGCTCCGGCCTGATATGCCGCATCCTCAACCGCCTTCTTCTCAACTTCGGTTACTCCGCTTGGTACACAGACACTGACAATACCATGAAAACGTTTCTTGCCGATTGCTTTCTGTATAAAATACTTCAGCATCTTTTCGGTTACTGTATAATCCGATATAACGCCCTGGCGAAGTGGGCGAACTGCTACAATATTGCCCGGAGTTCTTCCAAGCATCAGCCTGGCTTCTTCTCCGATTGCTTTGATTTTATTGGTATCACGGTCAAATGCAATAACCGAAGGCTCTTTTAATACAACACCCTTCCCCTTAATATAAACCAGCACGCTTGCTGTCCCCAAATCAATTCCGATGTCACCGCCGAACATAAAATGTTACTCCTTTCAATTATCCCTAAATTATCTGCAATTCTTCCCATATTGCTTATCATTAAGTCACTGCGGCATAAAAACAGCCCGGTTTTCTGCCGCAGTCACCTCATACCAATCGCATGATTACATTATATACATAAAAGCGAATAATTCAAAGGGTTTTTTTAAACATTTATATTCTTTCCGTTCTTCCATGCTTTTCTTCTCTGCAAATTGCCGGAATCTCTGTCTACACTGTCTGTTCCTTTGCAAAATCCACATGCTGTATGACTCCTGCGGTTCCGTTTTCTTTTAAATATACCCCGCTTTTTTTAAATACAGCGTTAACGGAGTTATCTTCTGCTGTTCTCATCTTATATTCCGACGAAACATTTCCCAGATAAACTGCCCCGATTCCGGCAATTCCGAGTGCCACCAGGCTGTCGTTCCCTTCGCTGTCCTTTCGCCAGATTTTCAGATGATTGAATACCTCATCATTTTCATCAATCCATCCGTTTTTATCAAGATCAAACACGGCAAGTTCGCCAAATCCGTCTCCTGACTGTGTTCCGAAAAGTTCACTCCCATCGTTGATGATTCCGTCTTCGTTTTTATCCAGTGCCAAAAATGCACACATTTTTCCGAGCAGGGAAATGTTATCTTCTTCCCCGTCCGCATCAAGATCAAAGGTGAATTTTTCATCACTGACACTTACCGGTTCATCATTGAGACTGATTACAAGAGGGTCAATCATCATAATCTTTTTGTAATCCAGCTGAACATTTGTATAGCTTGTAAAGCTCTGCGACATCGTAAACGAAAGGTCAAATGTCATGTTTTTTCCATCCGCTGTCGTTACCGTTCCTTCAGAGCAAAAGCCGAGTTTTTCCGTTTCCGAATACAGATTGCTGACTGTGAGTTCCTGTATCCATTCTTCCTGTACTTGGCCGGTGCTGTTCGCGATTACGGTTCCTGTCCCGGTTTCGATTCCGGAAGATGCTCCAATTCCGGTCAGATAACTCTGTCCCATTCCGGACAGCATTGCTTCTGCTCTGGCTTTGTACGCTTCCATCAGACGCCGGAACAACTCATCAGCCGATATTCTGATTGTCTGAATCTTTTCGCTGATTGTCTGCAGCAGATTTTCAAGCGAACGAAATTCCACTGTTTTTTCGGAGGACAGAGTTTCTTTGACCCAGCTTGTCACTTTGCTCTCTTCCGTATCTGAGCTTTGTTGTGCAGAAAACGTATTGCCCTGCAGAACATATAACGCTTCCTTCTGTACCTCCGTCTTTTCCTGTACTTCACCTGACTGTGCGCTATCCATAGCTGTGGGCACTAAATTGGTGAAATCGGCTGATCCTTCACTCCCGCCCCAGCCGGTATAGCTCACAGAGTCTGCCGTGTAAGTGGTCTTCCTGTATTCGGAAGCCATGTTAACACAGCTTGTCTGTATCACCATACATTCTCCGTTCTGTCCGTTGATCTATCGGACTGTTGTATTCAGCGGACAAAAAAATGCCGTAAACTCCATCATGGATTTTACGGCACTCCCTTGCCACATACTATATATCGACCGATTTTTGAAATAAATTAGTATTTTCAAAAATCGCTGCCAGTCGTTCCTCCACCGGTTGTTCCTGTGCCATTCAGTCCGCTTCCATTATTCAGTCCGTCAATGCCGTCGGTTCCATTAAGAATATCATCCCCAAGCCCTCCGTTCATTCCCGTTCCGTTCGTTCCTGTTCCGTTCGTTCCTGTTCCATTCGTTCCTGTTCCATTCGTCGGTGTTCCGTTCGTCGGTGTAGCATCCGAAGTCGGTGCATTGGTTGCTTGATTCCCTTTGTTTTTTTCTGTTGTCGTTCCGCAGGCAGTTACCAGAAGTCCGCAGACCAGTAGAATAGCTGTTAAGGTATATCTTTTTCTTAGTTTCATCAAAATTCTTCCCCTCCGTTTCTTCAAAAATTTCCTGTGAAGACTCCATTTTCACTCTATTATCTTTTCCTAAAGTGAACAAACTATTCATGTACGTAAGTATTGGGAAAACATACAGATTAAAATAAATATAAAATTTTTAAAAAAGGGCTTTTCATTTTACTGCAATTGTGATAGTATGAATTTATGTAGTTTACAAAACTACGTTGTGACGTATTCTTTACTGTTTTGTAATGTTTTGTTAACTTTAATTTAAGGTAATTTATTCTTTTTTAATAATTTTACCGAATTTTGTAATATTACTTCGGTCACACCCTGAATCAATTGAATATGCGTGGTTCTTTCACTCGGCAGGTTTGTAACGGAGCACAAACTTGAATCGCAGAACAGAATTTAATATTCTAATCGCGTGCCTTCACAAAAAAGCTCCGGCATGGAGGAAAATTATGTATCAAAACTTTCAGATTATCAGCGACGGCTCCTGTGACCTTGCTCCGAAGCTTGCACAAGAGAAGAATATCATTGTAATTCCTTTTTATGTATCGTTCGATTCGGTTAACTATTTAAAAGAAGCAGTTGAAATTACAGAAGATGAATTCTATAACACTATGACAGAAAATCCGAAACTTTTTCCGAAAAGTTCACTTCCTGCCATTCAGGATTATGTAAACGCATTTCGCCCGTTTGCCGAGGAGGGAACTCCCGTCCTTTGTATCTGTATTACTACTAAATTCAGCGGTTCTTACAACAGTGCAATCAATGCACGGGATATTCTTCTTGAAGACTATCCCGATGCCCGGATTGAAGTCATCGATTCCACAGTTAATACTTGTCTTCAGGGGCTTCTGGTCCTTGAAGCAGCAAGAATGCAGGCAGACGGATTTGAATTTGACGAGGTTGTAAAGCGAATCAACACGCTTCGTCCCTCCGGACGTATCTTCTTCACAATCGGAAGCATTGATTATCTCGCACATGGCGGACGAATCGGAAAGCTTGCCGGACTTGCTGCATCGTCGCTCGGGCTTCGTCCTCTGATCCAATTAAAGGAGGGTGAAATTTTCTCCGGTGGAATCAGCAGAAGCAGAAAAAAATCCCTGACCAAGGTTCTGCTTCAGGTCAGGGAACATTTTGATAAAATTCAGGAGTCGGTCGATTCCTATCAGTTTACAATCGGATATGGTCACAATATCGAGGAAGCTCTTGCTTTTCGAAATGAGCTTGTCACTCTTTTCAACGGCAAGCTGCAGCCCGAAGACATTCCTCTCAGCCGTATCGGAGCGACTATTGCGGTTCATACGGGTCCGGAAGCTCTTGGTGTCGGTCTGATCCGCCGTTATGATTCTTATGTTGCACAGCCTGCAGTATCCGGAATCAAGCGTCTTTATGCTGCTGCTACTGTGCCGCGCCGTGAAATCATCTGATTCCGTCTCATCCACACCGGCTGTTTTGCGCAGCGATACGTTGCTGCTGCTTCTCTGCATGATAATAGGTTAGAATATCCCTGCGTGTTACAATGCCGATAAATATTTCATCATCATCAATCACCGGTATAAAATTCTGCGTCAGTGCCAACTCCAGTAATTCATCGAGTGTGGCATTGACATTGACCGGGCGATTTGTCTTCAGCCTCGCGATCTTGTTCAGTCTGGTCGTAGAGGCTGTTTCAAAACTGATCTCAGGCGAATTTTTCATTGCCCAAAGAATATCCCCTTCCGTCAGTGTCCCTATGTAGTGCCCCCGTTTGTCAATCACCGGAATGCCGGTATACCGGGACTTTTCCATCGTAGAAAGTACCTTGTCCAGTGTATTGTCTTCACGTACAACAACAAGCTCACTCTTAGGTGTCAGGAAAAACAACAGATTCATATTTGCGAAGTCCGCCTTTCTCTTGTTTTGAAGCTTCCTGTCTCTGAACGACATCTGTCAGCTATGAATACATCTTATCATGGCATACAGTGGAATGCAAGGTTTAGACCTGTTTCTTCACGGAAAATTCATATCTTTACTCCGAGCAGGCTGAAAGAGAATTTTATGCTGTAACCCTAAAAATGCAGGAACCGCCGCTCGCCGGTTCCTGCATTCTTTTATTTGTTGAATACTTCTCTTGATGATTTTCTTTGCATGCATCTCTTCTGCCGCAACAAGTTTTTCTTACTTTTTACAGTCAAACTCCGGATTAAACAGATAATAATTTTTTGAATCCAGATGATCCTGTACAATACGGAGACCTTCTCCGAATCTTTGAAAATGGACAATTTCACGTTCCCGTAAAAACCGGATGGGATCGCAGACGTCCGGTTCATGCACAAGCCGTAGGATATTATCATAGGTGGTTCGCGCTTTCTGCTCTGCTGCCATATCCTCTGTCAGATCGGTAATTGCATCACCCTTTGACTGAAAAGCCTGCGCTGTAAACGGAATCCCTCCAGCCGACTGAGGATAGATTCCGATTGTATGATCAACATAGTAATTGGCAAACGGCGTACCTTCAATCTGAGCCGCTGTCAGATTTCGTGTCAGCTGGTGCACAATGGCACAGATAATTTCAAGATGCCCAAGTTCCTCTGTACCTATATCAGTAAGCAGACCGGCTACATTCCGGTACGGCATGGTGTAGCGCTGTGACAGATAACGAAGAGCAGCTCCGCATTCACCGTCAGGGCCGCCATACTGTGTTAAAATAACCATGGCTAGTTCCGGATTTGTCTGTTTGATATTGACCGGGTATTGAAGGTTTCTTTCATACGTCCACATTGTTCGCACGCTCCTTCCCACGGCCATGGGTAAGTGACCCATTTCCATTCACTGCAGTCAGTATTTCCATTGCTCCAGTTAAACGGTCCATATTTTTGCGTATATTCACCTATCAGTTCATGTTTCACCGCTGCACACCGATTGTATTCCTTGATTGCAGCCGCTTCCTGCGGATGAGTATCCAGAAACAACCGCAGGTCATCCATATAGAAGCCTACACGAGTGATATAAAGAATCAGATCATTCCGATTGCTCATGGACAGCACCTCCCTCCGCCAAACGGCAGATTCAGTTCCTTGAATACCGTTCCGTTGCCAAGTGCTTCTGCTTCTCCATACAGCTCTCTGAAATGCTGCCAGGGTACATAAGCCATTGCCAGAGAATGACTATGCATTTCGTGCGGCGGATATACCGGTCCGGCGCCGCCGGGATTTTCCGAACAATTACATCTCTCCGGCATTCTTCCGAACATTTCCGGATTGGGCGGCGGTACAGGCATTCCCGGACCACGTTGTTCGTTGAATTCCGAGCGGTAAATCATCCGGTTCTGACCGGTTCTGTTCATACGGTTACAGTTGCTCATAATAAACTCCTTTCATATCATGTTGAAATCCGTCGTTTCCTACAGATTTTACTGTTATTATATGAGAAGAATACCTGTTTTGTGCCATCATATATTCTTTCTAGCTTTTTCGCTATTCGAGTTTTACGAAACAGTCCGGCAAGTTCAGAAACTATTGAATTACAGAAAATCAAGATATCACTATTGACCTGACAGAGAAAGTCCGCTAAAATAATCTGATGAACAGAATTATTTAACTTTGCATAGAGGAACGGAGGTTTGTTATGGGGCTTCGATTCAGAAAAAGTATAAAAATCTGTAAGGGTGTCAGTCTAAATCTTGGATCCAAGGGCGCATCGGTCAGTCTTGGAACCAAAGGTGCACGCTACACAGTCGGTACCTCTGGCCGGAGGACAGCAACCGTTGGAATCCCGGGAACCGGACTTTCCTATTCTAAAACCTTCAGCAGCGGCAAGAAAACTAAGAAATCTTCATCGGAAACCGTTTCTGCTAAAAAAGGCAGTACTAAAATACAGGATAAAACACAGGCGGTCTCCACATCTGTTCAGGAACAGCTGGACGAACAGACCTCTTATCTAGACCGTATCCGGAAAATCCATACCCTCTGCAGTGATCAGGTTGACTGGAATGCAGAAGCACAGGCGCTTCCTCCCTTTACATACGGAACGCAGGGACCTTTGCAGACCCAGGCGGTCAGAGATTATGAGAATTACAAACCGACTCTGTCTGAGCGTCTGATGTCCTCTAAGCTCGAGAAACATAAAAAAGAATTATTTGACACAATTCAGAGCGCCGCTTCACAGGATGCAGAACAATACAATGAGTGGAACGAACACCGGCTCTTTGCAGAACGAATTCTGAAAGGCGATACCGATGCCTACCTCAGTGCAATCGAAGAAAATAACCCGTTTGAGGACTTTGCCGATTACGGTAGTGATTTTGAATTCGGAACAGAAGACAGCCACCGGATTGAGGTGGAATTTGCAGTGCAAAGTGAGGGTGTCGTTCCCGCCAGACTGAAGGGACTGACCCCGACCGGAAAGCTAAGTGAAAAAAATATTACCAAGACACAGTTCTACGATTATACCCAGGATTATGTCTGCAGTACCGCAATCCGGCTTGCGCGCGAAATGTTCGCTCTTCTTCCGGTGGATACCGTTCTTGTACATGCGGTTGATAAGATTCTGAATACCGCAACCGGTAATGACGAAGAGCTTCCGATTCTTTCGGTCGAATTTCAACGTGACCGTTTTACCGGTACAAACTTTGACCGCATTGACTGCTCCGATTTTGTCACCTCGTTCCGTCACAACATGAGCTTTTCCAAAACGACCGGATTCCGTGAAACAGAGGAGCTTAACTAATATGATTAAAAATGAACTGCAACTGATCCGACCGGAGCTTATCCACGCTGAAGCCGTTATGAATTACCGTCGTGAATTTTTTGAATACGGAGAAAAACAGATTTACGGAAGTGCCGGACTGCATCACTACGATAATTATGAGGACTGGCTTAAGGTTGTCCGTCAGAACGAGGTCCTGCCCGTCAGCGAAGAAACGACCCCTGCCGATACCTATCTGGCTTTTCGAAGTGCCGATCAGGTTCTTATTGGTACGATTCAGCTCCGCCACTCTATCACAAAAACTCTTCGCGAATGCGGCGGTCATATCGGATATGCTGTCCGCCCTTTAGAGCGTGAAAAGGGATACGCAACCGAAATGCTTTCCACTCTTTTACCCATGGCTCGGGAACTTGGGCTGACAGAAGTTCGGATTGACTGTGACAAGTGCAATCACGCTTCCCGTCATACTATTCTGAAATGTGGAGGAATTTTTGACGGAGAACGCACCCTGACCTATGGAGATTACACGGAACAGGTGTTTTATTATTACATCTTTCTGCAGCATCCCGATGAGAGAACCAGAGAAATCAAACCTGCGTATCTGTAACAATAATACCAAAAGAATAGCAAATACTGATACCGCAAGAATAGCAAATACTGATAACATTAGAAAAAGCACTGGCATTTTGACATCTGCTGTATTATAATATCAATGAAATAAATACATATTCAAAGGAGAAGCTTATGTTAGGTTTATTTCCAATAAGTGCCAGAGCAAAAAAAGTTTCCGGTCTGCTTATTTCCATTATTATTTATGTAATCATTGCGTTTGTAGTAGGTTTTGTTATCGGACTACTGTCCATCGGCGGTATCTTCTCTACTATCCTTGGAATTGTAGACTGGGTTATCCGCGTTTACTGCGGTATTGGAATACTTGTTTCACTTCTCGTCTTTTTAAAGGTTATAAAATAGTTCGTGCAAGCGGGGTTTTTCCTCCGGGCAGGAGGAAAAACCCCATTTCTTTATATAAGATTATCTTGAAATGGAGATTACTATGAAGATTTCAACCGTAAAGGGAACCAATGACTGGCTTCCAAGAGAAGCGCAGCTGCGTGATTACTTACAGAATTCTATTCTTACAACCTATCGTTCGCATGGTTTCCGTCATATTATGACCCCTGCAATCGAAGATGCTGAAAATC
>CAZRRN010000054.1:0-18330 GCA_964602475.1 uncultured Lachnospiraceae bacterium | reverse complement strand
CGAAGTCGCATTCCCTGATACTGTTCCGGCATATAATCCATAAACTTCTCAGCCACGACTTCCTTAAAAATCTCGTAATTCATCATATAAAATGTCCTCCTTAATCTAAATTGTCAGTTTCATAACCGAGACCATCATCCAAATGGATAATTGCTTATTGGGAATGTTTACCTTCAATAAAAGGACACTCCCTGCAAGGAACAGAACACAATACCTCCAATGGTACACACAGCACCTCTGCAATTCTTTCCAGCTTATCAAGATCCGGAAATCCTTCGTCACGCTCAAATCCTGAAATAATGGATTCGCTATTACTTCCAAATCCGCATAGTCTTCCTAATTCTGCCCTTGAATAACCTCGCCTGTCCCGGTATTCCTTTATCTTTTCTCCAATCAAAGCTGTTCCTCCAAAACAAAGAGGTGTAAGCTATTACGGCCTACACCTCTTTGAAAATACATTATTCAGTTACTTCATCCTCTTCCTTCTTTTTCCAGAAGAAAGCACCTGCTCCTGCTAACATTGCAGCCAGACCAAGTCCGGCAAAAAGCCAAGGGTTGAAGTTATCCCCGGTCTGTGGAAGCTTTGGTTCCGTAGGCTTGTTAGTAATATTCAGTGTATAAGTCACAACCTCAGGGGCTGCATCGTCATACTGTAATACCACCTCGTGAACGGTCTCATCAAGGATATACCCTTCTGCAGCCTTAGTCTCGACCACATAATACTTGATATCCTCCACGAACTCGCCATCCTTGAATACACCAATCGGAAGTTCTCCGGATTCCGCATGACCGTTCTTGTCAGTCACAAGTTTTTCAATCACATTACCATCTTTGTCACGGATTTCAAACTCTACTCCGGCAATACCCTTCTTGGTATACTCGTCAGTCTTATCAATGATAATCTTTCCGTTCACAAGTTCATCCTTCATGGATACCTTCTGAATTTCCTTTGTCTCAGTCACCTCAAACTCCACATCATTTGCAATTCTGTATCCATAAGGGGCAATCTCTTCCCTTAAGATATACTTGCCAACAGGAATTCTGTCGATGACATGAACTGTTCCATCGGACTCCCAGCTGTAAACCACATTTCCGTTAGCATCAATAATGGAAAGCTTTGCTCCCTTAAGCTCATGCTCTCCGGTAATATCAGTCTTGGAAATTTCAAGCTTGGTAGGATAGTTTTCAAATTCTGCCTCAAATTCAATTACTTCCACATCATCACCCTGATAAGAAGCATCCACATCAAAGCATTCATCAGACTTAACATATCCGGCAGGAGCTTCCATTTCCTTCACATAATACTGTCCGAGAGGAAGGTCTGAAATGAAGGTTACCGTTCCGTCAGCTCCAGTTACTGCTTTCTCAATGAAAGTATCAGCAGCTACAATCAGTCTGCCATCAACATCAAAAATGTCTTCCTTTGCATATAAGCCGAATACTGCTCCCTCAAGAGCCTTCTTCGTCTCAGCATCCTTCTTGATAACAGTAATCTGCACCTTCTGTCTTTCATTGGTTACATCCATACCTGCATATACCACTTCGGTATTCTGGTCGATATAGGAAAGATCTGCTTCGATTGGTGTACTGTCAAGCACAAATCCCTCGATAGTTGCAGTCTCAACAAGGTAGTACTTGCCAAGCGGCAAATCGCTAATCATGGCAATTCCTTTGTCATTTGTAACAATAGTTGCTACAAGCTCATCAGCCTCATAATATACAGTGTCAAGACCATCCGGACTTACAATGTCCTCTCTTGCATAAACCTCAAAGGTAACGCCTGCAAGAGATTTCATGAAGTAATCGAATACAAAGTCATACCACTTACCTTTTACAAGGTTAATGTCTGTCAGAAACTCTCCATCCTTGTTGATGATGATTGACCCGGTAGGAACCTCATCCTTCATAGCAACGCTCTGGATTTCCTCCGTATCCTCTACAGTGAAGGTTACATCCGATGCCTTAAGGTATCCGTAAGGAGCAAATTCCTCACGAAGCACATAAGTTTCACCTACTACAAGCTTCTTAATCACATGCGCCTCTCCTGCCTTGGATGTCCAGGTATCAACCACATTTCCGTCCTTATCAAGAACAGTCAGTGTTGCACCGGAAAGCTCTGCCCCGCTTGTAATATCTTCCTTCGTAAACTCAAAAGTTGTAGGCATATTGTGGAAGTTTGCTATAATTGTTGCATACTTCACTTCCTGTCCCTGATACTCTGCATCAAATTCAATTACATCATCGCATGATACATATCCGGCAGGTGCCTTGATTTCCTTCGCATAGTAATGACCCAGAGGATAATCCTTTACGAACTGGATATCGCCGTTTGCATCAGATACTGCTACCTCAAGTAAGGTATCTTTCTCTACGATTACCTTACTATCCACATTTACAATATCCTCCGCTGCATATAAGCCAAACTCAGCACCGGAAACCGGCAAACCGGTCTCTCCATCCAGTTTTGCCACGGATAAATCAACCTTCTGTCTGTCATTTGCAAATGTCAGACTTTCCTTGATAACAGGAGTCTTATCATCCACGTATACGAAAGTTACATACTGCTCTTCTTTGTTCAGTACATAACCGTAAGGAGCTTCCACTTCTACTACTCTGTACTTTCCAAGAGGAAGGTCTGAAACTTTTGCTTTTCCGTTCTCCCCGGTTACAACGGTTGCAACCAGATCACCTTCTGCATAATACTTGTTTCGGTTTCCGTTCTCATCTGTCTGCATATCTGCTGTGTAAATATCCTCAGCTGCATAGATTTCAAACTTAGCACCGGCAAGGGAACCTTCTTTATAGACAAATCCCTTATCTTCGGAATCTGCAAATAAACCTCCCTTATATGCATCCAGTACCTCGCCCTTCTTCTCAATTACAAGCTCACCAACAGCAGGAGCATCTTCATACTCTACAGTAATGATTGCTTCGTAAGTGTCAGGGTCAACTTCGTAGAAGGTATCGGTATCCACCTTTACTTCCACATAATTCTGATTGAGCACATAACCAAACGGCGCTGCCACCTCTTCAATACGGTAATTACCAAGACTAAGCACATCCGGTAAAATCAAATCACCATCCTCATCTGTAAAGAATGAAGTATGGACTTTCTTGGACGGGTAAGTGGTAATCATCTCCACATACTTATTGGTATCCATATTGAAAATCTTAAACTCTGTGTTAGGAATAAGAACCGTCATTTTAGTATCTGCATCCTTCTTAATCACACGAAGCTTTGCTGTAAACTCTCTGTCCACAAACACTCTCCAGACCTGCGGTTCTGTCGGATGGTTCTCCGTAACATGAACCTCAAATGGCTTGATTGTCTCCATGTTATGAGGAGTTACTGTCTCAATTACCACATAAGTTCCATAAGGGATAGGAATGGTTACCAGATGTCCCTTTTCATCTGTGAAAAGCTGTGTTTCTCCATTTGCACCAATTACAACAGGAGTTGCACTGTCAAAATCATAACCGCCATCTTCTTTTACGGATAAAGATGACTTAAGGTAAGCTGTAAAGCCTGCCTTTTCAAGCAATGGAGCTTCTGTATCATCTCCATTATCAGATACCTTAATCAACTGGAATGGCTGCTTCATAACCTGCTCTTTGGAAGTTGTGCTTCTTGATACCTCCGCAACAAGATCACCTTCATAATCGCAGACTACATCATGCTCTTCCTCATCTAAAAGATATCCTTCCGGCGGAGTGATTTCCTTTACATAGTAATTTCCAAGATAAAGGTTATTCACCTCCGCATCGCCATTGGCATCCGTTGTCATGGTAGCTACCAAATCGTTCGCTTTAAATACGACTCCGGTTGCTCCGTCCGGATGCATGATATCATCACGGGCATACAAACCGTAAACTGCTCCTTCTAAAGTAGCATCTCCCTGTGGTACGGGAAGACCTGTTTCCTTATCCACCTTGAAGATATGAATCTTTGCAGTGGTTCTGTCATTTACAAACTCATGGCTGAAAGTAGCCTTGGCTGTAGTCTCTGGCAGGTAATTGAAGTTGAAGCTGTAAACATCGCTGCTGTTTCTCACATATCCATAAGGAGCCTGTGACTCAGAAATATAGTAGCTGTTTGCGATCGGTAAATCCAACGAGTATGCTGCCTTACCATCCTCACCTGTAGTGACTGTCTGCAGTGCAGTACCTTTGGTAACGATAACCTGACCTGCATAGTTTTTGATATCATTACCAGCATATAAAGTGTATTTACCGCCATCTAACGGATTAGCAGTATCAGAGTCTTTCTTTACTACAGAAACCTCTGCCTTCTGTCTTGTATTCTGAATGGTTGCTGATTCATACTGCACTTCCACATTCTGGTCCTTGTACTCAATATTCACTGGCACGGGAGTAGTGTTGATGGTATATCCATCAATGCTCTTTGTTTCCGTTACCACATAAGAGCCAAGATGAAGGTCTGTAAGAACAACCAAACCGTCAGATCCTGTTACAAGGTTTTCTGCAATCAAATCTCCCTTACTATAAACCTTTGTACCATCTGCCTTATAGATATCAGCACCGGCAGTCACCTTAAATGTTGCTCCCGGCAATTTCTTTACTTCATAAGTAAAGTTACTTCCATTCCATCCGGTAAGTACCTCACCTTCCTTGTAAATAGTCAGTGCTCCAAGCTGCTCCTTATCAGTTGCAGTAAAGGAAGTTGTCTGACCTGCCTTAACAGTAAGTGTGTGTACCTTTCCGCTAATCACATAACCCTTCGGAGCCTGAATCTCCTTCACATAATAAGTGCCTGCCACAAGTGCCTTGGAAGTAGCTGTACCATCACTTCCGGTAGTAATTGTGTCAACCTTATTGGTGCACGCACTGTCAGTATAGATACCATACTTTGCACCAGAAAGCTTCACACCACTCTCCTCGTCCTGCTTGGTAATCTTTCCATAACCGATATTCTCAGTCTTAACCTTGAAATACGCTGACACTGGGTCTGCTGAAGGCTTCTCAGAAATAAACTCCTGATAGCCTGACTTTCCGGTAAGCCAGAACACGCAGCTTGATGTTGTTTCCACAACTCCTGCTGTTGAGTTCATGGTTGCCGTGGTAGCTGTAGTATTCACAGATGTTGTGTGAATCGTTACGCTGTTACCACTCTTCTCTACAGAATATCCACTGAGGGAAATGTCGAAATTTGACAACACGCCATTGGAATCGTTTAAGGTTGTTTCAAATCTCTTATTTCCTTCATTCCACTTCAATTCATAAGTGGTTGCTCCACTCTTGGTTGCACTTGCAAAACTTGGTCTTGTAGCATAATAAGATGCACTGATATTGTTCTTAAGCGTTGTATAGTAAGCGTAAGAATTGGTCGGATTAGGTGCTGATGCACATAACTTATTAGCTGCCGAATCATCGGAACCAGTTCCAAAAAGATTTGCCACAATCGCCCATACCATTGCCTGTGTTGCAATATACTGGTCGCACTGATCATTGCTTGGTGCTGTAGCTGAGTTACATCCATATCCAAAGTACAGACAGTATGCAAGCTGTTTTTCCTGTGCTGCTGATAAACTCGTGCTCGGATTATCATAGCTGTTCATAAGCTGACCACCATCAGCCGCCAGTCCAAAATTCATACAATAAGCTGCATTGCCATCAATCATAGAGTACAAAATCTTACCATGATTGTAGCCTGCCTTTAACTCACTTACCTCCCCGGTATTCTTTACAGAAGCATTCCAGAAGGCAATATTCGCACTCGGACTTGCTGCAAATGCAGTTGTTCCGTTAGAGAACAATGTGGTGAACATCGTAAGAACAGCAAGAAAACCTGCCATAAATCTTCTAAACTTTTGTTTCACTTTTCATTCCTCCTTAAAAATAGGCACAAAAAAAGCAGGTCACTTTCATGGCCTGCAATTTTTGTTCTTGTTAATTTGTTATCTGAGACATCGGAACTCATAGAAGTCAGTTCCATTTCTGGAGTACACACCCGCATATATCACATTGAACACCGGATTACTTTCCAAAAGAAGCATATCCGCTATGTAAGTTGCAATAGCGTCTTCACTTCTTAATGGCTGTCCGGAAGTCGTACTGGCTATATTTAAGTCAGTTTCCACAAACACACTGTAGTAACTGCTCTCCAAACCATCATAGGGATAATACTCGTTATACTCTTCCTGCGTAATTCTGCCCTCTGCCAAGGCATTTGCAAGGTTATCCTGCGTTGTAATCATACCGCCTGCCTGACACTTTGCAATGGCAAGTGATACCACAGTACCCGGATTGTATCCTGCCGGTGTATATTCCGGCTCCGGGGTTGGCTCTGGTGTCGGTTCTGGAGTAGGAGTTGGCTCCGGTGTCTGAACCGGGGGCTGTGTTTCCTCCCTTTGCTCTGTTGATGCAGGTGTTTCTTCTCTTTGTTCTGTCTGATTCTCTCTGTTTTCAGAAACAGGCTGATTTTCAGTATCATCCTTTACAGGAGCTTCACTGCTTTCAGCTTCATCCTTATTGCTTTGTAACTCTGTTTCGTTTTCAGAAGAGCTTTCCACCTTACTTTCTTCTGCAATAACCGGCTCCTTGCTTTCCTCTGTCTCTTTTGTTTCTTCATAGCTGATATCTGCTTCCGCTATTTCATTCACCGTGGAATTACAGCCAGCTAATGCCAAAACCGTTACGGATAAAAGAATAATTAAAAATCTCTTCATAATATCACCCATCCCTTTCCGTAAGAGGGATAGGCTAATGTGTTCCGTGCCTGTCCACTCTTACTGTGTGAACATTTTTATATACACGGGACACTTAACATAGGTCTGTCCCGTACTCGATGCATACTACTCTCCTTCCATTATACACATAACTTCTTCATTCTGAAGAAATATTGTACCAATCTCCGGTTCTTTCGGTAATTTGCAAATGTCTTCATGTTACCGCCTCCTTCCTATGGTGTTCCTGCTCTCACAAATGCGAGGAACAGTCTGCCGACAAGTCCTAACAGCAAGAGGAAGACCTTTGCCACATTCAGGACCAACTGCAACGCATTTAATATCAGCCATGCGATTGCTTTCAATATTGCTGCTAATACATTGCCAAATCCGGCTAAAAATCTTCCTGCCATACCTATTCCTCCATTCCATCCATCAAATAGCTTAATGCATAATCTGAAATCGTATCATCATCCTGCGGTTCCTCTTCCTGCTTAACCTCTTCGGCAACTGCCCTCTGCGGTAATGCTGAAAGGTTACTACATCCTGCAATCACGCCTCCAAGCAACCGAATCACTTCGTTTCTTGCTTCTGTGACTGCTGCTTCCACAGTTCTCTCCTCAATATCTTTCAGTTCTTTCTTTGTAACATAAGGACTGTCATCTCTTCTTGCTTCTGTAAATGCTTCTTTTCCAAAATGGTCGATATAATATTCTGCTGCATTTATCAGAAACTGGCTCTTTGACTTACATATCTCCGGGTCTAAGTTCACCAAAACATCATTAACCTTGCGATGCTGAGGATTCTTAATATTGAACCTGCATGATTGCTTAATAATATGGTCTAATGCCATCTGCCACACCTCCTATGCCAGCTTCTTCATCTTTCTAATTGCCATCATAGCTAACTGTTCATAGCCCTTGGCATTTGCCTTAACATCCAGAATATAAGTAATATTGCTCTGCGAAAGTCCTCCAAACAACTTCATTACTGATGCCCCGCCTCCTACAAATACAATGGGTGTTGTAGATAAGTTGTACCCATACTCTCTGATTGAGTTATACACCTTCTCACAAAAGGCTTCGATTTCAGTTTTCGCAATGTCGTAATACTTTCTGTCAATCTCACACCTGCCAAACCTCATAATATCCTGAATAAAAGACTCATCCAGTTCACCATTCAACTGTCTTACACACTGCTCATTAATGGTTCTCATACAGGTTATCAGACCCTTCGGAATGGTTACGCATTTTGATTCGTCCGGAACCTTATCTACAACCGGCATAATATCAATCGTCCATGATCCGATATCAACTATCAAGGTTTTCTTATTGAAAGTCTGAAGCTTATCCGCAACTGCCGCATAGCATTGTGGAAATACTGCAACATTTTCAATTACCACATGATACCTGATATTCTCAAACAGAAACTCGATATCCCTTTCCGCTGTAAGATACTTAATAAAGTCTGACTTCTCACTGCCAAATCGTGTCAGTGGCAAACCTACCGCCAAGAACACCTTTGCTTCACATAAGCCCCTTCGTCTTAATTCCTTCGCAACCGCTGCCAGAGTCAAAAGATAAAATGTATCATCCTCTGTCTTTGTGCTTTTTACTTCCTGTCTGTTGCCTCCGACCTTGTAATATCTTCCTTTATACTCAAGAACGCCATCATATAATGCAGGTTCAGTTGTAATTTCCTTCACGCCGGTAACGAATACCTGTGAAGAGGTTTTAATATTACTCCAGCCGTGGTCAATACCAATTACTTCGATTTTGTTATTCATCGTCTGCTTCCTCCTTAATCTAAGTTAGTTTTCCATGGCAAATCAATAAAAAAGTAGGACTACGATTAGCCTGACTCACACTTTGAGTCCGAAAAACTAACTTAGTCCTACCATAATAATGGTTATTCGGTTATTTGTACTTCACGAAACTGGTGTACAGGAAATAATAGTTTCCATTACACGAACAAGATAGCTCGTGTGATAATGTCATTAAAATCTTCCCTTTGAAAACACCCTGACTGCTCGTGTCATACTAATGCATTTTGCTCTCGATTTGAGTTAATTCCGGCGCCGTCCTAACCCTTTTCGCACATGAAAAATGCGATTTTTTTATAGGACTAAATTAGCTGAAACCCGCTTAAATACTGGCTTTCTTCTAACCTAACATTAGTATAACTTGAGCACCTGTTGCTTTCATGCTTCTGATCCTCCCTGTTTTCAGGACGAAGCCGGTTCTCTATATTCGAAACCGTTTCTTCCGTCTGCAGATATTTATACTTTATCTGCTTGTGATAGTAGTATCTGTAAACAGAAGAAAATTATGCAGTCAAAGGATAAACAATTTTGAAAATGTACAGTTCTACCGACAAATTATGCAATCGTAACGGATTGCCTTTCCGGTCAGGGAATAGTCCGGACGAATTCCCGCAAGATATGGACCCTTTAAGGGGCGCTTGATGACTATTTTCTGCGGATGGGCATCTAAAGCGGTTTGAAGCAGTATCTGCTCATCCTCGCAGGGACGTTCAAGTCGGTGCAGAAGCTGGAATTTCTTTTTCACGAGCGCACTTTTCTGCCGTTCCGGGAACATCGGGTCAAGAAGAATCACAGCCGGTGGTTCCAAAAGCCCGTGAAGTGCTGTGATGCTGTCGCCCTCCGTCAATGTCATTCGGGCTGCGACCGGCTTAAGCTCCGGATTCTGCTCCGCCCGCAGAAGTGCATCCTTAAGGAGTGCCGCAATCACCGGATCGTATTCATACATCTGCACCGAATAACCTGCTGCTGCCAGAAGAAAGGAATCCTCTCCGAATCCGGCTGTTGCATCAATCGCTGTCAGCTTCGTCTTCTCAGTTCGTATCTTCGCTGCCTTTACTAACAGTTCTCCCTGCAGATTGTGGTATTTCAGCCTTGGGAGTAAATGTGCAAAGTCGGCTCGCAGCTGTTGTCCGTCGCCGGTCAGTACCAGACCGTCCTCATCCCGCTGCAGGCTTAAGCCTGCAGCTTCCAGTTCATTTATATTCACCCGGAATCCTCCGTTTCAGATAGTTTCTGTGAGACACAGCGTCTTGTCTTCACTTGGCTGTTCCCGCTTACAGAAGCAGCTTCATCAGCAGCTCGGTCACAAAAACTACAATACAACAGCCAACCGATACGACAAACAGGCTCTTTCCTTTCCATGCAAGCAGTATGCCTGCCAGCATTGCAAGCAACCCGGAATAAATGCTCTGTGTTGCCCGAAGCATTGCGGGGAAGGTCATCACCGCAAGCGTTACATAAGGCACATAGTATAAAAAAGAACGCAGTGTTTTGTTTTTAATCTCTTTTCGAATCAGCGTTAACGGAAGTACACGGATCAGATAGGTAATAAACGCCATTCCAAGGATGTACAGATACGGGTTATGTGTCATGCTCCGCCTCCTGTTCCTTTACCGGAAAAAGAATTGCCGCTGACAGAGAAATGACTACCGTAAGTACAATCGTCTTTATCCCGGAGGAAATACCGTCGAACAGCGTTACCGTATTCAGAATATAGCTGGTCAGGAAGCTAAGCAGGATAAGCCCGGCAATGATTTTATTATTCTTTGCAGGCGGAATAAAGATTGCGATGAACATTCCGTACAGACTGACACCCAGTGCACTGACAACCATCGCCGGCAGAATATTTCCGATTGCCACGCCAAGAAAGGTTCCGATGGTCCAGCCCGGAATCGCAACCGCCATCGCTCCGTAGGTATAACAGGGTTCCAGCTTTCCCGGAACCGCAACCGAGATACCAAAGATTTCGTCTGTCACGCCGGCTCCCAGTAAAAGCCGTTCTGCAAGTGTTGTCTTTCTGCTCAGCTTCTGGCTTAAGGCACTCGACATCAAAAGATATCTTGCATTGGCAACAGCTTCCATAATAATGACCTCGGCGTATCCTGCCTGAGCCGCTATCAGCGTAAAGCCGACATATTCTCCTGCAGATGCGGTAATCAGAAGGCTGGCAAGAGATGCCTGCACCGCGGTCATACCTGCATTCCGCGCTGCAATTCCGAGTGCAATGGAAACAGCAAAGTATCCCGATGCGATCGGAATTCCGTGCTTCATCCCCTTTAGAAACCATTCTGTACGTGTCTTCATTGACAGGAAACCCTCATTCGCATATTTTACAGCATCAGCCTCGCTTCTATCATTTCATAATCAATGACTCGGCTGCTGCCGTCCTTCATGTGCAGGATAACATCCCCATACGCCCCTGCACGGGCAGAATCCGCATATTCCGTTAATGCAATCGGAAAAAGCTCATCCTCGGTAAAATCCTCGTGAGACTCTTTTGTAATAACCTGAGAAATCATCTCATATGGTTCAAATCCGCCATATTGCTTTGTTCTGGCAGTATAAGCATACACAACAACCGAATGCTCTGAATCCGGATTGGTTCCGGTTCCATGCACCAGCTTAAGACCATCCCAACCATCATAGACCGTCATCGCCAGCTGCTTCTCCCGTCCGGTATGGTCTAATCCTTTCAGAATCACCGCCTGCGCAGTTCCAAGTGTCCTGCGTATAATCTGTGTTCCGTTATCAGGAAATCCGTAAGCTCCAAGTGTAAGCATAACGGGACATCGGAACAGCCGTAGCTTATCAACCCGCAGGATTCCGTACGGTACCGGAAAATCTGCAAGATTAAGCGCCTGCATCCAGTGTTCCTCTCTATCAAGATTATAGTTGAAAAATTGTCTTCTGTAAAGGATTCCGTTTCGTTCTCCGCACCAGAACATCGTATTGCACCGTTCGAGCTTTCCTGTCTCCTTGTCGGTTAAAGTATACTGCTGTGCCTCTATGCCCTCTGCCGGTGTCGCCTCCCAAGGGTATTTGCTGTTAAAGGACAGCTTCAGATAATTCCACATACCCGAAATATCTGCCGGATTCTTCACTACCTTTCCGGTTCTCAGTATCGTCTCTCCGTTCTTTCGATGGTTCGTAAAACAAAGCGCCGGTCCGTTTAGTACTGTCTTTTTAACAGCCTCCTGCCACGGCTTCTCAAAGCTTCCGTTGTTCTCTTTCGCGGTCCAGAACGGGTGCTCTGCGGGAAGATGCAGACACAAAAATGCCTTTCCGATCCAGAAAGCCGAACCTGCACAGGAGTATCCCTGCACCAGAGGAGAGAACTGCCCGTAGAAGCCAAGCGTCGGCACTCCACAGTAGAGAAAATCATCCCGTGTCAGAAACTGCATCAGCGAACCGGAAGAAATGCGTCTTGCCAGTCCGGGATCTACTGTGGAATTCCGCAAGAAGAGATTTCCGTCAAATGCACTGGTTGCAGCATTTCTATATATATTACTTCTTCCCCACATGGTGGTAAATCCGTCTGCGTCAAAAAAATCCGCATAAGTTTTCATTAAAGAATTTGAATTTTCTTCGAATCGCTTTGCCAGATACGGTTCATTTTCATACCCATACCAGAGATTCCACAGCGGTGCGTAAACATTAAATGCCCAGCAGGAATAATAGTCAAACGACTGACCGTCTCTGTACCACCCGTCACCCACATAATATGCAAGTATCGCCTGTGCATGGTCAACCATAATCTCACGGTCAATCGGATAACCCTCCATATGGAGAAATGCCATATCCAGCATGTTAAACAGCCGCCAGTTCTGCGGTACGGTATTCTGATGGGCAAAGCTTGAGAGAAATGCTGCAATGGTATCCTTTTCCTGTTTGCTGTAGGTATCCCAGATTTCATTTCTGCTCATCCACAGACAGATTACAAGGGCACAGGTTTCTACCGTCTGTTGAAATGCCCGGTGTGGGTCGCTTCTTCCGGTCAGCTCCTGCAGATTGTCGTAATCCCCGGCATAATTACTATCTTCTCTTGTGCAGCAGCGGAGCACCTGCGCCTTATAATATTCTCTCATAGAATACCCACAGACCGTCAGACCCGGATTCTCATGAATCAGCGGAGCCGCAATAAAGAAGGATCTTGTAAGTCCTTCAAATATCTCCGCTCTCCGTTCCAGCTCACGAACTTCTTCCGGTGCATCGGCATGCGGATATGTGATTTTGTTCTCCTTCCGCGGCATGACAAGCGGCGCCTGAGCATTCGGAACATTACTGAAAATACCTTCAAGAAGGTATCTTGCGGCTTCCAGCCAGCTGTTTCTTGTCAGTCCGGTATAAGGACTTCGTTCATAATCGGTTTCCTGTGGTTGAAATACCATAACTCCCTCCGCCTTTCTTACCAAAGAAAGAATTCCTCACCGCTCAGCTTCCAAACTGCTTCTATGAAAAAGTAATCTCCGTAAATTATAGCAAATTCGTGCTCTTTATCATGAAATGCCGCGGTACATTTTTCAACAATATTATCACATTCCGTCGTCCAGTTGCAACGGTTCCTGTCCAAGGCTTTCAGCAGACGAAGCGCTGCCTGATAGTATCCGCTGGTACCGTCCGCTCTGAGCTGACGGTCAATTTCAAGCATTCCGCATGCGGCAATCGCAGCAGCTGTGGAATCCTCCAGCATGCAGTCCTTTGGCTGCCGGAAATCTACCGGAACGAGAGCATTCTCCTTCAGACAGGAAATAAAATAATCCGCCACTCTTCTTGCAGTATCAAGATAACGGTCTTCTTTCACATGACGATAGCTTAAGGCAAAGCCGTAAATCGCCCAGGCCTGTCCGCGGGTCCAGGAAGAACCGACCGCATAGCCCTGTCCTCCTAAGCTTTCGATATATGCACCGTTCTCCGGGTTCAGCCGTATTATGTGCTTTACCGATCCATCCTCCCGGATGAAGTTCTTCATCGCCATATCGGCATGACGCATGGCAATATGGCGGTAGCGCGGATCCTTCTGTTCTTCAGATGCCCAGTACAGCAGCGGAAGGTTCATCATGCAGTCAATGATAGCCCAGCCTGCCCTGCTGCCTTTCCCTTCGTCGTTCCATGCCCGGATGAAATTACCCGCCGGATTAAACCGTCCTGCAAGATTGTCGGCAGCCAGGATCCCACGGTTAAGTGAGTCCTTGTTTCCTGTCAGACGATAGTTGGCAACTGCCGTAAGCAGCCAGCGAAAGCCACTGTCGTGATCCATTCCGAGACCGTTCATCAGTGCACGGTCAAGCTTCTTCTCCGTCGCTTCTGCAATTTCTTTATAAATCATCTCTCCGGTTGCTTTATAGAGCTGCCACATCATTCCTCCCCAGAAGCCGTTCGTCCACCAGCAGACCGCCTCACCGGAACAATCGTTATACCGTCCGTTTACTGTGGTATAGGGGATGTTCCCACGATTTCTTTGTACCACAACCGCCATTTTCTTTTTTATTTTTGCCGCAGTCTCCTGTGCCCAGTTAATATCTTTCACACTATTCTCCATTTCCGCGCCGCTTTTAAGCATAACAGACTTTGCATCAGGCAGCGCGCAGACACAAATCTGTAAAGACCTATTACCCGTCTCATGAAAGAGTTTAGCTTTTTTATGTTCACATAGGAATATCTTTTCTTATCATATTATAAACATTTTTCTTAATTAATATATAAAGAAAATGTCAATACCATACTTTTTACGCAATATTCGAATTGCGAATTGACTCTAAACAATTCTTCGTTTTTATGTATCGAGCAACATTAAACGTCATTTTTTCAGAGTTTATATAAATATTTGTTGCTTTTGCTAATATTTAAGGCTATAATGAATTAGGGTCGAGTAGGAGGCTTTACAATATGGCAAAAAAAATTCTGATTGTAGATGACAGTGCACTCAACCGAATGGTTTTGCGGGCAGGGCTAATAAGGGAGTATGATATTCTGGAGGCAGCAAACGGGCTGGAAGCTCTGGAGATCATTCGTAAAAAGCATGACCTTCTTTCCGCCGTACTGCTCGATATTTCTATGCCGGTTATGGATGGTTATGAAGTTCTTCGTCTCGTCCGTGAGAATCCTCTTCTTGTTCAGCTTCCCATTATTGTTGTTACCGGTTCAGATGATGAGCAGGCGCGTGTCAAGGCTCTTGTCTGCGGCGCCAACGATTTTATTACAAAGCCTTACAATCCTGAGTTGGTAAGACATTGCCTGTATAACAACATTACACTTCGTGAAACCGCGTCCATCGTGAATGCCAGTCAGAAGGATAAGCTGACCGGTATTTATAACCGTGAATTCTTTCTTGACAAGGCGGAAAAGCTCTATAAGTTCCAGAATGCCGGTACTTTTATTCTGATGTGTCTGGATATCGACAATTTCAAGCTTGTAAACGACCAGTACGGAGTTCTGGAGGGCGACCGTATACTAAAGCACATCGGTTCCGTATTAATGAAAGCCTTTGACCATGTCGCCGGTCTCTGCGGTCGAATTTCCGGTGATAATTTTGCCGGCATTTTTCCTAACCAAAATAAAGTAATTCAATATATTGATAATATACATAATTCCGGAATTCTTCCTGCGGATTTATCCATGAATCTTGTACTTAGCACCGGAAGATATATTATTGAGGACTGCTCTCTTCCTGCAAGTGCAATTTATGACCGTGCCTGTATCGCAAAACAGTCCGTAAAGGGACGTTACGATAAGCATCTTGCGTATTTTGATGAATCCATGCTGCTTGCGCTTGTCAGTGAGCAGCAGATTGTCAGTGATATGAGCAAAGCAATCACCGAACATCAGTTTGAAGTCTGGTTCCAGCCCCAGTATAATCTTGCGAACAATGCACTGATTGGTGCAGAAGCATTGGCAAGATGGCGTCATCCGAAACGCGGAATGATTTCACCGGGCGAATTTATTCCGGTCTTTGAAAAAAACGGATTCATTTATGAACTCGATAAATATATCTGGGAGGATACCTGCCGGCAGCTTCAGAAATGGCATAATGAAGGAAGAAATCCGCTCCCGGTCTCCGTAAATATTTCAAGATATGATATTTTCAAGGAGGATTTACCGGAGGTACTGAACGGATTAATTCTTAAGTATGAGCTTCCGGTTGATTTGCTTCGTCTTGAAATCACCGAATCTGCATTTTCCAAATCTGCCGATCAGATTATCCGGGTTGTTCACCAGTTGATTGACCTTGGTTTTACAATTGAGATTGATGATTTCGGCAGCAGTTATTCTTCACTTAATACCCTGAAGGATGTTCCTGCACAAATATTAAAGCTTGATATGCGATTTCTTGAGGATACCAGCAATTCCAAACGGGGCGGAAATATTCTGGAATCTATCGTCCGCATGGCCAAATGGCTTGGAATGTCCGTGATTGCCGAAGGAGTCGAGACCACTCTGCAGGCCGATTATCTGAAAACCATCGGCTGTCAGTATGTTCAGGGATATCTGTATGCAAAACCGATGCCGGCAGCAGATTATGAAGTATCCGCTATAAAAACCATCAAGGAAAAAAGCCTCATTACACTGGAAACCGTTGAAAATCTTGATAATAACAATTTCTGGGATCCAAAGTCCATGGATACCATTATTTTCAACAGCTATATCGGTGCTGCCTGTATCTTTGAATACCGGAATAAACATATTGAATTTCTTCGTGTCAATAATAAGTATCTTAATGCCCTTAACAGCGAAACCATGACGGTTGATGATATTCTGAAGCTTGACTGGATTGCATTGCTCGACAAAAACCAAGCTCCACATTTTCACAGCAGTCTGAAGAGTGCTATCAATACGGGTAACGAATTTACTGACGAATTCATGTTTCGCGACTTACCCGGTTGCCCAAAGGAGACCTATCTGCGCTCAACAATGCGTGTCATCGCCACGGCGGATGACTGCCACCTGATTTACTGCATCAGTGAGAACATCACTGCACAACGCAGAGCAGAGCAAAAGGAACGCGAAGCAGAACGGCGCAGTATTGTTGCCGCACAACGGCTGACCTCCATCATGGATAATCTTCCTTTCGGAACTGCTCTTTACGAGCTGAACGGACAGACAATGACACCTCTTCATCTCAATAAGCGGTACTGGGAGCTTGTCGGACGCAAATCAAAAAACGGTAAATTCGAATCGATTCTGGATTCCATCCATCCGGATGATATTCCTGCTCACAGGAAGGAACTTACAGAAGCAATTCGGCACGGGCGCGATTATTCCCTGGATACCAGAATTCTGTACGGTACAGAGAAATACCGGCAGTTCCATATAGATGCAAGGCTGGTCCGGCAGGAAGAAGGAAAGTATCTTGTTTATGCCGCCTACAGTCCTATTTCCGACGAAACGATATCCTATCGGGAAATGGTGCCGGTTGCATTGTCCGCCATTATGGAATCCACCACCGATCTGACCTTTGCCAAGGACAGAGACTTTCGGTACATCTGTGCCAGTCAGGAATTCGCCCATATGATCGGTTACGAAAGCAGCCGTCGCTTAATCGGAAAGACCGATTATGATTTGTTCGACAGGGAACTGGCTGATAAATACCGTCATGACGATGAAGCTCTTATGTCCAGCGAAGAGTCTTTGGTCGATGTAACGGAATTTATCCCTTCCCCGAATGAGCTCCCACGTTATTCGAGTACTTCAAAGTATCTTCTTCGGGATTCCAAGGATGAGATCATCGGTCTGTACGGTATCGGGCGTGATATTACAGAATCCCGTGATGCCTTTGAAAAGCTGAAGCTTCTGACCGGATGCATTCCGGGAGGTCTGGCAACCTATGAGTTAGCTGCAGACAAGATACGGCTGTTGTATTTCAATGATGGCTACTATAAACCATCCGGATATCTTCGTGAAGAATTCTCCGCCCACGTTGCAGACGATCCGTATTTTACAGTGCTTACAGAAGACCGTCCTATAATCGACAAGGCAATTCATGAAATTCTGGAGGGTCAGACAGATTTTCTCATCGAGAGCTGCCGCTGCAGTGCGAAGGACGGAACCTTCTGCCGATATCGGCTTGCAGGATCCGTGTCAGAGCGTCTTGCAAACAGCTGCATTATCTATGTGGTAAAATACGCCGTTTCTAATACGGAATAATCTCAATCAATCTAACCGGTTAACACTGTCAGGCTGCGGTTTACGGCATTTCAATCACAATCCGCAGTCTGTCTTTTTTTGTCCGGTACTCTACTCCACGATAGATGAACCGCCCGCTGCCACGCACCGAAACAATCGCATCCTGCGGCAGAACCATTCCTGTGTTATCTGTCAGAGCTGCATTTACGAAGACCTTCCCGTCCCTAATCAGCTCTGCGCTTTTGCTCCTTGAGAGCTTATAGGCGGCCGCGATTACCGCATCGAGCCGTTCGGAGGCAACATTTAACGAAATTCTGTTATATTCCATTGTTAGAAAATCCGGAAGAAGCTCCGGTATGCTGCACCGAACATCCGTATGCCGTACCTTTGTCAATTCACTGAGCAGAACCGTTGAAATACCGGTCTCACAGAAGATCAGCGCACGCTTGTCCTCTGTGAATATATCGCCAAACACTGCTCTGTCAACTCCAAGATTCATCAGGGCTCCCAAAAAATCGCGGTGCGTCAGTTCTTCGGAGAACTTCGGATGAACCGGTTCAATCAATATCTCTGTGATCGGAAACGGTTCTTCATAACCACAGGTCTCCTTTGAACCAAAACGCAGCATCTGCCGTTCACAGCCCTGTGCACCACCGAAAAAAGCAAACGGAACCTGCCCGAGCCTGTTCTTTTGAGACTTAAATA